>NZ_CP092365.1:653593-1307187 GCF_022370835.2 Mycolicibacillus parakoreensis
ATCGTCACCGCCAGGCGGCTTCCGGAGCGAAACGTCCGCGCGGTCTCGCCGTCCTGGTAGACCTCCAGCAGCCGCCAGGGGGCGGCGCCGATCGCCTCGGGCACCCCCAACTGCACCACCCCGCGCTCGGTGACCGGCAATTCGCCCTGGTCCTTGGGGGTCTGGCAATCGGTGAGGTCGAGTACTTCGCAGGTGAAATAGGGCCCCACCCGCACCAGGTGCCGGTTGGAGTAGACGCTGATCTGCGGGGCCTGCGCGCCGTGGTCGCGCAGCGCCAGCCACGCCCCGACCCCGGCGCCGGCCGAGGCCAGCACCGTGAGGACCACGACCAGCACGGCCAGGTTGCGCTTCACCGGGGGATCACCATCGTGGTGTCGTGGTAGCGGCCCTGCCCCTGTTCGACCAGGACCGGGCGGTTACCGCCCAGCCCGGGGATCAGGGTGTCGCCGTTGAAGCTGATCACGGTCTGGGCCAGCCCCACGATCAGCACCGCCGCGATCACCGCGAACCCGATCCACAGCTCGGTGTAGACCAGCACCCCGATCGCACCGCCGAGCACCCACGACAGCTGCAGCGTCGACTCGGAGCGGCCGAACGCCGACGCACGTGACTCCTCGGGCAGATCGTCTTGCAGCGCCGCGTCCAAGGCGGCCTTCCCGATCGCGCTGGCCCCCGAGGTCACCAGCGCCGCCAGCGTGACCATCATCAGCGTGCCGGCCACCGCCGAGGCCAGGGCCGCGGCGGTCACCGTCATCGCGCAGCGCACCACCAGCACCGACGGGCGGCCCAACTTCAATCGGGCGCTGGTGAAGTTGCCGGCGAAGTTCCCGATCGCGGCGGCGCCGCCGACCAGGCCCAGCATCGCCAACTGTTCCCAACCACCGGCGTCGTGGGATTTGACCACGAACGCCGGGTAGAGGAACAAAAACCCCACCATCACCTTGATCGTGCAGTTGCCCCACAGGGAGGTCATGATGTTGCGCCCCAACGGCTGGGTCAGCGCCCCGCCGGCCTGACGGGCGTGCTCGCGCCAGCTGCGCCGCCGCGGCCCGTCGTCGTGGTAGCTCAACGTGGTCGGCACCTCCCCGGTGGTGACCTCCACCCAGCTGGGGATGCGCATCGACAGCATCGCCCCGGCCACCGCCGCCGCGATGACCACGAACAGCGCACCCGGCAGGTGCAGCAGCCGGGTCGTCGCGTACTCCACGGCGGCGGCCACCCCGCCGCCGGCCAGGGTCCCGCCGAGCAACCCGAACGTGGTGAGCCGGGAGTTGACCCGCACCAGATCGATGCTCGGCGGCATCACCCTCGGGGTCACCGCGCTGCGCAGCACCGAAAACGACTTCGACAGCACCATCATCGCCAGTGCGCACGGATACAGCACCCACGACGGGTAGCTGCCCGACATCCCGTCGTAGTTGAGGATCAGCGCCGTCACCAGGGCGATCCGCAGGCCGAACGAGGCGGCCAGCGCCACCCGGCGGCCGTGCTGCAGCCGGTCGAGGGCGGGGCCGATCAGCGGGGCCACCACCGCGAACGGCGCGATCGTGATCAGCAGATACAGCGCGACCCGGCCCTTGCTCTCCCCGGTGGCCGCCGCGAAGAACAAGGTGTTGGCCAGCGCCACCGCCATCGCGGCGTCCACCGCGAAATTGGCCACCACCGGCCAGGTCAGCGCGGTCAGCCCGGACTTGTCGGCGCCGTCGGCGGTGGCGGCCCGCTGGACCAGGTCATACATCCGCGACCCCATTTCGCGGCTGCGCTGGGCGGCGGCGCGGGTGACGGTGACCCGGTCACCGGAGGGGCCGGAGTGCGGGTGCGGGTCGGGCGCGTCGGGCCGGTCGTGCTCCGGCAGCGGCGGCAGGTAGCGATTCGCGCTCGGTGGTCCGGTGGGGGCCCGCCGCGGCGCCCCGGGCCGCGGGTCACTGGGATAGTTGGCCATCCCGGGGTGTTGACGTGCCGTTTCGGGTCGCCGTCGACGGTTCGGTGGCACCGGACCCCCCGGTGGGGGCGGTGGTCTCCGTCCAGGCATGGGTCGATTCTCTCTCATCGCCGCGGTCGGGTGCGGCAGCAGACGGGTGTGGCTGGCCGATCGGCTTTACGGCAGTATGAGGGGCGATGGACAGCACTCTGGGACCCACCGGGCACGCGACTGCGGCGGCCGATGCCGACGCGGCGCTGTCGGCGCTGCTCACCGGGGCCGTCGAGACGGCCCGCTCCGCGGTCGCCGAACACAGCGGCGCAGCGGCGGTCGGGGAGTACCTCGGTGCGGCCGCGGAGGACGCGGTGTCGGTCACCCATCGCTTTTTGGCGCAGCTGCCCGGTTACCGCGGGTGGCAGTGGGCGGTGGTCGTCGCCGGATACCCCGGCGCCGAGCATGTCACCGTCAGCGAGGTGGTGTTGGTGCCGGGCCCGACGGCGCTGCTGGCGCCGGAGTGGCTGCCGTGGGAGCAGCGCGTGCGCCCCGGGGACCTCGGTCCCGGCGATCTGCTGGCGGCGCCGTCGGACGACCCGCGGCTGGTGCCCGGGTACTGCGCCAGCGGTGACCCGGAGCTCGACGAGGTGGCCGGCGAGATCGGGCTGGGGCGGCGCCAGGTGTTGAGCCGGTGGGGCCGGGAGCTGGCCGCGCAACGCTGGCACGACGGCGAGTTCGGTCCGGACTCGGCGATGGCGCGCTCAACCAAACGGGTCTGCCGCACCTGCGGGTTCTTTCTGCCGCTGGCCGGTTCGCTGGGCCGGATGTTCGGGGTCTGCGCCAACGAGATGTCCGCCGACGGCCGGGTGGTGGATTTCGGCTACGGGTGCGGTGCCCACTCCGACACCCCGGTGCCGGCCGGCACCGGCTCGCCGCGCTACGAGCCCTACGACGACGGGGTGCTCGACGTGGCCGGCAATCCCGCCGAGCCCGGGCCCGGCGCGGCGGTCGAGGCGCCGCGGGACCCGTCGCCCGGCGACGCGCCGGCCGCAGACGAGCCCGCCGACTAACCGGATTCCGCGGCGGCCTTGATCGCGGCCAGGGATGCGTCCATGCCGTCGAGCAGTTCGCGCTCGAAGTTCTCCGGTCCGCCCATGAAGGTCTTCACCGTCATCTCCGAGATCGGCTTGACCCCGTTCTCGGCGTGCCGGCTCTCGGTCAGCCGGGTGCCTTCGGGGGTCGCCTCCAGCTCGTAGCTCCACACCGTGCCGTTGGTGTTGACCCGAAACGCCAGCTTCTTCTCCGGGATGACCTCGGTGATGGTGCAGGTGGTCGGCCAGACCAGGAGGTTGCGGCGGTTGAGGTTCACGGTGCGCGCGCCGGCGCGCAGCGGCCCCAGCACCTTCATCTTGCGGGTCTGCGGGCTCCACTGCGGCATCCGGCTCAAATCGGAGACCAGGGCCCACACCGTGGCGACCGGTGCGTGGATGTCGATGTGGGTTTGCAGAAGCGGTGCTGCCATGGCTCTCCTCGGGGTCACGGACCGCGGTGGGCGGTCACGGGGTGTCGGTCGGTTGATGTCGCAGTCCGGTCTGGGCGCCGCGGGCACCGCGGCGCATCGCGGTGCGCTGCCACAGGAAAATCCCGGTGCCCAGCAGCCCCACCGCCAGCCCCGCCAGTGTCAGCGGACGCCACGGTTGCAGCGTCGGGATCAGGAACGCCGCCGCCGTGGCGATCAGCCAGCCGACCGCGCCGACGGCGATCACCGGTCCCGGCTCGGTGAGCGCGGCGGGCAGCGGTGGAGGTGAGTCGGACATCACTCTCAACATAGCGGAGGTGCCGCCGGCCGCACCGGGCGGTGAAGTAGGGTCGCGCCGTGGGTGAGATCGCCGTCGTCGATATCACCGATCCGGCCGATCCCCGCGTCGACGATTTCCGCGACCTCAACAGCATCGACCGGCGTCCGGATCTGCCCACCGGCAAGGGGCTGGTGATCGCCGAAGGAGTGCTGGTGGTGCAGCGCATGCTGGCGTCGCGGTTCACGCCGCTGGCGCTGCTGGGCACCGACCGTCGTCTCGTTGAGTTGCGCGCCGACCTGTGCGGCTGCGCCGCGCCCTACTACCGGGTCTCCGCCGACGTGATGGCTCAGGTGGTGGGTTTTCATCTCAACCGCGGGGTGCTGGCCGCCGCCCGGCGGGTGGAGCCGGCCGAGGTCGCCGCGACGCTCGGCGCGGCGAGGACCATCGCCGTGCTCGAAGGGGTCAACGACCACGAGAACCTCGGCGCGATCTTCCGCAACGCCGCCGGACTCGGCGTCGACGCGGTGGTGTTCGGCGCCGGCTGCGCCGATCCGCTGTATCGCCGGGCGGTGCGGGTCTCGATGGGGCATGCGCTGCTGGTGCCCTACGCCCGGGCCGCCACCTGGCCGGCGGAGTTGGCCACCCTGCGTGACCACGGCTTCCGGGTGCTGGCCATGACCCCCGGCGATACCGCGATGGCGTTGCCCGAGGCGATGGCCGCGGTGCGCGCCGAGAAGGTGGCGGTGCTGGTCGGCGCCGAGGGCCCCGGCCTGACCGGCGGTGTGCTGCGCGCCGCCGACCTGCGGGTGCGCATCCCGATGTCGCGCGGCACCGACTCGCTCAACGTCGCCACGGCCGCCGCGCTGGCGTTCTACGAGCGGGCGCGGTGCGCGCCGTGACCGGCCACCGCGAGCCCACCCCGTGGGCGCTGGGCTTGACCGTCGCCGGGTTCACCGCCGCGGTCGCCGCCACCACGATCGTCGTGCTCAGCCTCGGGTTGGCCCGGGTGCAGCCGCTGCTGGCGGTCGGGTTGAACCTGGTGGCGGTCGGCGGCCTGGCTCCCACGCTGTGGGGGTGGCGGCACACCCCGGTGCGTCGCTGGCTGGTGCTCGGGCTGGGCGTCGGTGTGCCGGCCGCCTGGCTGGGGCTGGCGGTCGCGGCGGGGGCCGGACCCGGTTAGCGGCTGCCGCTGGAGCGCACCCCGAGCAGCACATCCTCCCAGGCCGGCACCTGCGGCTTGCCGCGGCGCGCCCGCGGGGATGTTTCCGGCTCGGCCGGCGCCGGGGGCGACTCGGGGTCCGGCGACGCGGCGGGGGCCTCCGGTGCGGCCGGGGCCTCGGCGTGCGGCCGCACCGACGGGTCGGGTTCGTCGAAGTTGAGCTGGGCGACCGGCGCCAGCGGCCGCAGCGGCCGCTCGAAATCCGGGTCGACCAACTCGGTCGCGGCGTCGTCGAGGGCGCAGACGGTGCCGCCGTGGGCACCGGGGACGAACCGGAAATGCGCCACGTTGTCGGTGCGGCCGGCCTTCCAGGCCAGCCGCACGGTCCAGCGGCCGTCCTCGTTGCGCCAGGCGTCCCAGGCGATGCCGTCGGTGCTCAGGCCCCGGTTGACGAACGCGGTGGTGACCGTCTCCAACAGGGTCAACACCGCGGGGCCGTCGGCGAGCAACGGGTGGGCGGCGGTGGCCAGCTCGGCCGCGCGGGAGCGCTCCAACAACACCGGGTGGGCGAACCGTTCGATCCGGGCGGGGTCGCCGCCGGTGGCGGCGGCGACCTGCTCCACCGACGCGCCGGCCCGGATGCGGGCCTGGATGTCCTTGGGGCGCAAGCCGTGCGAAACCTCGATCTCGATCTGGGTCTGGCCCACCGGTTCGTCGTCGCCGCGCAGCGCGGCGCGGAGCCGCTCATCGATGCGCACCTTGAACTTTTCGGCGGGATCGTCGTGCTCGCAGATGATGTGTCTGCCGTCGACGTCGAGTCCTAGAACCTTGAGTTCGCGCATCACATCTCCTCGCGCGGCTGCTGGTAGACCACGGCCTGTTTACCGAACTGTAATGCAGAAACGCACCCGACAGTGGGTGACACGCGGGGGCCCCGCGCCCGGGCGGTCGTTGGGCCGCTCCGAGTCGCCAGAGGCGCCCAGAGGCGCCCAGAGGCGCTCCGAGTCGCTCAGAGGCGCTCAGAGACGCTCAACGACCCAGTCGACGCACGCGGTGAGCGCCGAGACGTCGTCGGGGTCGACCGCCGGGAACATCGCCACCCGCAGCTGGTTGCGGCCCAGCTTGCGGTACGGCTCGGTGTCGACGATGCCGTTGGCGCGCAGCACCGCGGCCACCGCGGCGGCGTCCACCTCGTCGGTGAAGTCGATCGTGCCCACCACCGCCGAGCGCAGCGCCGGGTCGGCGACGAACGGGGTGGTGAACGGGCGCTGCTGCGCCCAGCCGTACAGCCGGCTCGAGGAGTCGGCGGTACGGCGCACCGCCCAGTCCAGCCCGCCGTGGCCGTTGAGCCAGTCGAGTTGGTCGGCCAGCATCACCAGCGTGGCGATCGCCGGGGTGTTGTAGGTCTGGTCCTTGCGGCTGTTGTCCACCGCGATCGGCAGCGACAAAAAGTCGGGCACCCAGCGTCCGGAGGCGGCGATCGCCTCGATGCGGGCCAGCGCGGCCGGGCTGACGATGGCCAGCCACAGCCCCCCGTCGGCGGCGAAGTTCTTCTGGGGCGCGAAGTAGTAGGCGTCGGTGTCGCGCAGATCGACCGGCAGGCCGCCGGCGCCGGATGTGGCGTCGATGACCACCAGCGCCTCGCCGGAGCCGGCGGGCCGCTGCACCGGCACCGCCACGCCCGTCGAGGTCTCGTTGTGGGCCCAGGCCAGCACGTCCACCGACGGGTCGCTCCGCGGTGCCGGTGCGTCGCCGGGGTCGGCGTCGATGATCACCGGATCGCCGACGAACGGGTTCTTTTTCACCGCCGCGGCGAACTTGGCGCTGAACTCGCCGTAGGTCAAATGCAGCGACCGCTGGTCGATCAGCCCGAAGGCGGCGGCGTCCCAGAACGCGGTGGCCCCGCCGTTGCCCAGGATCACCTCGTAGCCCTCGGGCACCGAGAAGAAGTCGCGCAGCCCCGAGCGCACCCGGCCGACCAGGTTTTTCACCGGGGCCTGCCGGTGGGAGGTGCCGAAGAGCGCGGCCGCGCTTCCCGAGATCGCCTGCAGCTGTTCGGGGCGTACCTTGGACGGTCCCGACCCGAACCGTCCGTCGCGGGGTTTGATCGAGTCGGGGATCGTGAGCTGCTCAGCCATGACGGTCAGCGTAATGAGCGGGTCGCCGCGACGACCAGCGGGGGCGAGGCCGACACCGCCGGTCCGGTGGTGAGACCGGGACCCGCGGCGGTGACGGGGGTCACAGCGCGAAGCCCGTCGGGGCGGCGCACACAGTGCCGCCGACGCTATGGTCATAATGCGATACCTGCGGTACCGTGTAGACATAGAACGGTCCGATGTAAACCTCTGGGGAGGTCGCCGGAATGGCTGAGAAAACTGCTCGCACCAAGATGATCCGCCGCTGGCGTCGCAACATGGACGTGCGCGATGACATCGCCTACGTGCAGAAACTGCAGACCCTGTCGGAAGGGTCGGTGCGGCGCAACTTCAACCCCTACATCGACATCGACTGGGATTCGCCGGAGTTCGCGGTCACCGAGAACGACCCGCGCTGGGTGCTGCCGGGCACCGACCCGCTGGGCAAGCATCCCTGGTATCAGGCCCAGTCGCTGCAGCGCCAGATCGAGATCGGCATGTGGCGCCAGGCCAACGTGGCCAAGGTCGGCCTGCATTTCGAGTCGATCCTCATCCGCGGGCTGATGGAGTACGCCTTCTGGGTTCCCAACGGCTCACCGGAGTACCGCTACTGCCTGCACGAGGCGATCGAAGAGGGCAACCACACCCTGATGTTCCAGGAGATGGTCAACCACATCGGCGTCGACGTGCCCGGGATGCCACGGCTGCTCAAATGGGTGCAGCCGCTGATCCCGCTGGTCGCCGGGCCGGCGCCGATCCCGTTCTGGTTCGGGATCCTGGCCGGTGAGGAGCCGATCGACCACACCCAGAAGGCCATTCTGCGGGAGGGCAAGACGCTGCACCCGATCATGGAGCGGGTGATGGCCATCCACGTGGCCGAAGAGGCCCGCCACATCTCGTTCGCGCACGAATACCTGGCCAAGCGGGTGCCCCACCTGCGCCGGCGCAAGCGGTTCTGGCTCTCGCTGTTCGTCCCGCTGACGATGCGGATCCTGTGTTCGGCGATCATCGTGCCGCCGCGGGCGTTCTGGAAGGAGTTCGACATCCCGCGCTCGGTGCGCAAGGAGATCTTCTTTGGCGCCCCGGAGTCGCGTCAGATGCTGCGTGACATGTTCGGCGACGTGCGGATGCTCTGCCACGACACCGGCCTGATGAACCCGGTCGCCAAGGTGATGTGGCGGATCTGCAAGGTCGACGGGCCCCCGTCGCGCTACCGCGCCGAACCGCAGCGTGCGCACCTGGCCCCGGTCGCCTAGCGCCGGCGCCTCCGCGTCCCCGACCGCGATAACGGAAGAACCGATACATGCCCCATGTCATCGGACAGTCGTGCTGCAACGACACGTCCTGTGTGTTCGCCTGCCCGGTCTACTGCATTCACCCCTCGCCGGACGAACCGGACTTCGCCACCGCCGAGATGCTCTACATCGACCCGGAGGCCTGTGTCGACTGCGGCGCCTGCGTGCGGGCCTGTCCGGTCGACGCGATCTCCCCGGATTCCCTGCTGCCGGACAGTCAGCTGCCGTTCCTCGCGGTCAACGCCTCCTACTATCCCGAGCGTGAACCCGGCACCAAACTGCCGCCCACCTCGAAACTGGCGCCGATCATGCCGGCGCCGGAGCTGCGCCGGGGCCCGTTGAGCGTGGCGATCGTCGGGTCGGGCCCGGCGGCGATGTACGCGGCCGACGAGCTGCTCACCCAGCCCCGGGTGCGGGTGTCGATGTTCGAGAAGCTGCCCACCCCCTACGGGCTGGTGCGCGCCGGGGTGGCGCCGGATCATCAGAGCACCAAACGCATCACCCGGTTGTTCGACCAGATCACCCGCCGGGACGGCTTCTCGTTCTACCTCAACGTCGAGGTCGGCAACCACATCGGCCATCACGAGCTGCTGGCCCATCATCACGCGGTCATCTACGCCTCCGGGGCGCCCAACGACCGCCGCCTCGACGTCGAGGGCATGGGCCTGGCGGGCACCGGCACCGCCACCGAAGTGGTGGCCTGGATCAACGGCCATCCCGACTTCGTCGACCTGCCGGTCGATCTCAGCCACGAACGCGCGGTGCTCATCGGCAACGGCAACGTCGCCCTCGACGTCGCCCGGGTGCTCACCCGCGACCCGGCGACGTTGGCGCGCACCGACATCTCCGACGCGGCGTTGGCGGCGCTGTCGGCGTCGAACATCAGCGAGGTGGTGATCGCCGCCCGGCGCGGCCCCGCCCAGTCGGCGTTCACCCTGCCGGAGCTGATCGGGCTGACCGGCGTCGCCGACGTGGTACTCGACGCCGACGACCACGCGCTGGTGCGCCGCGACCTGGCCGAGGTCACCGACCGGATGACACGCAACAAGCTGGAGATCCTCACCAACCTGCCGGATGCCGCCGAGGTGCCGCTGGCGCAGACCCGCCGGCCCCGGATCCGGTTCGCCTACCAGCGCACCCCGCGCCGGGTGATCGGTGAGCGGCGGGCCACCGGCATCGAATTCCAGGTCACCGGCACCGACGAGGTGGTGAGCCTCGACGCCGGGCTGGTGTTGACCTCGATCGGCTACCGGGGCAAACCGATCCGCGACCTGCCCTTCGATGAGGCCAGCGCCACCGTGCCCAACGATCACGGCCGGGTACTGCACGCGGTCACCGGCGCGCGGATCCCCGGCGCCTACGTCGCCGGCTGGATCAAGCGCGGGCCGACCGGGTTCATCGGGACCAACAAGTCCTGTTCGATGCAGACGGTGCAACAACTGGTGGACGATTTCAACGCCGAGCTGTTGCCGGACCCGATCGGCAAGACCGGTGCCCTGCAGCGGCTGCTGCAGATCCGTCAACCCGACCTGATCGATGCGGCCGGATGGCAGGCGATCGACGCCGCCGAGATCGCCCGCGGTGCGGCCGCCGACCGGCCCCGCAACAAGTTCACCTCGGTGCCCGATATGGTGGCGGTGGCCGCTGCCGCGCCGAAACCGACCCTGCGGCAACGGATCAGCGACAAGATCCATCAGCTGGTGTAGCGACCGTCCTCGACGTCGCCCGGCGGCAGCGGTCCCGAGGTGAGGTGATGATTCCCGCGCTGGACCTGCTCCTGGGCACCCAGGCGCGCCCCCTGGTGGCCGCCGCCGTGCAGGAACTCGGCGGGCGCCTGGACGCGCTGCGGGTGCGCGCCGCGCATGCCCATCCCGACGGCGCCGCGATCGTGCAGTACGCGGCCACCGTGTCCACCGCCGAGCACGGCGCCACCGCCGAGGTCCTGGTGGCCGTCACCGGCAGCGCGATCCCGCCCGGCGCCGCGGTCGTGGAGGGCCGCCACCGCGGCCGCACCGTCGCGGTCGGACTGTGGCGCTGGCCGCACGACCCGGGCCTGCCGGGGTTGGCCGCCGCGACCGATCCGATCCGGTTGGAGGCCGTGCTCACCGATGCCGGCCTGGACCCCGTCGGTGTGCTGCGGTCCCGGGTGCGCGGGTACCGGCCGCTGCGCCGTGCGGTCCTGGAGGTCACCGACGGCACCCACACCTGGTTCGTCAAGGTGGTGCCGCCCGCGGCGGTGAGCGCACTGCAGCGCCGCCACGCGTTGGCGCACCCGGTCGTGCCGGCGCCCGCGGTGCTCGCCGCCACCGGCGACGGGGTGGTGGTGCTGGCCGCGGTCGCCGGGCGGCCGATGCGCGAGCTGTTCGGCCCGGACCGGCACGCGGCGGGACCGCCGCCGCCCGCCGACCTCGAAGCGCTGCTCGATGCGCTGCCGGAGGACCTGCTGGACCTGCCGCGGCAGTATTCCCACCCGGACCGGTTTGCCGACTACGCGGCCGTGCTCGCCGCCACCGCCGGTGAGCACGAACCGATCGCCGCGCGACTCGCCTCGCTCACCGAGGCGTTGCACGCCGGGCCCGCGCCGGGCGACGCCGAACCCCTGGTGGCGGTGCACGGCGACTTCTACGAGGCTCAGATCTTCGTCGACGGCGGGCGCATCACCGGGCTGATCGACCTGGACACCACCGGGCCCGGCCATCGCGTCGACGACTGGGCGACGCTGCTGGCGCACCTGTCGGGGCTGACCCTTTTGGCCCCGTACCGGTCGGCGGCGCGCCGCTACCTGGCGTCGGTGTGGACCCGCGCACAGCGCCGGCATCGGGCCTGCACGCTGCGCCGACACACCGCGGCGGCGTTGGTGGGGTTCGCCACCGGGCCGTTTCGCTCCCAGCAGCGGGGCTGGCCGCAGGCCACCGTCGACCGCCTCGACCTCGCGGTGAGCTGGCTGACCGACGGGGACCCGCAGTGAGCAGGATCGCAGGGGCGCCGGGGCGGCTCCGAGGTGATCATTACGTAACATCGCCGTTAATGCGGTGTTAACGCAGCAAGTGAGAGGAGTTCGAATGCCCCGGCCTGCCCCTTGGAGAGTCGTCACCGTCGGGACCGCCCTGACCGGCCTCGGGATCCTCGGCGCCGCCGGCGCGGCCGCCGCTCCCGAGGCCACCGCGGACCCCGGGATCGTCGCCTCCGAGGGCCTGCACCAGGACACCACCCTCCACGCCAGCTGGGGCAGCTGGGGCAGTTGGGACAGCTGGGCGAGTTGGAGTAGCTGGTACTGACCGGGGTGGTGTCGCCCCGGCGTTGTCAACTCGCGACGACCTGCGCCCACCCGGGCACCGACTCCGGGCCGCGCGGCCCGGCGCCCACGTACACCGCCGACGGGCGCACCAGTTTGCCCAGGCGTTTCTGCTCGAGGATGTGCGCACACCAGCCGGCGGTGCGCCCGCATGTGAACATCGCCGGCATCATCGCGGCCGGCACCTCGGCGAAGTCGAGGATCACCGCCGCCCAGAACTCGACGTTGGTCTCGATCGGCCGGTCCGGGCGGCGCTCGCGCAGCTCGGCGAGCGCGGCCTGCTCGAGCGCGGCGGCCACCTCGAAGCGCGGCGCACCGAGGCGCTGCGCGGTCGCGCGCAACACCCGCGCGCGGGGATCCTCGGCGCGGTACACGCGGTGGCCGAATCCCATCAGCTTCTCGCCGCGGTCGAGGATCGAGGCGACCACGCGCCGGGCGTCGCCGCTGCGTTCCACCTCGGCGATCATCGGCAGCACCCGCGCGGGCGCGCCGCCGTGCAGCGGCCCGCTCATCGCCCCGACCGCCCCCGACAGCGCCGCGGCCACGTCGGCGCCGGTGGAGGCGATCACCCGGGCGGTGAAGGTGGAGGCGTTCATGCCGTGTTCGGCCGCCGACACCCAGTAGGCGTCGATCGCCGCGACGTGCCGGGGGTCGGGCTCGCCCTTCCACCGGGTCATGAATCGGGAGGTGATCGTCGGGCACCCGTCGAGGACGCGCTGCGGCACCGGCGGACGGTGGATGCCGCGGGCGGACTGGGCCACGTAGGACAACGCCATCACCGCGGCCCGGGCCAGCTGGTCGCGGGCGGTGTCGTCGTCGATGTCCAGCAGCGGGGCGTAGCCCCAGATCGGGGCGAGCATCGCCAGCCCGGCCTGCACGTCGACGCGGATGTCGCCGCTGTGGATCGGCAGCGGGAACGACTCGGCCGGCGGCAGGCCGCGGCCGAACTCCCCGTCGACCAGCAGGGCCCACACGTCACCGAAGGTGACGCGCCGGCCCACCAGGTCCTCGATGTCCACACCGCGGTAGCGCAGCGCACCGCCGTCCTTGTCCGGTTCGGCGATTTCGGTGGTGAACGCCACCACCCCCTCGAGACCGGTGACGAAGTTCTCCGGGACCACAGTCATGGGTCCGATTCTCGCATCATCGACCGGCCCGCGAACCACCGGCCGCACGCGGTTACCGCAGAGTAGCCTGGGCGCGATGAGCACCGAGCGTGACGCCAGCGCCGACCTGGACGCCGACTGGCTCGCCGGCGGCTGGGTGACGTTGCTGCGCGACTGGTTGGCCGAGGCGCACGCCGCCGGGCTGGCCGAGCCCGACGCGATGGTGTTGGCCACCGTGGCCGCCGGCCGACCCGTCACCCGCTCGGTGCTGTGCCGCGGCATCGACGAGGCCGGTATCACCTTCTTCACCCACTACGACTCGGCCAAGGGGGCCCAGCTGGCCGCCGTCCCGCACGCGTCGGTGACCTTCCCGTGGTACGCGCTGGGCCGGCAGGTTCATGTGCGCGGCGCGGTGCACGTGGTGGACCGGGAGGCCAGCGAGGCCTACTGGGCCAAGCGGCCCCGGGGATCGCAGCTGGGCGCCTGGGCATCGCGCCAGTCGCAGCCGATCGCCGACCGCGCGGCCCTGCTGGCCCAATTCGACGCCGTCGCCGCCCGGTTCGCCGACACCGACCGCATCCCGCTGCCGCCGGGCTGGGGCGGATACCAGGTCAGCGCCGACGAGGTGGAGTTCTGGCAGGGAAGGGAGAACCGCGTGCACAACCGCATCCGGATGATCGGCGACCGGGTGGAGCGGCTGCAGCCGTGAACCCGGGGACCCGGGGCGGCGGAAGGTAACGAAAGCGACTACCGTTCTGGAGGGCAGTCCCAGTCTCACAGCGCGAAGGGGTTCTTGTGGCCGCAACCGACGACACCGCCAGCCTGCGTTATCCGGGCGGCGACGTCGACCTCGACGTCGTGCACGCCTCCGAGGGCGCCGATGGGATCGCCCTGGGCTCGCTGCTGGCCACCACCGGCTACACCGCCTTCGACCGGGGCTTCGTCAACACCGCGTCCACCAAGAGCGCGATCACCTACATCGACGGTGAGGCCGGCGTCCTGCGCTACCGCGGCTACCCGATCGAGGTGTTGGCGGAGAAGTCGACGTTCATCGAGGTCAGCTACCTGTTGATCTACGGCGAGCTGCCCACCAAGGAGCAGCTCGACGCCTTCACCCAGCGGATCCAGCGCCACACCCTTTTGCACGAGGACCTCAAACTGTTCTTCAACGGGTTCCCGCGCGAGGCCCACCCGATGCCGGTGCTGTCCAGTGCGGTCAACGCGCTGTCGGCCTACTACCCGGACTCGCTGGACCCGATGGACACCGCGCAGGTGGAGCTCTCGACGATCCGGCTGCTGGCCAAGCTGCCGACCATCGCCGCCTACGCCTACAAGAAGTCCGAGGGCCAGCCGTTCCTGTACCCGGAGAACTCGCTGACGCTGGTGGAGAACTTCCTGCGGATGACGTTCGGGCTGCCGGTGGAGGACTACCACCCCGATCCCGAGGTGGTCCGCGCGTTGGACATGCTGTTCATCCTGCACGCCGACCACGAGCAGAACTGCTCCACCTCGACGGTGCGGTTGGTCGGCTCCTCGCAGGCCAACCTGTTCACCTCGATCTCCGGCGGCATCAACGCGCTGTGGGGCCCGCTGCACGGCGGCGCCAACCAGTCGGTGCTGGAGATGCTCGAGGGCATCCGCCAGCAGGGCGGCGACGTCAAGGAGTTCGTCCGCAAGGTCAAAGACCGCGAAGACGGCGTGAAGCTGATGGGTTTCGGCCACCGGGTGTACAAGAACTACGACCCGCGGGCGCGGATCGTCAAGGAGCAGGCCGACAAGATCCTGGGCAAGCTCGGCGGCGACGACGACCTGCTGGCCATCGGCAAGGCGCTCGAAGAGGTGGCGCTGACCGACGACTACTTCATCGAACGCAAGCTCTACCCGAACGTGGACTTCTACACCGGGGTGATCTACCGGGCGATGGGATTCCCGACCCGGATGTTCACCGTGCTGTTCGCGCTGGGCCGGCTGCCCGGCTGGATCGCGCACTGGCGGGAGATGCACGACGAGGGCGACTCGAAGATCGGCCGGCCGCGCCAGGTCTACACCGGCTACACCGAACGCGACTACGTCACGATCGACGCCCGGTAGGGGTGCCGCGCCGAGCCGGGTGTGCATTAGCGTAATCCCGATGAGCGCACAGTCAGACAAACCCGAGGTCGATTTCCCGGCCGGACCGGCGCCCGCGGAGTTGGTCGTCACCGACCTGGTGGTCGGCGACGGCGCCGAGGCCGCCCCCGGCGGCACCGTCGAGGTGCACTACGTCGGCGTCGAATACGACACCGGCGAGGAGTTCGACAGCTCCTGGAACCGCGGGCAGACCATCGAATTCCCGCTCAACGGGCTGATCCGGGGCTGGCAGGACGGGATCCCGGGCATGAGGGTCGGGGGTCGGCGCCAACTGGTGGTCCCGCCGGAGCAGGCCTACGGACCGGCCGGGGCCGGGCACCGGTTGTCGGGCAAGACGCTGATCTTCGTCATCGATCTTCTCGGCGCGCGCTAACCGGCGCCTCAGTGCGGCGGCGGCAGCCGCAGCGCCAGGCGCACCCCGCCCAGCGGGCTGTCCTCCAGCGTCGCGCTGCCACCGTGCAACTGCGCCTGCTGGGCCACCAGCGCCAACCCCAGCCCCGACCCGGAGTGCGAGGCGGTCGACCCGCGGGAGAACCGCTCGAAGACCACCCGGCGTTCCTCGTCGGGGATGCCGGCGCCGTTGTCGTCGACGGTGATCTCCACCCCCGCACGCGAACTCACCGCCGACAGCTGCGCCCGGGTGGCCCCGCCGTGTTTGACGGCGTTGGCGATCGCGTTGTCGACCGCCAGGCGCAGCCCGGCCGGCAACCCGATGATGATGCACGTCGGCGACGGCACCAACGACACCTCCAGGCCGGGAAAGATGCGGGTGGCATCGTGGGCGGCGCGGTCGAGCAGCTCGGTGATGTCGACCGGGACATGGTCGTCGGCGGTGGACAGCTCGCCTTGGGCCAGCCGTTCCAGCGCCGACAACGTCGCCTCGATGCGCGACTGGGTCCGGATGACGTCGCCGAGCACCTCGCCGCGCTGCTCGTCGGGCAGATCCAGCGTCGAGAGCACCTCCAGGTTGGTGCGCATCGCGGTCAGCGGGGTGCGCAACTCGTGGGAGGAGACCGCCGCGAAGTCCCGCGCCGAGGCCAGCGCCTCACGGGTGCGGTCCTGTTCCTTCCAGATCCGGCCCAGCATCCCCTTGACCGCCTCGGCGATCTCGACGGCCTCGGTGGCCCCGCGCACCTCGACCACCGGGTCGCGGTCGCCGCCGTCGATCAGCCGGGTCTGCTCGGCCAACCGGCGCAGCGGCCGCACCGCGAAGGTCGCCAGCACCCATCCGAGCACACTGGCCGCCCCGATCGCGAACCCACAGATCAAGATGACCCGCCGGTGCAGGTCGGCAGTGTCGGCCAGGGTGGCGTCGTAGGTCGCGCCCACCGCCATCGTCATCGGCCCGGTCAGCGGCTCCGACGCGGGCACGTCGACGGTGCGCACCCGGTAGCGCACCCCGTCGACCACGGTGTCGGCGTAGCCGATCGGCAGCTCCGGCAGCGTGACCGCCGACTGGGAGGCCACCACGTGGTCGCGGCGCACCGTGATCACCACGTCCTCGTCCTTGGGGGAGCGCGGAATCTGGCCCAGCCCGCGCGGCAGGAACGGCATCGCGAACCCGGCCGCCTCGTCGAGGCGGCGGTCCAGCCGCTCCTTGCGGTCGTTGGTGATCCCGACCCACACGATGGCCCCGACGATCACCACCACGATCGCCGCCCCGAGTGCGGTGGCGAACGCCACCCGGGTGCGCATCGAGGGCGTCCGGGCGAAGATCCGCGACGCCAGGCGGCGGGCGGACCGGGGGCTGGACCGAGGGTGCCGGGGGGTGGACATGGTCAGCGTGTCACTGCATCCGCAGCACGAACCCCACCCCGCGCACCGTGTGCAGCAGCCGAGGCGCACCGCCGGCCTCCAGCTTGCGCCGCAGGTAGCCGATGAACACGTCGACGACGTTGGTGTCGGCGGCGAAGTCGTAGCCCCAGACCAATTCCAGCAGCTGCGCGCGGGAGAGCACCGCGGTCTTGTGTTCGGCCAGCACCGCCAGCAGGTCGAATTCGCGTTTGGTCAGATCCACATCCACCCCGTTGACCCGGGCGCGCCGGCCGGGGATGTCGACCTCCAGCGGGCCGACGGTGATGGTCTCCGAGGAGGAACTGGCCGCCGAGCCGCGCCGGCGCAGCAACGCCTTGACCCGGGCCACCAGTTCCTTCAGCTCGAAGGGCTTGACCAGGTAGTCGTCGGCGCCGGCCTCCAGCCCGGCGATGCGGTCATCGACCGAGCTGCGCGCCGAGAGCACACAGACCGGCACGTCGTTGTCCATCGCCCGCAGCGCGGTGACCACGCTGACCCCGTCGAGCACGGGCATGTTGATGTCGAGCACGATCGCGTCGGGACGGGTTTCGGTGGCGCTGCGCAGCGCCTCGGCGCCGTCTTTGGCCGTGGACACCTCGAACTGGAACAGCCGCAGGCCGCGCTCCAACGACGCCAACACGTCGTCGTCGTCGTCGACAACCAGCACACGGGGGGTGTTCCCAGCAGCATCCATAGCGCCCATCTTGCCCGATTGACGACCGTTACCGCCGAGTGCAACGCGGCGTGGTGGCAGGATCGTGGACCAGAACACCATGGTGGATGAGGTGAGGGGAACGCAGCCGGCGATCGCTGCCGCGCCGGCGCAGCAGCGCCCCATGTCGGATCTGTTGCGGCTGCTTCCCTACCTGATGCCCTACCGGGCGCGGTGGCTGACCACCGTGGCGGTCGCGGTCGTCAGCCTCGCCGCCACCGTCGCCATCCCGCTTTTGACCAAGGCCGTCATCGACGGGCCGATCAGCCACCGGGATCAGCGCGGCCTGTGGATCGTCGGCGCGGGCGCCACCGCGGTCGGCGTCGTCGAGGCGGTGCTGTGGTTCTTCCGCCGCTGGCTGGTCGCGCGGGCCACGATGGGCGTCGAGGCCGATATCCGCAAGGACCTCTACGCCCGGCTGCAGATCCTGCCGATGGCGTTCCACGGCCGCTGGCAATCCGGTCAGCTGCTGTCGCGCATCATGAACGATCTGGGCACGATCCGGCGGTTTTTGTCGTTCGGGCTGATCTTCCTGCTGCTCAATTCCCTGCAGATCGTGGTGGTGACCACGATCCTGCTGGTGCTGTACTGGCCACTGGGACTGCTGGTGGCGGTGTCGGTGGCGCCGGTGGCGCTCACCGTGCGCCACTTCCAGAAGATCTACACCCGGTTGTCGCGGCGCGCCCAGGATCAGGCCGGGCAGGTCGCCACCCACGTCGAGGAGGCCGCGCTCGGGGTGCGGGTGGTGCGCTCGTTCGGGCGCGAAGACTACGTCTTCGACCGGTTCGACACCCAGGCGCGCGCGCTCTACGACGCCGAGGTCCGCAAGGTCGTCGCGAAGGCCAAATTCTGGACGCTGCTGGAGGTCATCCCCAACCTGACCCTGATCGTGGTGCTCGGGATGGGCGCCTACGCCGCCGGCCAGGACCGCGTGACGATCGGCACCCTGGTCGCGTTCATCACGTTGATGCTCTCGCTGGTGTGGCCCATCTCCTCGCTGGGGTTCCTGCTGTCGATGACCCAGGAATCGATGACTGCCGCCAACCGGGTGGCCGAGATCTTCGACGCCCCCCTCGAGATCACCGACGGCTCGGTCACCCGGGAGCCGGGATCGGGACGCCTGGAGCTCATCGACGTCGGCTTCGCCTTCCCCGGTGCCGACACCTGGGTGCTGCGCCACGTCAACCTCACCGTCGAACCCGGCGAGACGTTGGCGCTGGTCGGGGCGACCGGCTCGGGCAAATCGGTGCTGGTGGGGTTGTTGTCGCGGCTCTACGACGTCACCGAGGGGCAGATCCGCATCGACGGCACCGACCTGCGCCGGCTGCCGGTCGCGGCGGTGCGCCAGGCGGTGGCCACGGCGTTCGAGGACCCCACCCTGTTCTCGATGTCGGTGGCCGAGAACCTGCGGTTGGGCCGCCCCGCCGACGACACCGAGGTGGCCGCGGCGATCCGGGTCGCCGCCGCCGACTTCGTCTACGACCTGCCGTTCGGGCTGGACACCCGCATCGGTGAGCAGGGCATGAGCCTCTCCGGCGGGCAGCGGCAACGCCTTGCGCTGGCCCGCGCGCTGCTGGCCGCCCCGCGGATCCTCGTGCTCGACGACACCCTGTCGGCCCTCGACGTGCACACCGAGGCGCGGGTCACCGCCGCGCTGCGCACGGTGCTCGGCGGTGAGCCCGCGGTGACCGCGGTGGTGATCGCCCGGCGGGCCTCCACGGTGCTGCTCGCCGACAAGGTGGCGCTGCTGCACGCCGACGGCGAGGATCCGGCGACGATCACCGCAGTCGGCAGCCACGCCGAGCTGTTGGCGACCGTCCCGGACTACCGCTACCTGCTGGTCGCCGACGATGAACTCGACGACGGCTGTGAACGGGAACCGGCCTGGCGCGACGCCGAGGAGCGGGCCCGCCTCGAGCGCGCCCAATCCGAGCGGGACGCCACCGACGCGGCCTGCGCCGAGGACGAGCTGACCGCCGCCGAGGGACGCGCGCGATGACCGACCGGTGGCGGGGCCGGCTCGCCGAGCCCGACGACGCCGATCTGCCCATCGACGAGAGCGTGCCCCGCCGGCGGGAGGCGCGGGCGCTGCTCGGCTCGCTGCTGTGGCCCCACCGCTGGCTGGTCGCCGCCCTGGCGGTGGTGGTGATCGTCGAGAACGCGGCCCGGCTGTCGGTGCCGGTGCTGGTGCGGCGCGGCATCGACCACGGCATTCCGCCGCTGGTCGACGGCGGCCCGGCCACCGCGTTGCTCACGGTCGTCGCGGCGCTGGCGGCGGCGGTGGCGGTGCAGGCCGGCGCGCGGATGCTGTTTCTCAACGGCTCCGGCCGGATGGGCCAGCGGGTGCTGTTGGAGGTGCGCCGCCGCGGCTTCGGCCACTTCCAACGCCTCGACATCCCCTTCCACGACCGCTACACCTCCGGGCGGGTGGTCAGCCGGCTGACCAACGACGTCGATGCCATCCAGGACCTGCTGGAGTCCGGGTTCGACAGCCTGATCACCGCGATGCTGACCCTGGTCGGCACCGCGGTGCTGCTGGTGACCCTGGACTGGCAACTGGGGTCGGTCTGCCTGATCGCCTTCCCGGTGCTGGTGGTGCTCATCGGGTGGTTCCGGTCGGAGTCGGCGAGCACCTACCGGGCGGTGCGGGAGGCGGCCGCGCTGGTGATCGTGCAGTTCGTCGAGACCATGACCGGCATCAAGGCGGTCCAGGCGTATCGGCGCGAGCCCCGCAACCAGCAGCTCTTCGACGACATCGCCGACCGCTACCGGGAGGTCAACGAACGCACCTTCCGGCTGCTGGCGATCTTCATGCCCGGGGTGAAACTGGTCGGCAACCTCACCACCGGGGTGGTGCTGCTCTACGGCGGCTGGCGGGTGCTCGACGGGCAGATGACGATCGGCACGCTCACCGCGTTCCTGTTGTACCTGCGGATGTTCTTCGAGCCGATGCAGGAGATCAGCCAGTTCTTCAACCTGTTCCAGTCGGCCGCCTCGGCGCTGGAGAAACTCGCCGGGGTGTTGGCCCAGCGCCCCCGGGTGAGCGATCCGGCGACCCCGATCCCCCTGGGGCGGGCCCGGGGGGCGGTCGAGTTCGAGGCGGTGCGGTTCGCCTATCGCCCCGACCGTCCGGTGCTGCCCGAGCTCGACCTGACGGTGCCCGCGGGGCAGACCGTGGCGCTGGTGGGGGCCACCGGCGCCGGCAAGACCACCCTGGCCCGGCTGATCGCCCGGTTCTACGACCCGAGTGCCGGCGTGGTGCGTCTCGACGGTGTCGATCTGCGCGCGCTCACCCAGGCCGACCTGCGCCGCAACGTGGTGATGGTCACCCAGGAGAACTTCATGTTCGCCGGCACCGTCGCCGACAACATCCGCTTCGGTCGCCCCGACGCCACCGACGCCGAGGTGCGGGCGGCGGCGCAGCAGGTCGGTGCCGCGGAGTTCATCGCCGCGCTGCCCGACGGCTACGACACCGACGTGGCCAAACGCGGCGGGCGGCTGTCGGCCGGTCAACGCCAGTTGGTGGCCTTCGCCCGGGCGTTTTTGGCGAACCCGGCGGTGCTCATCCTCGACGAGGCCACCTCGTCGCTGGATATCCCCAGCGAGCGCCTGGTGCAGCGGGCGTTGCGCACGGTGTTGGCCGACCGCACCGCGCTGGTGATCGCCCACCGGCTGTCCACCGTCGAGATCGCCGACCGGGTGCTGGTGCTCGAGGACGGCCGCGTCGTCGAGGACGGTGCCCCGGCCGCGCTGATCGACCGGCCCGGCAGTCGCTACGCCGCCCTGCACCGGGTGTGGGCGCAGTCGCTGGACTAGCGAGGCCGTCACCGCGCCCAGACTCACGTTTGGGTGCGCTGAGCCGCCGAAAACGCACGCAAACGTGAGTCTGGGCGGTCATTCGGGTCGCATTTGGGCGGTCAACTGGGCGGCCGGGCGGTCATTCGGGCAGGCCGATACGCCGATAGCGCTGCAGGCGCGTGTCGACCCGCTCGTTGTCGGCGATGGCGCGCACGGTGCGCAGCTCGGTGGCGATCACCCGGGACAGCCGTTTGATGAACTCGATCGGTTCGTCGGCGGCGTCGGGGCGCTCCGGCACGATCGCGTCGACGATCCCGGCCGCCGCCAACTCGACCGACCGGATCCCCTGCTCCTCGGCCAACCGGTCGGCGTGGTCGAGGTCGCGGTAGACGATGGCGCTGGCGCCCTCCGGCGGCAGCGGCGCCAACCAGCCGTGCAGCGCGGCCACCACCCGGTCGGCGGGCACCATCGCCAGGGCGGGCCCGCCGTTGCCCTGCCCGAGCAGCACCGACACCGTCGGTACCGGCAGGGTCACCAGGTCGGCCAGGCAGCGGGCGATCTCCCCGGCCAGCCCGTCCTGTTCAGCCTCCGGGGAGAGCGCCGGGCCGGGGGTGTCGATCAGCAACAGCAGCGGCAGGCGCAGCCCGGCCGCCAGCGCCATCCCGCGGCGGGCCTCACGCAGTGCCGCCGGGCCGGTCATGCCGCCCACCCGCCGCTGGCCCAACACCACGGCCGGCTGCCCGCCGAAGCGGGCCAGCGCCAGCAGCATGGCCGCTGCCTCCGAGGTGCCGGTCGCCGACAACAGCACCCGCTCGGTGGCGCCGTGGCGCAGCAGCATCCCCGCGCCCGGACGATCGGGCCGACGCGAGGCGAGCACCGACTCCCAGGCCGGCACGGCGGGCAGCGGTGTCGCCGCCGGGGGTGTCGGCGCGGGCGCCGGCGGATCGACGAGCACCTTCAACGCCCGCTGCAGGGTGCGGCGCAGCCACCGCAGCGGCACCACCCCGTCGATCACGCCGTGGCGTTGCAGGTTCTCCGCGGTCTGCACCCCGGCGGGAAACGGCTCGCCGTAGAGATGCTCGTAGACCCGCGGGCCCAAAAACCCGATCAGCGCGCCCGGCTGGGCGATCGTCACATGGCCCAGCGATCCCCACGACGCGAACACCCCGCCGGTCGTGGGGTGGCGCAGATACACCAGATAGGGCAGGTGTGCGCGTTTGTGCAGCTCGACGGCGGCGGTGATCTTGACCATCTGCAGAAACGCCACCGTGCCCTCCTGCATGCGTGTGCCTCCCGAACTGGGCGACGCCAGCAGCGGCAGGCGCTGGGCGGTGGCCCGCTGCACCGCGGTGGTGATGCGCTCCGCGGCGGCCACGCCGATCGACCCGGCCAGAAACGCGAACTCACAGACGATGACCGCCACTCGCCGGCCGTGCACCCGGCCCTCCCCGGTGATCACCGCCTCGTCGAGGCCGGTGGCCGCGCGGGCCCCGGCCAGCTCGGCGCGGTAGTCGTCATCCTCGCCCACCGACAGCGGCGGGGTGTCCCAACTGCGGAACGAACCCGCGTCGAGCACGGTGTCGACCAAGTCCAGGGCACCGATCCGATCCATAACCCGACCCTAATAAGCTTGGGCAATTACCGTCGGGACGAGGAGGAGCGGCGCTTGATGATTGGTGTGACCCGCGATGGCCATGTCACCACGCTGGAGTTGCAGCGCCCGGAACGCCGCAACGCGCTGAACTCCGAACTCGTCGACGGGCTGCGTGAGGCCGTGACCACCGCCGCCGCCGAGGACGTCCGCGCGATCGTGCTCACCGGGCAAGGCACCGTGTTCTGCGCCGGGGCGGACCTGTCCGGCGACGCGTTCGCCGCCGACTACCCGGACAAACTGATCGCGTTGCACCAGTCCATCGACGCTGTCCCGATGCCGGTCATCGGCGCGATCAACGGCGCGGCCATCGGGGCCGGCTTGCAACTGGCCATGGTCTGCGACCTGCGGGTGGTGGCGCCGGAGGCCTTTTTCCAGTTCCCGGTCGCCAAATACGGTTTGGCCCTGGACAACTGGAGTATCCGCCGATTGGTGTCGCTGGCCGGCCACGGGCGCGCCCGGGCCATGATGTTGACCGCCGAACGGCTCGGCGCCGACGAGGCGCTGCAGACCGGGATGGCCAACCGGCTCGGCGGTCTGGCCGATGCGCAGGCGTGGGCCCGCGAGATCGCCGCACTGGCGCCGCTGGCCCTGCAGCACGCCAAGCGGGTGCTCAACGACGACGGCGCCTACGAGGACCAGTGGCCGGTCCACAAGGAACTGTTCGACCGGGCCTGGGGCAGCCAGGACGTGGTCGAGGCGCAGGTCGCCCGCGTGGAGAAGCGACCCCCGAAATTCCAGGGCGCCTGATCGCCATGTTGCGTGCCGCACTGCGCCTGACCGCCGGGACCGCCACGCTGGCGGCCGGCGGCTGGATGATGCGGGCGTTGCACGGCGCCCCCGAGGCGCTCGGTGCGGGGCCGGCCGAGATCCGACGGGTCGCCGAGGGATCGCCGAATTTCGTGGACGGGGCGTTCACCAACCTCGACGCCGCCGCCGGTTTCGACATGGGGCTGCAGCAGCAGTGGATGGTGCTGCGCGAACTGGTCGGCGGACGCGGTGTGGGACGTCCCGCCGCGCCGATCCCGCTGGCCGAGCCGTCGGTCGAGGCCGGCGAGGGCCCGGCGGGCACCTGGTTCGGGCACTCGTCGGTGCTGATCGAGATCGACGGCTACCGGGTGCTCACCGACCCGGTGTGGAGCCGGCGCTGCTCCCCGTCGGACAGCGTCGGCCCCGAGCGGCTGCACCCGCCGCCCGCCGCCCTGGACACCTTGCCGGCGATCGATGCGATCGTGATCAGCCACGACCACTACGACCATCTCGACATCGACGCGGTCATCGCGTTGGGGCGCACCCAGCGCGCGCCGTTCGTGGTGCCGCTGGGGGTCGGGGCGCACCTGCGCCGCTGGGGCATCCCCGAGCATCGGGTGGTGGAACTGGACTGGGGCCAGCACCACCGGATCGCCGATCTCACCGTGGTGTGCACCCCGGCCCGGCACTTCTCCGGGCGGTTCGTCAGCCGCAACACCACCTTGTGGTCCTCCTGGGTGCTGATCGGCGAGCGGCACCGGGTGTTCTTCGGCGGTGACAGCGGCTACACCCGTTCGTTCGCCGACATCGGCGCCGAACACGGCCCCTTCGACCTGACGCTGCTGCCGATCGGTGCCTACCATCGGGCCTGGCCCGACATCCACATGTCCCCGGAGGAGGCGGTGCGGGCGCACCGCGACCTCACCGATACCGGGTTGTTGGTGCCGATCCACTGGTGCACGTTCCGGCTGGCCCCGCATCCGTGGGCCGAACCGGTGGAGCGGCTGCTGGCCGCCGCCGACCCCGACGGGGTGCGCGTCGCGGTGCCCCGGCCGGGCGGACGAGCCCGCCCCGCCGCCGGCGACGTCGTCGATCCGTGGTGGCGGTTGTAGCGCGATGCTCAAAGCGGCGGCGCTGGCCGCGTTCCTCACGGTTGCCCTCGTCCTCGGCGGCTGCTCGTCGCCGCCGACCCCGTTGTCGGACACCCCGCCGGACCGGTTCTCCGGCATGGGCCTGCCCGAGGGGGGCGTCGATGACGCGGTCGCGCGCCTCGATGACCTGGCCGCCGACCTGATGGACCGATCCGGTATTCCCGGTATGGCGGTCGCGGTGGTGCACGGCGGGAACACCGTGTACGCCAACGGGTTCGGGGTGCGCAACACGGGCAGGGACGCCGACGACGACGACAACCGGGTCGATGCGGACACGGTGTTTCAGGTCGCGTCCTTGTCGACGCCGATCGGGGCCACGGTGGTGGCTCACCAGATCGGCGCGGAGTCGATCAACTGGGACACCCCGGTGGGCTCCTACCTGCCGTGGTTCGCGTTCTCCGACCCTTACGTCAGTGAGCACGCCACGATCGCCGACCTCTACGCGCAGCGCACCGGTCTGCCGCAGAACGCCGGGGACCTTCTGGCCGAACTCGGCTACGACCGACGCCAGGTGCTGTTGCGGCTCAAAGAGTTGCCGTTGGGGGCGTTTCGGCTGAGCCACCGTGACACCGAATTCGGGGTGACCGTCGCGGCCGAGTCGGTGGCGGTCGCGGCCGGCAAACGCTGGGACGAACTCAGCGACGACGTGCTCTACCGCCCGTTGGGGATGGAGTCGACCAGTTCGCGCTACGCCGATTTCACCCGTCGACGCGACCGGGCGTTGGGGCACACCCGAACCGACGACGGCTACCGTCCCAGCTACCACGGTGACACCGATCCGAAATCGGCGGCGGTGGGCGTCAGCTCCACCGTCAACGACCTGGGCCGATGGCTGGCCATGCTGCTCGCCGACGGTGACCACGACGGCACGACGCTCATCCCGACCGACGCGCTCACCCCGGCACTGACCGCCCAGACGGTCAACCACGGACCCCAGGGCTCCGAGTCCCCCGAGGCGCGGGCCGACCTGTACGGATACGGATTCCACGTCGCAACGACCTCGACGGCGCGCACCACCTACGGCTACGAGGGCGGGTTGGCATCCGGGTCGGCGGCGGCGTTCGCCGCGCTGCCGTCCGCCGACGTCGCCATCGTCGTGCTGACTAACGCGGCGCCGAACGGCGTCCCCGAAACCCTCACCGCCCAGTTCCTGGACCTGGTGCAATACGGTGAACTGCGCCACGACTGGCCGCGGCTGTACCGCGAGCGTCACGCCGAGAAGGCCGAGGACACCCCCGGCGTGCAGAAGGCGAGAAAGCCGCCGCGCAAGGCCAAACCCCCGGCGGCGCTGCGCAGCTACACCGGCACCTACTTCAACGACTACTGGGGCAGCGCGACGGTGACCGAGACCCGCCGCGGGCTGGAACTGACGCTGGGCCCGCGCCGCGACACCGTGGTGCTGCACCATTGGGACGGCGACACGTTCACGTTCACCCCGAAGTCCGACACCGTGCCCGACGGGGCGGTATCGAAGGCGACGTTCACCCCCGACGCGTTGACCCTGCAGTACTACGACCGGGACAGGCTGGGAATATTCTTCCGATGACCACGCTGCTGGCCGGTGGGCTCACCGACGACGAGGTCGCCCGGCGCGTCGCCGAGGGCAAAACCAACGACGTCCCGGCCCGTGCCGCGCGGTCGGTGCTCGACATCGTCCGCGCCAACGTGTTCACCCGGATCAACGCCATCCTCGGTGTGCTGTTCGCGATCGTGCTGACCACCGGCTCGCTGATCAACGGCATGTTCGGGCTGTTGATCATCGCCAACAGCGTCATCGGGATGGTCCAGGAGCTCCGGGCCAAACAGACCCTGGACCGACTGGCCATCGTCGGTCAGACCAAACCGGTGGTGCGACGCCAATCGGGTGCGGTGGCGCTGGCCCCCAACGAGGTGGTGCTCGACGACGTCATCGAGTTGGGCCCCGGTGACCAGATCGTGGTCGACGGCCGGGTCGTCGAGCACGCCAACCTTGAGGTCGACGAGTCGCTGTTGACCGGCGAGGCCGACGCGATCGCCAAACACGCCGACGACGAGGTGATGTCGGGCAGTTTCGTGGTGTCCGGCACCGGCGCCTACCGGGCGACCCGGGTGGGCCGGGAGGCCTACGCGGCGAAACTGGCCGAGGAGGCCAGCAAGTTCACCCTGGTCAAATCGGAGCTGCGCAGCGGGATCAACACCATCCTGCGGTTCGTCACCTATCTGCTGGTGCCGGCGGGGCTGCTGATCATCTACAGCCAGCTGTTCGTCAACAACCCGACCTTCGGGACGGCGCTGATGGAATCGGTGCGCGACCTGCTCACCTTGCAGCCCGGGTGGGGGGATTCGGCCCGGCAGCTCAAGGACCTGCTGATCAGCACCGACTTCCGCGAGTCGGTGCTGCGGATGGTGGGCGCGCTGGTGCCGATGGTGCCCGAGGGGCTGGTGCTTTTGACCTCGATCGCGTTCGCGGTCGGGGTGGTCCGCCTCGGCCAGCGCCAGTGCCTGGTGCAGGAGTTGCCCGCCATCGAGGGCCTGGCGCGTGTCGACGTGGTCTGCGCGGACAAGACCGGCACCTTGACCGAGAACGGCATGCGGCTGACCGACGTCACGCCGCTGGACGCCGGTGACGACGGTGACGCGGTGGGCGAGGTCCTGGCCGCCCTCGCCGCGGTCGATCCGCGGCCCAACGCCAGCATCCAGGCCATCGCCGAGGCCTACCCCAACGACCCGCACTGGCCGGTCCAGGCGAGCGCACCGTTCAAATCGGCCACCAAGTGGAGCGGTGCATCGTTCGCCGGGCACGGCCACTGGGTGATCGGGGCCCCCGACGTGCTGGCCGACCCGTCCTCGCCCGCGGCGGGCCGCGCCGAGCAGATCGGGGCGCGGGGGCTGCGGGTGCTGCTGCTGGGCCGCAGCGACCGGTCGGTGGACGCCGCCGACGCACCCGGGCAGATCACCCCGGCGGCGCTGGTGGTCCTCGAGCAGCGCATCCGTCCCGACGCCCGGGCGACCCTGGACTACTTCGGCACCCAGCAGGTGGCGGTGAAGGTGATCTCCGGGGACAACGCGGTCTCGGTGGGCGCGGTCGCCGACACGCTGGGTCTGCGCGGCGAGACCGTCGATGCACGCCGGTTGCCCACCGAACCCGAGGCGCTGGCCGCGGCGGTCGGAAAAACCACCACCTTCGGCCGGGTGCGCCCGGACCAGAAACGCGCCATGGTGCACGCGCTGCAGTCACGCGGTCACACCGTCGCGATGACCGGTGACGGGGTCAACGACGTGTTGGCGCTCAAGGACGCCGACATCGGGGTCGCGATGGGGGCGGGCAGTTCGGCGGCCCGTGCGGTCGCCCAGATCGTGCTGTTGGACAACAAGTTCGCCACCCTGCCGTACGTGGTGGGCGAGGGCCGGCGGGTGATCGGCAACATCGAACGGGTCGCCAACCTGTTTTTGACCAAGACCGTGTACTCGGTGTTGCTGGCGCTGCTGGTGGGGCTGGCCGGGCTGGGGGCGAAACTGTTCGGCTCCGATCCGCTGCTGTACCCGTTCCAGCCGATCCACGTCACCATCGCCGCCTGGTTCACCATCGGGATTCCGTCGTTCATCCTCTCGCTGGCTCCCAACAATGAGCGTGCCCGACCCCGCTTCGTGCGCCGGGTGATGACCGCCGCGCTGCCCTCGGGGCTGGTGGTGGGCAGCGCGACGTTCGCGTCCTACCTGCTGGCCTACCGGGGGGCCGGCGCCACCGCCGCCCAGCAGATGCAGGCGTCGACCGGCGCGCTGATCACCCTGCTGGTGGCCGGGGTGTGGGTGCTGGCGGTGGTGGCCCGGCCCTACCAGTGGTGGCGGGTGGCGCTGGTGGTGGTCTCGGCGCTGGCCTACCTGGTGATCTTCGCGATCCCGCTGGCCCGTGATCTGTTCCTGCTCGACGTGTCGAACCCGGCGGTGACGGCCGGTGCGCTGGGGATCGGTGTGCTCGGTGCGGCCGGGGTGGAGGCCGCCTGGTGGATACAGGGAGCGGTTCTCGGTGAGACCCGCCAGGTGTGGCGCAGGTAGGCTCTGCTGCGCAGAGATCATGAGTCGACCCCGAAAGGACGATTGCGATGGGTTTTCTTGACAAGGCCAAAGGCCTGCTCTCCAAGAACGCCGACAAGGTCGATCAGGCGATCGACAAGGCGGGCGACCTCGTCGACGACAAGACCGAGGGCAAGTACGCCGACACCGTCGACAAGGTGCAGGAGGCGGCCAAGAAGGCGATCGACAAAACCGACCCGGAGAGCTAGCCGGTGGCCAAGCTCTCCGGGGCCATCGACGTCCCGTTGCCACCGGAGCAGGCCTGGGGGCACGCCGCGGACCTCGCCCGGTACCGGGACTGGCTGACCATTCACCGGCTGTGGCGTTCGCCGCTGCCCGACACCCTCGAGAAGGGCACCGTGGTCGAATCGATCGTCGAGGTCAAGGGCATGCCCAACCGGATCAAGTGGACGATCGTGCACTTCAAGCCGCCGCAGGCGATGACGCTCAACGGCGACGGCAAGGGTGGGGTCAAGATCAAGCTGATGGCCAAGGTCAAACCCCAAGGCGATGCGTCGGTGGTCAGTTTCGACGTGCACCTGGGCGGGCCGGCGCTGTTCGGGCCGATCGGGATGGTCGTGGCCGGCGCCTTGCGCGGCGACATCAACGAGTCGTTGAACCGGTTTGTGACGGTGTTCGCGCCGCAGTAGCGCGGCGTCGTCCCTCCTGCGCGGCGCACCCGATAGTCTCGACGCCATGCCCCGCCCCCAACCCGGTTGGTCGGTCGCCGTCTGCGCGGTGCTCGTGTTCGCCAGCAGTTGGCTTCCGTGGCTGCACTCGCCGGACGGCCGGGCCAACGCCGTCGGCGGGGTGGTCGGCGCGCTGCCACGCACCGACGGGTTCGGCGCCGGTCAGCTGATCCTGTGGCTGGCCGCGGTGCTGCTGGTGACCGGCGCGATGATCGGTCGAGGCATCTCCCCGTTGGCGTCTTCGGTTGGAGCGCTGACGGTTTCGCTACTGTTGGTGGCGACGGTGACCTGGTATTACCGCGATAACGTCACCGCGTCGATCGCCGCCGGGTATGGACTGTTCACCGGGGCGGCCGGTGTGGCCGCGGCCACCGCGTGCTCGGTCTGGGCGCTGCTGGCCGCCCTGCGTGAGCGCTAACCGCCTTCCGAGTTCGTCGACGTCGTCGACGTCGTCGACGTCTCGGCCACCGCGGTGGTGTCGTCGCTGTCGGTGCCCCTCACCGGGCGTGCTCGGGCCGGCTTGGTCGGCAGGTTCATCGGCCACCAGAACCAGCGCCCGAGGAGGGCGGCGATCGACGGGGTCATGAAGGCACGCACGACCAGGGTGTCGAACATCAGACCCAGCCCGATGGTGGTGCCCACCTGGCCGATGATGCGCAGGTCGCTGACGACCATCGCGCCCATCGTGAACGCGAACACCAGGCCCGCGGCGGTCACCACCTTGCCGCTGCCGCCCATCGCCCGGATGATGCCGGTGTTGAACCCGGCATGGACCTCCTCCTTGAAGCGCGACACCAGCAGCAGGTTGTAATCCGATCCCACCGCCAGCAACACGATCACCGACATGGCCAACACCATCCAGTGCAACTCCATGCCGATGATGTACTGCCAGATCAGCACCGAGAGACCGAACGACGCCCCCAGCGACAGTGCCACCGTGCCCACGATCACCATCGCGGCGACCAGGCTGCGGGTGATCAGCATCATGATGATGAAGATCAGACACAGCGCGGAGATCCCGGCGATGAGCAGATCGTATTTGGACCCGACGCTCATGTCCTTGAACACCGCGGCGGTGCCACCCAACGAGATGTGCGCGTCCTCCAACGGGGTGCCCTTGACCGCCTCGATCGCCGCTTCGATGATCGGCGCGACGTGGGAGATCCCCTCCTCGGAGGCCGGGTCGCCGCGGTGGGAGACGATCATCCGGACGGCCTTGCCGTCGGGGGAGAGGAACATCTTGAGCCCGCGTTGGAAGTCGGGGTTGTCGAAGATCTCCGGGGGAAGATAGAACGAATCGTCGTTCTTGGCCGCGTCGAAGGCCTTACCCATCTCGGTGGAGTCCTTGCCCAGTTCCTCCATCTGGTCGTACATCCCGGACATGGTGGAGTGCATCGTCAACATCATCGTCTGCATGGTCTGCATCGTGTCGATCATCGGGGCGAACTGCGCCACCATCTGAGGCATCAACGCGTCCATGTTGTTCATGCTGACGATCATCGAGTCCATGGTCTCGGTCATGGTGTCGATGCCGTCGATGGTGTCGAAGATCGACCGCAGCGCGTGGCACACCGGAATGTCGAAACAGTGTGGTTCCCAATAGAAATAGTTGCGGATCGGCCGGAAGAAATCGTCGAAGTCGGCGATGTTGTCCCGCATCTCGTGGATCGTGCCCTGCAGGTCGTTCATGTCGGTGACCATGTCGTGGGTGATGCCGGTGAGTTCGGTCATCAGCGAGTACATGTTCTTCATGGTCACGATCGTCGTGCCCATCTCGTCGGCCTGGACGAGCATGTCGTCCATGCGGTCCTTCATCAGTTTCATGTTCTGCATCTGACCGGCGCCCTGCATGCTGATGATGAACGGGATCGACGTGTGCTCGATCGGGGTGCCCTGCGGGCGGGTGATGGCCTGCACCCGCGCGATGCCGGGCACCCGGAAGATCGCCTTGGCGACCTTGTCCAGCACCAGGAAGTCCGCGGAGTTACGCATGTCGTGGTCGGCTTCGAGCAGCAGCACCTCGGGGTTCATCCGGGATTGGGAGAAATGGCGGTCGGCGGCGGCGAACCCCTCGTTGGCCGGGATGTCCTGGGGGATGTACTGACGGTCGTCGTAGTTGGTCTTGTAGCCGGGCAGCGCGGCGAGTCCGACCACCGCCAGCGCCAGTGAGGCGGCCAGCACCGGGGCGGGCCAGCGCACGATCACGGTGCCGACCCGTCGCCACCCGTGGACCTCGATCTTGCGTTTGGGGTCGAACAACCCGAACTTGCTGCCCACGGTGAGTATCGCCGGGCTCAACGTCAGCGCCACCGCGACCGCCACCAGCATGCCGACCGCGCACGGCACCCCGAGGGTCTGGAAGTAGGGCATCCGGGTGAACGACAGACACAGCAACGCCCCGGCGATGGTCAGACCCGAGCCCAGGATGACGTGGGTGGTGCCGTTGAACGTGATGTAGTAGGCGCCTTCCCGGTCGTGACCGGCCTGGCGGGCCTCCTGATAGCGGCCGACGAGGAAGATGCAGTAATCGGTGGAGGCGGCGATCGCCAACGACACCAACAGGTTCACCGCGAACGTCGAGAGCCCGATGAGCTCGTAGTGGCCGAGCGCGGCCACCAGCCCGCGGGCGGCGCTGAGTTGGATGCCGACCATCATCAACAGCAGCACCACGGTGGTGATCGACCGGTAGACCAGCATCAGCATGGTGATGATCACCGCGAACGTCGTGATGGTGATCTTGAGCATGGTGCGGTCACCGGCATGGTTGATGTCGGTCTGCAGCGCACCGAAGCCGGTGACGTAGGTGGTGACCCCATCGGGCGCGGTGGTGTCGTCGACGATCTCGCGGACCGCGTTGACCGAGTCGTTGGCCAGCGACTCGCCCATGTTTCCGGCCAGCGTCATCTGCACGTAGGCGGCCTTGCCGTCGGGGCTCTGCGCGCCGGCCTCGGTGAGCGGGTCACCCCAGAAGTCCTGGAAACTCTGCACGTGCTCGGGGTCGGCGCGCAGCTTCTCCAGCAGTTCGTCGTAGTAGTCGTGGGCCTCGCGGCCCAGCGGTTCGTCGCCCTCGAGCACGATCATCGCGATGTTGTCGGAGTCGCCCTCCTCGAACAGCTCACCCATCCGGGTCATCGCCTTCATCGACGGTGCCTCGGTGGGGCTCATCGACACCGTGCGCGCCTTGGCGACGTCCTCCAGCGACGGGATCGCGGAGTTGAGGAGGAATATCAGGGTGAGCCAGAGCAGGATGATCGGGATCGCCAAGCGGCGGATCCACTTGGCGAAGAAGGTGTGCTCGGTGTTGCCGCTCTGGAAATGTGCGGTACTCATGCGGATTTCGCGAAGCAGTAGATGTAGGCGTTCACGGCGGTGGCCGACCTCTCGTCCTTGACGTCCCCGTTGGCGGTGATCCGGCAGCCGATCGTGTTGCTGTCTCCCTGCGCGACGATGTTGCCGACCATCGCCGGTGCCGTCGTCACGATCGTGTGCGACCAGGGCAGGGCGGCGCCGTTGACCTGGTTGGTCTGACCCTCCTCATCGAAGTAGTTGATATCGGCGACGGCCCCGGGCGGGCCGAACACCTCGTAGGTGACCGTCTTCGGGTTGGAGCTGTTCGAGTCGTCCGACATGCTGCCCGCATAGGTCTCGTAGACATGTGAGCCGAAGATGCCGCGCACCTTGTACACGGCGAACCCGCCGATCCCGATGACTACCACCATGACCAGCGGCATCCACAGCTTGCCGGCGAGCCTGAACAGCGGGAATTTCCTCATGAGGCGCCGCCGTCGGCGGGTGGCTGCGGCAGGCCGCGTTTGAGTCGGGCGTAGCCGGCGCGCACGGCGGTCGCCAGGGTGTCGCGCGAGGGCGGCTCCCCGGAGGCGATGTGCAGTTCGATGACGGCCGTCACGACCGCACCGGCCGCGTGATACACCAGCCGCGGGTACAGATCGGTGTCCGGATCGGTGCCGCTGCGCCGGGCGATCTCGGCGAGCATCGGGACCGACGACAGCTCGTAGTTCGCCACGTGCTGGGCGATCAGCGCCGGATGGTTGGCCATCAGCCGGGTCACCGCGATCATCCGCTCCAGCGCGTCCGCCGATTCGATGAAGGCCACCTGGATCTCCTCCAGGGACTCCAGGACCGGTTCGTCGGGATCGCGGGCGACGAACGCCTCCACCATGTGCTGCACCGATTTGTCCACCTCGAACAGCACGGCGTCCTCTTTGCAGGAGAAGTAGTTGTGGAAGGTGCGGGTGGACACCTGCGCGGCCTCGGCGATGGACTCCGCGGTGACCGCATCCAGGCCTCGTTCGACGGCCAGGTCGAGTGCGGCGCGTCCGAGGGCTTCCTTGGTGGCGAACTTCTTGCGCTCGCGCAGCCCGATCTCCGACATTTAGTGAAGCCTGCCCTATGTTGCACAGACACGCAAGTTTTCGCGACAGCGCAAAGTTGTGGCGTGGGTCACCGCTCCGGTCGGTTCACAGGTGCGGTTCGGTGCCGCACGCGCGGGGCTGCCGGCGGACGGGGCGGGTGGCCTCGGTCGACTCCACCCAGGCGTCCCAGTCGTCGGCGTCCGCCTCGCCGGGGTTTCCGGCGTCGGGGCCCGCGGTGTCGCTCATGGCCGCGACGTTACGCCCCGGTGGGCGCCGCGCCCGACGTCCCACGCCGGTCGCCCCGATTTTGGTGTGTGTGCCCCCGGGCGGATTCGAACCGCCGACACCGGCTTTAGGAGAGCCGTGCTCTATCCCCTGAGCTACGGGGGCCGCGTGGGAGCCGGGGACCTATTCGACATAGGTGTGGAAAAACCCCTAGGGACGCCTCATGCTAGTCCGCGAACCGCTCACGGTGGTATCGGGGCTCGCGACGTCGCCGTAGTCGACGACTACCCTCTCTCACTTCGTCATCGGTGTCCCTATCCTGCGTCTCTGCATCGGCCGCGAGTGATCAAGCATGATGACGAAAGTGAGTCACCCGCGCACCACGTCGAACGCTACTCCGCAATCGGATGGCATGACAGATCAATATTCATCCGTAAAGAGATCCTCGTGGGGATTATGGGTCGGTGAGTGTCGAGCGCGGGTGCGCCCCTCAGTGGCCAGAGCGTGAGGTCCGTGGGCTCCGTGGGCGGCCAGCCGTAATCAGAGCGCCGCGCCGGCGCAGGGCAAGGCGACAAGGGCGCGGGGCGTCGACATTGCGCCAGCAGGTCTGAGCCGTCGATCAGCCCGTTACCCGGCAGCAACGCGACAAAAACTAGTGACAAAATCAAATCAAGTGTATCGTGAGCCACGCCACTTCGGTGGTGGCAGATGACCACGCCCATACAGCGGATCAGTTCGAGGGAAATGGTATGACGCTATCCAAGCTGGTATTCGACCCCTTCTCCAAGGGGCACTTCGATGACCCCTACGGCACATATCGCCGACTGCGAGACGAAGCGCCGGTCTACTACAGCGAGCAGTACGACTTCTACGCCCTCTCCCGGTATGAGGACGTCGCCGAGGCCTTCAAGGATTTCGAGACCTTCTCCTCGTCTCGTGGGGTGACGCTCGAAGAGATACAGGGTGGGGAAGTCAGGCATGGCCAGTCGATCATCTGGATGGACCCGCCCGAGCATCGGCGGATGCGCAGCCTGGTCAATAAGGTTTTCACCCCGAGGGCGATCAGATCGCTCGAATCGACTGTCCGAGAACGCATTGAACACTACCTGGCGGGGATCGACCCTGCACAGTTCGACGTTGTGGCCGAATTCTCTGCGCTATTCCCCGTCGAGATCATCGCGACGATGCTGGGCGTTCCCGAGGAGCAGCGACAGCAGATCCGCCTGTGGCAGGACCTCGGTCTCAAACGCGAGCCCGGACAGATGGCCATGAGCGAGGAAGGCGCCAACGCGATGGCCCAGATCATGGCGCTGTACTACGAGCTGATCCAGAAGCGACGCGCCACTCCGCGTGAGGACATGATCACGGCGTTGATCGAGGCTGAAGTGCAGCGCGAGGACGGTAGCAACACCCGGCTGGACGACTTGGAGATCGCAGGATTTTGCACACTCCTCGGCGGCGCCGGTGCTGAAACGGTCACCAAGCTGGTGGGTTCAGCCGTGGTGGTCTTCAGCCGGCACCGCGATCAATGGGCACGACTGCGTGCCGATCGCGGCAAGATACCTGCCGCGGTCGAAGAACTGCTGCGCTACGAGGGACCAGTGCAGTACAACTGCCGCTATGCGATGAAGGACGTGACGCGCCACGGTGTAACCATCCCGCAGGGCAGCGCAGTGGTCTTGCTGGGTGCTTCCGCCAACCGCGATGAGCGGGCATTCACCAACGCCGAGATCTTCGACATCGAGCGAGACCAGGCCGAGGCGCACCATCTCGGGCTCGGGTATGGGATCCACAGCTGCCTGGGCGCTGCGTTGGCACGGATGGAAAGTGCAATCGCCCTCGACCGTCTGCTCGACATCTTGCCCGACGATTACGTCGTCGACCATGACGGTCTGCGGCGCACAGCACTGACGAGCGTCAATGGCTATGAAAACGTACCGGTGCGCACACGATGACCGTGTTTGTCCTGATCGGGATTGCCGCTCCGGCGAGGGCACGAGCCTGGAGCGGTCGGGCACAGGCGGTCAACGAGGACCGGACAGTCACCTACGTGCGCGCCGAAAACGGGCGTGTGGACTCGATAGAATGACAAAGGTGTCGATCCGTAACGCGCGTGCTTCTCGAACCGGTCGTGAAGAGAGGGAACCTGGCGACTTGAGGCGGAGCATTCCGCCACCCGAATTCCGGCAGCAACGCGGGCGACGGGGACCGGCCACAGACAGCCAGGAACGAATCCTCGCCGCAACCGCAACGGTGCTCAGCGCGAAAGGCACCACCAAGCTCAACATGTCCGACGTGGCCGCTGAGGCCGGTTTGTCGCGAATGACGTTGTACCGCTTCTTTTCCTCCAAGGAGGCGTTGATCGATGCGTTCAACATCTGGGAACATGATCTTTTAGAGGCCAGGCTTACCGCGGCGACCGCCGGGCAGCGCGGCATCGAAAGGCTCGAGACGACCCTGCGGTTTCTCGTCGACTACCAGTTGTCCTACTCCGGAGCGCGCATGCTGGATCTCGAGCCCGGACAAGTCCTCCAGCGCATGACTGCGTTGATGCCGACGCTGCGGGAACGACTCGAGAGGATCATTCCAAGCCCCGATCCCACGATGGCGGCCGCCGCCGTCATCCGATTGGTCGTTTCCCACTACGTTGTCCGCGGCGACGATGACGACCAGTTCCTTCAACAACTACGCTATGTCGCCGGGCTCACATCACAACTCGCCGACACAGCCCAATGCAGGAACCGGCAAGAAGCAAGGCGAAAAGCAGGGCCCGGTAAGGGTGATCCAACCGCGGACAGCGATGGCAGCCCGCCGGCGGTGGGTCCATCACCGTCAACCTATGCATATGGCCGTGCCGTTCACCGCGACGAGTGACCCTGTCGTGTCGACCGCGGGCGGCGACCGAGTCCAGTGACCCCTGGGGTGTCCAGATATGAAACGGCGGTCGGTGACGGCGCGGGAACAAAGATCTCGCCATGGGTGACGCACGAGAGAGGCGGTTGAATGAGCCCCGACGAACACGATGAACCGGTGGCCGGGCCGGGCGGAGCAGCCGACGGCCGCAACCGGGTGGCGATTTTCGGTGCCGGCCCAGGCGGCCTCTCGGCCGCACTGGAGCTCGTCGAGCGCGGTTTCGACGTCGAACTCTACGAGAAGGGGGCCTTCCTCGGTGGGAAGTCCCGCAGCGAGACCCTGGCAGGGTCGGGCACCGCCGGCCGCAAGGACCTGCCGGTCGAGAGCGGCCCACACGCCTATTGGGGCACCTATCAGCACTGGAACGACACGCTGTCGCGGGTGCCGGCCGACGCCGGCGACGGCTCGGTCCTGGACAACCTGTCCTACTCCGGCAAAGATGTCCAGCACGGTTTCGGCGGCAGCGGAAGAAACCTGTTCAACCGGCACAGCCGGGAGTTCGCCCGCCACTTCCTGCCCCGGGTTCTGACCCGGCAGCTGCCCCGGTTGGTCTGCAAGATCGCCGCGTTGGCCACCTCCGGATTGGCCCGTCAGCACGGCCAGCTCGAACACATCTCGTTGACCGAGTACACCGGCCCGCTGTCGCGCAAGTCATTCGAGATAATGGCCGCGCTAATCTCCCAGGTCAAGGTCGATCCCGATCACGTGAGTGCTCGCGAAACTGCGCGCAACCTGCAGATCTTCTCCGGCCATTTCGGAGCGAAGGGCCTCGGCCGGGGCGCGCAGACGGTGGTCGGTATCACCGCGGGCCCGGCCGACGATGCGATCTTCGCCCCGTTCGGACGCCATTTGGCGAAGCTGGGGGTACGGATCCATACCTGCACCGAGCTCGCGGAGTTGACGTCGTCGGAGGGCCGGGTCACCGGCGCCCGGGTGCGCGAGAGTTCGGGCGAATCGCGCCAGGTGGATGCCGACTGGTATGTGCTGGCTGTACCGCAGGACGTCGCGCAGACGGTGCTGACACCGGATCTGGTCGACCGTGACCCGCTGTTGGGGCGTCTCGACCGCTTGGGTGAGCAGTGGCTCGGGGCGGCCAACGTCTTTCTGACCGGGCCACCGATGCCGAACGCCTTCTGTCTGGGGCCCTGGCAGTTGGTCGCGGTCGACTACGGTGCCGCGGTACCCGATTTCAGCGCGCGGTACGGCGACGGCACCGCGCAACAGTGGATGTCGATCGATCTGCAAACCTGGGATTATCCGGGGCTGCTGTACGGCAAGACCGCCAAAGAGTGCACCAAAGAGGAGTTCTTCAACGAGATCCTGGCGCACCTGGCGGCCATTCACCCGACTTCGTGGGGAAAACTCGACCGTGCCAACATCGTTCGCTGGGAAATCAGCCCACTGCTGCGCTACGAACCCGGGACGCCGGTCATCAACGACGAACCGCTGTTCGGTGCGGTCGTCGGGGCGTTCAGCGGGCAGCCCAACGCGGTGACAGCGGTCGACAACCTGTTCATCGCTGCCACCTACGCGCGCACCACCGGCGGGATCGATGCGATGGATTGCGCGTGCGAGGCGGCCCGGCGTTCGGTCAATGCCATCCTCGAGCGCACCGGGGCCGACACCGAACCGGCGTTCGTCGACACCTACGACACGGTCGGCTGGCTCAAGAAGCTGTGGGACTACGACGATCGACGGTACCGCAAGGGTAAGCGCAACGTCTTCGACGTCCTTCGGCCCTACCGTGGCCGGCCGGAAGTGGGTGTCGACTCGAGTTGGCGTGAGCTCCTGTGATCCCCACCGTCAGCTGAGTTTGATGTTCACGGTCTGGTTTGCAAGTACAGATCAACCGCGTCGCCGAGTGCCCGACCCCACCCGGATCACCCAGTTCTCGCGGCCGCCCGCAACGCCTGTTCGACGTCGAGATCCTCCAGCACCGCATACTGACGGGACAGCAACTCCTCGGGTAAGCCTTCCTGCTCGACGGTCATCAGGGCGAGGCTGGCCCACACCGAGGTCCACGCATCGATCATCATCAGTCGGTATTGATCGAAGGCATCGGCCAGACTCGGCGTCTCGTTTCCCACACCACTGTCGGCCAGGATATGAAGATACCGTTCGAGGAGGTGTTTTTCGTGCCGCCGCCGGTTTTCCGGACGGAACGCCCACGCGATGAAGTAGGCGACCTCGCGGATGCCGTTCATCCGATGGACTTCTTGCCAATCGAACAAGCCCGAAAATCCGTCCGCGGTGCGGAATGTGTTCCCGATGTGGGTGTCGCCGTGACACAACGTCGGTGGCATTGACTCCCAGATTCGCCAGAATACATCACGATTCGCCAGGTGAAACCGGGTCAAACGGGCCACCGGGGTGGGGACGTCGTATTTTTTCAGAAACCGCTTCTCGGCGAAGGCCATCACCTTCGGGGCGAGCCGTTGCCCCGGTCGATCCCGGTATCTGGTCACCCAGGAAAGATCGCCGTTGAAACGCGCCGAGTTGTAGAACCGACCGTGAAGTTTGGCCAGCGAGTCCACGATCGCCTCGGCGTGATCCAAGGACGCCTCATCGTCGAGTGTGTAGAAGTGCGTATCCGCGGCGTCCTTGCTCTCCAACACCAGCAGGAAGCGGCCGCCCGACGACACCGAGGCGAAATACGGCCGCAGCGTGATATCGGCGACCTCCGGATAGGCGTTGTTGTAGAAATGGACTTCGGTCGCGCACAGTCCGAATGCGGAGTTCAGCACCCGCGAAGCCGCCAAGCTGGGTGTGCCCTTGGCGAACACCGTGGTCGGCAACCCCGCGTGCCGGCCGGCCTCGTTCCACTCCAGCGTGAGCCGTGCCCGATCCGTCGTCGCCCGATCACGGACCATGGAAAAAGTGAGCACGTCTGCATCCGGCACCGAGCCCGCCAAAGCGTTGCGCAACATCGGTCCATCAATCGACCGCAGGCCGCAGTGTTGATCCCACGGTACCCAGGGTGAAGCACCGATTGCGATGTCGCCGACCGTTTTCAGGATGGAAAACATACGTCAGGCCTCTTCTCCGGTCTGCTCGCCCAGGCGCCCGTGCGGCGCAGTGTCGAAGCCGTCAAATTCCCGCTGGTCTGTCATCGGCTCGCGTCAGGCGGACGCCGGAATACCCGGTCGCTGTGACAATATACCCCATAGATGTAAAGTGTTTCCGGCTGGCGGGTCTGCGATCAGGTTGCTGATAGCGCACGGGACGCTCCACGAGGGGGCCGGTGTCGGAGTCATCGCTTGTAGCGTTGCCCTTCGGCGAGTCGTTCGGTGATCGCGTCGGCTCCGAGGCGACGTTGGAGGGCGGTGGTCACGCTTGGGGCGACACCACCGAGCAGGGCGAGCAGGCGCAGACCGAGTGGGGCGACGTCGACCTCAGCGAGGTTCTTCTCGATGGCTTTCAAGGTGGCTTGTGCCACGTGCTGCGGTGACCGGGTGGTGATCCCGCGAGGCAGGGTCGCCCCCGAATCGGCGAACATTCCCGCGTCGCTGATGTAGCCGGGGAACACCGTCGACACACCGATGTCGTGCGGGCGCATGTCCTCGCGCAGGGCGAGGGCGAAGCCGCGTATCCCGAACTTGGTGGCGTTGTAGAGCGACGCCCGGCCGGAGGCGGTCTTGCCGGACAGCGAGGAGAGGAAGACCAGGTGTCCGCGGCGTCGTGCGGCCATGCGGTCGGCGGCCAGTTTCGCCATCACGATGGGCGCGCGCAGGTTGACCTCGAGCGCGCGGTCGATCTCGTCGATGGAGTAGTCGGCGAGCAGACCCGTTGCCGGCAGTGCGGCGTTGGCCACCAATATGTCGATGTCGCCCACGGACCGCATGAGCGCCCCGATCGCGCCCCGGTCGGCCAGGTCAACCGAAAGGGCACGGGCTCCCAGGCCGTTGGCCAGCGGTTCGAGTACATCGGTGCGACGTCCGGTGAGCATGACCTCGGCGCCGCGGGCGGACAATTCCTCCGCCAGCGCCCGTCCGATCCCGCCGGTGGCCCCGGTCAACAACACCGTCGCGCCGCGCACCTGCATTACACCCACTCCTTTCCCGCGGGCCCCGACGGCGATGGAACCCGGCAGAGTCGGGGATCGTCGGCGGTGGATTCCACGGTGGTGCCCGGAGTGAAGAACACCTCGATGACATCGTGCACATGGACGTGCCGGTGCCAGTGGCCCGTTGGCACGATCACAAACTGTCCGGCAGTGAGTGCCAGACGGTAACGATCGCTGTCAGTGAGGATTTCGACGGTGACCCTGCCCTTCAAGACCAGCAGCAGCTCGTCGGTGTCAGGGTGCATCTCCCAGTCGGACCGCACCATCCGGTCGCCGTAGTACATGCAGAATGCGGCGCCGTTGAACGGTGCGAGTTCGCGGAATTCGAACGCGGAGAGATTTTTGGCGATGGCAATGGGGTCGTGTCTGTGCATGCCCCCACCGTGCCGTGCCCTACGGGTGCGGGTCTTGTACGAATGTTCCCGACGTTCCCCGGCCTGCATAGGCGATGTCGTTCACCGCCAACCCAGGGCCACCGGCCAGGGTCGTCGGGGTCATTGCGGTGAACGCCAGGACCTCCCGGTGAAAGTGGGATTGGTCGGCGTAACCGCACGCCGCGGCGACCTGGGCCGCGCTTTCACCCGCGGCCAACCGGTGAGCGGCGTGGCCGAAGCGGACCAGCTTCGCGGCACGTTTCGGCGCCAGACCGATCTGCGAGCGGAACCGCGTCCACAGACGTTTGCGGCTCCATCCGAGCTCGGCTGCGAGGTCCTCGACCCGCACCGAGCCGCGGCTGACGACGATCCGGTTCCATCCCCAGGCCACCTGGGGGTCCACGACCGGCCCGCGCCGGCGTCGACGGGCGAGCACCGCTTCGAGCAACGCGAAGCGGTCCTGCCACGACGGAGCATCGCCGAGTTGCTCTTGGATCCGCCGCATGTCGTCGCCCCACACCTCCTCGGCGGCGACGACCGGGTGGTGGAGTTCGGCCGGCGAGACGCCCAGCACGGCGGGTGCGATCACGGGGGACAGGCGCACCTCGACGCACTGGATGTTTCGGCCCCGCATACGCGCCCCGCCGGGATCGAGCCGCGCGACCAGGCTCCCCCGCAGCGGTAGGCCGGCGGCGTCCTCCACGACCAGCGAGCCGCCCCCGAACGGCAGAACCAGCGTGACGGCCGGGCTCGGAACCACGGGCAAGTCGACCGGCGCCGCACCCCGAGCGCGGAACCCGGCCATGCGGAGTCCCGCCATCCCGCTGGTCGTCGCCGGTCGCGCGATATCCCAGGGCGCGGCACTCCGGGCGGTCGCATCGTCGTACCGGTGTGGGGTGGAGCGCACGTTTTCATGGTAGGAGCTCAACGCAGCCGACGCGTTCGAATCGAAGCGGTGTCAATTTTCGCCGCCAGCCGGACCCCGCGGTCGTTCAATTCGCCGAGGCCGCAGCCTCGACGAATCGACCGGCGGGGCGATACCGTCACGAAGACACGGGACGACGTGTGTATTCGTGAATGCTGCTGGGATCCAAGATGATCCGGAATCGCGGCTTGCCGGCCGCCAGCAGCGCCACCGCTTCTCCAGCCCGCTCCAAAGGCATGCGTTCGATCATCGGGCGCACACCGTTGGCGACGGCGAACCGCATGGCCTCCTCGGTGTCGAGGGCACTCCCGGTGAGATGGCCGGTGATGATCTTCGAGTGCATCACCAGCGGTGCGGCCGGAACCTCGACGGTGCCGCCGTCGACTCCGATGATCGTCAGGCGGCCGTGGACGCGAAGGCCGTCGACGAGTTCGGCGACGGGCTCGGTCGTGGCCGCGGTGGACACAATCAGGTCCGCGCCGCCGAGTTGTTTGAGTGCGGCACCCGGTGCGGTCGGGGTGCTGTCGATGTAGCGGTGAGCGCCGAGCCGGCGGGCGAGCTCTTCGCGGCCCGGTCCGCGCGCGATTGCGATGACTTCGTGGCCCATCGTCGCCGCGAACTGCACGGCGAGATGCCCCAGCCCGCCCAGCCCGAACACCGCCACCCGGGCCTGTGGCGGGAGTCTCGCGTGGCGAACCGCGTTGAAGGTGGTCACTCCCGCGCAGCCCATCGGGGCGGCGTCGAAGAAGTCCAACTCCGCTGGAATACGGGCCAGCGCGTCCGCCGGGACGGTCACCGACTCGGCCCAGCCTCCCTGGTAGGACAGGCCGGGAACGGCCCGGTCGGAGCAGTGCACGACATCGCCGCGTCGGCAGAAATCGCAGTGCCCGCAGCTGCCGCCGAACCACCCGATCGCCACCCGGTCACCGACCGTCCACCCGTCGACGCCCTCTCCGAGATCGGCGATGACCCCGGCGATCTCGTGGCCGGGGGTGACCGGAGTCTGCGCCCCCTTCGCCGCCGCTGTGGCGATGTCGGCGTGACACACCCCGCTCGCCATCACCTGGACACGCACCCAACCGCGGGGCGGGGCGCTCACCTCAACCCGTGCCGGGATGAGCGGGCCGGTCTCGGTGTCAACGCGCATCACCACGGTGCTCGTCATATCGTCACTCCCGTTTCGCTCGGGCGGGATCCGTTCGTGGGGGCGTCGACCTCGGCCTGCGCGGTGGGGCCCGATCGGTCAGCGCGATCAGCGCGCTCGGTCTCATCGCGCTGCACGCCCACGCTCTTCGGCATCCGACCTCCTTCGTCACTGCCGGGCAATGGGCGCAACCGACGCCATTCAGCAAATGGTCCCACCGGTTGCCCTCGCTGCGATACCCGGGTTCGTGGACTCCACCCTAGGGCGATTCCGGGCAGCGTGTCGAACGGTAAGCCTATAAGAAAAATGAATGGATAACGCCGGAATCTGGAGTCCTGGCGTCGTAGTGCCGAGGGCTGATGGGGGTCTGTAGCCGGCACCCCAGCAAGGTAGATATCGATAGAGGCTATGGTGGTATTCACCGCGGGCGCCTACCGCCGGCCGGAGTGGGGCGATAACCTGAGCGTGCAACGGAGTTAACCGGTCACCGCAACTCGGGAAGGAGCAAAGACGTGGCTTACCTGGAGATCACCCTGGAGGTCGACGAGGTCGACCGCCCCGCCGCGGCCGGCGTCTACCAGAAGTACAAGCAGCCGTTCCTCGACACCGTCGCCGGTGCCAGCAGCAAGGAACTGCTCGTCCGGGACGAGGATGTGCAGGTGCTGCACGGCTTCGACACCGTCGCCGACGCACAGGCCTACCTGTCCAGCGAGCTGTTCACCCAGGACGTCGTCGGAGGGCTCTCGCCGCTGCTGAAGGCCGATCCGGAGATCCGCATCTATCAGGGGGCCTGATTCGACCGCAGCGTGGTCAGCGCCGCCGCGTGGGCGCACCCGCCGGTCACGGTCCGTCTCATTCGTCGGTGAAGGTCAGGCGCACCGACATCGGTGCACTCTGCAGCGCACGGAAGGTCGCCGCCACCAGCCCGGCCAGGGCAGGGTGGGAGGCGAAGGTGCGGGCGCGTGCCGTCACGTCGTCGCCGGGCTCGAATGTGGCGATGGCGGAACGCCACCGGGTGCCCTGCCGGATGTGCACCCGTGGGTCGGCGGTGATGTTGGCGGCCCATCCCGACCGGGTGCCGTGTTGGGAGATCACCCACGCACCGGCGTCGTCGAAGCGGGCGGCGACCGGGACGCGACGAGGCCGTCCTGACTTGCGGCCCGTTGTCTGCAACTCGGTGGCCAGCGTGGTGCGCACCCCGATCCGGCCCAGTGCGGCCACGAGCGGGTTGGCCAGATAACGCCCCACCAGGCGTTCGAAGCGGAACTTGCGGATCGCTCGGGTCATGATTCGCCCTCCCTTCAGCCACCGGCCCGATCGCCGGTGCCGGTCTCGGTCTTTCTGAGCGGGCGAGGCCGGGAGGCGGCCAGCGGATCGAAGTCGGCCGGCCAGTCGGACAGCCGAGCCCGATCGGTCAGCACTGCGCCGGACCGGATCTCGGATTGCAGATCGCGGCCGGTGATCGCGCTGGCGGCATGCAATCCCGACAGCATGGCGCCTTCGGTGGCCGGGCCCCACGCGGTGCTGGTGCCGGCCAGAAACAATCCCGCGATCGGGGTGGTCGCCCCGGGGCGGAACGGGCCGAACTGCGACAGCCGGCATTCCAGCCCGAAGGCGTTGCCGGCACTGGTGTGGGTGAACCGCTCCTGGGTGGCCGGGGTTCCCAGCTCACTCCAGACCACCTTGCCGGCCGCACCCGGATACACCTGTTCGAGGCGCTGGCGCAGGCCGTCGGTGACGATCTCCTTGATCTCCTGGTAGCCGGCGCGCTGGCGATAGCCGCCGCCGGCGATGTCGGCGCCGTCGGCTCCCCACAGCCGCAGATCCGACGGCGCGATGGTTTGCACCTCGATGGTGGCGTGCCCGGGCGGGGCGCTGCGTGTATGGCCGGGGTCGCGGCGGGTGGAGCACTGCACGAATCCGGGCTGGCGGCGCGCGAAGTCCATCGCCCAGTCGACCGGGTCGCGGCGATCCGCGCGGAACAGCAGCTGGGAGGTCATGCGGTGCAACTGGAGCAACGACCCGGCGTCATCCCAGCTCGGGATCGCGTAGAAGTTGGAGTTCGGCGTGTCGGTCACGTCGAACTCCACCCCGTAGACGGCGTTGATCAACGGCCACGACATCTTCCAGCGTTTCACCCGCGCGGCCAGCGACCACGGCAGGTGCGAATAGCCGACGAGATCACGGTAGGTGCGGATGACGTCGGCATCGCTGACCACGACCGCGCTGCGGATCTGCTCACCGTCGGCCAGTCGCACGCCGCTCACCCGGCCGGACTCGATGAGGATCTCATCGACCTCGGCACGGGTGCGGATGGCGCCGCCGTGGGTCTGCACGACATCGGCGAACGCCGCCGAGAGCACTTGGCCCCCGCCGCGCGGGTAGTAGGCGCCGCCGCCGACATAATCCTGCAGGAATCCCGCCATCGCCACGGTGCTCACCGCCTGGGGTGTGGTCGCGAGCGCGCCGCACTGCACCGACAGCGCCAATACGGTGCGGGCGTTGAGTCCACACGCGGCCAGCAACGCGAGGTAGGGCGTCGCCAACCACGGGGCGGCCGGCCCGCAGCGCAGGGCGAAACGCCGCATCTCCGACGTCGACGACGGGGTCACAGACCGGTCCAGACTCTGTCCGATGCGGCGCATGATCGCCACGAATCGGCGCAGGCCGCGCTCGTCATCGGGGAAGGCGGCCAGCAGATTCTCCCGATAGGCGTCCCATCCGAAGGGGACCCGCCAGTGCAGATCCGGGCCGACGATGGTGTCGAACCCGCCCTCGTCCAGCGGCAGCCACCGGATCCGGTCGTCGAGGCCGAGCCCGTGAAACAGCGTCGGCAGCTGTCCGCCGGGTCCGCAATCGCCGATGTAATGCACACCGCAGTCGGCTTCCCAGCGGCCACGGCGCCGGTAGACGTGCGAGCTGCCGCCGATCACGCTGTAGCGCTCCAACACCAGCGTGCGCCGCCCGGTGGCAGCCAGATGCGCGGCGGCCGACAGCCCGCCCAGGCCGGCACCGATGACGATCGCATCCCAGTTCGACGACGACACTGCTGACCTCCCCGTGCGCGGGCTCCCGCGCACACTTGCTATACCAAACGGTCTACTTTCGTCAGGGTAGTAGACTGGTCGGTATAGGGCAAGGGCGGCAGGAAGGAGAGGGCAGTGGCGGCACGCGATCGCCTCACCGCCAGCGCCATCGCGCTGTTGCAGCGCAACGGGGTGGCCGGAACGGGAATCGCCGAACTGCTCGAACACAGCGGGATCGCCCGCCGCACGGTCTACCTCAACTTTCCCGGCGGGAAGGCGGAATTGATCGCCACTGCCGCGACCTCGGCGGGACACGCCATCTCCGAGACGATCCGGCGCTTCGCGGCCGAGGCCGATCCGGTCGACGCCGTCGAGGCATTCATCGGCGTGTGGCAGGACACGTTGGTCGGCAGTGATTTTCACGCCGGATGCCCGATCGTGGCCGCGGCGTTGGGGCGGTCTGAGGCCCCGGACGCCGCCGACATCGCCGGGCAGATGTTCACCGACTGGGAGGCTCTGCTGGCCGCCAAGCTCGAAGCGGCCGAGGTGGCGCCCGACGTCGCCGGCCAACTGGCCACCACCACCATCGCGGCGATCGAGGGCGCGGTGATCATGTCGCTGGCCACCCGATCGTCGTCACCGCTGCAGCGAACCGGGCGGCAGGTCGTCGACCTCGTCGCCCGGCACACCCGTCCCGCTGAGGCCGAGTGACGCGGCCTTTTTCCGCGCCCGCGTGCCGGGGGCCTGTGGCGGTCTACGACGTCAGTCGCCGCCGGGCAGGATGAGGCAGGTGGTGGTGCCGTGCGCGACGAGTTTCTCCTGGTCGTCGTGCAGCTTGCCCTCGGCGGTGGCGGTGCGGCGCCCTCGGTGGACGACAGTGCCTCTGGCCGTGAGGATTCGGCCGTTGGTGCTCACCGAGCGGATGTAGTTGACCTTGAGCTCGAGGGTGGTGTAGCCCACGCCGGTGTCCAGGGTGGTGTGGACGGCGGAGCTCATGACCGAATCGAGCAGGGTGGCGGCGATGCCGCCGTGCACGGTGCCGAGGGGGTTGGCGAAGTCCGGGCGGGTCGCCAGCGAGATCGTCACGCTGCCGTGGTCGACCTCGTCGAGGTGCGTCCCGAGCAGTTGGCCGATGTTGGGGATGTGGGTCGGGTTCTCGCGCTGCACCCACTGCAGCAACTCCAACCCGGTCATCGAGCCGATATCGGGTGTGGTCATCGTTGGTCTCCTCCCGCGGTGTGCGGCACCGGGGTGCGCGCCGACTACGACAGGTATACCGAACGGTCTACTCGCTTGGCAAGCCCGGGTCGCGGCCGTCGATCTCGACACCGGCGGCGGTCTCCATCGGTTTGACGATCGACGTGAAGTCCGATCGCGGCCCCGCCGTCTGCAAGGTGGTCTCCCACAGTCGGCCGATCGCCTCGGCGAGGTCGGTCGGGACCTGCAGCGCCGACGCCTCGCTCAGGTAGAGCCGGATGTCTTTGACCATCAGCTGGGTGGCGAAACCGAAGTCGAAGGTGCGCGGCAGCACCGCGCGGGGGAACTTGTCGCGACTGGCGTGGGTGGCACCGGATCCGGCGTTGAGCACGTCGATCATGACCGACGGCTCCAGGCCGGCCTTGACGCCCATGACCATCACTTCCGCTGTCGCCGCCAACGTGGCGGCCGCCATCAGGTTATTGATCAGTTTCATCGTCTGTGCGGCACCGGGCTGCTCGCCGACGAAGATCGGATTACCCAGTACGGCAAGGACGTGTCGCACCGCGTCGAATTCTGCGCGCGGCCCCGACACCATGATCGCGAGGGTGCCCTTCTCGGCGCCGCCGACCCCACCGCTGACCGGGCTGTCCAGTGCCGCAATCTGCTGTCTTGCCAGTTTTCTCGAGATGTGTTGGGCGCTCTGGGCTCCGATCGTCGACAAGTCGACGAACCGTGCGACCCTGTCCCCTTCGGCGACGCCGTCGGTCCCGGTGACGACCTGCTGGCTGATCTGTGGCGAAGGCAGGCTGGCCAGAACGGTGTCCGCCCGATCGGCAACCCCTTTGGGGCAGTCGGCGGGTTCCGCGCCCAAGGCGGTCGCCTTGTGCAGGGCCGGCGCCGAGCTGTCATAGACGACCAACTCGTGTCCGGCGGCCAACAGGCGGGTGACCATCGGAAACCCCATCGTGCCCAGACCGATGAACCCGACGGTCATGCGGTGCCCGGGTCGTCGAGTTCGGCCAACACCTCACCGGCGGTACGGAAGCCGTCGACGGCCGCGGGCACACCGGCGTAGACGGCCACCTGCAGCAGCACTTCCCGGATCTCGTCGCGCGTCACGCCGTTGTTGAGCGCACCTTTGACATGGGTGCCTAGCTCGCGGGGGCGGTTGAGGGCGGCCAGCATCGCCAGATTGAGCATGCTGCGGATCTTCGGCGTCAGCCCGGGGCGGCCCCACACCGCGCCCCAGCAGTACTCGGTGACCAGGTCCTGCAAGGGTTGAGCGAAGTCACCGTCGGCTGCGGCGCTGCGAACGTAGGCCTCGCCGAGGACCTGTGTTCGGATTCGGCGGCCCGTTTCGTAGGTGTCGGGGTCCATGGCTCTCCTCGTTGGTGATCATCGCCCCGATGCCGACGGCGCGGTCATGCCCGTCGAGGGCGTCGCGATCAGGTTTGTGTGGTCTCGGCGGTGCCGTGCGCGACCGTCGCGGACAGAAACGTCATCGGGCCCGTGTCCTCGAACTTGCCCGCGACGTTGCCGGCGATGCCGTTGTCGACGGTGAGCTCACCGACCAGGTCGAGCTTCAGCTGCGGGCTGCCCTCGGCGAAGTCGAGGTCGGCGAGGTCCACCCAGACGACGTTCGGCCGGACGGTGGATTCGTAGATGTATCGCTTTCCGGTCAAATCCGCCACCACCTGCCAGATCGTCTGTGAGGCTTCGGGCTTACCCGGATCGGGGATGCGGAACGGTTGCGCGGCGTTACGCAGCACCGAGAACATCGCGGCGATGGCCTCCACCCGGCTGTGGGGCAGAGGAAGCCGCTCGAGATAGTAGCTGGCGCGAGCGAATCGGGACTGCGCATCCGTGCCACCGGGAAGCGGTGCGTCGCCACCGAGGCCGGTGAACGACGTCACCAGCTCCAGCTGTTTGTCATAGGTCGGCGAATTGGTCATCACGGTGTAGTCGCGCGAGTGGTACACGCGGGCGAAGCCGTCGATGTACTCCACGATCGCCGAGTCCCCGGTGGCGTCGTTGAGCGCCAGGTGAAGACCCGGCCGCGCGCCCCCGGTCGGGTCGTCCATCTGCACCACCTGCACGTCGGACTCGCCGATCCACGCGGTCGCCTCGGCGACGGTGGCGAAGTTATCCAGAAAGTACTGCAACCAAACCGCTTGACTCAGTTGGGGACGTGAATCGTCGGGCTCGCCGTAGGTGGATTCGGCCAGCCACAGGATGTTGCCCGCCAGGCCTTTCTCGTTCATGCCGTCGGTGGCGGTCAGGTCGAAGGCGGCGGCGATGACGCTGCCGTACTTCGAGGTCCAGGTGAGCCTCCCGCCGACGCCGTCGTCGCGCCGGACTCCGCGCGGCTGTTTCCACAGGTTGGTCATCAGGTCCCGATGGAAATCCATGTTGCGGCCGACCAGGACCGCATGGCCCGCTTTTGCGCCGGTGTTCGGCCACAGGATCCGGGTGCACATGCCGGTGACCCTAACCGAGAACCGTGGGGAGCACGCCGGATTGGTGGTGCCGGGACGGCACGCGCCGTGCGCACGAACCGGCTTGCGGTGCCACCGCCGGGGCGACAGCCCCTGCGCTCCCGCGTGCGGCGGGTAGCCTGGCGGGGTGAGTCGGCGCCATCGTCATCTTGCGGACCCGCAACGTCTCGCCGCGTGGTCCCGGGGCGGCTGAGGCCTCATGACCGGGTTGAGAACCCTGGGGCGCGTGACCGGATGGGCCTGCGTCGCGATCGGAGCCGTCCAATGGCTGGGCGGGGTGCGTGCGGAGCCCGGAATGGCCCACGACGCGACGGTCGACTCACATGTGCGCTTCATGGGGCCGGTGTTCGCCGGATACGGACTCGGGTGGCTCGACGCGGCGTCGGCGGCTGAACCGGACCTCCATCGGATGCGCAGGCTCGCGGGGCTGATGGCATTGGGCGGTATCGGGCGGCTCGTGACCCGCGCCAGCCTGGGCCGGCCCCACCGCTTCCATGACCTGCTGCTCGGCGTGGAATTCGCCGCCCCGGTGGTCGTGGAGGTGGTCGGCCGGCGCGACCACGCGCCGGGCTGATGGGCCGACTCAGAAATCCCAGTCGGAGTCCTCGGTGGGGCGCTGTTTGGCGATGACGTAGGTGCTGCCCGACCCGGAGAAGAAATCGTGGTTCTCCCGGCCGCCCGGGTCGAGGGCGGAGAGGATGGCCGGGTCGGGCCGGCACTGCTCGACGGGGAACAGCGGCTCGTAGCCGAGGTTGGCCAGCGCCTTGTTGGCGTTGTAGCGCATGTAGGGCAGCACATCGGGGGTCCAGCCCAGCTCGTCGTAGAGGTCGTGGGCGTAGTCGACCTCGTTGTCGTAGAGCGTCTGCAGCAGTTCGTAGGTGTATGCGCGGTGGTCGGCGCGGCGCTCCGCGTCGAGGCCGTCGAGGGCGCGACGGCACTTGTAGCCGATGTAGTAGCCGTGCACGGCCTCGTCGCGGATGATGAGCCGGATGATGTCGGCGGTGTTGGTGAGTTTGCCGCGACTCGACCAATACATCGGCAGGTAGAAACCGGAGTAGAACAGGAACGACTCGAGCATCACCGAGGCGGCCTTGCGTTTGAGCGGATCGTCACCGCGGTAGTAGTCGACGATGATCTGCGCCTTGCGCTGCAGGTACGGGTTGGCCTCCGACCAATCGAACGCCTCGTCGATCTCCCTGCTCGAGCACAGGGTGGAGAAGATCGAGCTGTAGCTTTTCGCGTGCACCGATTCCATGAACGCGATGTTGGTCAACACGGCTTCCTCGTGCGGGGTGCGCGCATCGGCGATCATCGACACCGCGCCCACCGTCGCCTGGGCGGTGTCCAGCAGGGTCAGGCCGGTGAACACGCGCACCACCGCTTGGCGTTCGGTCTCGGTGAGCGTCTGCCACGAGGGCAGGTCGTTGGAGAGCGGCACCTTCTCGGGCAGCCAGAAGTTCGCGGTCAGCCGGTCCCACACCTCGGCGTCCTTCGGGTCCGGCACGCGGTTCCAGTTGATCGCCTGCACCCGGCTCACCAGCCCGCTGGTCATGGCCGGTGCTTTCGGCGGACGACCGCAAGGATCGGTGGTTGGGTCACGGAGACATCACCTCGTCGTGCACTGGTTCGGGGTGGACTGGGATCGTGAGTCGAGTATGGCTTCGGGCGCTGAAACTGTAAAGTTTGGCGCGGCGTAACCGGCGCGCCGCATTCCGGACGGGGCGGTGGCGCGCGAAGTGGTTGCGACCAACACGGTGGCCCGGGGTGCTCTCGGGTCGCTGCGTCGGGCCCGCAGTGGTGAAATCACGGGAGAACAGCCCGATTTCTCCGCGTCCGGCGCCCGTGCGCGCCCGTGCGCGCAGGTGTGGCGCACCCGAAACTGCTATCGTTGACAACCATGTTGTGGGGGTGCTGCGCGGCGACGATCCGGAGACGACGGCGGTGAGTGCCGGCCGGTGGCTCAGCGAACCCGAGCAGGCGATGTGGCGCGGCTACCTCGACAGCACCCGGTTGCTGCTGCGCGCGCTCGACCGTCAACTGAGCGCCGATGCCGGGGTCTCGTTGTCCGATTTCGAGCTGCTCGCCCTGTTATCCGAGGCGCCGCAGCGACGGCTGCGGATGAGTGAACTCGCCGACCGGGTGGCGACCACCCGCAGTGGTATCACCCGCGCGGTCGCGCGCCTGGTTCACCTGGGCTGGGTGCGGCGCGCCGAGTGTGAGGAAGACAAGCGGGGCTCCTACGCCGAGCTCACCGACGCGGGTCTGCAGAAGGTGCGCACCGCCGCGCCCGGACATGTCGCCGCGGTGCGCGCGAACCTCTTTGATCTGCTCAGCCCGCGCGACGTCGAGCGCTTCAGCCACGCCTACGGCCAGATCCGCGACCATCTGATCGCGCATCCGTAACGATCGCGACCGGTGCGACGGGCGAACCGGCCCGGTCCGACACACTGCCCTCGGCGCGGTGTTGACCGGAAAGGCTCGCCGATCCCGGTGTGCCCCAACCGTGCAGAAAGGCGACCCAGTCGCTCGGCAGGCCGTGTTGGCGGGCGCCGTCGAGGATGCGCTCCAGGTATCCCGGGCGCGGCGGCCCGGGGTTCACCCGGTGATCGAGGTACACCCAGGCCTCGACGACCCCGGCGTCGGTGTGCACCGGCAGCCGGTCGCGCCGATAGTGCGCCGGAACGCTCTCGGCGCGGTCCAGCGCGGCCAGGTCGGCGTCGGAGAGGCGCCACACCACACCGTGGACGGTCCTGCCCGCGTGCGGGGCGACGGTGGCCACCCCGCGTTGGTTGATCAGCCAGTCGTGGTCGACCAGCAGTGCCGGGTACGGGTCGCGCGCGTCGGGGCAGCGCCGGGCCATCTGCTGTGCGCACAGGTTGGACCCGTAGGCGAAGTAGGGGTGCGGTGGGCCGGTCACGCCGGCCACCTTAAAGCGTGTCGAACAACTCTGGTGGGTGTTCGGCACCGCCCTTCTCGGGCGTTCCTTGGTTCAGGCCGCTGGCGCGGTGTGAACGCCGGTTCCCGCGTCGTCCAGGTTGGTTTCACCGGCACTCGTGGAGTGCTGGTCAGAGCCGTCCTGTCGGCGGGCGTCGGTGGCCCGGCCTCCTGCTTGGGGGGCCGGGGATCGATGGTGGTTTTGTCGGCCCCATCGGGCCAGGTTGGTCGCCGCGTTGAGATCCCGGTCGATCCGATGCCCGTTTGAGCAGGTGAACACTCGGTCGGCCAAGCTCAAATTGGTGCGGCGGTCCCCGCAGGCCGAGCAGAGCCGACTGGAGGGATACCACCTCCGGCTCATCATCGGTGATGATCCCACGGCCCACCGACAACACCCTGACGTGCGCGAACGTGTCGGACCACTCGATCATCATCGTCGGTCAAAACGGATCGCACCGACCATCACCCACGTCTGGCTGGACAAGGGCTACACCGGCGCCACGGTCGCCGAAGCCGCCGAGCGCGCCGGGGTCAGCGTCGATGTCGTGTCCGGGCCCAAACCCGTCTGCGGGTTCCGGGTCCAGCCGCGCCACTGGGTCGTTGAACGAACCAACGGGTGGATCAACCACTGCCGTCGCCTCGACCGCCACTACGAAATCACCCTCGTCGCCCACGAAGGCTTCCTGATCCTCAGCCAAATCGCCCTACTGCTGCGCCGACTCGACCGTCGCCAGTTGTTCGACACGCCTTAGCCTCGCACGGTCAGGTAGATCAGCATGACGTTGAGCACGGTGACCACCGCGGTGACCAGCCAGCCCACCAGCGAGGTCCCCGGGTGGTTGACGTCGGCGCCCATCAGGGTCCGGTTACTGGTCAGCCGGATCACCGGGAGCAACGCGAACGGGATGCCGAACGAGAGCACGACCTGGCTCAGCACCAGGGCACGGCTGGGATCGACGCCGATCGCCAGAACGACCAGGGCGGGGATCAGCGTGACCAGTCGCCGGGTCAGCAGCGGCACCGAGATGTGCAACAGTCCGTGCATCACCATCGCCCCGGCGTAGGCGCCGACCGAGGTGGACGCCAGCCCGGAGGCGAGCAGTCCGACGGCGAAGAACAACGCGACGGTCGGACCGAGCGCGTCGCGCACGGCGGCGTGCGCGCCCGCGATCGACTCGGTGTCGGTGCGCCCCGCCAGGTTGGTCGCGGCCACGACCAGCATCGCGGCGTTGACCGCGCCGGCCACCAGCATCGCCAGCGTCACATCCCAGCGGGTGATCCGCAGCAGTCGGCGGCGTTGCGGCCCGGGCGCGGGCCGGCCGTGGCGATCGCGGCTGAGCCCGGAGTGCAGATACACCACGTGCGGCATGACGGTGGCGCCCAGGATCGCCGCGGCCAGCAGCACGCTCTCGGCGCCGTCGAAGGCGGGCACCAGCCCGGCGACGAGGTCGGCGGGCGGTGGCGGCTCGACCACCAGGCTGGCGAGGAACCCGATAGCGATGATCAACAACAGCGCGCCGATCACCAGCTCGAACGTTCGTTGGCCGCGGCGGTCCTGTACCGCCAGCAACAGCAGCGACACCGCGCCGGTGATGAGCCCCCCGACCAGCAGCGGCAGGCCGAACAACAACTGCAAGGCGATCGCGCCGCCGACCACCTCGGCCAAATCGGTGGCCATCGCCACCAACTCCGCCTGCAGCCAGTAGCCGATCCGGGTGGTGCGCGTGCTGTGGTCGGCGACCGCCTCGGGCAGGGTCCGGCCGGTGACCAGCCCGAGCTTGGCCGACAGGTACTGCACCAGCCCAGCCATCACGTTGGCCGCCACGATCACCCACAGCAGCAGGAAACCGAACTGCGCGCCGGCGCTGACGTTGGCCGCGACGTTGCCCGGGTCGACATAGGCGATCGCGGCGACGAACGCCGGTCCGAGCAGATACCACCCGGGTCGCGCCGGCGCAACGGTCCGCTGAGCCACCACACCCCACTTTCTTTCTCGCCGCGCTAACAAAAAAGTTAGGGTAGGCGAAAGTCTGTCGGCGCCGATGGGCGCCCCACCGGCGGGACGGTGGTCACAGGTCGGGGACCGGCAGCTCCATGTTGGGCGCGATCAGCCCGCCGTCGACCTCCAGCACGCTGCCGGTGAGGTAACCGCCGGCCGGCGAGGCCAGATACACCGCGGCGGCGGCGACATCGGCCGGGTCCCCGAGCCGCCGCAGCGGGGTGGCCTGCTCCAGGGAGTGACGCAAATCGTCGTTGGCGGCCACTGCGTCCAGCGAGGACGTGAGGATCGCCCCCGGGGCGATCGCGTTGACACGGACGCGCGGGGACAGGTCGCGGGCGCACAACCGGGTGTAGTGGGCCAACGCCGCCTTGGCGGTGCCGTAGGCCGCGAAACCGCGGCCGGCCAGCCGGCCCACCGCGGAGGTGATGTTGATGACCGCCCCGCCCCGGCTGTGGGCCAGCATCAGCGGGACCGCCGCGGTGGTCAACGCGTGCGCGGTGAGCACGTTGAAGGAGAACGCGTCGGCCAGCGCGTCGGTGGACGTCGACAGCAGCGGTGCCGGCATGGCGCCGCCGACGTTGTTGACCACGATGTCGAGCCGGCCGAACGCCGCCACCGCCTGCTCGGCGAGCGCGGCGGTGTCGGCGGGGTGGGCGAGGTCGGCGGCGACGACGTGGGCGCGGCCGCCCACGCCGCGGATCTGTTCGGCGACCGTGCCGAGTTGGTCCGCGGTGCGCGCGGCGATCACCACGTCGGCACCGACCTCGGCGAAGGCCACCGCGATGGCCGCCCCCAGTCCGCGACCGGCGCCGGTGACCACCGCCGCCTGACCGTCCAGGCGGAAACTGTCCAGGATCATCGGGCCAACTTAACAACCGTGCCGGCGCATCGTCAGGACTTGGCGCGCGACCTGGTACGCGACTTGGTGGCTGACTTGGTGGCTGACTTGGTGGCCTTGGGCTTCGTGGCGGCCTTGGACGCACCCGAGCGGGATTTCACGCTGGCCTCCAACTTGGCCAGCAGATCGGAGACGTCCTCGCTCTCATCGAGCTCGGTGGGCCCCTCGGCGGCGGTGAACGCTTCGCCGCCTTCCAGTTTCGCGGCGATCAATTCGCGTAACTGCTCCTGGTAGTCGTCGCGGAACCGGTCCGGGCGGAACTCGTCGGCCATCGACTCGACGACCTGGCCGGCCATCTTGAGCTCGGCCGGTTTGATCTCCACCTTGTTGTCGAGGACCGGAAAATCCGGGTCGCGGATCTCGTCGGGCCAGCGCAGGGTGTGCAACACCATCACCGTCCGTTTGGAGAAGTCTTTCACCCGCAGCGCCGCCAGCCGCGTCTTGTTGCGCAACGCGAAACGCACGATCGCCACCCGATCGCTGTCGGCGAGCGTTTCGGCCAGCAGCACATAGGATTTCGTCGACTTGGCGTCGGGCTCCAAGAAATAGCTGCGGTCGTAGAGCAGAGGGTCGAGGTCCTCGGCCGGCACGAACTCGGCGACGGCGATCTCCCGGTCGCGTTCCTCGGGCATCGTGGCCAGGTCGTCGTCGGTGATGACCACCATCTGCCCGTCGTCGGATTCGTAGGCGCGGGCGATGTCGCGATACTCGACGGCCTCGCCGCAGACCTCGCACACCCGCTGATAACGAATCCGGCCGTGGTCCTCGGCGTGCACCTGATGAAATGTGATGTCATGATCCTCGGTCGCCGCGTAGAGCTTGACCGGCACGTTGACCAACCCGAACGCGATCGATCCCTTCCAGATGGCGCGCATACGGCCAGTATGCCCGCGCCGGGCGCGGTCTACTCCGGTTCTCCCGCACCCGTCAGCGCGGCACGATCGGGCAGGTCGGCGCCGCGGCGCCCGACGGTCACCGCGGCGCAGCGCGCGCCGCTACGCAGCGCCGCGGTCAAGGTGGCGACGTCGATGCGCCGCAGCGCCGCCCGCCGGTCCCCGCCGAGCAGCCCGGCGGCGGCCACGGCGTCGAGGAGCCCGGCGGTGAACGCGTCGCCGGCGCCGACGGTGTCGACCACCGCGACCGGTGGGGCGCTCACCGCGCAGCGCCCCGCCGCACAGAGGCCGAACGCACCGCGCGCACCGTCGGTGACCACCACCGCCGCCGGCCCGCGCGCCAGCCAGGAGGCGGCCACCTCCTCGGGGCGGCGGTCCGGGGCGATCCAGCGCAGGTCCTCGGTGCTGACCTTGACCAGGTCGGCGCGTTCCACCAGCCGGATGATGCGATCACGCGCCAACCCGGGGTCGACGATCAACTCCGTGCGCACATTCGGGTCGAAGCTCACCGTGGCCGACAGGTGGTAGGTGTCGACCAGCGCGGCCACCGCCAGACAGCCCGGGTCGAGCACCGCGGCGATCGAGCCGGTGTGCACCACCTGCGGTGGCGGCACCTCCGGGGTCCCGGTCAACTCCCAGCTCAGATCGAAGCGGTAGTCGACGGCGCCGTCGGCGCCGAGCACGGCGCGCGCCGTGGCGGTGCGCCCCGCCGAGTCGCTGCCCGCCACCAGCCGCACCCCCGACGAGCGGAGCCGCTCGGTGATGCGGTGGCCGGCCGCGTCGTCGCCGAGATGGGTCAGCAAATCCACGCTGTGACCCAACCGGCCCAACCCGACCGCGACGTTGAGCGGACTGCCGCCGACCGACTCGCCGACGACGCGACCGCCGCGGTAGACGACCTCGATCAGGGAGTCGCCGATCACCAGCGCCGCGGCCATGAACCCGACAGTACCGACGAGCAGCCACCGCGGGGGCCGCCCGCGACGTACGTTGGCAGCATGAACCGTCCGCCGGTCACCCTGACCAACGCCGAGAAGGTGTTGTATCCGGCGACCGGGACCACCAAGGCCGACGTCTTCGCCTACTACACCGAGATCGCCCCGGTGCTGGTGCCGCACACCGCCGGTCGGCCCGCCACCCGCAAACGCTGGCCCGACGGGGTCTCGGGTTCCTCGTTCTTCGAAAAACACCTGGCCGACTCCGCCCCCGACTGGCTGCACCGCGGTACTGTCGCCCACCGGTCGGGCACCACCACCTACCCGATCATCGACGGCGTGGACGCCCTGGCCTGGATCGCCCAACAGGCGGCGTTGGAGATCCATGTCCCGCAGTGGCGTTTCGTCGATGCGCGCCCCGGCCCGGCGACCCGGCTGGTGCTCGACCTCGACCCCGGTGACGGGGTGTCGTTGGCGCAGACCGCGCGGGTGGCGCGGGCCATCCGCGCGTTGCTGGCCGACATCGATCTGGCCGCGTACCCGGTGAGCAGCGGGAGCAAGGGATTGCACGTCTACAGCCCGCTGGATCGGCCGGTCAGCTCCTCGGGGGCCTCGACGCTGGCCCGCCACATCGCCGAGCAGCTGCAGCGCGACCTGCCCGAACTGGTCACCGTGACCATGGCGAAAGCCGCACGGGCCGGCAAGGTGTTCGTCGACTGGAGCCAGAACAACGCCGCCAAGACCACCATCGCCCCGTACTCGCTGCGCGGCCGCGAGCACCCCACCGTCGCCGCGCCGCGCAGCTGGGCCGAACTCGACGACACCGGCCTGGCCCAACTGCGCTACGACGAGGTGTGCCGCCGGGTCGCCCGCGACGGCGACCTGTTGGCCGGGCTGGATCCCGCAGCGTCCCGCGGTGGTGCGCCCGCCGACCGGCTGGCCGCCTACCGGCGCAAACGCAACGCCGCCAAGACATCCGAACCGATTCCGGCGGCCACCGGGGGCTCCGGCGAGGACAGTGTCTTCGTCGTCCAGGAGCATCACGCCCGCCGACTGCACTACGATCTGCGCCTCGAGCGCAACGGGGTGCTGATGAGCTGGGCGGTTCCGAAGAACCTGCCCCACGATCCCGGGGTCAACCACCTGGCGGTGCGCACCGAGGATCATCCGCTGGAATACGCCGAGTTCGAGGGCACGATCCCCGCGGGGCAGTACGGAGCCGGCACCGTCACCCTCTTCGACTCCGGGCGTTACGACACCGAGAAGTTCGACGACGACGAGATCATCGTGGTCCTGCACGGGGCCCGGCTCACCGGGCGCTACGCATTGATCCGCACCGACGGTGACCAGTGGTTGGCACACCGGATGAAAGATCAACGCCAGGTGGCGTTCACCGACCTCGAGCCGATGTTGGCCACCGCGGGGCAGGTCGACGGGCTGGGCGCGGACCGCTGGGCCTTCGACGGCAAGTGGGACGGCTACCGGATGCTGGTCTACGCCGACGCCGACACACTGCGGCTGCGCTCGCGCAGCGGTCGTGACGTCACCGCCGAGTATCCCGGGCTGCACGGCCTGGCCGACGAGCTGGACGGCCACCGCGTCATCCTCGACGGTGAGGTGGTGGCCCCCGACCGGCACGGGGTGCCCAGCTTCGCCGGGTTGCAGAACCGCGCCGCCGGCCGGGACGTGGCGTTCTGGGCGTTCGACCTGCTGCACCTCGACGGGCGTTCGCTGCTGCGGGTCCGCTACCGGGACCGGCGCCGGCTGTTGGAGACCCTGGCCGCGGGCACCGGGTTGACGGTGCCGGCGCTGCTGCCCGGCGACGGCGCCGAGGCGCTCGCGGCGGCCCGCGAACGCGGCTGGGAGGGGGTGGTGGCCAAACGGTGGTCGGGCGCCTACCACCCCGGGCGCCGCTCGCGGTCGTGGATCAAAGACAAGCTGTGGCGCACCCAGGAGATCGTGATCGGCGGGTGGCGCCGCGGTGAGCGCCCCGAGGGCATCGGCTCGCTGCTGATGGGTGTGCCCGAGGACGGCGGCGTGGGCGCCGGGGGGCTGGTCTTCGTCGGCAAGGTCGGCACCGGCTTCACCGAGCGGGCCCTGGAGCAGTTGGCGCAGGCGCTCGCGCCGCTGCGCACCGATCGCTCACCGTTCACCGAACGACTCCGTGCCCGCGACCGCCGCGGGGTGACGTTCGTGCGCCCGGAGTTGGTCGGCGAGGTGCGCTTCGGGGAGCGCACCGCCGACGGGCGGCTGCGGCATCCGAGCTGGCGGGGCCTGCGGCCCGACAAGAGTCCCGACCAGGTGGTGACCGAGTGGTGAGACGACGCAGGGAGGCTCGATGAAATGGGTGACTTACACCGAGGGTGATCAGGAACGCACCGGTGTGCTGCACGACGGCGCGATTCACGCGGTCGCGCCCGGGCTGACGCTGCTGGATCTGCTGGGGCGCGGCGCCGAGGGGCTGCGGGCGGCCGGTACCGAGGCGCTGCGGTCCCCGGCGGCGGTGACACCGCTGGACCGTGCCGTGCTGCGGGCCCCGCTGCCGCGCCCGCCGTCGATTCGGGACACGTTGTGTTTTCTCGAGCACATGCGCAACTGCCGGGCCGCACTCGGCCGGGACCGGGAACTCGCCGACACCTGGTATCGGGTGCCGGCGTTCTACTTCGCCTGCCCCGCCACCGTGTTGGGGCCCTTCGACGACGCGCCGATGGCGCCGGGCAGTGCCTGGCAGGATTTCGAGCTGGAGATCGCCGCGGTGATCGGGATCACCGGCGCCGACCTCACCGTCGAGCAGGCCGAGCAGGCGATCATCGGGTACACCATCTTCAACGACTGGTCCGCCCGCGATCTACAGCAGTTGGACGGCCAACTCGGGATCGGCCAGGGCAAGGGCAAAGACAGCGGGGTGACGCTGGGGCCGTATCTGGTCACCCCCGACGAGTTGAGCGATTACCGCCGTGACGGCGCGCTGGCGCTGGCGGTGAGCGCGTCGGTCAACGGCGTCGAGATCGGGTCGGGATCGACCGGATCGATGGATTGGACGTTCGCCGAGGTCATCTCCTACCTCTCCCGCGGCGTCACTCTGGTGCCCGGCGACGTGATCGGGTCCGGCACGGTGCCCACCTGCACCCTGGTGGAGCATCTGGACCCCGACGATCCCCGGGCCTTCCCGGGGTGGCTACGCGACGGCGACGTGGTGACGCTGCGGGTGCAGGGACTGGGGCAGACCCGCCAACGGGTGCGTGCCACCCCGCCGCCGCAGCGATTGGCGGTCCGGCCCCGCCCGGACGACGACCCGGTGCGGGCGGGCAACCCGGCGCCGGCGCAGGTGCCCTACCGGCGTGGCCTGCACCCGGTGGGCGAGCGGGTGTGGGCCTGGACCCTGCCCGACGGCGGCTTCGGGTGGAGCAACGCCGGGCTGATCGCCGGTGACGGGGCGGCCCTGCTGGTCGACACGCTGTTCGACCTGCCGCTCACCCGCGAGATGTTGAGCGCCATGAGACCGATCACCGATGCCGCGCCGCTCACGCATGCGGTGCTGACCCACGCCGACGGCGACCACATCCACGGCACCCAGCTGCTCGACCCGGCCGTGCGTATCGTGGCCGCGGCGCCCACCGCCGCGGCGATCGAGGCCGGGCGCGACCCGGCGATGCTGGCGGCGACGCAGGTCGCCGATCTGGGGCCGATCGCCACCCGCTATGCACGAGACCGGTTCGGGCACTTCGATTTCAGCGGGATCGCCGTACGCAACGCCGACATCACCTTCGAGGACCGGTTGACCGTCGAGATCGGCGGGCGCCCGGTCACGGTGCTCAACCTGGGTCCGGCGCACACCGACGCCGACTCGGTGGTCCACATCCCCGACGCGGGGGTGTTGTTCGCCGGGGACCTGCTGTTCGTCGGCTGCACACCGATCGTGTGGGCGGGGCCGATCGACAATTGGATCGCGGCGTGCGACACCATGATCGGGTTGGCGGCGCCGACGGTCGTGCCGGGTCACGGGCCGGTGTGCGGCCCGGAGGCGATTCGCGCCGTCCGCGATTACCTGACGTTCATCGTGGAGTGGGCCGACGAAGGATATCGGCGCGGATGGTCATTCACCGAAACCGCCGGGCGCGTCGACCTCGGCGCGTTCGCCGACTGGCTCGACGCCGAACGGGTTGTGGTCAACATCCACCGGCGCTACCGCGAACTCGATGACGCCACGCCGACGCTCGATCTGACCCAGGTGATGACGGCGCAGGCCGACTGGCTCGCGGTGCGCATCCGCGCCGGCCGCTGAGATCAACAGCGGGTGGCGGCGCGGATGCGGCGCAGGTGCTCCTCGCTTTGACGGTGACCGGCCGCGGCGAGGCGCAGCTGGTGAACCGCGCGTTTGTAGTCGCGAAGATCGGTCTCGCGGCTCGCCCGTAGGCAAGTCCTGGTGTCCATTGGCACACCTCCTCCGGCTCTCCGAATGCTCGTCATGGTCGTCGTTGCTGCGGGTCCGTGCTGTGGCGTGGATAGAACACCCAGTGAAAACCCATGGGTACAACGCCATTGTCGTCGCGAAGGTTTCCCGTCGGCCGTCCCCGCGGCGGTGAGCTTGCTTACACGGCGGTGGTTTCGGTCCACCGGTCACCTCGCGGTGTGATCACCGCAGGTGGCGGGGCCCCGGCGCGGCGGCCACCGGCGATGACGTCGCTCACACCGGAGCGCGTCGTCGCCGGGTGTTAACCCGACCGTGGCGGGAGCGTGACCTCGACGTCGTCGAGCGGGAACGGCGGATACCCGCCGGCCCCGACCACCGACAGCGTTCCCCACGGGGTGCGCTCGGTGACCCGCGCCTCGGCGCGGTGCGCACCGATGCGGATGTCGACCCGCGATCCGGTGATCCTGGCGCCGGCGAGGTCGGCATAGAGCATGCCCTGCCAGTGGTACCGGCCGTCGATCGGGTCGCAGCGCCCGGTCAGCCGGACGCGGCCGGCGTGCTCGGTGCCGTCGTGGGTCACCGTCGCGGGGCCGTCGTAGAGGTCGTCGTGGCCGGCCGGCGCCGTACTGACGTAGAAGCGCGACAGCCCGCGGGTGGGCAGGCGGCGGTGCACCCGCACCCGGGAACGCGCCTCGATGCGGTCGGCGCCGCCGGCGCGCACCGCGGCGACCAGGCGCGCCACATAGGCCGCCTGACGGCGGGTGTGCGGGCCGGGGACGCGGAAATGGTTGGGGACACCGTGGGCGGCGACGTGTCCGTCGCCACCGGCGGTGGTGTCGATCACCAGTCGGGTGCGCCGCGGCGCCGCCGTGTCGTCGTGGGCGGCGGTCACCGTCCACGTGTCGGTGGCGCTGTCGAAGCGGGCGACCGCATCGGCGGGGGCGACGACATCGACGTCGATCAGGCCGTGCAGCCGGGACGGGTCGCCGATCACGGTGACCACGGCGACCGCAGCCGCGGTGTCGCCGTACCCCACGTCACCGCTCACAGGAACCCGGTCCGGCGCCAGGTCCACCGGGCCAGCCGGCCCATCAGCCCGACCTCCTCGAAGAACGCCGCCAGCGGCGCGAACGCCGAACGGCACGCGGCGTGGAAGTGCGGGTTGGCGCGCGCCACCCGGCGGGCGGCCCGGCCGTCGAGGCCCATCCGCCGGTAGACCCGCGGCATGGTGAACAGGTACCGGTAGAACGGCCCGCCGATGCCCTGCAGGTTCGACAGATACGCCCGTCGGTAGCGCGGCATCGTGGGCACCTGCTTGCGCAGGCCGTCGCGGGCGAACTGGATGTGGCGGGCCTCCTCGGTGACGTGGATGCGCATCAGCCGGGCCACGATCGGCTGCAGGTCCGGGTCGTCGAGGATCTGGCGCTGCAGCGCGTCGAAGATCTCCTCGCCGACCAGCGCCGCACCCCACAGCACGCTGCCGCGGAACAGCAGCGGAAGCAGGTTGATGACCATCCGCTGGTGCAGCCGGGGGCGCACCGGCACGCCCCCGATCCGATCGATCGCCTTGCCGAACATCAGCATGTGGCGGGTCTCGTCGCCGAGTTCGGTCAGCTTGTAGTGGGTGGCCGCGGCGGTGGGGTTCTGGTGCATCATGTCGCGCAACAGCGCCTGGTTGAGGATGTTCTCGAACCAGATTCCGGCCGACAGCAGGTTCACCAGCTCCTGGCGGGACAGCTCGATCTGCTGCTCGCGGCTCATCGCCTCCCACATCGGGGTGCCGTAGAGCGTGCACATCCGCGGAGGCAGAAAGAACTTCCCGTCCTGCAGCGGGGCGTCCCAGTCGATGTCGACCACCGGCGCGTAGGACTTGCGCACCGAGCCCTTCAACAGGCGTTCGGCGACCTCCTCGCGGGTACGGCCGGCGGTTTTCAGTGTGGTGGTCATGGCGGGAATCCCTTCGCTGCCTCGGCGTCTGACGCCATTTAAGGAACAACCGGCCAAGAAGTCAATACCCACGGTACCGGATACCGGAGGGTATAGATGGCTACGCTTCGGGGATGCGCACCATCCACGTCATCGGCATCGGGATGGGCGATCCCGGCCAGCTCACCGTCGCGGCGATCCGGGCGCTCAACGACACCGAGGTGTTCTTCGCGATGGACAAGGGCGAGCGCACCGCTGAGCTGGTGGCGGCGCGCCGGCGGATCTGCGAGCGTTACATCACCGGCACCGACTACCGGTTCGTCACCCTGCCCGACCCGGTGCGCGCGGGGCCGGCGGGCGCCGACGCCGACTATCGGCAGACGGTGGCCGAGTGGCATGGCGCCCGTGCCGCGCTGTGGGCCGAGGCGATCACCAGCGAACTCGGCCCCGACGGCGTCGGGGCCGTGTTGGCCTGGGGCGATCCTTCCCTCTACGACAGCACCCTGCGCATCCTCGACGCCGTCGCCGACCGGGTCGCGGTGCGCTACGACGTGATCCCGGGCATCACCGCCATCCAGGCGTTGACCGCCGCCCACCGCATTCCGCTCAACGAGGTGGGCCGCCCGGTGCTGATCACCACCGGGCGGCGGTTGCGCGCCGAGGGGCTGACCGGGGCCACGGTGGTGCTGCTCGACGGTGACGGCGCCTTCGCCGACTGCCCGCCGCAGACCCGGATCTGGTGGGGCGCGTATCTGGGCGGCGCCGACGAGGTGCTGGTGGCGGGCACCGTCGGCGCGGTCGCAGAGCAGATCCTCGCCACCCGCGCCGCGGCGCGGGAGCGCCACGGCTGGATCATGGACACCTATCTGTTGCGACCCGTGCCGGACCCGCCCGTGGCATGATCGCGCCCATGGGGCCGTTTGTGCTGCGTGCCGCGCTGACCGGGGTGGCGCTGTGGGTGGTGACCGTGGTGGTCGCCGGGGTGGACTTCGTCGGGGGCCAGACCACCGTCGAACGGGTCGCGATCGTGTTCGTCGTCGCGGTGATCTTCGGGTTGGTCAACGCGTTCATCAAACCGGTGGTGCAGATCCTGTCGATCCCGCTGTACGTGCTGACGCTGGGCCTGATCCACATCGTGATCAACGCGTTGATGCTGACGCTCACCGCCTGGATCACCGAACACACCACGCACTGGGGGCTGCGCATCGCGCAGTTCTGGCCGACGGCGATCTGGGCGGCGATCGTGCTGTCGCTGGTCAGCTGGGTGTTGTCGCTGGTGGTGCGCGACGTCGGCCGCGCCGGCGGGTGAGTGGGGCACGTATCCTCGCCGCACCGAAGCCGAGCGCCGGCAGCACCGCCGCGCTCGTCGCCGGCCTGCTTCTCGCACTGCTGGCGGTCGCGGTCCTCGCCGACCGGGCCGGCGCCGGAACCGGCGTCGATCACCGCGTGCTGCACTGGTTCATCGACCAGCGTCGGGACTGGTTGACCCCGCTGATGCTGACGGTGTCGCAGGCCAGCAGCCGCCTGGCGGTGGCGGTCGCGGCCCTGGCGGCCGCCGCGGTGGCGTGGTGGCGACGGCGCTCGGTGCGCCCGGCCGTGCTCATCGTCGCCACCTGTGGGGGCGCCGGACTGGTCGGGCTGGGGATCAAACACCTCGTCGGTGCGGCGCGCCCGCCCGCCGCGGCGCAGCTGGTGGCCAAAACCGGCCCGGCGTTCCCCTCCGGGCACGTCACCTACGCGCTGGCGTTGATGGGGATCCTCGCCGTGCTCGTCGGCGGCCGGGCCGCGCGGGCCGCGTGCGCGGCGCTGACCGCGACGATCACGGTGGCCGCCGTCGCCATCGCGGTCAGCCGGCTGTACCTGGGGGTGCACTGGTTGACCGACGTTCTCGGCGGTGCACTGCTCGCGACGGCGGCGGTGCTCCTGGGCGCCTGGGTCCACCGGATGGGCCGGGGCGGGCAGACTGGACACCGTGCCGGAGTTGCCCGAGGTTGAGGCCCTCGCCGATTTTCTGCGCCACCACGCGGTCGGCCGCACCGTCGGCCGCATCGATGTGGTGGCCTTCGCCGCGCTCAAAACCGTCGTGCCGGCCCCGCAGGACGTGGTCGGCCGGCCGGTGCGCGCGGCCCGCCGGTGGGGCAAATACCTCGGCATCCGGTTCGACGACGGCTATCTGATCACCCACCTGGCCCGGGCGGGATGGCTGCGCTGGTCGGACCGATTGGCCGCGGCGCCACCGCGTCCCGGCAAGGGCCCCATCGCGCTGCGGGTGCATCTGGGGCCGCCGGGGTCGGCCCCCGGATTCGATCTCACCGAGGCCGGCAGCCAGAAACGCCTGGCGGTGTGGCTGGTCGACCGCCCCGAGACGGTGCCGGGCATCGCCGCCCTGGGCCCCGACGCCCTGGACATCACCGCCGCCCGGCTGGCGGCGGTGTTGGGCGCCCACCGGGGGCGACTCAAGACCGCGCTGACCGATCAGCGGGTGATCGCCGGCATCGGCAACGCCTACAGCGACGAGATCCTGCACACCGCCGGACTGTCGCCGTTCGCGCCGGCCCACACGCTCACCCCGGCCCGGTGTGACGCCCTGCACGCGGCGCTGACCGCGGTGCTCACCGACGCCGTGCACCGGTCGGTCGGCCAGCAGGCCGCCACCCTCAAGGGCGAGAAGCGCACCGGTCTGCGGGTGCACGGCCGCAGCGGGCTGCCGTGCCCGGTGTGCGGCGACAGCGTGCGCGAGGTGGCCTACGCCGACCGGTCGTTTCAATACTGTCCCACCTGCCAGACCGGCGGCCGCGTGCTGGCCGATCGCCGGATCTCGCGGCTGGTGAAGTGACCGAGCGCCGACGGCGCTTTTTTGACGGCTGTCGAGCCGGGCTATCCTGTCGGCGTGACGCGTCAGAGAATCCTCATCACCGGTGCCAGCTCGGGATTGGGGGCCGGCATGGCCCGTGCGTTCGCGGCGAAGGGGCGTGACCTCGCGCTCTGCGCTCGACGCCGCGACCGCCTCGACGAACTCAAGGCGGAGCTGACCGACCGCCACCCCGGAATCCGGGTGGTGGTCGCCGAACTCGACGTCAACGACCACGAGCAGGTGCCGAAGGTGTTCGACGCGGTCGCCGAGGAGCTCGGCGGGATCGACCGGGTGGTGGTCAATGCCGGCATCGGCAAGGGGTGGCGCCTCGGTGAGGGCAAGCCGTGGGCCAACAAGGCCACGCTGGAGACCAACCTGGTCTCGGCGCTGGTGCAGATCGAAACCGCGATGGCGATGTTCAAAAAGGCCGGATCGGGGCATCTGGTGCTGATCTCCTCGGTGCTGGCCAACAAGGGGGTGCCCGGGGTGAAGGCCGCCTACGCCGCCAGCAAGGCCGGGGTGTCCTCGTTGGGGGAGTCGCTGCGCGCGGAGTACCCCAGCGGCCCCATCGCCATCACCGTGATCGAGCCCGGCTACATCGAATCGGAGATGACGGCCAAATCGAATTCGACGATGCTGATGGTCGACAACGACACCGGTGTCGCCGCCATGGTGGCGGCCATCGAACGTGAGCGTGGCCGGTCGGTCGTGCCGACCTGGCCGTGGGCACCGCTGGTCCGGTTGCTGCGGGTGCTGCCGCCGCGGCTCACCAAACCGTTCGCCTGACCTGCCGGCGGGCCGGACCGCCGCCCGCGATTGACAGCGTTTTGACAGGAAACGTCAAGCTGACGCGGTCCGGATTTCCAGTCAACGTCGCTAACCTCACCATTTCGCGGTCGCTGTCGCCCTCGAGGTGAACAGCACGCCTGGGACTGGGAGGTGACATCGTGCGATGGCTGGACACGCCCGGCAACACCCTGGTGACACATCGGCCGGTGTTCTTCGCGGCGGCCACCGAATTTCGGGACCGTCGGCTGCACCGGCCCTGGCGCAAGCGCGGCTCCTAGCCGGTAGCGCAGCCGCCGGGCACCCCCGGACAACGCCCTGACCACCGGACGTCGGCCCACCGTGGCCTTCAGCGCAGAGCCGGCATCGCTGCCGAAGCCGCGCGACGTCGTCGCAGCCAGAGGTTGAACGACATGAATTTCGCTCTCTACCCCCCGGAAGTGAACTCGGGTCGGATGTACGCCGGCCCGGGCGCCGGACCCATGACCGCCGCCGCCGCGGCCTGGGACGCCCTGGCCGCCGAACTGCACACCGTCGGCGCCTCGGCCCAGACCGCCGTGGCGGGGCTGACCGCGACGAGTTGGCAGGGACCGTCGTCGGCGGCGATGACCGCCGCGGTCGCGCCCTATCTGAGCTGGGTGCACACCACCGCTGCGCAGGCTGAGGAGACGGCCGCTCAGCTGCGGGCCGCGGTCGTCGCCTTCGAGGCGGCGTTCACCGCGACGGTGCCGCCGCCGGTGATCGCCGCCAACCGCAGCCTGCTGATGTCGCTGGTCGCGACCAACATCCTCGGCCAGAACACCGCCGCCATCGCGGCCACCGAGGCGCATTACGTGCAGATGTGGGCCCAGGACGTCGCGGCCATGGTCGGCTACGCTGCCGCCGCCGCCGCGGCGACCGCGGTGACCCCGTTCAGTGAGCCGCCGTCGACCTCGCAGGCGATGACCGCGGAGGTGGCGGGCGCCGGCGCTCAGGGCGCCGGCGTGCCCACCCAGTTGGCGCAGCTGAGCTCGGTGGTGCCGGCGGCGCTGCAGCAGCTGATCGTGCCCACCGCGGCGCCGGCCGCGCTGGCCGCGCCGGCCGCGGCGAGCGTGCCCACCGACGTGATCTCGACGTTGACCGGTGCGTTCTCCCCGATCGGGGTCGGTGCCATCGCCGGGATCGGATGGCTGGCCGCGATGCAGATCCTGGGGTTGTCCCAGAACGGGTCGGGGGTGGCGGGCCTGCTCAGCGGCCGTCCGCACCCCGGCGGGGTGCTCGGACCGCTGGCCGGCGGATACATCTCGGCCACCACGCCCGCGCCCACCGCCGGGGTGGCGCCCAGCGCCCCGGTGACCGCGGGGCTGGGCAAAGCCCGGCTGGTCAGCGGGCTGGCGGTGCCGCCCAATTGGGCCAGCGCAGCCCCGTCGGTGCGCACGCTCGCGGCGGTCAGCTCGTTGACCGGCGCCGCGCCGGCGGCCACCGGTGAGGCGCGGCTGTTCGGCAACATGGCGATGTCGAGCCTGGCCGGCTCCGCGTTGGGCAACGCCGGGACCCGGCCGATGTCGGCGGCCACCACCGCCCGGGCTGTCGGCGCCAGCACCGCCGACGAGGAGAGCGCCACCAGCGCAACGATCATCGTGATCCCGGCCGGTACCGAGGGCCTCGACGGGCTCGGCGGACCGCTGTGATCACCACCGCCGTGGGGCCCGCACCGGCGCGGCCCCGAGACGATTTCCACACCACCCCCTGGGAGGACCGATGTCTTTTCTGAACACCGAACCGGAGGCCCTGGCGGCCACCGCCGAGATCCTGCGCGGCCTGGGCGCGGCGATGAGCGCCGAGAACGCCGCGGCCGCCGCACCCACCACCGCGGTGGCCGCGCCGGCCGCCGATGACGTCTCGATGTTGGCGGCCGCGCAGTTCGGCCTGCAGGGCCAGCTGTACCAGTCGGTCGCCGCGCAGGCGGCCGCCGTCCACCAGATGCTGGTGGCGACCCTGAGCGGCAACGCCGGGGCCTACGCCGAAGCCGAGGCGACCAACACGACCGCGATGGGTTAGGGCGTGGGCGCCGCATGAGTTTCGCAGCGATGACCCCGGAGGTCATCTCCACCCAGATGTACACCGGGCCCGGTGCCGGGCCGCTGCTGGCGGCCGCCAGCGCCTGGGAGCAGGTGGGGGCCCAGTTGGCCGCCTCGGCGACGGCGTTCCAGTCCCAAATCGCCGCGCTGGTCGGCGGGCCGTGGCGGGGGCCGTCGTCGGTGAGCATGGCCGCCGCGGTCACACCGTATGTCCACTGGATGACGACCACCGCCGCACAGGCCGCCCAGACCGCGGCCCAGGCCACCGCGGCCGCCGCCGCCTATGAGGCGGCGTTCGCGGCGGTCGTGCCCCCGCCGGTGATCGCGGCCAACCGCGCCGAGTTGGCGAGCCTGGTCGCCACCAACGTCCTCGGTCAGAACATGGCGGCGATCGCCGCAGCGGATGCCGCCTACGAGGCGATGTGGGCCCAGGACGTCGCCGCGATGATCGACTATGCCGCGAGTGCCGCACCGGCGGCCCGGCTGACCCCGTTTCGCCCGCCGCCGCGATCGGGCAACGCGGCACCCGGTTCGGCGTCCGCGGCGCTGACCGCGCCGGTCACCGCCGCACGCTCGGCGGTCCCCTCCGCGCTGGCCGCCACACCGGACAACCCGCTGTCGTCGCTGGCCTCGGCGTGGCAGTCGCTCTTCGGGGAGCTGTCCTCCTCCTCGCGGGTGGGGACGCTGACCAACGTGGCGATGAGCGCCGCCAACTTCGGCATGGTGGAGTTCAAGGTGGCCTCCCACCCCGCCGTCGGTCTCCTGCCGCTGCCGAAGGCGGGGCTCGGGGCCGGGCTCGGGGAGACGACGCCGGTGCACCCGGGTGGGCTGATGCGCCAGACCGGCGCCGCAACCGCGCCCCCGGTGAGCGCCGGGCTGGGCCGCGCCCCCGCGGTGGGTGCGCTGTCGGTACCGCCGAGCTGGGCCTCGGCGACACCGGCGATCCGGCTGGTGGCCGCCGAGGCCGGGGGCTCCGGGGCGGCCGCCGTGCCGGCCGCCGGAGCCCCCGGAGGCTGGGTGAACCCCGCCGCCCTGGGCAGCCTCACCGGCGGTGCGGTGGGCACGTCGGCGCCCCGGATGGGGGCAGCGGTCGGACTTCGGGTGCGCGCCGGCAAGGACGGCAAGTCGCCGGTCCAACTCGACGAAGTGATCAGCCAGCTCAAGCAGCGCCGGGATTCGGTGCAGCACTGGCACGTTGAGCAAGAGGGGCTCGACGACCTGCTCGCGAAACTGTCCACCAAGGCGGGGCTGCACGCGGTGCACGTCACGTCGGGAACGAAAACGCCGAACCAGGAAGGCGCGATGTGATGGTGTGCAGCAACGGTGCCGGTCGGCGCACCCGGTTGGCGGTTGGTCTGCTGGGGACACTGGGTGTCGCGGCGGTGATCGGTGTCGCCGCACCCGCGGTTGCGGAGCCGGGAACCGACGGCGCCCCCGGCTCCCAGGACGAGGGTTTCCTCGATGCTCTGCGCGCGGCCGGCATCACCTTCCCCGACCCGGCGCAGGCGGTGTCGGCCGCCCACACCATGTGCGGGCTGGCCGACAGCGGCGAGCCGGGACTCGACATCCTGCACGACCTCAAGGTCCACAACCCGGGCATCAGCACCGACGGCGCCGCCCAGTTCGCCGCGATCGCCGCGAACACCTACTGTCCGCACGAACTGGCACCGGCCCAATAGGGTGGCGTCGCGTTAGGCCGACCGCCCCCGCTCGGCGCGGTAGCGCCGCACCAGGGCGTCGGTGGAACTGTCGGACTGGGCGGGGGGCGCGGCGTCATCGGTGAGCACCGGAACCAGCGCCTTGGCTTGGGTTTTGCCCAACTCGACTCCCCACTGGTCGAAGGAGTCGATACCCCACACCACCCCCTCGGTGAACACTTGGTGCTCATAGAGCGCGATCAGTTGGCCGAGCACCGACGGGGTCAGCCGGGTGGCCAGAATGGAAGTGCTCGGCCGGTTCCCGGGCATCACCTTGTGCGGGACCACCGCGGCCGGGGTGCCTTCGGCGGTGATCTCCTCGGCGGTCTTGCCGAACGCCAGAACCTGGGTCTGGGCGAAGAAATTGCTCATCAACAGGTCGTGCATGCTGCCGTCGCCGTCGGCGGTGGGAAGGTCGTCGAGGGGTTCGGCGAACCCGATGAAGTCGGCCGGCACCAGCCGGGTGCCCTGGTGCAGCAACTGGTAGAAGGCGTGCTGACCGTTGGTTCCCGGCTCGCCCCAGTAGATTTCGCCGCTGTCTACGGTGACGGGGGTGCCGTCGGCGCGCACCGATTTGCCGTTGGACTCCATGGTCAGCTGCTGCAGATAGGCGGGGAACCGCGCCAGATCGTTCGCGTACGGCAACACCGCGCGGGATTGGGCGCCAAAGAAATTCGTGTACCACACGCTGAGCAGGCCGAGCAGGGCCGGTGCGTTCTCCTCCAGCGCTGCGGTGCGGAAATGCTCATCGACGGCATGGAACCCGGCGAGGAACTCGGCGAACCGCTTGCGCCCGATCACCGCCATCACCGACAGCCCGATCGCCGAATCCACCGAATACCGGCCGCCCACCCAGTCCCAGAACCCGAACATGTTGGCCGGGTCGATGCCGAACTCGGAGACCAGTCGTTCGTTGGTGGAGACCGCGACGAAATGCTGGGCCACCGCCGCGTCGCCGAGCGCGTCGGTGAGCCAACGCCGGGCGGCGGCGGCGTTGGTCAACGTCTCCAGGGTGGAGAACGTCTTGGAGGCGACGATGAACAACGTGGTGGCCGGATCCAGATCGGCCAGGGTCGCCACCAGGTCGGCCGGATCGATGTTGGAGACGAACCGGGCGGAGATCCCGGCGTCGGCGTAGTGACGCAGCGCCCGGTACACCATCGCCGGGCCCAGATCCGATCCGCCGATCCCGATGTTGACCACACAGCGGATCGGTTTGCCGGTCGCGCCGGTCCAGGCGCCGCTGCGCAGCCGGTCGGTGAACTCGCCCATCGCGGTGAGCACCGCGTGCACATCGGCGACGACATCCTGGCCGTCGACGGTGAGGCTGGCGTCGGCCGGCAGACGCAGTGCGGTGTGCAGCACCGCACGGTCCTCGGAGGTGTTGACGTGGGCTCCGGAGAACATCGCGTCGCGCTGCTGTTCGAGCCCGGCGGTGCGCGCGAGATCGCACAGCAGCCGCAGTGTCTCGGCGGTGATCCGGTGTTTGCTGAAGTCGATGTAGAGATCGCCGACCCCGACGGTGAACGTGCGTCCCCGGTCGGGGTCGGCGTCGAAGAGTTCGCGCAACGAGGTGCGCTGGATCTGGTCGTGATGCCGACGCAGTGCGCTCCATGCGGAGCTCACGGAGATATCCGGGGCCATCCCTCGACTCTAACGCGGCTCACCGTGCTCTACCCGCCGGCGAGCACCCGCGGGTAGAGCACGTTGTTCTCCTTGTGGACGTGCATGTGCAGATCGGATTCGATCTCCTCGAGCCCGGCCAGCATCGCCACGTAGGAGCCGCAGGCGTCGGCGGGCACCGCGTAGTCGTCGGTGAGCCGGCGCAGTTCGGCGAGGAGCTCTCCAGCGCCGTCGTGCTCGACCATGTTCTCCTTGAGTGCGCTGCGCAGCTCCTCGGTGAGCGGGGCGTCCCCGGCGCCGTCGCGGGCGGTGAGCGCCGGGAACAGCTCTTCTTCCTCCTCGCGCAGGTGCGGCTCGATGCCGCCGCGCAGCTTGGTGAACACGTCCCGGACCCGGGTCAGCTCACCGTGGTTGGGGCCGTGCACCCGGGCCACCTTGTCCACCAGCGCCTGCATCCGCGGGAACTCTTCCCACAGGAACCGGTGGTGGGTGTCGACGACGTGCTCGATCAGTGCGGTGTCACCGAGGTCGGCCCAACTCTCCCGCGCGCCGGGCGTTTCGGTGTTCAACGCCGTCAGCAACCCCTCGACGTCGATCTGCGCCTCCGCGCAGGCCTCGCCGACCGGGCGCTGGCCGTGGCAGCAGTAGTCGATGCCGAACCGATCCAGGATGCGGGTGCGCGACGGGTCGGCGGTCACGATGTCGCCGAGAATGGTCTCGGGTGTGTAGGGGGTCATCGCCGTTCTCCTTCAGTGCGGTGTGCCGAGCCTGCACGCCCGACTTGATCCCGATAACGACCCGGCGCGCGACGATTATTCCGATCCCGGATTGTGCTCGCGGCCGGAGGCATTGACCGGGCATCGACCGGGTATCGGCCGGATATCGGCCTGAGGTGGGTTCGTGGGGGTGGTCGCGGTGCCGCGGCGCGACGGGCGCGCCTGGGTGCATCGGGTCGTGTACGGCGGCGCCGAACCGCGATATCGTCGGGTATGGCCGTCGATCCGGTCGCGCGATCCGGGGGGTCCCCGCCGACCCCCGAAGCCCTGGAATCGCTGCTGGACCACAATTCCCGGCGCGGGCTGTGGCAACGCCGCATCGTCGTCGGGGAGTGGGCCGGCGGAATCGACCAGGAGATGGCGCGGGCGCCCAGCGTGCGGATCGGACGACGCTGGGTCAGTTCGCTGTGGCTGATCCCGCTCGCCGTGGTGGGCCTGTTGGTCGCGGTCGCGTTGGCACAGCAACTGCGTCGCTACGGCTGGATGCAGGACTTCATCGCCGCCTATCCGGGCACCGCGGCGAGTTTCGCGACGCCGCTGCATTCGGGATTTCCCGCCTGGCTGCGTTGGCAACACCTGTTCAACATCGTGTTCATGATGTTTTTGATGCGCGCGGGACTGCAGATCCTGGCCGACCACCCGCGGCTGTATCTCAACTCGGGGTGCCGGCCGGGCAGTGCGTGGTTGCGGCTGCGCACGGCGGTGCCCGCCGACCGGATGGACAAACGCCGCCCGGCACAGCTGTGGACCGCCAAAGACGATTCGGTGGCCCTGCCGGCCTGGTTGGGAATCCCCGGGATCCGCCACACCGTCGGGTTGGCGCGGTGGTGGCACTTCGTGTTCGACCTGCTCTGGCTCGCCAACGGGCTGGTGTTCTACGTGCTGCTGTTCGCCACCGGCCAGTGGCGGCGCATCGTGCCGCAATCCTGGGAGGTGCTGCCCCACGCGGCGTCGACCGCCGTGCAGTACGCGTCGTTGGATTTCCCGGTCAACGCCGGGTTCACCAACTACAACGGACTGCAGATGATCGCCTACTTCACCACGGTGTTCATCGCCGCGCCGCTGGCGTTCGCCACCGGGCTGCTGCAGGCGCCGTCGGTGGCCGCCCGATTCGGGTTCGCCCGCGGACCGTTGAACCGGCAGGTGGCCCGCAGCGTGCACTTCGGGGTGCTGGTGTGGATGGTGGTGTTCATCGCCATCCACACGGTGATGGTGTTCACCACCGGACTGGTCGGCAACCTCAACCACATCGTGCTGGGCACCGACACCGAGTCCTACGGGCCGCTGGTCGTGTATGTGGTGGCGATGGTGGTGATCAGCGCCGCCTGGCTGGCCGCCTCACCGTTGACGATGCGCTACCCGGCGGTGGTGCGCCGCGTCGGCATCGCGGTGGTCGGCTGGGCGAAGGCGCTGATGGAGCGCCCGCATCCGAACGCCACCTACTCCGAGCGCGACATCTCGACGTACCTGTGGCCCAACGGCACGCTGCCCGAGTCGTCGCACTACCGCCGACTGCAGGAGGCGAACTGGGCGGGCTACGAACTGGCGGTCACCGGGCTGGTGGAGAACCCGACGACGTTGAGCTACGAGCAGTTGCGGGCCATGCCCAAACACGAGCAGGTGACCGGCCACTACTGCATCCAGGGCTGGTCGGGGGTGGCCAAGTGGGGTGGGGTGCGCATGGCCGACATCCTGGAACTGGTGCATCCGTTGCCCAGCGCGCGCTGGGTGGTGTTCTATTCGTTCGCCGAGGGGTCCGGCCCGTCCACCGAGGGCCGCTACTACGACTGTCACAAGATCGAGCACATGCGCGAGCCCACCACGTTGCTGGCCTACGAGATGAACGACGCCCCGCTCACGGTGGCCCACGGTGCGCCGCTGCGGCTGCGCAACGAGCACGAACTCGGGTTCAAGATGGTCAAGTGGGTCGAGGCGATCGAATTCGTCGAGAGCTTCGACCGGCTCGGGTTGGGCAAGGGCGGCTACAACGAGGACCACGAATACTACGGCTATCGGATGCCGATCTGAGCCGCGGCTCAGTGACCGAGCCGGCCGCGACCCATCCGCAGCAGCAGCATCGCCAGGTCTTTGCCGTCGGGCCCCAGTTCGCTGTAGCGCTCGATCACCTTCATCTCCCGGCTGTGCACCAGTCGGGTGCCCCCCGAGGCCATCCGGGCCCGACCGATGGCCTGGGAGACCTCGGTGCGCCGCTTCACCGCGGCCAGGATCTCGGCGTCGAGCCGGTCGATCTCGCCGCGCAACTCATCGATGTCGGTCGTGGGGTGGGTCTTCGCGGACATGGTGGGCGACTCCGTACTCTGACTGTTGGTGGGTTCTGGTCTCATCGGCACTCCGGGGTACTCCGGCCTCACGCAACAGGCGAACCCCGGATTCCGGTGCGGACCGCGGGGCTCGTGTCGAGCAGCTACGCGCCAGGCACCGTCGGGCGGTACCCGGTAAAGAATCGACGCTGCGTATCGAGCACAAATCGAGTGTGCCACCCGGGGCCGTGCCAGCGCAAAACCTGTCCCCGCGCGACGGTAGGTTGGGGCTGGCAGGACCCGGCCGGCACAGAAGGAGGAGCGGCGCAACGTGAGCGTGCACGTCAACGAGGAGGCCGCCGCCGGGGCCTCGGGGCAGGCGGCCGCGCTGCTGGCCGATCTCAACCCGCAGCAGCGCCGGGCGGTGCTGCACGAGGACGCCCCGCTGCTGATCGTCGCCGGGGCGGGCTCGGGAAAGACCGCGGTGTTGACCCGGCGCATCGCCTATCTGCTGGCCGCCCGCGGCGTCGGGGTCGGCGAGGTCCTGGCGATCACGTTCACCAACAAGGCCGCCGCCGAGATGCGCGAACGGGTGGTGCAGCTGATCGGCCCGCGGGCCATACCGATGTGGGTGGCGACGTTCCACTCCACCTGCGTGCGGATTCTGCGCAGCCAGGCGGCGTTGATCCCGGGGTTGAACTCCAACTTCTCGATCTACGACGCCGACGATTCGCGCCGGCTGCTGTTGATGATCGCCCGCGACCTGGGCCTCGACGTCAAACGGTACTCACCGCGGCTGTTGGCCACCGCGATCTCGAATCTGAAAAACGAGCTGATCGACCCCGACCGGGCACTGAGCGACCTCGGCGAGGACGCCGATGAGCTGGCCCGCACCGCCGCCGGCGTCTACGGCGAATACCAACGCCGACTGCGCGCGGCCAACGCACTGGACTTCGACGACCTGATCGGGGAGACCGTGGGGCTGCTGCAGGCCTTCCCGCAGGTGGCCCAGCACTACCGGCGGCGGTTCCGCCACGTCCTGGTCGATGAGTATCAGGACACCAACCACGCTCAGTACGTCCTGGTGCGTGAACTCGCCGGCCACGGCGCCGCGCCGGGGGCCGGCGACGAATCCCCGCCGCCGGCGGAGCTCTGCGTCGTCGGTGACGCCGACCAATCGATCTATGCGTTCCGCGGGGCCACGATCCGCAACATCGAAGATTTCGAGCGTGACTACCCGGACGCGACGACGATTCTGCTGGAACAGAATTACCGGTCCACTCAGACCATTCTGTCGGCGGCGAACTCGGTGATCGCCTGTAACACCGGTCGGCGGGACAAACGGCTGTGGACCGACGCCGGCGACGGCGAGCCGATCGTCGGCTACGTCGCCGACAACGAGCACGACGAGGCCCGGTTCGTCGCCGCCGAGATCGACGCGCTGGTCGACGCCGGTGAGATCACCTACAACGACATCGCGGTGTTCTACCGCACCAACAACTCCTCGCGCGCGGTCGAGGAGGTGTTCATCCGCACCGGCATCCCCTACAAGGTGGTCGGCGGTGTGCGTTTCTATGAGCGTAAAGAGATCCGGGACCTGGTGGCCTACCTGCGGGCGCTGGACAATCCCGCCGACACGGTCAGTCTGCGGCGCATCCTGAACACACCGCGCCGCGGGATCGGGGACCGTGCCGAGGCGTGCGTGTCGGTGTTCGCCGAGAACACCGGGGTGGGATTCGCCGAGGCGTTAAAGGCCGCCGCCGCGGGTCGGGTGCCGATGCTCAACACCCGGTCGGTGAAGGCGATCAGCGGGTTCCTGGAGTTGATGCAAAAGCTGCGCGCCCAGATCGACGCGGGGCCGGGGGATCTGGTGGAGGCGGTGCTCGAGCAGACCGGATACCGTCGGGAACTCGAAGCATCCACCGACCCGCAGGATCTGGCCCGTCTGGACAACGTCAACGAACTCGTCAGCGTCGCACACGAATTCAGCACCGACTGGCAGAACCGGGAGGCGCTGAACTCGGAGGAATCGGACGCCGCGGACGCTCCCGAACTCAGTGTGCTCGGTGAGTTTCTGGAGCGGGTGTCGCTGGTCAGTGACACCGACGACATCCCCGACCACGGCGCCGGGGTGGTGACCTTGATGACGTTGCACACCGCCAAGGGGTTGGAGTTCCCGGTGGTGTTCGTGACCGGCTGGGAGGACGGGATGTTCCCGCACATGCGGGCGCTGGGGGATCCGACCGAACTCAGCGAGGAGCGGCGGTTGGCCTATGTGGGGATCACCCGGGCCCGTCGGCGTCTGTACGTCAGCCGCGCCAAGATCCGCTCGGCGTGGGGCCAGCCGAACATGAATCCCGAATCACGGTTCCTGCAAGAGATCCCCGCGCAACTCGTCGACTGGCGCCGCACCGACACCGCACCGGCGTTCAGTGCCCCGGTCAGCGGCATCGACCGCGGCGCCCGGCCCGCACCGATGCGGTCGGCGACCCGGCGTGCACCGTTGGTGCTGGCGCCCGGTGACCGGGTCTCGCACGACAAATACGGGCTGGGCCGCGTCGAGGAGGTCTCCGGGGTCGGGGAGTCGGCGATGTCGCTGATCGACTTCGGCAGCGCCGGCCGGGTCAAGCTGATGCACAACCATGCGCCGTTGACCAAGCTGTAGTCGCCGGTGTCACCAGCCGCCGGGCCGCCCGCCCGCCAGGCACCATTTCTTGGTCGACGGCACCAGTGCCAGCACCATCGTCAGGACCGGGAAGAAGATGCTGCCGATGGTCCGGCCCAGCAGGGTCGGCATCGTCTCGGCGGCAGAGACCCCGGCCTGGTTCAGCAGCGACTGCGCCATCAGGTAGCCGATGAGCGCCATCGCGATGACCACGCCGCAGGTGACCGCGATGATCAGGCGTCCGGCGAGTTTGCGGCGCAACAGCAGGATCCCGCCGACCAACAGCGCCACGGTGATCGCCAGCGACACCATCCCCAACACCACGAACACCCCGGTGCCGCTGCCGTGAAACTGCGCCATCGTGGGGACCGCGAAATTGCCCAGCGCGCCCAGCGCGTTGGCGAGCGCGCCCAGAAAGCTCAAGATCGCCGCCGCGATCGCGGTCCCCGCACTCGGCGCCGGACCGCCGTACTGCGGCTGCGGGTACGGCGGATACGGCGAGTACCCGGGGGCCTGCCCCGGCTGGGGGTAGGGGGAGTGCTGGTGAGCCGGGTAGGAATACGGGTAGGCGGGCGGGGTCGGCGCGCCCGGGTAGTGGGGCGACGGACCGCCGGGCCCCTGCGGTGTGCCGTGCTGTTCGGGTCCGGGCTGCTCGCCGGGTTGCCAGGGGTTCATGGGGGCAAACGCTAGCAGGGTTCAGCGGTGGTGGGCGGTGGCGAACCGGACGCGCCGGCCGGGGAGGCGAGTGCGAGCGCGGCGATCGTGGCCGGCACCAGCAGCCAGCCCATCTCGGAGGCCGACAGCGGACCGTGAACCAACCCGACCAGGCTCAGCGCCACCGCGGTCAGGCTGGTACCCACCACGATCCAGCGGCCCAGCGACCGCCCGCGCAGCAGCATGACCCCACCGACGAGCAGGGTGCAGGCCGCCGCGGCGACCCCGAGGGTCAGCAGTGCCCCCACCGGCAGGGGGCCGGTGGAGGGGTTCACCGACACCGGCGGCAGCAGCGACACCAGATGAAAGGCGAGCAGCACCACGCTGCTGACGACGAGGAAGGCGCCCGCCAGAATGCTCAACCACCCGGCCAGCAGCGTGGTACGGCTGCTGGCCGACCGTTTTCGAGATTCCATCGTTATGACGCTAGTAGCAGATCCGGCCGGATTCCAGTGGTGTGCCGACCGTGGCGGCCGCCGCGGAGCCCGGCCGCAGGGTCAGCCGGCGAAGTTCCCGATGTTGATGCCGCGCTGGGCCAGCCACGGCAGCGGATCGACCCGGCTGGTGCCGTTGAGCAGCACCTCGAAGTGGCAGTGCGGACCGGTGGAGAACCCCCGGTTGCCCATCGTGGCGATCTGGTCGCCGGCCATCACCCGGTCGCCGACATCGACCGTCCAGGTGTTGATGTGTCCGTAGAGGGTCACGGTGCCGTCGCTGTGGCGCAGTTTGACCAGGGCGCCGTACCCGGCGGCCGACCCCGCCTCGATGACGACCCCGTCGGAAGCCGCCAGGATCGGGGTGCCGATGGAGTTGGCGATGTCGATGCCGGCGTGCAGCGACCCCCAGCGGTAGCCGAAGTTCGAGGTGAAAATGCCGGTGGTGGGGGCGACGAACAGCGGCCGCTGCAGCCGCGCCTCCCGTTCGGCGCGCTCCTGCGCGTAGGCGACGCCCTTGGCGAATTCCTCGTCGTGCACCGCGAACGTGGCGGCCGGTTTGACCGAGATGACCTGCATGCCGCGCGGGGCGGCGCTCTCGCCGGTGTGCTGCAGCGGCGCCTCCTCGGCCACCAGCACCGGCTGGGACTCGGCGGGCTCGGCCCGGTCGAACGTGGTGTGCGCGGCCGCGGCCACCGCACCGACCGCCATGGCCCCGATCAACACCCGCCCGCGGGACGCCCCGGCGGTGCTGCGGCGATGACCGCCGCGCCGGCGCGCCGGACCGCCGCAGGTCGACATCGCGACGGTGGCGGTGTCGTCGTCGGCGCGGGCGATCAGTTCGGTGGCGCTCAGATCGTCGGTGCTGTGCAGATCGTCGAGTTCCGGGGCGTCCAACAGCCACTCGGACTCGAAGCCACCGTCGGCGTGGTCGGCGGGGGTGTCGGGGGTGTCGATGCCGTCCGGGGCGGTGTCGAGGTCGGCGTCCTGCCAGGCGGCGTCGGCGGCGGCGAGGGCTTCGAAACCGGCGAGGAATTCGTCGATCGGGATGATGTCGGTCACGTCGTTGGCCGGTGGCGGGGCGAACCGGTCGCGCAGTCGCCGCGAGGTCCGTGAAACAACAGAGGGCTCGCTGCGATTCTGCGTCACGTGGAATTTCCCTTGGGTTTCGTAACCGTACCGTTATCTAGGACAGACCTCGGAGAGAGTAGCCAGGATCGCGGTTCGGTGGCAAGTCCAGCAGGCAAAACAGGCGCGAATGTGGTCTTGATCACGGTGTTTCCTCAGGTGAGATGCACCACAGGAACGGGAGGCGACGCCAGCACGGCCGGATCGGGTCGATACAGTTCCCCCGGGCGTGGTCGCGTACCCGTCGCGGAGAAGTCCGCCAGCAGACAGCCAGCAACAGAGTGAGGCCATGGATCTTTTCGAGTATCAGGCGAAGGAGTTGTTCGCCAAACACAACGTGCCCACCACCCCGGGACGGGTGACCGACAGCCCCGACGACGCGAAGGCGATCGCCGAGGAGATCGGCCGGCCGGTCATGGTGAAAGCCCAGGTCAAAACCGGTGGCCGCGGGAAAGCCGGCGGGGTCAAATACGCCGCCACCCCCGACGACGCCCGCACCCACGCCCAGAACATCCTCGGCCTGGACATCAAGGGCCACATCGTCAAGAAGCTGCTCGTCGCCGAGGCCAGCGACATCGCCGAGGAGTACTACATCTCGTTCCTTCTCGACCGCGCCAACCGCACCTACCTGGCGATGTGCTCGGTCGAGGGCGGCATGGAGATCGAAGAGGTCGCCGCGACCAAGCCGGAGCGGTTGGCCAAGGTGCCCGTCGACGCGGTCAACGGCGTCGACCTCGCGTTCGCCCGGTCGATCGCCGAGCAGGGCCACCTGCCGGCCGAGGTGCTCGACGCGGCGGCGGTGACGATCCAGAAGCTGTGGGAGGTCTTCGTCGCCGAGGACGCCACGCTGGTGGAGGTCAACCCGCTGGTGCGCACCCCCGACGACCAGATCCTGGCGCTGGACGGCAAGGTCACCCTCGACGCCAACGCCGACTTCCGCCAGCCCGGCCACGCCGAGTTCGAGGACCGCGACGCCACCGACCCCCTGGAACTCAAGGCCAAGGAGAACGACCTCAACTACGTCAAACTCGACGGGCAGGTCGGCATCATCGGCAACGGTGCCGGTCTGGTGATGTCGACGCTGGATGTGACCGCCTACGCCGGGGAGAGCCACGGCGGGGTGAAACCGGCCAACTTCCTCGACATCGGCGGCGGCGCCTCCGCGGAGGTGATGGCCGCCGGCCTGGACGTCATCCTCGGCGACGAACAGGTCAAAAGCGTGTTCGTCAACGTGTTCGGCGGGATCACCGCCTGCGACGCGGTCGCCAACGGCATCGTCTCGGCGCTGGGCATCCTCGGTGACGCCGCCACCAAGCCGCTGGTCGTCCGGCTGGACGGCAACAACGTCGAGGAAGGCCGACGCATCCTCGCCGAAGCCAATCACCCACTGGTCACGGTGGTCCCCACCATGGACGAAGCCGCCGACAAGGCCGCTGAGCTGGCCAACTCCGGAAAGGACGCGTAGTCGATGTCGATCTTCGTCAACTCCGACAGCAAGGTCATCGTTCAGGGCATCACCGGTGCCGAGGCGACCAAGCACACCGCGCGGATGCTCGCCGCCGGCACCCAGATCGTCGGCGGGGTCAACGCCCGCAAGGCCGGCACCACCGTCGCCCACCGCGACGCCGGCGGCAACGACGTCGAGTTGCCGGTGTTCGGCGGCGTCGCCGAGGCGATGAAGGCCACCGGCGCCGACGTCTCGATCGCGTTCGTGCCGCCCAAGTTCTCCAAAGACGCGATGATCGAGGCGATCGACGCCGAGGTGCCGCTGCTGGTGGTGATCACCGAGGGCATCCCGGTGCAAGACAGCGCCTACGCGTGGGCCTACAACACCGACAAGGGCACCAAGACCCGCATCATCGGGCCGAACTGTCCGGGCATCATCACCCCCGGTGAGTGCCTGGTGGGCATCACCCCGGCCAACATCACCGGCCCCGGGCCGGCCGGCCTGGTGTCCAAGTCGGGCACGTTGACCTACCAGATGATGTATGAGCTGCGGGATTTCGGGTTCTCCACCGCGATCGGCATCGGCGGCGACCCCGTCATCGGCACCACCCACATCGACGCGATCGAGGCGTTCGAGAAGGATCCCGACACCAAGGTGATCGTGATGATCGGGGAGATCGGCGGGGACGCCGAGGAGCGGGCCGCCGACTACATCAAGGCCAACGTGACCAAGCCGGTCGTGGGCTACGTGGCCGGTTTCACCGCGCCGGAGGGCAAGACGATGGGTCACGCCGGGGCGATCGTGTCGGGCTCCTCGGGCACCGCCGCGGCCAAGAAGGACGCGCTGGAGGCCGCCGGGGTGAAGGTCGGCAAGACCCCCTCGGAGACCGCCGCCCTGGCCCGCGAGATCCTCCAGGGCCTCTGACACCGGCGGTGAGCGCTGGCCCCCGCCCCGGCCTGCGGGCGGCGGCACGGGCACAAGGGTCCGATGAGGAGGGGCCGCAGGGTGATTGATCCGCGCACACCGGTGGTGATCGGCGTCGGTCAGGTGACCGAGCGCGTCGACGACGCCGACTACCGTGCCCTCTCGCCGGTCGATTTGGCCGCCGAGGCGGTCCAGCACGCCGTCGCCGACAGCGGTGCCGACCCGGCCGCGCTCGCCGCGGCAATCGACACCATCGTCGCGACCCGCCAGTTCGAGATCTCGGTGCCCAACGCGCCGGCGCCGCTGGGCAAATCGAACAATTTCCCCCGCTCGGTGGCCCGCCGCGTGGGCGCCGACCCGGCCCGCGCGGTGCTCGACAAGGTGGGGGGCCAGGGCCCGCAGGCGTTGCTCACCGAATTCGCCGCGGCGATCGCCGCCGACACCGCCGAGGTGGTGGTGCTGTGCGGATCCGACGCCACCTCCACCACCCGCCATTTCGCCCCCGGCGACGACGGCGCGCTGCCGGCGGGGGCACCGGACTTCCACGAGACCGTCGACGGCCCGCTCGACGACCGCGGTTTCGGGCTGGAGGAGTTCGTCGACCGCTACACGATCAGCCACGGGCTCACCGGGGCCCCCGTGCAGTACGGCCTGCTGGAGAACGCCCGCCGCGCGCGGGTGGGCCTGACACCCGCGGCCTATCTGCAGGCGATGGGCGAGCTGTTCGCTCCGTTCACCGCGGTCGCGGCACGCAATCCGCTGTCGGCCTCCCCGGTGCGGCGCACCGTCGACGACCTGGTGACGATCAGCACCGGCAACCGCATGATCTGCGACCCGTACCCGCGGCTGCTGGTGGCGCGTGACCAGGTCAACCAGGGTGCCGCGGTGGTGGTGGCCTCGGCGGGTGCGGCCCGGCGGCTCGGCGTGCCCGAAGACAACTGGGTGTTTTTGCACGGTCACGCCGACCTGCGTGAGCAACAGCTGCTCGACCGCCCCGACCTGGGCCGCAGCCCGGCGGCGGTCGCCGCGGTGACCGAGGCGCTGGCGGTCGCCGGCATCGGACTCGACGACGTCGCCGCGCTCGACCTGTACAGCTGTTTCCCGATCCCGGTGTTCAACATCTGCGACGCGTTCGGGCTGAGCGGTGCCGACCCGCGCGGTCTGACCCTCACCGGCGGCCTGCCGTTCTTCGGGGGCGCGGGCAACAACTACTCGATGCACGCGATCGCCGAGGCGGTGGCGGTGGCCCGTCGCCGTCGCGGCGAGTTCGCGTTGGTCGGCGCGAACGGCGGCATGATGAGCAAATACTCCGTCGGGGTGTATGCGACCACCCCGACCGGCTGGCGCCCCGACGCCAGCCGCCGGGTGCAGGACAGCCTCGACGCCGCACCGACGGTGCCGGTGACCGAGACCGCCGAGGGCCCGGCCACCATCGAGACCTACAGCGTGCGCTACGACTGGCCGACCCGCACCGGGATCGTCATCGGCCGCCTCGGTGACGGCACCCGGTTCCTGGCCACCAGCGAAGACGAGGATCTGGTGGCGCTGCTCTGCGAGGGCGACCCGCTGGGCGCCGCGATCACGGTGCGTGCCCTGGACTACGGCAACCGCTGCTCGCTGCGCTGACCTGCGGGGCGCCGCGTCGGTTCAGAGGTCGGCGAGCTTGGCGGCCAGACGCTCGACGTAGCCGGCGACCTCGTCCTCACTGCGGTCGGGAAGACCGAAAAGCACCTCGGTGACGCCGAGCTCACGCCAGCGCGCCAGCTTCTCGGGCACCGGTTTGAAATCCAACGCCACGATCTGCGGGGCGCCGTCACGCCCGCCGGCCGCCCAGGTGTCCTGCAGCAGCTTCACCGGCTCGTCGATGTCGAAGTCGCGCGGGGTGGTGATCCAGCCGTCGGCGCTGCGGGTGATCCACTTGAAGTTCTTCTCGGTGCCGGCGGCGCCCACCAGCACCGGCACATGCGACTGCAGCGGTTTCGGCCAGGCCCAGCTGGGGCCGAAGTCGACGAACTCCCCGGCGTAGGAGGCCTCCTCCTGGGTCCACAGCGCCCGCATGGCCTCCAGGTATTCGCGCAACATGGTGCGCCGCCGGCCCGGCGGCACGCCGTGGTCGGCCAACTCGTCGGTGTTCCAGCCGAACCCGACCCCCAGACTGACCCGACCGCCGGAGAGGTGGTCGAGGGTGGCGATGCTCTTGGCCAGGGTGATCGGATCGTGTTCGACCGGCAGCGCCACCGCCGTGGACAGCCGCACCCGCGAGGTCACCGCCGCCGCGGTGGCCAGGCTCACCCACGGGTCCAGGGTGCGCATGTAGCGGTCGTCGGGCAGCGACGCGTCGCCGGTGGTGGGGTGCGCGGCCTGCCGTTTGATCGGGATGTGGGTGTGCTCAGGCACGTAGAACGTCCGGAACCCGTGCTCATCGGCGAGTTTCGCGGCTGCCGCGGGGGTGATGCCGCGATCACTGGTGAACAATACAAGCCCGTAATCCATACCCAGGATTAGAACGTGTTCCAGTCGCGCTGGCAAGCTCACGATGCTGTGTAGATTGAGTGAACACCGGCCTTGCTGTGCTTGGCGGCTCCGGTGGTGCGCTAGCGTGGAAGGCCGAATCGCGTCGCGGGTAGCGGCGTCGTGCGACACGCGAACTACAGGAGAAGTCATGACTTACCCGCCCGGCACCCCCGGATATCCGCCCGCGCAGTCTCCGGGCTCCTACGGCGCGCCGGCCGCATCGTCGATGCCGGCGTTCGGTGCCCCCGACGCCCGGGAGAACAAGCTGCCCCTGATCCTGGGTGCGGTCGTGGCCGTGCTGGGCCTGCTGGCGTTTCTGGCCAGCTTCGGTCCGCGCCTGACGATCGAGGGCTACTCCGGTTCGCTGGACCGCTCCGGACTCGACCTCGACTCCGTCCTGGCGGTGATCGCCGGGTTGCTGGCCGGGGTGAGCCTGCTGCCCACGGCCAAAGGCGCCGACGGCAAGGGAGCGCGGAACTATGCGCCGGTGGTGGCCGTGCTCGCGGTGATGTCGGCGCTGTGGCTCATCTCCACCGCGCTCACCGCCGGTGACGGCACCAAGGTCGGCTGGGGCCTGTGGCTGGTGCTGGTCTGCGCGGTGCTGCAGGCGTTCGCCGCGGTCTCGGCGCTGCTGTTGGACGCCGGCGTCATCAGCCCGCCCGCACCCAAGCCCAGCTACCCGCAGTACGCGCCGTACGGGCAGTACGCACCGCCGGCGGTCGGCGGCTACTACGGCCAGCCGGGCCAGCCCGGCCAGCCGGGTCAGCCCGGGCAGCCCGGTCAGGCCGGTCAGGCCGGCCAGCCCGGCGGCGGGTCCGATCAGCAGACCGTGGTGCACTCGTCGTACCAGTCGCAGCCCGGTGGCTACTCCTCGAGCCCCCAGCACGCCCAGAACCACGGTGCCTCCACGCCGCCGACCGGTTTCCCCGGCTACGGCAGCGGGGCGTCCGGCGGGTCGGAGACCGGCGGCGAGTCCGGCGGGTCGTCGGCCGGGCCGACCCCGTCGTAGTCGGGCGCGAGAGCGCCCATTGACTACCGTGTGCGCCCGGTGACCGCGGGCCGCCCCGGCCCGACGGTCGGTGCGCGCGAGGCGCGCGACCTGCTGCGGGTGGCGTTCGGGCCGTCCCTGGTGGCCCTGCTGATCATCGCGGCGGTCACCCTGCTGCAGCTGGTGATCGCCAACAGCGACATGACCGGTGCGTTGGGCGCGACCGCGAGCATGTGGCTGGCCGTGCACCTGGTGCCGGTCACGATCGGCGGCGCCCAGCTGGGGGTGCTGCCGCTGCTGCCGACGATGCTGATGGTGGCGGCGGTGGCGCGCACCACCGCGCAGGCCACCTCCGCGCAGTCGTCGTGGCTGGTCATCCGCTGGATCGCCGCCTCGGCGGTGGGCGGTCCGGTACTCATCGCGGCGATCGCGCTGGCGGTCATTCACGACGCCGCGTCGGTGATCACCGAGCTGCAGACCCCCCACGCCCTGTCGGCGTTCACCGGTGTGTTGGCGGTGCACGCGCTCGGCGCCGCACTCGGGATCGGCGCGCGGGTGGGGCCCCGACTGCTGGCGGCGACCCGGCTGCCGCGGTGGCTGGCCGGGTCGATCCGGGGTGCGACCGCCGGGGTGCTCGCGCTGTTCGGCCTCTGCGGGGCGGTCACCGCCGCCTCCCTGGTCGTGCACTGGTCGACGATGCACGAGCTCTACGCCATCACCGACTCGCTGTTCGGTCAGCTCAGCCTCACCGCACTCGCGGTGCTCTATGTCCCGAACGTGATCATCGGGACCGCCGCCGTCGCGGTGGGCTCCAGCGCCCACCTCGGGTTCGCGACGTTCAGTTCCTTCACCGTCTTCGGCGGCGACATCCCCGCGGTCCCGATCCTGGCCGCCGCGCCGCCGCCGCCGCTGGGTCCGGTCTGGGTGGCGCTTCTGATCATCGGGGCGTCCTCGGGGGTGGCGCTGGGCCAACAGTGTGCCCGCCGGGCGCTGCCGGTGCTGCAGGCGGTGGCCCAGGTGCTGGTCGCCGCGCTGCTGGCCGCGCTGGCCATGGCCGTGCTCGGGTACGCCGCCGGCGGCCGGCTGGGCAACTTCGGTGACGTCGGGGTCGATCAGGCGTCGTTCGGCCCGGCGGTCTTCGTCTGGTTCACCCTGGTCGGTGCGGCCACCGTGATCGTCGCCGGCGGCATCACCCGCCCCCGGTGGGCGTCACCGGCGCCCGCCGGGGGCGCCGCCGCGCAGCCCGACGCCCCCGGCGGTCCGGAGGAGACCGTGCCGGAGGAGACCGTGCTGGAGGAGACCGTGCTGGAGGAGACCGTGCCGGACGCGCGGCCCGCCGCCGAGGCGCCGCCGGCGGGCGCCGACAGCGGCCCGCCCGGGCGCGACCCGGCGCCGGAGGTCCCGCTCGCCGATCCCGAGGACCAGATGTTCACCGACGACGACCCGCCACCGCCGGCCGGTTCCTGACCGCATCGTGACGTCCGGCCGCCACCGCGGCGGTCCGGCCGACTAGGCTCACCGTTGTGCAGCCGTCGATCCGTGTGCCCCCGAGCGCACCGGCGCGGCTGGTGGTCTTGGCCTCCGGGACCGGATCGCTGCTGGAGGCCCTCCTCGACGCGGCCGCCGGTGACTATCCGGCCCGGGTCGTCGCCGTCGGGGTGGACCGTGACTGTCGGGCCGCCGAGATCGCCGTCCGGGCCGGCGTGCCGACGTTCACCGTGCGGTTGGCCGACCACCCCAACCGGGACGCCTGGGACGCGGCGATCACCGAGGCGGTCGCCGCTCACCACCCCGATCTGATCGTCTCGGCCGGATTCATGAAAATCCTTGGCCCGCGGTTTCTCTCCCAATACCTGGGCCGCACCGTCAACACCCACCCCGCGCTGCTGCCGGCCTTCCCGGGGGCGCACGCCGTCGCCGACGCGCTCAGCCACGGCGTCAAGATCACCGGCTGCACGGTGCACCTGGTCGACGCCGGCACCGACACCGGGCCCATCCTGGCCCAACAGGCGGTTACCGTGTTCGACGACGACGATGAAGACACCCTGCACGAACGCATTAAGGTCATCGAGCGGCGGCTCCTGGTGGAGGTCCTGGCCGCAGTGGCGACCGGCGGTGTGAACTGGACCGGACGAAAGGCGATCCCAGGATGAGTGTGGACACCCGCGCCGCGGCGGCCGAGACGGCCGATTCGTCGCGCCGGCCGATCCGGCGCGCTTTGATCAGTGTCTACGACAAGACCGGTCTGGTGGACCTCGCGCAGGGCCTGCACGACGCCGGCGTCGAGATCGTGTCGACTGGATCGACGGCGAAAACCATTGCTGATAAAGGAATCCCAGTCACGGCGGTCGAGCAGGTAACCGGTTTCCCGGAGGTCCTCGACGGTCGGGTCAAGACGCTGCACCCCAAGGTGCACGCCGGGCTGCTCGCCGATCTGCGCAAACCCGAACATGTGGCCGCGCTGCGGGATTTGGGGATCGCCGCATTCGAGTTGGTGGTGGCCAACCTCTATCCGTTCAGCGAAACCGTCGATTCCGGGGCCGACATCGACGAATGCGTCGAACAGATCGACATCGGGGGGCCGTCGATGGTGCGGGCGGCAGCCAAGAACCACCCCAGCGTCGCCGTGGTGGTCTCGCCGCTCGGTTACGACGGTGTGCTCGCCGCGGTCAACACCGGCGGATTCACCCTTGCTGAGCGGAAACGTCTGGCCTCGTTAGCGTTTCGGCACACCGCCGAATACGACATCGCGGTGGCCACCTGGATGGAGTCCAACCTGGCACCCGAGCAGCCGCGCCAATCGCTGCCCGAATGGACCGCGTCGACCTGGCATCGCGCCGCGGTGTTGCGCTACGGCGAGAACCCGCACCAACAGGCGGCGCTGTACTGCGACGCCGGCGCGTGGCCGGGGCTGGCCCAGGCCGACCAGTTGCACGGCAAGGAGATGTCGTACAACAACTACACCGACGCCGACGCCGCCTGGCGTGCCGCGTTCGACCACGAGCAGACCTGTGTGGCGATCGTCAAACACGCCAACCCCTGCGGCATCGCGGTCTCCGCGCAGTCGGTCGCCGACGCGCACCGCAAGGCGCACGCCTGCGACCCGCTGAGCGCGTTCGGCGGGGTGATCGCCACCAACACCGAGGTCAGCGTCGAGATGGCCGAACACGTCGCCACGATCTTCACCGAGGTGATCGTCGCCCCGGCCTACGCGCCCGGCGCGGTGGAGGCGCTGGCGGCCAAGAAGAACATCCGGATCCTGGTCGTCTCCGAGCCGCTGCGCTCGGGCACCGAGGTGCGCCAGATCAGCGGCGGGATGCTCCTGCAGCAGCGCGACAACCTCGACGCCGGCGGCGACGACCCCGCCTCGTGGACGTTGGCCACCGGCGCGCGTGCCGACGCGGCGGTGCTGGCCGACCTGGCGTTCGCCTGGCGGGCCTGCCGGGCGGTGAAATCCAACGCGATCGTGATCGCCGCCGACGGCGCCACCGTGGGGGTGGGGATGGGTCAGGTCAACCGGGTTGACGCGGCAGGGCTGGCCGTCGAGCGCGGCGGCGACCGGGTCCGCGGCGCGGTCGCCGCCTCCGACGCGTTCTTCCCGTTCCCCGACGGCCTGGAGACGCTGACCGCCGCCGGGGTGACCGCGATCGTGCAGCCCGGCGGGTCGGTGCGGGACGAGCAGGTCATCGCCGCGGCCACCCAGGCCGGGATCACCCTGTATCTGACCGGAACGCGGCACTTCGCGCACTGAGCGTCGACGGCTCGGGCGCGCCCACGTAGGTTGGGGTGGTGCCCGCACCTGATTTTCAACCCCGCACCACGGTCGGTGAGCTGCGCGCTGCCGGCCATCGTCAACGCAGCGTCAAACAGGAGATCGCCGAGAACCTGCTCGCCGCCCTCACCGACGGCACCGACACCGACCGGATCTGGCCGGGCATCCTCGGGTTTGACGACACCGTGCTCCCGCAGTTGGAACGCGCGCTGATCGCCGGACACGACGTCGTGCTGCTCGGTGAGCGCGGTCAGGGCAAAACCCGCCTGCTGCGGGCCCTGATCGGGCTGCTCGACGAATGGACCCCGGTGATCGCCGACGCCGAACTCGACGAGCACCCCTACACGCCGATCACCCCGGCGTCGATCCGCCGCGCCGAGGAACTCGGCGACGACCTGCCGGTCGTGTGGCGCCACCGCGACGAGCGCTACACCGAGAAGTTGGCCACCCCCGACACGTCGGTCGCCGACCTCGTCGGCGACATCGACCCGATCAAGGTCGCCGAAGGGCGCAGCCTCGGCGATCCCGAGACCATCGCCTACGGGCTGATCCCGCGCGCGCACCGGGGGATCGTGGCGGTCAACGAACTGCCCGACCTCGCCGAACGTATCCAGGTGGCGATGCTCAACGTGATGGAGGAACGCGACATCCAGGTCCGCGGCTACACGCTGCGGCTTCCGCTGGACGTGCTGGTCGTCGCCAGCGCCAACCCGGAGGACTACACCAACCGGGGCCGGATCATCACCCCGCTCAAGGACCGGTTCGGCGCCGAGATCCGCACCCACTACCCCCGGGCGCTCGACGCCGAGGTCGGGGTCATCGCCCAGGAGGCCCACCTGAGCGCGGAGGTCCCCGACTATCTGCTGGCCGTGATCGCCCGGTTCACCCGCAGCCTGCGCGAATCCCGCTCGGTCGATCAGCGCTCGGGGGTCTCGGCGCGGTTCTCGATCGCCGCGGCCGAGACCGTCGCGGCGGCGGCACGGCACCGGGGCGCGGTGCTCGGCGAGTCCGACCCGGTGGCGCGGATGGTGGATCTGGGCACGGTCATCGACGTGCTGCGCGGCAAACTGGAGTTCGAATCCGGCGAGGAGGGCCGCGAACAGACGGTGCTCGAGCACCTGTTGCGCCGGGCGGTCGCCGACACCGCCGCGACGGTGCTCGGCGGCATCGACGTCGGCGCGTTGGTCACCGCGGTCGAGGCCGGCTCGGTGGTGACCACCGGTGACCGGGTCTCGGCCAAGGCGGTGCTGGCCGCCCTGCCCGAACTGCCGGTCCTCGACGAGATCGCGACCCGCGTCGGCGCCGAGTCCGCCGGGCAGCGCGCCGCCGCGGTGGAGCTGGCGCTGGAGGCGTTGTATCTGGCCAAACGCCTCGACAAACACTCCGGTGAGGGCGAAACCGTCTATGGCTGATCGGCATTCGTCGCGATACTCGGCCTACACCGGCGGACCCGATCCGCTGGCGCCGCCGCTGGATCTGCGTGATGCCCTCGAACAGATCGGCGAGGACGTGATGGCCGGCGCGTCACCGCGGCGTGCGCTGGCGGAGTTGCTGCGCCGCGGCAACTCCACCGTGACCGGCGCGGACAAACTGGCCGCCGAGGCGCACCGGCGACGCCGGGAGCTGTTGCGCGACAACAACCTCGACGGGACGCTGGGCGACATCAAAGAACTGCTCGACGACGCCGTGCTGGCCGAGCGCAAGGCGTTGGCCCGCGCGCTGGACGACGACGCCCGCTTCGCCGAGATGCAGCTCGGCGCGCTCTCCGCCTCACCGGCCAAGGCGGTCCAGGAGCTCAGCGACTACGACTGGCGCTCCGAGCAGGCACGGGAGTCCTACGAGAAGATCAAGGATCTGCTCGGCCGCGAGATGCTCGACCAGCGGTTCGCCGGCATGAAACAGGCGCTCGAAGGCGCCACCGACGCCGACCGCCAGCGCGTCGCCGACATGCTCGACGACCTCAACGCGCTGTTGGACGCCCACGCCCGCGGGGAGGACACCGCCGAGGACTTCGAGCAGTTCATGGACCGCCACGGCGAGTTCTTCCCGGAGAACCCCGCCGACGTCGAGGAGCTGCTCGACTCGCTGGCGCGGCGCGCCGCCGCGGCCCAACGGTTCCGTAACAGCCTCAGCGCCGAGCAGCGCGCCGAACTCGACGCGCTGGCGATGCAGGCGTTCGGCTCCCCGGCGCTGCAACAGTCGCTCAGCCGTCTCGACAGCTATCTGCAGGCCGCCCGGCCCGGGGAGGACTGGACCGGCAGCGAGCGGTTCTCCGGCGACAACCCGCTGGGGCTGGGGCAGGCCGCCGAGGCGCTGGCCGACATCGGCGAGCTCGAACAACTCACCGAGCAGCTCGCCCAGAGCTATCCCGGCGCCAGCATGGACGACGTCGACCTCGACGCGGTCTCCCGCCAGCTCGGCGACGACGCCGTCGTCGACGCCAAAGCGCTGGCCGAGCTCGAACGCGCCCTGCTGGGCGAGGGGTTCTTCCGCCGCGGCCCCGACGGGCAGTGGCGGCTCTCGCCCAAGGCGATGCGCCGACTCGGCCAGACCGCGCTGCGCGACGTCGCCGATCAGCTCTCCGCCCGCCGCGGGCAACGCGACCACCGCCGCGCCGGGGCGGCCGGGGAGCTGACCGGTGCGACCCGGCCCTGGCAGTTCGGTGACACCGAGCCGTGGAACGTGGCGCGCACCCTGACCAACGCGGTGCTGCGCCAAGCCGGAACCGGGCCGCTGACGGCGGGCGCGTCGGTGTCGATCACCGTCGACGACGTGGAGGTCTCCGAGACCGAGACCCGCACCCAGGCGGCGGTCGCGCTGCTGGTCGACACCTCGTTCTCGATGGTGATGGAGAACCGCTGGGTGCCGATGAAACGCACCGCGCTGGCGCTGCACCATCTGATCAGCACCCGGTTTCGCGCCGATGCGCTGCAGATCATCGCGTTCGGCCGCCATGCCCGCACCGTCAGCGCCGAGGAACTGATGGGGTTGGAGGGCATCTACGAGCAGGGCACCAACCTGCACCACGCGCTGGCGCTGGCCGCCCGGCACCTGCGGCGGCACCCCGGGGCGCAACCGGTGGTGTTGATCGTCACCGACGGGGAGCCGACCGCGCACCTGGAGGATTTCGGGGACGGGGTGGAGGTGTACTTCGACTACCCGCCGCACCCGCGCACGATCGGGCTGACCGTGCGCGGCTTCGACGACATCGCCCGCCTCGGCGCGCAGGTGACGATCTTCCGCCTCGGCGACGACCCGGGACTGGCGCAGTTCATCGACCAGATCGCCCGCCGGGTCGGCGGCCGGGTGATCGACCCCGACCTCGACGGGCTCGGTGCGGCGGTGGTCGGCGACTACCTCAACGCCCGCCGGCGGCGGCGCTGAGCCGGGCGGCGAGCGCTCAGTCCCCGCGGCCCCGTTTGCGGCGTTTGATCCCGACCCCGCCCCACAGCGAGAACCCCTTGATCGTCACCGTCGGGGCACCGGGGGTGCCGGCGCCGTTGACCTCGTGGTCGAACCCGCCCATCACACCGTGGCCCTTGACCTCGATGTTGACCTCCGGCGGCAGCAGGATCGTCTGCCCGCCCATGATCGAATACGCGTTGATCTCCACGTCGGCGCAGGTGAAGTCCGCATACCGCAGGTCGACCACCCCGCCACCCCAGAGGGTGAACGTGGTCAGCCGTTTCGGGACGTTCCAGCGCCCGCGGCGCTGGAAGCCGCTCAGGATCGCCAGCAGCAGCGTCGACGGCGCCGGTTTGGATTCGCCGGCCGGGCGGTGGCTGCCGAACGCGCCGGGAAGGTCGGCGCTGATGCGTTCCAGGTCGTCCTGGGTCTGGGCGGCGTAGGCCTTCGACAGCCGGTCGCGGTAGTCCTCCGGGGCGATCTGGCCCTGGTCGGCGGCCTCGCCGAGCAGCTGCGCGACGTGGAACCGGTCGGTGTCGGCGGCGCGCGGTTGGGGCTGACCTGGCGTGCTCATGGCCTAAGAGCCTACGACGAACCCGCACAAGAGCAAGCCGGGACGGGGCGAGCGGGTCACGGCCCGGTCACGACCCCCGGCCCGAGGACGTCTCCGGCGCCCACCGGGGCGGGCGTTTCTGCAGGAAGGCGAGCATGCCCTCCTGGGCTTCGGCCGAGACGAACAGTCGTGCGGACTCGGTGGCCAGCCGCTCGGCGTCCCGGTCGAACCCGGCCCGCACCGCCGCGGTGGTCAACGCCTTGGAGGCGGCCAGCCCCTGCGGTGAGGCCCGCAGCAGCTGCGCGGTGAGCGCCTCGACCGCGGCGGTGACCCCGCCGGCGCCGTCGACGGCCTCGACGGCGTCGGTGATCAGCCCGATGCGGGCGGCCTCGGCGGCGTCGAAGGTCTCCCCGGTCAGGTAGTAGCGCCCGGCCGCGCGCGCCGACAGCTTGGGCAGCAGGGTCAGCGAGATGATCGCCGGCGCCACCCCGATGCGGGCCTCGGTGAGCGCGAACGTGCTGGCCGGCCCGGCCACCGCGATATCGCAGGCGCCGACCAGCCCCATCCCGCCGGCCCGGACGTGCCCGTCGATCGCGGCGATCACCGGCAGCGGCGACTCGACGATGGCCCGCAGCGTCTGGTCGAGTTCGCGGGCCCGCTCGACGGCCAGGTCGAACGGGTCGCCCCCGGCCGCCTGCGACAGGTCCGCCCCGGCACAGAACGTGTTGCCGGTGTGGGAGAGCACCACCACCCGCACCGCGTCGTCGGCGGCGGCGTCGCGCAGGCCGCGGTGCAGCCCGTCGACGAGCGCCGGGGACAGCGCGTTGCGGTTGCGCGGCGAGTTCAGGGTCAGCCGCGCCACCCCGTCGGCGACGGTGCAGTCGACCGGGGTGTCCATCAGTACGACCGGGGCAGGCCCAGCGAGGTCTGCGCGACGAAGTTGAGGATCATCTCCCGGCTCACCGGGGCGATGCGGGCCAGCCGCGAGCTGGTGATCGCCGCGGCGATCCCGTATTCCTTGGTCAGCCCGTTGCCGCCGAGGGACTGCACCGCCTGGTCGACCGCGCGGGTCGAGGCCTCCCCGGCGGCGTACTTCGCCATGTTGGCGGCCTCGGCCGCGCCGACGTCGTCGCCGCTGTCGTAGAGCGTGGCGGCCTTCTGCATCATCAGCTTGGCCAGCTCGATGTCGACGTGGTTGGCGGCCAGCGGATGGGCGATGCCCTGATGCGACCCGATCGGGGTCTTCCACACCTGCCGGGTCTTGACGTAGTCGACGGCCCGGTCGATGGCCAGCCGTCCCATGCCGACCGCGCTGGCCGCGCCCATGATGCGCTCCGGGTTCAGCCCGGCGAACAGCTGGGCGATCGCGGCGTCCTCGGAGCCGACCAGGGCGTCGGCCGGCAGCCGCACATCGTCGAGGAAGACCTGGAACTGCCGCTCCGGGCTGACCAACTCCATCTCGATCGGGGTGTAGCTGAACCCCGGTGCGTCGGTGGGCACCACGAACAGCGCCGGGCGCAGGTTGCCGGTCTTGGCTTCCTCGGTGCGCCCGACCACCAGCACCGCCTGCGCCTGGTCGACCCCGGAGATGAACGTCTTCTGGCCCTTGAGGATCCAGTCACCGCCGTCGCGGCGGGCGGTGGTGGTGATGCGGTGTGAATTCGACCCGGCGTCGGGTTCGGTGATCGCGAACGCCATCGTCAACGAGCCGTCGGCGATGCCGGGGATCCAGCGCTGCTTCTGCTCATCGGTGCCGAACTTGGAGATGATGGTGCCGTTGATCGCCGGGGAGACCACCATCATCAGCAGCCCGCAGCCGTTCGCCGACATCTCCTCCATCACCAGCGACAGCTCGTACATCCCTGCCCCGCCGCCGCCGTACTGCTCGGGCAGGTTGACCCCGAGGAAGCCGAGCTTGCCGGCCTCGGCCCACAGTTCGTCGGTGTGCTGGCCGGCCCGCGCCTTCGCCAGGTAGTACTCCTGGCCGTAGTTGGCGGCCATCGCGGCGACCGCCTCCCGCAGGGCGCGGCGCTCGTCGCTCTCGATGAAACTGGTGTCGGTCACCGGGGTTCTCCTTCGTCGGTGGGGCGGGGGTCGGTGGGCGGGTCGGTCGCCAGGCGGGCCAGCACCGCCCCGACGTCGACCTGGGCTCCGGGGTGCACGTGCAGCTCGTCGAGCACCCCGTCGGCGGGGGCGTTGATGGTGTGTTCCATCTTCATCGCCTCCAGCCAGATCAGCGGCTGCCCGGCGGTGACGGTCTCCCCGATCGCCGCGCCCACCCGGATCACGCTGCCGGGCATCGGCGCGACCAGTGAGCCCGGCTCGACCTCGCTGCCGGGCTCGGGCAGCCGCGGGACCGTGGTCAGATGCACCGCGCCGTGCACGGAGTCGACGAAGACATCCCGCTCGGTCGGGCGGGTGAGGTAGAAGGTGCGTGTCACCCCGGCCGCATCGGTGAGCACCACCTCGGCGGGGCCGGCAAAGTCCACCGTGTAGCCGGGGTCGTCGGGAAGCAGCACCGCGGTGCGGGTGTGCCGGTAGGCCACACGGTGCTCGCCGTCGGCGGTGTCGCGGAACGTCTTGTGCTGGTCGGCCGAGACCACGTTGCGCCAGCCGCTGGGCAGACCGGCCAGCGCCCCGGCGCGGGCCCGGTTCTCGGCGGCCTCGGCCAGCGCGGCGGCCACCGCGGCGGCGCGCACCGCGTGGGCGTCGGCCAGCGGCGCGGCCAGCGCACCCAGATCGTGGGTGGCGAAGAACGCGGTGTCGGTCTTTCCGGCGAGGAACGCCGGGTGGCGCAGCACCCGCACCAGCAGGTCCCGGTTGGTGCGCACCCCGTGCAGGCGGCTGCGCGCGAGGGTGTCGGCCAGCAGCCGGGCCGCCTGGGTGCGGTTCGCGGCGTAGCCGATCACCTTCGCCAGCATCGGGTCGTAGTGGATCGACACCGTCGAGCCGGCCCGCACCCCGGAGTCGAGCCGGATGCCACCGCGGTGACCCAGCCGGTCGAACTCGGCGGCGACACCCGCCACGTCGAAGGTGTGCACCGCGCCGGCCTGCGGCTGCCACCCCCGGGCGGGGTCCTCGGCGTAGATCCGCACCTCGATCGCGTGTCCGCGGGCGGCGGGCGGCTCGGCGGGCAGCGCGGCCCCGTCGGCCACCGCCAGCTGGCACTCGACGAGATCCAGCCCGGTGGTCTCCTCGGTGACCGGGTGCTCGACCTGCAGACGGGTGTTCATCTCCAGGAAGAAGAACGCGCCGTTGTCGTCGGCGAGGAACTCCACCGTGCCCGCCCCGGTGTAGCCGATCGCCGCGGCGGCCAGCCGGGCGGCCTCGAACAGCGTGGCGCGCATCCCCGGGGTGCGCTCGACCAGCGGCGAGGGGGCCTCCTCGATGATCTTCTGATGGCGGCGCTGAATGGAGCACTCCCGCTCGCCGACCGCCCACACCGTGCCGTGGTCGTCGGCGAGGATCTGGACCTCCACATGGTGGCCGGTCGGCAGGTAGCGCTCGCAGAACACCGTGGGATCGCCGAACGCCGAACCGGCTTCGCGGCGGGCGGCCTCGACCTCGTCGGGCAGCGCGGCGAGATCGTCGACCACCCGCATCCCGCGGCCCCCGCCGCCGGCCGACGCCTTGACCAACACCGGGAGCTGATCGGCGCGCACCGCCGCGGGGTCGAGCTCCTCGAGCACCGGCACCCCGGCGGCGGCCATCATCTTCTTGGCCTCGATCTTCGAGCCCATCGACCGCACGGCGGCCACCGGCGGACCGATCCACGCCAGTCCGGCCTCGCTGACCGCGGCCGCGAAATCAGCACTCTCCGACAAGAACCCGTAGCCGGGATGGACGGCGTCGGCGCCGGCGGCGTGCGCGGCGGCGATGATGTCGGGGATCGACAGGTAGCCGTCGGGCGACGGCAACCGCACCCGGGCATCGGCCTCCGCGACGTGCGGGGCGCCGGCGTCCGGCTCGGTGTACACCGCCACCGTGGCCAGACCGAGCCGTCGGCAGGTGGCGAAGACCCGCCGGGCGATCTCCCCGCGGTTGGCGACCAGGACCGAAGTGATCATCGCGGCACCCTCACATCCGGAAGACGCCGAAGTTCGACGTCCCCTCGACCGGGCCATTGGCGATGGCCGACAAACAGATCCCCAGCACGGTGCGGGTGTCGCGCGGGTCGATCACCCCGTCGTCGTAGAGTCGGCCCGACAGGAACATCGGCAGCGACTCGGCCTCGATCTGGGCCTCCACGGCGGCGCGCAGCGCGGCGTCGGCCTCCTCATCGAAGTCCTGACCGCGGGAGGCCGCGGCGGCCCGGCTCACGATCGACAGCACCCCGGCCAGCTGGGTTCCGCCCATCACCGCGGATTTGGCCGACGGCCAGGCGAACATGAAGCGCGGTTCGTAGGCGCGCCCGCACATCCCGTAGTTGCCCGCACCGTAGGAGGCGCCGATCACCACCGAGATGTGCGGCACCGTCGAGTTCGACACGGCGTTGATCATCATCGAGCCGTGCTTGATCATGCCGCCCTCCTCGTACTGGCGGCCGACCATGTACCCGGTGGTGTTGTGCAAGAACAATAGTGGCGTGTCCGAGCGGTTGGCCAGCTGGATGAACTGGGTGGCCTTCTGGGCCTCCTCGGAGAACAGCACGCCGCGGGCGTTGGCCAGAATCCCCACCGGGTAGCCGTGCAGCCGCGCCCAGCCGGTCACCAGCGAGGAGCCGTACAACGGCTTGAACTCGTCGAATTCCGAGCCGTCGACGATGCGGGCGATCACCTCCCGCGGATCGAACGGAATGCGCAGATCCGCAGGCACCACCCCGATCAACTCCTCGGGGTCGAACAACGGCGCGGTGACCGGATGCGGCCGCGGCCCTTTCTTGGTCCAGTTCAGGCGCGCCACGATGCGTCGGCCGATCCGGATCGCGTCGGGCTCGTCGAGCGCGAAGTAGTCGGCCAAACCTGAGGTGCGGGCGTGCATTTCGGCGCCGCCGAGCGCCTCGTCGTCGGACTCCTCGCCGGTGGCCATCTTCACCAGCGGGGGCCCGGCGAGGAACACCTTGGAACGTTCTTTGATCATCACGACGTGATCGGACATTCCCGGCACGTACGCGCCGCCGGCGGTGGAGTTGCCGAACACCAACGCGACGGTCGGGATGCCCGCCGCCGACAGCTGGGTCAGGTCGCGAAACATCTGCCCGCCGGGGATGAAGATCTCTTTCTGGGTGGGCAGGTCCGCCCCGCCGGATTCCACCAGTGAGATCACCGGTAACCGGTTCTCGAGCGCGATCCGGTTGGCCCGCAGTATTTTCCGTAGTGTCCACGGATTGCTGGTGCCGCCCTTGACGGTCGGGTCGTTGGCGACGATCAGGCATTCCACTCCGCTGACCACGCCGATACCGACCACCAGGCTCGCCCCGACCTTGAAGTCGCTGCCCCACGCCGCCAGCGCACACAACTCCAGAAAGGGCGAATCCGGGTCGACGAGCAACTCGATGCGCTCCCGCGCGGTGAGTTTGCCCCGCTCGTGGTGGCGGTCGACGTATTTCGCCCCGCCGCCGGCCAGCGCCTCGGCCAACTCCGCGTCGAGCGCCTGGAGTTTGTCGGCCAGCGCCGAGGCCGCCTCGGTGAAGCCCGGGGAGGCGGGGTCCAGCGTCGACTGCAACACCGTCATGGTCGTCTCTCCTTGATTAGCCCTGGAACCCGAGCGTCTTGGCCGCCAGCGAGGTCAGAATCTCGGTGGTGCCGCCCCCGATGCCGAGGATCCGCATGTCACGGTACTGGCGTTCGACCTCGCAGTCGGCCATGTAGCCCATTCCGCCGAAAAGCTGCACCGCCTGATGGGCGACCCACTCGCCGGCCTCGACCGCGGTGTTCTTGGCGAAACACACCTCGGCGATCAGGTCGGTCTCCCCGGCCAGTTGGCGCTCCACCACGTGGTGGGTGTAGACGCGGGCCACATCGATGCGCCGCGCCATCTCCGCCAGGGTGTTCTGCACCGCCTGGCGAGAGATCAGCGGACGGCCGAAGGTCTGGCGGTCCCGGCACCACGCGACGGTGAGGTCCAGGCAGCGCTGGGCGCTGGAGTAGGCCTGGGCGGCCAGCCCGATCCGTTCGGAGACGAACGCCTGGGCGATCTGGAGGAACCCGCTGTTCTCCGCACCCACCAGGTTGGCTTTGGGCACCCGCGCATCGGTGTAGGACAACTCCGCGGTGTCCGAGGAGCGCCACCCCATCTTCTCCAGCTTGCCGGTGACCTGCAGCCCGGGGGTGGCGCCGCGGCCGTCCTTCTCGACGACGAGCAACGACACCCCCGACGCGCCGGGCGACTCGGCGCCGCCGGTGCGCACCGCGGTCACCACGTAGTCGGCGCGCACGCCGGAGGTGATGTAGGTCTTGGCGCCGTTGACCACGTAGTGGTCGCCGTCGGCGACGGCGGTGGTGCGCAGATGCCCGACGTCGGAGCCGCCCCCGGGCTCGGTGATCGCCAGCGCGCCGATCCGCTCGCCGTGCAGGGTGGGGCGCACGAACTCGTCGATGAGGCGCCGATCCCCCGAGGCGATCATGTGGGGAACCGCGATCCCACAGGTGAACAGGGAGGCGAACACCCCGCCGGGGGCGCCGGCGGCGTGCATCTCCTCGCAGATGATCGCCGCGTCGACACCGTCGCCGCCGCCCCCGCCGACCTCCTCGGGGAAACCGGCGCCCAGCAGGCCGGCCTGCCCGGCGCGGCGGTGCAGCTCGCGGGGCAGCTCCCCACCGCGTTCCCACTCGTCGATGTGCGGGGTGATCTCCCGCTCGACGAACGTGCGCACCGTGTGGCGCAGCGCGACGCGTTCGGGGGTCGTCCAGACGGTCATCACAGCAGGTCCTCCGGGATGTCGAGGTGGCGGCTGCGCAGCCATTCGCCCAGGCCCTTGGCCTGCGGGTCGAAGCGGGCCTGGTAGGCCACCCCCAGCCCGAGGAGGTCGTCGATGACGAAGTTGACCGCACGCAGGTTGGGCAGCAGGTGGCGGGTGACCGGCAGATCGGCGGTCTCGGGCAGCAGCGCGCGCAGCGCCTCGACGGTGAGCGTGTGCGCCAGCCAGCGCCACTGCGCCTCGGTGCGCACCCACACCCCGACGTTGGCCGACCCGCCCTTGTCGCCGCTGCGGGCCCCGGCGATGCGACCCAGCGGTACCCGCCGGGTCGCCCCCGGCGGCGGCGGCGCGGGCGGCGGCGCGGGGTCCTCGACGTCGGTGAGCACCCGGGTGTCGGTGGCCGCGGCGATGGCGGTGCAAACGCCGTCGGCGTGCACGGCGACGTGGGGCACCGCCGCGGCGTCGACGTAGCCGGGGCGGTAGACGCCGTAGACCTGGCCGTCGCCGGGGGGCGCGGTGAGCGTGAATCCCGGGTAGCTGGCCAGGCCCAGTTCCACGGCGGCGCCGGAGAAGCGACGCCCCACCTTCTGCGGGTCGGGGTCGCGGGCCACGCAGCGCAGCAGGGCGCTGGCGGTCTCCTCGGTGTCGGCGTCGGCGCGGTCGGTGCGCGCCAGCGTCCACTGCAGCTCGGCCGGGGTGACGGTCAGCGCATCCTCGAGTTGGCGGCGCACCAGCGCGGCCTTGGCCTCGATGTCGAGCCCGGTGAGCACGAACGTCATCTCGTTGCGGTATCCGCCGATGCTGTTCAGCGAGACCTTCAGCGTCGGGGGCGGGGCCTCGCCGCGCACCCCGCGGATCCGCACCCGGTCGGCGCCGTCGCCGGTCAGCGTGACGCTGTCGAGGCGGGCGGTCGTGTCGGGGTTGGCGTAGCGGGCGCCGGTGACCTCGTAGAGCAGCTGGGCGGTGACGGTGTCGACGCTGACCAGCCCCCCGGTGTCGGCGTGTTTGGTGATCACCGCCGAGCCGTCGGCGGCGATCTCGGCGATCGGGAATCCCGGGTGCAGCGCCTGTTCGGTGGGGATCTCGGTGAAAAACGCGTAGTTGCCGCCGGTGGCCTGGGTGCCGCACTCGATGACGTGGCCGGCCACCACGGCGCCGGCCAGCCGGTCGTAGTCGGTGCGGGCCCACCCGAAGTGCGCCGCCGCCGGCCCGACGATGACCGACGCGTCGGTGACCCGGCCGGTGACGACCACGTCGGCGCCGCGGTCCAGGCAGTCGACGATCCCCCAGGCGCCCAGGTAGGCGTTGGCGGTCAGCGGTGCGCCCAGCCCCAGCTCGCCGGCCCGGTCGAGCAGGTCGTCGCCCTCGACGTGGCCCACGGTGACCGGCACACCGAGGCGCTGCGCCAGCTCGCGCACCGCCGCCGCCAGCCCGGCGGGGTTGAGCCCGCCGGCGTTGGCCACGATCTTCACCCCGCGCTCGTGCGCGAGGCCCAGGCACTCCTCGAGCTGACGCAGAAACGTCTTGGCGTAGCCGCCCTGCGGGTTCTTCATCCGGTCGCGGCCCAGGATCAGCATGGTCAACTCGGCCAGGTAGTCGCCGGTGAGATAATCCAACTCGCCGCCGGTCAGCATCTCGCGCATCGCCGCCAGCCGGTCGCCGTAGAACCCCGAGCAGTTCCCGATTCGCACCGCAGCCGTCATACCCACCTTCTCTCAACCAACCGGTAGGTTAGCTCGGACTGTCGGTACCGCGTCAAGCGCACCGGCGACGGCCGGGCCCGGCGGGCCGATCGGCGGCGTCGGTGCCGGTGCGGGCGTTGTTTGGAGCCGGTGGGACAGACCCGTTATCCTGGGTGGCAGTCGTTGGCCGCGGTCGTCTGCGCGGCGCACCCCGATAGGAGAGTTCGATCATGGCTGTGCCCAAGCGCAGAGTGTCGCGCGCGAACACCCGGCATCGCCGCGCGCAGTGGAAGGCCGAGGCCCCCGGCCTGGTCAACGTCAACGTCGCCGGCCAGCAGCACAAGGTGCCGCGTCGGCTGCTCAAGGCGGCCCGGCTGGGCCTGATCGACCTGGATCGCCGCTGACCGACGCCGATCGTCACCGTCGGCCGTTGCCGCCCGCGGACCGGGCGTGGGCACGGTACGGTCCTAACCAGCAGCTCGGACGATGGGATGACAGCGGTGGCCTTGCGGATACTTGTCGTTGACGATGATCGTGCCGTGCGGGAATCGCTGCGCCGGTCGTTGTCGTTCAACGGCTACGCGGTGACGTTGGCGACCGACGGCGTGGAGGCGCTGGAGGCGATCGCCGCCGACCGGCCCGACGGGATGATCCTCGACGTGATGATGCCCCGCCTCGACGGGCTGGAGGTCTGCCGCCAGCTGCGCAGCACCGGTGACGGCCTGCCGATTCTGGTGTTGACCGCGCGCGACTCGGTCTCCGAGCGGGTCGCCGGGCTCGACGCCGGGGCCGATGACTACCTGCCGAAACCGTTCGCGCTCGAAGAGCTGCTGGCCCGGCTGCGTTCGCTGCTGCGGCGCACCATCGCCGAGGACGTCGCCGAACCGGTCACGTTGACGTTCGCGGACCTCACCTTGGATCCGGTGACCCGGGAGGTGACCCGCAACGGCCGGCAGATCAGCCTGACCCGCACCGAGTTCGCGCTGCTCGAGCTGTTTTTGGCCAACCCGCGGGTGGTGCTCACCCGCACCCGCATCCTCGAGGAGGTGTGGGGCTACGACTTCGCCGCCTCCGGCAACGCGCTGGAGGTCTACGTGGGCTACCTGCGGCGCAAAACCGAGGCCGAGGGCGAACCCCGGCTGATTCATACCGTGCGTGGGGTCGGCTACGTGCTTCGGGAGTCGCCCAACTGATGTCGGGCCGTCGTCCGCACCGCCACGCCGCCTCGACGGTGTCCCTGCGGTCGCGGGTGATGCTGCTGGCCATGGTCACCGTGGAACTGGTGGTGGTGGTGGTCGCCTTCGCCGTCTACCACGTGATCTCCGCGGCGCTCTACGCCGACATCGACGACCAGTTGGAGGACCGGGCGCGGGTGTTGAGCTCCAGCGGGCTGCTGGAGTCCGACCCGGAGAAGGCGATCGACGGCACCACGTATTCCGAGATCGACGTGATGCTGGTGCTGCCCGGCGGGACGCGCTACCCGGCCGGCGGCGCGCTGCCGGTGCCGGTCGGCCCACCCGAACAGGCGGTGCTGCGCGGCGAGTCGCTGTGGTCGTGGAACACCCTGGATGACCAGCGGGTCTTCGCGGTGCGGCGCCTCGACGGCAGCACCCTGGTGCTGGCCAAGAGCCTCGCACCCACCGACGCGGTGATCCACCGGCTGCGTTGGGTGCTGCTGATCGTCGGCGCGCTGGGGGTCGCGGTCGCCGCGGTGGCCGGCTGGCTGGTGATGCGCACCGCGCTGCGACCGGTCGCGCGGCTGACCGAGGCCGCCGAACGGGTCGCCCGCACCGACGACCTGCGGCCGATCCCGGTCACCGGAGACGACGAATTGGCCAGGCTCACCGCGGCGTTCAACACGATGTTGCGTGCGCTGGCCGAATCCCGCGACCGCCAAGCACGTTTGGTCGCCGATGCGGGGCACGAGCTGCGCACCCCGTTGACATCGCTGCGCACCAACGTGGAATTGCTCATGGCCGCAATGAAACCAGGGGCACCGCCGCTTCCCGACCAGGAGGTCGCCGACCTGCGCCACGACGCCGTCGCCCAGATCGAGGAATTATCCACCCTGGTCGGTGATTTGATCGACCTCAGCCGTGACGACGCCGGCGGCGGGCAACGCGAAGAGGTCGACCTGTCCGAGGTGATCGGCCGGGGCCTCGATCGGGTGCGCCGGCGCCGCAACGACATCGCGTTCGACGTCGACGTGACCGGGTGGGTGATCGACGGGGATGCGGCGGCGCTGTCGCGTGCGGTGTTGAACCTCATGGACAACGCCGCGAAATGGAGCCCGCCGCAGGGCCGGGTCACGGTGCGGCTGAGCCAGGTCGAGCCCGGCACCGCAGAACTGATCGTCGCCGACGACGGGCCGGGCATCGCCGAAGCCGAGCGCGAGTTGGTCTTCGAGCGGTTCTACCGGTCGACGGCGGCGCGCTCGATGCCCGGATCCGGGCTCGGGCTCGCGATCGTCCGACAGGTGGTGCTCAAACACGGCGGGACCATCGCCATCGCCGAGACCACCGTCGGTGCCGACCCGCCCGGCACCGCGTTTCACGTGCGTCTTCCCGGCACGCCGGCACCGGGACCGGGCGACGGCGACACCGCCGCCGGGAACTCCGCCACCGCGCCACACGTTGACCCTGCGCACTCGCCGCCGGAGCCGCGGTGAGCGCACGACGTGTCGGTTCGGGCCGCCCCGCGCCCCGACAACGAACAACGGAGCACCATGACCACTGATCCCCGGTTCTCGCCCCCGCCGCGGCAGACCGCCTATCACGTCCCGAATCCCGCCGTGCCCCCGACACATACCGCACCGCATCCCCTGCACCCGGGCAATCCGGGCCACACCGGGTGGGGGCATCCGCCGCACCCCGGCGCCTACCCCGGGCCCCCCGGTCCGCCGAGGCCGCGGCGCAGACGTTCGGGGCGCACCGCGGCGCTGACCGCCGGGGCCGCGGCGATCGCGATCGTCTCCGCCGGCATCGGGGGCGGCGTGGCGACCCTGGCCCACCAGGACCGTCCGGCCCCGGTGCCCGGTGCGCCGCCGAGCACCGTGATCGACTCCAACCCGGCGCGCCCGGCCGCCGAAGTGCCGCTGGGGTCGGTGGAACAGGTCGCCGCCAAGGTGGTGCCCAGCGTGGTCACCCTGGAGACGTTTTTGGGCCGGCAGTTCGAGGAGGGCTCGGGCATCATCTACTCCGACGACGGCCTGGTGTTGACCAACAGCCACGTCGTGGCCGCCGCGGCCAACCGCAGCGGCGACCGACGCGCCGACCCGGAGACGATGGTCACCTTCGCCGACGGTCACACCGCCGAATTCACCGTGGTCGGCACCGACCCGGCCAGCGACATCGCGGTGGTGCGCATCCAGGGCGCGTCCACCGGGTTCACCCCGATCACGATCGGCTCGTCGGCCAACCTGCGGGTCGGCCAGCAGGTGGTGGCGATCGGCTCGCCGCTGGGCCTGCAGGGCACCGTCACCAGCGGGATCGTCTCGTCGCTGAACCGGCCGGTGTCCAGCGCCGGGGACGCGCGCAACCAGAGCACGGTGCTCGACGCCATCCAGACCGACGCCGCGATCAACCCGGGCAACTCCGGGGGTGCGTTGGTGAACATGAACGGTGAGCTCGTCGGCATCAACTCCGCGATCGCCACCCTGGGCGGCGAGAGCGCCGAGGCCCAGAGCGGGTCGATCGGGCTGGGCTTCGCCATCCCCATCGACCAGGCCAAACGGATCGCCGACGAGTTGATCGCCACCGGCCGGGCCTCGCACGCCTCGCTGGGGGTGATGCTGGCCGCCGACAGCGCCCTGCACGGCGCGAAGGTGGTGGAGGTCATCGACGACGGGGCGGCCGCGCGGGCCGGGCTGCCCTCCGACGTGGTGATCACCCGCTGCGACGACCGCCCGATCGGCAGCGCCAACGGGCTCATCGCGGCGGTGCGCTCCAAGGCGCCCGGCGACACCATCACCCTGACCTTTCAGGACTCCGCCGGCGACAGTCAAACGGTCCAGGTGACGTTGGGGGAGGCGGACGATTGAGTGGAGTGGCCGCGACGCGGAGAGCAGGCGGATATACGGTGACAACCATGGAACAGGCAGCGGAACGGGTCGGCAGGGCACTGGTCATCGTGGTCGATGACCGGACCGCGCACGGCGACATCGACCAGAACGGCCCGTTGGTGACCGAGCTGCTCACCGAGGGCGGCTTCCTGGTCGACGGCGTGATCGCCGTCGAAGCCGACGAGGTCGAGATCCGCAGCGCGTTGAACACCGCGGTGATCGGGGGAGTGGACCTGGTCATCTCGGTGGGCGGCACCGGGGTGACCCCGCGTGACGTCGCCCCCGAGGCGACCCGCGACATCCTCGACCGTGAGCTGCTCGGGATCGCCGAGGCGCTGCGGGCCTCGGCCCTGTCGGCCGGGATCACCGACGCCGGGCTCTCGCGCGGGCTGGCCGGGATCTCCGGCAGCACACTGGTGGTCAACCTGGCACCGTCGCGTTATGCGGTGCGTGACGGGATGGCCACGCTGATCCCGTTGGCGGCGATGATCATCGATCAGCTCTCCAGCCTGGAGCTCTGAATATCGGTGGGCGGCACGGGTGAACCGGCCTTCGGCGCGGGCTTCCCGCCCGAATCGGCCGACGAGCGTGATCCCGACGCCCAACGGGAAGTCGAGGATCGGGAGCGGTGGCTGCGTGATAACGTGCCACCGCACCACCGTTGAGCGGGGTCAGTTCTGCGAAAGGTCCGCAGCGGTAGTGGCATCCGCATAAAATGCGGCGAGGCGGGGGCGCCCGTCTGACCCGTGTGGACGAAAGGGACCGCTGTCGTGATCAAGGGTTTCAAAAATTTTCTGATGCGTGATGACGTCATCACCGTGGCCATCGGTTTGGTGGTCGCCCTGGCGTTCTCGAAACTGGTCGAGGCCTTCACCGACAGCGTGATCAACCCGTTGGTCGCGGCGGCGCAGCCCGACAGCGCGTTCGGGCTGGGAGTGCAGCTCGGCGAAGAGGGCAATGAGACCACGTTCATGGATTTCGGGGCGCTGATCTCCGGGATCGTGTACTTCATCGTGTTCATGGTGGTGGTGTACTTCGTGATCGTGGTGCCCTACCGGTCCATCCAGGCCCGCCGCGGCATCACCGTGTTCGGCGAGGAGGAGCCGGAGGCGCCCACCAAGAGCTGCCCCGAATGCCTCTCCGAGGACCTGCCCGAGGCCGCCCGCAAGTGCAAGCACTGCGGCAGCCTGCAGACCACCGTCTGACCGGGCGGCGCGGCCTAGCCGCACGCAGCCCGGCGGCTCAGTGCAGGGTCAGGGCGACCGGGGCGGCCAGGGCGGCGGCGGCCACCGTGGTCGCCGCGGCGGCCGGTAGCGCCACCAGCACCACCCGGTCGTCGTCGCCGCCGTGGCGGGTCTCGGCGGTCGACACCGACACCACCACGGCGTCGCCGGCGAGCACGGTGGGCGTGGTCTGCGACTCGGTGGCGGCCAGAACGTCCACGACGTCGCCGGGGCGCAGCAGTGCGATCACCGCCGGGTCGGCCGGGTGGATCGCCACCATCCGGGCCTGTGGCCCCGCCGCCGCGACCGCCAGCCGGGAACCGACCAACCGCACATCGGTGAGGATCTCGCCGCGGCGGGCCGGTCCGGCCAGCGTCGCGCCGGCCACCGCGGCGGGATCGGTCTGGGCGCCGTCGGGAACCCGTGTGCTCGACCATGTTTGGGTGTCGATGTCGTCGGTGGTCAGCGTGACGCCCGGGCGAAGGTCGCGTCCGGTGACCACCACTGTGACGCGTTCACCGTCGGGGTCGGGGCGCAGCGCCGCGACCCCGGCGAGCATCACCAGGGCGGCGGCGGTCACCCGTCGGGCCCGCACCGTGCGCGACCAGTCCGGCCGCGCCAGTGCGCCCAGGCGGCTCAACGCGGTGGGGTTGAGCGAGTCGGCCATGCCGGCACGCTAGACCCGAGGCGCACGCCGGTGCGCTCACCGGCGCCCGGACCTGTGGATAACCCCCGCCGGGAGCTAGCTGGACGTCGAGGACGACGAAGCCGACGACGACGAGGACGACGAAGCCGACGACGACGAGGACGTCGAGGACGTCGAGGCGGTCGACCCGGCGGAGGACTCCGACGGGGCCTTGGCGGCGGCGGACTTCTCGCCGGAGCCGCGCGACTTCTCGCCGTTGCCCGAGGCCGCCGCACCACCGGACTTCGCCGCGGCCCGGCTGTCGGTGCGGTAGAAACCGCTGCCCTTGAACACCACCCCGACCGAGCCGAACAGCTTGCGCAGCCGCCCCGCACACTTGGTGCAGGTGCTCAACGTGTCGTCGGTGAACGCCTGCACCACGTCGAACCGGTCGCCGCAGTCGGTGCACTGGTAGCTGTAGGTCGGCACGAGAACCTCCGTGATGTGATGCGAGTGCGCGTTGGCACTCTACCGCTTTAAGTGCTAAAACCGCTAATCGGACGGGGTGATTCCCGCTCCGTGCCCGGTGAGAGCCACCAGGCCCCGTGCGGGGGTCAGCGCATGGGTCATCGCCACGTCGTGCGGATCGGCCGGCAGCGCGGCCAGCAACTCGTCGTCGCGCACCACCGCCACCCGCGGGGCGCGCGGGTCGGCCAGCGGCAGCGACCGGTCGTAGAACCCGCCGCCGCGGCCCAGCCGGACCCCGGCGGCATCGACGGCCAGGGCCGGCACCAGCACCAACGCGGCCCGCCCGAGGGCCCGCGGCGGCAGCCACGGCGGCGGCGGCTCGGCCAGCCCGAACCGCCCGGCGGCCAGCGTCTCGGCGTGGTAGTCGCCCCAGCGCAGCGGCGCCGGGTCGCCTGCCGCCACCGCGGGGATCAGCACCCGCAGTCCGCGCCGCCGCAGCGCGGCGAGCATCGCCGGGGTGCCCGGCTCGGCGCCCGCCGGCACGTAGGCGCAGACCGTGGAGCCGGCCACCGGCAACGCCGCCAGGTGGGCCCGCAGCGCGTCGGCGTCGGCGGCGTGGCGCGCGGCGGGCACCGCGCTGCGGGCGGCCAGCAGCCGCCGGCGCAGCGCGGCCTTCGGGGAGACGGCCATGGCTTTTACTTTCGCACCGCCGCACCGGGTGTGTCGCGACGCTGCCGTTATCGTGTGAACAATGTCGTCCGTCCCGCCTCCGCCGCCCTCCCGCGGATCGGTCCCGCGTACCGCCATCGTGCCCGCGGCCGGCCTGGGCACCCGGTTTCTGCCCGCCACCAAGACCGTGCCCAAGGAGTTGCTGCCGGTCGTCGACACCCCCGGCATCGAACTGGTGGCCGCCGAGGCCGCCGAGGCCGGCGCCGAGCGGCTGGTGATCGTCACCTCCGAGGGCAAGGACGGGGTGGTGGCGCACTTCGTCGAGGACCTGGTGCTCGAAGGCACCCTGGAGGCGCGCGGCAAGAAGGCGATGCTCGCCAAGGTCCGGCGCGCCCCGGGCCTGATCAAGGTGGAGTCGGTGGTGCAGGCCGAGCCGTTGGGCCTCGGGCACGCGATCGGCTGCGTGGAGGCGACCCTGGCGCCGCAGGAGGACGCGGTGGCGGTGCTGCTCCCCGACGACCTGGTGCTGCCGACCGGGGTGCTGGAGACCATGTCGGCGGTGCGCGCCCGCTACGGCGGCTCGGTGCTCTGCGCGATCGAGGTGAGCCGCGAGGACGTCAGCGCCTACGGGGTCTTCGACGTCGCCGCGCTGCCCGACACCGACAATCCCGACGTCTTGGGGGTCCGCGGCATGGTCGAGAAGCCGGCCGCCGCCGACGCCCCGTCGCTGCTGGCCGCCGCCGGGCGCTACGTGCTGGACCGCGCGATCTTCGACGCGCTGCGGCGCACCAGCCGCGGTGCCGGCGGCGAGGTGCAGCTCACCGACGCGATCGCACTGCTGATCGCCGAGGGCCACCCGGTGCACGTCGTCGTGCACCGCGGTTCCCGACACGACCTGGGAAATCCCGGCGGCTACCTTAAGGCTGCGGTTGACTTTGCGTTGGCCCGCGACGACTACGGTCCCGATCTGCGGGCCTGGTTGGTGACCCGACTGGGGCTGGCCGAGCGGTAACGCTGGGCCCGACAGGAGAAAGGCGCATTGTGCGTTCGGTGGACGAGCAGCAGTCACGGGTAGCCGCGGCGGCGGTGGCCCCCCGGCCGATCCACGTGGCCATCGCGGAGGCGCAGGGGCTGATGTGTGCCGAGGAGGTGGTGACCGAGGCGCCGATGCCGGGCTTCGACCAGGCGGCGATCGACGGGTACGCGGTCCGCAGTGTCGACGTGCTCGGGGTCGGCACCATCGGCGGTGACCCCGAGGAGGCCGAAACCGCCGGGGCTCCGGTGACCCTGCCGGTCATGGGGTTCATCGAGGCCGGCACCCGCACGCCGAGCCGGCTGCAGCCGCGCCAGGCGGCCCGCGTGCAGACCGGGGCGCCGATGCCGACCCTGGCCGATGCGGTGCTGCCGCTGCGGTGGACCGACGGCGGGGAGTCCCGGGTGCAGGTGCTGCGCGGCGTGCGGTCGGGGGCCTACGTGCGGCGCACCGGCGACGACGTGCAGCCCGGCGATGTGGCGGTGCGTGCCGGGACCATCGTCGGCGCCGCCCAGGTGGGGTTGCTCGCCGCGGTGGGCCGCGAGCGGGTGCTGGTGCATCCCCGGCCGCGGCTGTCGGTGCTGTCGGTGGGCGGTGAACTCGTCGACGTCGCCCGCACCCCCGGAAACGGGCAGGTCTACGACGTCAACTCCTACGCGCTGGCCGCCGCGGGGCGCGACGCCGGTGCGGAGGTGACCCGGGTGGGCATCGTCGACTCCGATCCGTCGAAGTTGCGTGAGGTCGTCGAGGGCCAGCTGGCCCGCTCCGAGATCGTGGTGATCGCCGGGGCGGTCGGTGGGGCGGCCGCCGAGTCGGTGCGCGCCGTGTTGGCCGAACTCGGGGAGATGGAGGTCGCCCGCATCGCGATGCACCCCGGTTCGGTGCAGGGCTTCGGTCAGCTCGGCGACGAACGGGTGCCGACGTTTCTGCTGCCGGCCAACCCGGTGAGCGCCCTGGTGGTCTTCGAGGTGATGATCCGCCCGCTGATCCGGCTGTCGCTGGGCAAACGGCAGCCGATGCGGCGCATGGTGCGCGCCCGCGTGCTCTCCCCGATCACCTCGATGGCCGGGCGCACCGGGTATCTGCGCGGCCAGTTGATGCGCGACAAGGACACCGACGAATACCTGGTGCAGGCCCTCGGCGGCATGCCGGGGGAGTCCTCGCACCTGCTGGCCACCCTCGCCGAGGCGAACTGCCTGGTGGTGGTGCCCGACGAGGTGGATCAGATCCGCACCGGCGAATCCGTCGACGTGGCGTTCCTGGCACAGCGCGGGTGAACCTCTTCCGATCCGGGGCGCTGCATCCGGGCTGGCCCGACCCGGTCGGGCCGTTGCGGGTGGCCGCCGGGGTGGTGAGGCTGCGGCCGGTGCGGATGCGCGACGGGGTGGTGTGGAGCCGCATCCGTCTGGCCGAACGCGACCATCTCGAGGCGTGGGAACCCAGCGCCGGGCCGGAGTGGGCGACCCGCCACGCGGTCGCCGCGTGGCCGCCGCTGTGTTCGGGGCTGCGCGCCGAGGCGCGCGCCGGCCGGATGCTGCCCTACGTCATCGAGGTCGACGGCCGGTTCTGCGGCCAGTTGACCATCGGCAACGTCACCCGGGGGGCGCTGCGCTCGGCGTGGATCGGCTACTGGGTGTCGGCGGCGGTCACCGGCGGCGGGGTGGCGACCGGGGCGCTGGCGCTCGGGCTGGACCACTGCTTCGGGCCGGTCGGGCTGCACCGGGTCGAGGCCACGGTGCGCCCGGAGAACGCCGCGAGCCGCGCGGTGCTGGCCAAGGTGGGCTTGCGGGAGGAGGGGCTGCTGCGGCGTTACCTCGACGTCGACGGGGCGTGGCGCGATCACCTGCTGCTGGGGATGACCGTCGAAGAGGTCGCCGGGTCGGTGGCGGCCACGCTGGTGGCCGCCGGCCGAGCCCAGTGGGTTTAACCCCAACACGCCCTGTTACAGAAGTGAAACCTGTGATAGATGATGTTTAACTGTTTAATGACAGAAGTGTAATTTCCCGGCGCGCCTGTCCGGGCGCCGTCACCGACCGGCATAGCCTAGGCGGGGAAAGGAGCAGGTCACCATGCCAAGCATCCCCCAATCGTTGCTGTGGATCTCCCTCGTCGTGCTCTGGCTGTTCGTGCTGGTGCCGATGCTGATCAGCAAGCGCGATGCGGTCCGGCGCACCAGCGACGTGGCGTTGGCGACCCGGGTGCTCACCAGCGGCGCGAGTGCGCGCCTGCTCAAGCGCGCGGGCCCGGCCAGCGGGCACCGCAGCGACCCGCACTGGCAGCCGGCCGGCGAGGGACTCGACGACGACCCACTCGACGCCGACCGCGACGCGGCCGCCCCGCGCACCTCGGTGGCGGTGGCCACCCCGGCGGCCCCCGAACCGGACTATCTCGACGTCGACGTCGTCGAGGAGGTCACCGACGGCGCGGCCGAGGCCGACACCGACCAGCTGGCCGCCCCGCCGCGCGACGAGCAGGCGCGCGAGGCCGCCGAGGCGGTCAACGCCGGGAGGGAGACCGCCGCCGAGGCCGCCGAGGGCGTCTCGGCCGACGGCGCCGCCGAGGAGGCCGCCGCCGACGTGTTCGAGACCGAGGAGGTCGACGAGGACGGCATCGACGAGGAGGACGCCTACGACGCCGAAACCGCCGAGGCCGCCGAGGCCGCCGAGGCCGCCGGGTTCTCCGGGATCGGCGCCACCGGGCCGTCGGCGCGCGCGGCCGCCCGGCGCTACCAGCGCGACGCCCGGACCGCCGCGGCGGTCAGTGCCCGCAAATACCGGTTCCGCAAGCGCGCGATCGGCGTGATGGCCACGCTGCTGCTGATCTCGGCGGTGGCGGCGCTGACCGTGGCGCCCGGGGCGTGGTGGCTCTGCGTGGCCACCGGGGCGGTCACCGTGCTCTACCTGACGTATCTGCGGCGGCAGACCCGCATCGAGGAGCAGCTGCGCCGCCGGCGCGCCCAGCGGATGGCCCGCGCGCGGCTCGGGGTGGAGAACACCGCCGACCGCGACTACGACATCGTGCCGTCCCGGTTGCGCCGCCCCGGCGCGGCGGTGCTCGAGATCGACGACGAGGACCCGATCTTCGAGCACCTGGAGTACACCGAGTTCGCCCGCGAGCACGACTGGGCGCCGGACCTGCCGCGCGCCGCCGGGCAGTAGCGCCGGGCAGTAGCGCAGCGGTTTTCGGGTTCGTCGGGAGCGGCTGGTAATCTGCTACCGGTCACGGGGCTATGGCGCAGTTGGTAGCGCGACTCGTTCGCATCGAGTAGGTCCGGGGTTCGATTCCCCGTAGCTCCACAGAGTTTGTGCAGGTAAGGCGTCGTCGTGGGATTCTTCGATTCCCCTTGTCTCCACGGGACGCAGGCCCGCTGTCCGCGGACACAGATCCCGAGCAGGGGTGTCGGGGTATAAAATCCCGCCGTGAGGGGTCGAGGTGTGCTCGCCGCGCTGGCCGTCGTCGTGGCCGGTGGGTGTCTCGGAGAACCGATGGCCGTCGCCGATGACGAGAATTTCCAGTCACCCGACGGAAACATCGCCTGCTACGCCATCGAGAAATACGTGCAGTGCGACATCACGGAACGAGACTGGTCGGCGCCCCGGCCCGCGGACTGTGCGACCCCGAACGGATACGGGGCGGGGATCGTCATGAGCAGTGGCGGCGAGCCGGAGTTGGTGTGCGGCGGCGGCATCTTCGGCAATCCTGCCCGCGCCGACACGCTTGGCTACGGGCAGACGTATTCGATGTCCAACTACCACTGCGACAGCAGCGAGGCCGGCATAACATGCGTTAACGTCATCGGCCACGGATTCATGATCGGGCGTGCGGCCTACCGGCTGTTCTGATTCGCCGACGAACCGGGGCCCGCCGGGTTCGGTTGTGCGCTCACGGCGAAGCGTTGTGCAGCCACGGCGGCGCTGCCGCGCGTGTCGGCGCCCTCAGTGCACACGGCACGCGGCAAACGGCATCGGGGGCGCCTCGGGCACCTCCGGGCGGGCGGCCCGAGCTAGATCAGGCCCTGGGCGAGCATCGCGTCGGCGACCTGGATGAACCCGGTGATGTTGGCGCCGACCATGTAGTTGCCCGGTGCGCCGTACTCGTCGGCGGTGTCCAGGCAGCGCTGGTGGATGCCGTGCATGATCGCGGCCAGCCGCTGCTCGGTGTAGCCGAACGTCCAGGAGTCCCGGGAGGCGTTCTGCTGCATCTCCAACGCGCTGGTGGCCACCCCGCCGGCGTTGGCGGCCTTGCCGGGGGCGAACTTCACTCCCGCCTCGGTGAACAGCTTCACCGCCTCCGGGGTGCAGGGCATGTTGGCGCCCTCGGCGACGATCTTGGCGCCGTTTTTGATCAGCCGGGCGGCGTCCTCGCCGTTGAGCTCGTTCTGGGTGGCCGAGGGCACCGCGATGTCGCAGGGCACATCCCAGGTGAGCCGGCCGGGCACGAAGTCGGCCGCCCCACCGCGGCCGTCGATGTAGGCCTGCAGACGCTCGCGGCGGTCCTCCTTGACCTCCTTGAGCAGCTCCAGGTCGATGCCCTTGTCGTCGACGACGTAGCCCGAGGAGTCCGAGCAGGCCACCACGACACCGCCGAGCTGGTGGATCTTCTCGATCGCGTAGATCGCCACGTTGCCCGACCCCGACACCACGACGCGTTTGCCGTCGAAGGCGTCGCCGGAGGTCTTGAGGATCTCGTCGACGAAGAACACCGCGCCGTAGCCGGTGGCCTCGGTGCGCACCTGCGAACCGCCCCAGGTCAGGCCCTTACCGGTGAGCACACCGGACTCGTAGCGGTTGGTGATCCGCTTGTACTGGCCGAACAGGAAACCGATCTCACGACCGCCCACCCCGATGTCGCCGGCCGGCACGTCGGTGTACTCGCCGATGTGGCGGTACAGCTCGGTCATGAACGACTGGCAGAACCGCATGATCTCGTTGGCGCTGCGGCCCTTGGGGTCGAAGTCCGAGCCGCCCTTGCCGCCGCCGATCGGCAGCCCGGTCAGCGAGTTTTTGAAGATCTGCTCGAACCCGAGGAACTTGACGATGCCCAGGTAGACCGACGGGTGGAACCGCAGCCCGCCCTTGTACGGGCCGAGCGCGGAGTTGAACTCCACCCGGAAGCCCCGGTTGATCTGCACGGTGCCGGCGTCGTCGAGCCACGGCACCCGGAAGATGATCTGGCGTTCCGGCTCGCACATGCGGTGGATGACCGCGGCGTCGACGTAGTGCGGGTGTTTGGCCACCACCGGTTTCAGGCTGCTCAGCACCTCGTAGACGGCCTGGTGGAACTCGGTCTCGCCGGGATTGCGGTGCAGCACCTCGTCGTAGATGTCGTGCAGCTTCTGATCCAGCGCGGTCATGTTCGGCATTGCTTCCTCGGGGTCTGTGACGGTGGTGGGCTGGCCCGACGGCGGTGACCGGCGGTCGGCCGTGCCGCGAGAGCCGCAACGCCGGCCACGTTCTCACCGGCTGACAGATTAGTGTGCTGGGGCCCGTCGACACCAATCGAGACCAATCGAGACCACGCGACACCGATCCGGACGCCCCCGGTGGTGCTTGCCGCGCCCGCGGCGGCGGCCATAGCCTAAGGCCAGCACACGACGGCGGCGGAAACGAGGCGCGGCAATGGGCATGGCCGGGTGGTCACACTGACCGCGCAGCTGGCCGATCTCGCCGCGATGGACGTCTTCGCCGGCTGCCCGAGCGCCGAGCTCGGGCAGCTGGCCGCCGGGCTGCAACCGTTGCGGGCCGGCGCCGGGGAACTGTTGATGAAGCAGGGCGAGCAGCCGCGGTCGTTTCTGCTGATCTCCTCCGGGGTGGCCGAGGTGCTGCACACCGACGACGACGAGGTCGTGGTCGTCGACACGGTCTCGGCGGGCATGATCGTCGGGGAGATCGCGCTGCTGCGCGACTCGCCGCGCACCGCGACGGTGATCACCACCGAACCGTTGACCGGCTGGATCGGTGACGGCGCGGCGATGGAACGCCTGGTGCACCTGCCGACGGTGTTCGACCGGCTGGTGCGCACCATGCGCCAGCGGCTGGCCGCGCTGGTCACCCCCATCCCGATCCGGGTGCGCGACGGCACCGAGCTGTGGCTGCGCCCGGTGCTGCCCGGCGACAGCGAACGCACCCTGCACGGCCACATCGAGTTCTCCACCGAGACGCTCTACCGGCGGTTCATGACCGCCCAGGTGCCCAGCCCGTCGCTGATGGCCTACCTCGCCGAGGTCGACTACGTCGACCACTTCGTGTGGGTGATGACCGACCCCGCCGACGACGACGCCCCGGTCGCCGACGCCCGGTTCGTCCGCGACCGCACCGATCCGGAGCTCGCCGAGATCGCGTTCACCGTCGCCGACGCCTACCAGGGCCGCGGGATCGGCACCGTGCTCTTCGACGCGCTGGTGATCGCCGCCGAGCTCGCCGCGGTACGGCGCTTTTTCGGCCGGATGCTCTCGGACAACCTGGCCATGCGCACGATCATGGAACGACACGGCGCCCGCTGGTCCCGCGACGAGGACTGCGGGGTGGTCACCACCGTGATCGCCGTGCCCGAGGCCGCCGACCTGCCGTTCGCGCCCGCGCTGCGCACCGCGATCAAAGACGTCGCCCGCCAGGTGATCCGGGCGGCGGGATGAGGGCCGCGGTCGGGGTGTGCGCACTGGCCCTGACCGCGATGCCGTCCGCCGGGTGCGCGCCGCCGCCGGCGCCGGACGCCCCGCAGCCGAGCCGGGCGGCGGTGCTCAGCGCCGACCGGATCAAACGGGTCGCGGGCCTGCTGCCCGCCGGCTACGAGCACGGCGACGCCGCCGCCAAGACCTCCCCCGCCCGGATCTGGGGCCTGGGCCCCGAGGCGAGCACCGAGCCCCCACGGTGCGCGGCGCTCATCGACCCGCCCGCCGCGAACACCGCCACCGCCACCGGGGTGTCGGGCTCGGGGCCCGGCGGCATCGTCTACGCCGTCGCCGTCGCCGCCCCGGCGATCGACCCGGCGCTGCCGGGCGAGTGTGCGGCGTTCACCGTGACGTTCGCGCGCACCCGCATCGCGGTGCGCACGATCGACGCGCCGCCGGTGGCGGGGGCGCGCACCGTCGGGCTGGCCGGCGAGGGGCGCACCCTGGTCGAGGGCGGCGGGCAGATCGACACCCGCGCGCAGACCTACCTCGCCGACGTCGAGGGCTACCGGGTGATCACCGCCGCGGTGATCGACCCCGGCTCGGCCGCGCCGCCGCTGCCGGCGGGCTTCGCCGCCGACCTGCTGGTCGCCGCGGTCGCCGAATTGCGCGGCGAACCCGGTGCGGTTGGGTAGATTGTCACGATGCTGAAGCGGTCGGGGGTGTGGGTGATGATCGCCGCGTGCTGGCTGACGGCCTGCTCGTGGCGCGGCGAGTCGGAGCTGACCAGTGCCGACATCGCCAAGATCGTCGATCTCAAAGGCGATTTCGGCCCCGGCTACGAGGTCAAGGACATCGCCAAGACCGGCATCGACCCCAAGCTGCTCGCCGAACGCAAGCTGCCCGAGGGGCTGAACTTCGAACCGTCGGCCTGCGAGGAGTTCGCCGTCGGGCAGAAGGTCCCCGAGGGGGTGGAGGGCAACATGGCCGCGGTGACCGCCGAGGGGCAGGGCAACCGGTTCATCGTGATCGCGTTGGAGACCTCCGAGGCGGTGCCGTTCGCCGAACCCAGCCACGGATGCAAGAAGGTCGGGTTCGCCGGCAAGGGGCTGCGCGGGGTGATCGAGGCCGTCGACGCCCCGCACATCACCGGCACCAAAACCCTCGGCGTGCACCGGATCCTGCAGGCCTCGATGCGGGGCAAGACCCGCACCGGGGAGCTCTACGACTACTCGGCGCACTTCGGCACCTACCAGGTGATCGTCACCGCCAACCCGCTGGTGATCCCCAACCAGCCGGTCGCCGACGTCGACATCGACCGGGCCAAGGAGTTGCTCACCCACGCGGTCGCCGCGATCACCGGCTGATCACCGCACCCCGGCCGGGCGGAACTGGATGCTGATGCGCGGGCCGGCCGGCGCGCTGGTCTTCGGGATCGCGTGCTCGAAGGTGCGCTGGCAGGATCCGCCCATCACCAGCAGGTCGCCGTGGTGCTGCGGCAGCCGCAGGGCCGCGCCCCCGCCGCGCGGGCGCAGCGCGAACGTCCGGGTGGCCCCGAGGCTGACGACGGCGACCATGGTGTCCTCGCGCCGGCCCCGCCCGAGGGTGTCGCCGTGCCAGGCGACGCTGTCGGTGCCGTCGCGGTACAGACACAGCCCCGCGGTGGTGAACGGTTCGCCGAGTTCGCCGGCGTAGATGTCGTTGAGCCGGCGGCGCAGCCGGGCCACCAGGGGGTGCGGCGGCGCCTCGACGGCCAGGTCGTAGAAGGCCACCAGCCGCGGCACGTCGAGCATCCGGTCATACATCCGGCGCCGTTCGGCGCGCCAGGGCACCGCCTCCGGCAGCGCGGCCAACAGCACGTCGGCGTGGCCGGTCCAGCCGGCCCGCACGTCGAGCCAGGCGCCGGCGCCGAGCCGCCGGCGTTCGTGGTGCTCGAACAGCGAGCCCTGCACCGCTACCGCCACCCCCGCAGCGTATCGCACAAACATTCGATCACGGGGGTGGCGGGGTCAGCGCCAGCTCGGCAGCCAGATCTCCATGTTCCAGGTGCTCGGGGCGATCGGGGTCCCGGTCAACACCGGATACAGCCAGGCGAAATTGGTCAACACCACCGCGACGTAGCAGCACACCACCAGGTGGGCCAACGTCTGCGCCTCACGGCTGCGTCGGGGCCGGTGCAGGATGTCGCCGCAGATCAACGCGATCGCCATCACCAAAAACGGCGCCATCACCGCCGCGTAGAAGAAGTACATCTGCCGGTCGACGTCGACGAACCAGGGCAGGAAGCCGGCGCCGTAGCCGACCAGCACCGCCGCGTAGCGCCAGTCGCGGCGCACCAGCATCCGCCACGCCGCGTAGGCGAGCACCGGCACCGCCAGCCACCACATCGCCGGGGTGCCCACCAGCATCACCGCCTTGACGCAGGACTGGGCGCCGCAGCCGGGCACATCGCGCTGGTCGATGGCGTAGAGCACCGGGCGGATCGACATCGGCCAGCTCCACGGCTTGGACTCCCACGGGTGGTGGTTGCCGGCCGCGTTGGTCAGCCCGGAGTGGAACTTGTAGGCCTGGTAGGTGTAGTGCCACAGCGACCGCAGCGCGTCGGGCACCCCGATCGGGCCGTGCACCCCGATGCTGCGGCCCTCCTCGTGGCGGCTGATCGCGACCTCGGAGGCGAACCACGGCGCGTAGGAGCCCAGATAGACCGCGACCGGGATCAGGCCCAGCGCGTACCCGGTGGGCCCGGCGTCGCGGCGGACCACCCCCAGCCAGGGGCGCGGCACCCGGTAGGCGCGGCGGGCGGCGACGTCGAACCCCAGCGACAGCACCGCGAAGAACACCACGAAAAACAGCCCCGACCACTTGGTGGCGCAGGCCAGGCCCAGCAACACCCCCGCGCCGAACCGCCACCAGCGCACCCCCAGGCGCGGACCCCAGCGGGTTTCGGCGATGCGGCCCTCGACCGCGGCGCGGTGCAGCCGGCGGCGCACGTCGTCGCGGTCGACGACCAGGGCGGCGAACGCGGCCACCACGAAGAACGTGAGGAACCCGTCGAGCAGCGCGGTGCGCGCCGACACGAAGCTCACCGACTCGCCGATGAGCAGCAACCCGGCGACCGCGCCGACCAGGGTGGAGCGGCTGATCCGCCGCACGGTGCGCACCACGATCGCCACCATCACCACCCCGAGCAGCGCGCCGGTGAACCGCCAGCCCAGCCCGGTGTAGCCGAACAGCGCCTCGCCGAGCGCGATCAGCTGTTTGCCGACCGGGGGATGGACCACCAGCCCGTAGCCGGGGTTGTCGGCCACACCGTGGTTGCCGAGCATCTGCCAGGCCTGCGGCGCGTAGTGCTTCTCGTCGAAGATCGGGGTGCCGGCGTCGGTCGGCGAGCCCAGGTTGAGAAACCGGGTCAGCGCGGCCACCGCGGTGATCACCGCCGTGACCGCCCAGCCGCGCGCGGTGTCCAGCGGGCCGAAGTCGGCGACCGGCAGCAGCGGGGCGGGGCTGATCACCGGGCGCTGCGCGGCGGCGGGCTCGGGCGCGTCGGCGAGCGTCGGGACGCTCATCGGCCCCGCCGCTGCTCGGGGCCGCGCCCCGCGTCGTCGTCGGCGGTCACGTGCACGATCGTAGGCTGTGCGCCATGACCGGTGGACGACTGCTGCTGGCGGCCACCCCGCTGGGGTGCGCCGACGACGCCTCGCCGCGGCTGGTCGCCGCACTCGCCGGGGCGCAGGTGGTCGCCGCCGAGGACACCCGCCGGGTGCGCACCCTGGCCGCGGCGTTGGACGTCACCATCACCGGGCGGCTGATCAGCCTGTTCGACGCCAACGAGGCCGCCCGGGTGCCGATGCTGGTCGAGGCGATCACCGGCGGGGCGACGGTGCTCGTGGTCAGCGACGCGGGGATGCCGCTGATCTCCGACCCCGGCTACCGGCTGGTGACCGCCTGCGTGGCGGCGGGGCTGGCGGTGAGCTGTTTGCCGGGCCCGTCGGCGGTCACCGCGGCGCTGGCGGTCGCCGGGCTTCCCGCGGCGCGGTTCTGTTTCGAGGGGTTCGCGCCGCGCAAACCCGCCGCCCGCCGCGCCTGGCTGGGCGCCCTGGCCGCCGAGCAGCGCACCGTGGTGTTCTTCGAGTCGCCGCGGCGGCTGGCGGCCTGCCTGCGCGATGCGGTCACCGAACTGGGGGCCGACCGCGCGGCGGTGGTGTGTCGGGAGCTGACCAAGACCCACGAGGAGATCCGCCGCGGCCCGCTGGGCGAGCTGGCCGACTGGGCGACCGGCGGGGTGCTCGGGGAGATCACCGTGGTGCTGGCCGGGGCGGTGGCGCGCACCGATCCGGGCGCACTGGTGGGGGCGGTCACCGCGCTCACCGCCGACGGGATGGGGCTCAAGCAGGCGTGCGCGCAGGTGGCGGATGCCCACCGCGGCGCGGTGTCGCGGCGCGAGCTCTACGACGCGGTGCTGCGCGCCCGCTAACCGGTGGCCGCGCTCAGCGCGGGGTGCGGGCGGGAGAGCCCGATCACCGCGGCCGCCTTGTGCAGACACTCCTGCCACTCGGCGTCGGGGTCGGAGTCGGCGGTGATGCCGCCGCCGACGCCGAGCACCGCCGCCCCGGCGGCGTCGAACTCCACGGTGCGGATCGCCACGTTGAGTTCGGTCCCGGCCGCCGGGGAGGCCAGACCGACGGTGCCGCAGTACAGCCCGCGGCGGTGCGGCTCCCACCCCGACAGCAGCCGGCGGGCCCGCAGCTTGGGGGTGCCGGTCACCGAGGCCGGGGGAAACGTGGCGGCCAGCACCGCGGCGGTCGGGGTCGACACCGGCACCCGGGCGGTGACGGTGGACACCAGATGCCAGACCCCGGGTGCCGGATGCACGCTGAGCAGTTCGGAGACGCGCACCGAACCGGTGATCGCCACCCGGCCCAGGTCGTTGCGCACCAGATCCACGATCATGATGTTCTCGGCGACGTCTTTGACCGACGAGCGCAGTGCGGCCGGATCCGCGTGGCCGGGCAGGGTGCCCTTGATCGGGCTGGAGGACACCGTCTCACCGCGGCGGCCCAAGAACAGTTCCGGGGAGAGCGAGGCCACCGCCCCCCACGGCCCGCCCAAAAAGGCGGCGCGCGCCGGGGCGGTGCGGGTGATCGCCTCGCAGAAGAAGTCCAGCGGTGCGCCCCGCACGGTTCCGTGGAACTGGGTGCACACGCAGGCCTGGTAGACCTCCCCGGCGCCGATGGCCTCCAGGCAGGCCCGCACCCCGGCGCGGTGGGCCGCCCGGTCGGCCGGCCCCCAGTCGATGGCGCAGTGCCCGGCCGCGGCGCCCGGCGCCGCCAGGGCGGCGGCCAGCCACCCCGGCATCGCCGCGCCCGACAGGCTCTCGTACCACCACGCGCCGTCGGGGTCGCGGCGCAACACACAGTCGGTCCAGCCGCCGGCGGCCTCCGGAAGCCGGGCCGGCCGGCCGTCGGCGGCGGGATCGGGGTAGGACAGGTAGCCGATCCAGCCGCCGCCCACCGCCGGCGACGCGGCGTCACCGCCGCCGGGCGGCACCGCGAAGACCGTCTGCGGGGCGACCGGGCGCACCGCCACGCTGGGGGCGATGACCGCCTGGGCGCCGAACCACCGACCGGTCAGCGCCGCCGGCGGCGGCAGGCCCGCCCGGGCGGTCGCCGCGCCCAGCGAACGCAGCAGCCCGGCGGGCTCGCCGAGGTCGCCAAGCCGGTCGATACGCACCGCTCTAGCTTGCTGCGTTCGGCCGGCAGACGCAAAAGGACCGCTTTCTCGGGGGCAACGCGTGCCCGGGGCGTCGGCTCGCGGGCGCGCCCGCACCGACGGTGCCACACTGTCGGTGTGGCCGGCGAGGCGGCGATCCCGCAGGAAGTCCTCGACCGCGTCGGTGATGTGGCCGAGTTGGTGCTCGCCGAACTCGACGACGTGGTCGCCGAGATGGACGCCGCCGAACTGGGCCAGGCCCCGGAGCTGGCCGCCGACGCGGCGATCCTGGCCGACGTCTCGGCGAGCAACCGGGCCAACGCCGCGCGCCTGCTGGCGACGCTGACCCGCCGGGAGGGCGAACCGCCGACCATCGACATCCCGCCGGAGGCCCTCGACTTCGCCCGCACCGTCGCCCGCCGCGGCATCGACTTCGACGTGCTCTTCCACGCCTACCGCCACGGCCAGAACGTGGCATGGCAGCGCTACATGAGCTGTGCGGGCCGGATCGTCTCCTCCGGTCCGCTGCTCTCGCTGGTGTTGGAGACCGCCTCGCGGCGGATCTCGGCCTACGTCGACCACGTGATCGGCCGGGTCATCGCCGCCGCCCAGCACGAGCGCGAAGAGGTGCTCGGCGGTGCGCTGGCCCGGCGTGCGGAGACCGTGCGGCTCATCCTCGACGACGCCCCGATCGACGCCGGTCGTGCCGGCCACCGCCTCGGCTACGACCTGGACCGCTGTCACACCGCCCTGGTGGTGTGGGCCCAGGACTCCGCCGCCGTGCAGGGCGCGCTGGAGTCGGCGGCGACCGTTCTGGCTCGTGCGCTCAGCGCCCGGACCCCGCTGACCCTCTCGGTCGGCAGCGGCACCCTGTGGGCGTGGCTGGCGACCGCGACACCGCCGCTTCTCGACGCCGCGCGCAGCGCGATCGACGCCCTGCCGGGCGAGGTGCGGGTCGCGGTGGGCCCACCGCGTCACGGCATCACCGGGTTCCGGCGCTCCCACGAAGCCGCGGTGGTCATCCACAATCTGCTCGCCGGGCTGCCCGGCGGCACCCGGATCGCGCTGTATCAGGATCTGGAGATCACCGTGCTCGCCGCCCAGGACCTCGATCGGGCCGCGGAGTTCGTCGCCGCCACCCTCGGCCCGCTGGCCACCGACACCCCCACCGCGGCGCGGCTGCGCCACACCCTGCGGATCTTTCTCGACGAGGCCGAGAACGCCCCGGCGGCCGCCGCGAGGCTGCACACGCACCGCAATACGGTGCTGCAGCGCGTCGCCCGCGCCACCGAGATCCTAGGCCGCGCGCCCGGTCAATCGCGGCTGGCGACCGAACTGGCGTTGGAACTGGCCCACCAGATCGGCCCGCGTGTGCTGACTTCGCTCAGCCGAAGGTGATGACCCCGCGGATGTTCTTGCCGTCACGCAGATCCTGATACCCGTCGTTGATCTGCTCGAGGGTGTAGCGGTTGGTGATCAGCTCGTCGAGCTTGAGTTGCCCGGCGTCGTAGAGACGCAGCAGTCGCACGATGTCGTACTGCGGGTTGGCGGAGCCGAACAGCGTGCCCTTGACCGTCTTGCCGAACAGCACCATCTCGTCGGCCGACAGATGCACCGCACGCTCGGTGAAGTCACCGGTGAGCCCGACGACGACGACCGTGCCGCCCTTGCCGATCGCGCCGAACGCCGCCGACACCACCTCCTCGTGGACCTCGCCGACGGTGATCAGGGCCTGATCGGCCATCTGGCCCCAGGTCAGGTCGGTGATCGTGGCGGCTGCCTCCTCGGCGGTGGCGAACGCGTGGGTCGCGCCGAGTTTGGTTGCCGCATCCCGTTTGAACGCCACCGGGTCGACGGCGACCACATGCTTGGCGCCGGCGTGTGCGGCCCCCTGCACCGCGTTGATCCCGACCCCGCCGATGCCGTAGACCACGACGGTGTCCCCGGCGCGCACACCGCCGGCGTAATTCGCCGAGGCCCACCCGGTGGGCACACCACAGCCGACGAGCACCGCGGTCTCCAGCGGCAACCAGTCGTCGACTTTGACCAGTGAGTGCTGCGAGATCGTCCCGCGTTCGGCGAACGTGCCCAACATGCAGATCGCACCGACGTCGGTGCCCGCGGCGTGCCGGCGGAAACTGCCGTCGGGCATGCACCCTTCCAGGATGGTCGCTCCCAGATCGCACAGGCCCTGCTGGCCGTTCGAGCAGTACCGGCACGTGCCGCAACTGGGGATGAAACAGCACACGACGTGGTCGCCGGGCTTGACCTTGGTGACCCCGGGTCCGACGTCCTCGACCACCCCGGCGCCCTCGTGGCCGCCCACGATCGGGTAGCGCACAGGAAGATTGGGGCTGGTCAGGTGCAGATCGGAGTGGCACAGCCCCGCCGCGGTGAACTTGACCAGCACCTCGCCTTCGCCGGGGTCATCGAGGTCCAACTCCATGAGCTCGAACGGTTCATCGGGCCGATGGATCACTGCCGCAGTGGTTTTCATCGCTGTCCTTCCTGGGTGCGGGTGTGGGTGTCAGGACGCGCGAAGCGCCGAGGTGGCCGCGGTGAAACTCAGCGCGGCATCGTCGATGGGGTCGTCGCAGAGGCGCTTGCTGTCCTGGTCGTAGTCGGGTTCGACCGACCAGACACCGGCGTCGGCGGACCCGCCGTAGGGGAAGATCGACGCCCCCCGCTTGGCATAGTTCGACTGCAGGTCGATCAGCGGTTTGCGTTCCATGGGCCGTCCGTCGAAGATCGGCTCCACCATGCCGTAGCCCCGGGCGTCCATGTGGTCGAGCAACCGGATGAAGTGCCGGCAGACCAGGTCCACCCGCAGCGTCCACGACAGCTGGGCGTAGCCGAACGCGAAGACCAGGTTGGGCACCCGCGCGAGCATCGTGGCCTTGTAGATCTGGGTGTTGGGCAGATCGACGCGGTGGCCGTCGACGCTGAGGGCGATCTTGCCCAGCGGGGTCATGTTGATGCCGGTTGCGGTGACGATGATGTCGGCGGGCAACTCCCGTCCCGACTGCAGCAGGACCCCGGAGGAGGTGAACCGCTCGATGTGGTCGGTGACCACCGAGGCCCGCCCGGCCCGGACCGCCTTGAAGAAGTCGCCGCCCATGAAGAACGAGCCGCCCGGGATCAGGCACAGCCGCTCGGTCCACGGATCGTAACGGGGGGTGAAGTGGGTGTCGACGTCGAATCCCTTCGGCAGTTGCCACCGCGCCAGGGTGATCAGCACCGTGGCCATGGCCTGGGGAAAGCGTCGGCACAGCCAGTAGGTGGTCTTCAAAAACGCGATGTTCTTGCGCCGGATGAGGGGGTAGGCGCGTCGGCGTCCCAGCAGCCGGGTCAACACCTGACCGATGCGGTCCACCTTGGGTCGGGTGAAGTAATACCCGGGGGAGCGTTGCAGCATGGTGATGTGGGCGGTCTCGTCGGCCATCGCCGGAACCAGGGTGGCCGCGGTCGCCCCGCTGCCGATCACCACGACGCGTTGATCGGTGTAGTCGAGGTCCTCCGGCCACAGCTGGGGGTGCACGATCGGTCCGTGGAAGTCCTTCTCGCCGGGAAACTCTGGCCGGAAGGGGTTTTCGTAGTCGTAGTAACCGCAGCCGAGGAACACGAACCGCGCCGAATAGCGCGTGGTCCGCCCGCTGGGGGTGTGCTCGGCGGTGATCGTCCAGCGCTGGCGTGTGCGGGAGAATTCGGCGCTGACCACCCGAACGCCGAACCGGATGTGTTCATCGAGCCGATTGTCGGCCACGGTCTGGTCGAGGTATTCGACGATGTGCTCGGCTTGGGAGATCGTGGTCGCCCTCGTCCAGGGCTTGAAGCGGTAGCCGAAGGTCGGCACGTCGGAGTCCGATCGCAGACCGGGGTAGCGGTGGAAACTCCACGTGCCGCCGATCGCGTCGCGGCCCTCCAGGACGGTGAAGGTGGTGTCCGGGCGTTCGGTCTTGAGGTGATAGGCGGCGTCGATGCCGGAGATCCCCGCCCCGACGATCACGACGTCGAATTCGGTGGTCGTCGCCCGCCCGGTGGTAGGCGGGCGCACCGTGCTGACGGTAGCCATGTGCTGCCTCCTGTCGGAGTCGTCGCGCCTGCCGGCGTCATCGTGTGATGAACGTCATACTAGGGCGGCGGGCACCGCAACACTATGGACAGGCGCTCAGCTTTCTCTTGTGATCATGTGCATGGGCACATATGCGGGGTGACGCGGCGGGGTCGGCTCAGCGGCGGCTGATCGGGCGGGCGGCGGTGAGCGCGGCGAGTTTGTCGGGGTTGCGCATCGCGTAGAAGCCGGTGATCACCCCGTCGCCGATCTCGACGGTGAACACGGCCTCCAGCACATCGGCGCTGTACACCAGCACCGCGGGAGCGGCGTTGCACACCCCGATCTGCATGCGGACATCGGGCATCTCCTGCGACCACCGGTGCAGCCCGATGATGGCGCGCGCGACCCGGTGCGCGCCGTGCACCGGGCGGCGCGCCGCCGTGGCCTTGCCGCCGCCGTCGGCGGTCCAGACGACGTCGGGGGCCAGCAGCGACAGCACCGTCTGCAGGTCGCCGCTGACGGTCGCGGCGAGGAACTCCTCGGTGATCCGGGCGGTCTCGGCCGGGTCGGCGGGCCGAAAGCGGGGCCGGCGGGCCTGCACATGGGCCCGGGCGCGGTGGGCCACCTGGCGGGTGGCCGCCACCGAGCGGTCCACGGCCGCGGCGATCTCGTCGTAGTCGAACCCGAACACCTCGCGCAGCACGCACACGGCGCGCTCGTCGGGGCCGAGCGTTTCGAGGACCACCAGCATCGCCATCGACACCGACTCGGTCAGCAGCACGTCGGCGGCCGGGTCGTGGTCGGTGAGCAGCAGCGGCTCGGGCAACCACGGCCCGACGTACTGCTCGCGGCGCCGGGCCCCGGCGCGCAGCGTGTTGAGGGCCTGGCGGGTGACCAGCTGTGCCAGATACGCCTTGGCGTCACGCACCGTGGTCACGTCCACCTCGGCCCAGCGCAGGTAGCTGTCCTGCAGCACGTCGTCGGATTCGGTTGCCGACCCGAGGATCTCGTAGGCGATGGTGAACAGCAGCGGCCGCAGCGCCAGAAACCGCTCGGTGTGCTCGGCGGAGGTCGGTGAGGCCGTCATCTACACCCGCTCCTGCTGCTCGGCCGGCGTCAGCCGGGTCCCGCCCCTGAGCCAACGGTACGAGCCGGGCCGGGCGGCCTCCCGCCGAAGCGCCCACACCGTGCCCCGGCAGATCGCCTCCTTGATCGCCGCGGCCGGCCGGCCGGCCACGAACGCGGCGACCGGGGTGTCGTCGCGACGGACCAGCTGCGTGGTGGCGCGACGGCGCCCCACGCTGATGCACTGCGCGACCATCGCCTGGTCCACCGCGGCCGGCGCGGCGCCGGCCAGCCGGCTCAACACGGTGTCGGCGGCCTGGGCGCCCAGCGGTTCGGCGGCCTGGCAGCTCATGCGCAGCGGCCGGCCCGCCGGTGCGGCGGCGTCCCCGGCGGCGACGATGCGGGCGCTGTCAATGCTGGTCAGTGTCGCGTCGGTGACCAGCCGGCCGAGCTCGTCGGTGGTCAGGCCGCTGGCGGCGGCCAGCCCCGGCACCCCGAAACCGGCGGTCCAGACCGTGAGCGCGCTGGGCAGCACGGTGCCGTCGGCGAGGGTGAGCGCGCCGGCGTGCACCGCGCGCACGGTGTCGGCCTCGCGCACCGTCACCGCCAGGCAACGCAGGGCGCGTGCGGTGGAGCGCCGCGCCCGCGCGCCGATGGACGGGGCGAGTCGGCCCCCGCAGACCAGCGTGACCGGCCGGCCCGCCTCGGCGAGCTCGGCGGCCGCCTCGATCCCGGTCAGGCCGCCGCCGACCACGCACACCGCGGCGTCGGCCGGCATCGGCGCCAATGCGGCACGCAACCGCTGTGCGTCCTCGAATTCAGCCAGCGGATAGGCGAATTCGGCGGCGCCGGGCACCGTGGTGGTCGCCGAGCTGGTGCTGCCCACCGCGTAGATGAGGTAGTCGTAGGTCAGCTGTGCACCGGTGGCCAATGCGACGCGGCGACCGCCGGCGTCGATCTCGCGGGCCGCGTCGACGACCAGCCGCACCCCCTCATCGAGCACGGTGGCGAAATCCACGGTCGCGGGATGGGTGCCGGCCACGTACTGGTGCAGCCGGATGCGTTCGATGAACTGCGGGCGCGGGTTGACCAGGCTGACCTCGACGTCGGGGTGTCGGCGCAGTCGGTTGGCGGCCAGGGTGCCGGCGTAACCGCCGCCGATCACGATCACATGGGTGCCGGACATCGGATGTCTCCTGTCTCTCGGGTGGGTATGCCCTCAAGACACCGCCGCCGCCGCGTCTGTGACAGATCCACGCCGACATGTGGGCGAGATCACAGCCGGCGGGCCCGCGCGGGCGGGGCCAAAGCCGATGCGGTGCTGAGATCGACGCCCCAGCGGACACGCTGCCCCGTATCGGGCGGTGTATGTCCGCTGGGGCGTCGATCTCAGCCGGGCCGACCGGTCCCGGGGCCCCGGGGCTCTGCGTGGGGCTCTGGGCGGGCGCCCGCCGGCTTGGCCCTGGGTTAGGCCTGGGTTAGCCCTGGTAGCGCGGGAACACCCCGCTCGGGGCGGGCAGCGCCGCCCCGGGGTGAAGACGCTGGGCCGCCGCGGCGAAGTCGCGCCGCTCCGGCGGCTGGGCCAGCAGGTCGAGCAGCCGGCCCGCCGAGGTCGGCAGCACCGGCTGGATGAGCAGCGCGGCCACCCGCACCACCTCCAGGGTGGTGTAGAGCACGGTGGCGAACCGGGCCCGGTCCCCGGCGTCCTCGCTTTTGGCCAGCGTCCAGGGGGCCTGGGCGGAGAAATACCGGTTCGCCGCGCCCAGCACCCGCCAGATCGCCTCCAGGCCCAGATGCATCGCCTGGGCGTCGAAGTGCTCCCGCACCTGCTCGAGCAGCGCATCGGCGGCGGCCAGCAGCTGCTCGTCGTCGTCGGTGAGCGCGGCCGGCGACGGGGTCCGCCCGTCGAGGTTCTTGGCCACCATCGACAGCGACCGTTGCGCGAGGTTGCCCAGCTCGTTGGCCAGGTCGGTGTTGATCCGGGTGATGATCGCCTCGTCGGAGTAGCTGCCGTCCTGACCGAACGGCACCTCACGCAGCAGGAAGTAGCGCACCTGGTCGACCCCGAACCGCTCGACCAGCGCGACCGGGTCCACGACGTTGCCGACCGACTTGCTCATCTTCTCCCCGCTGTTGAGCAGGAATCCGTGGGCGAACACCCGCCGGGGCAGCGGCAGGCCCGCCGACAGCAGAAACGCCGGCCAGTACACGGTGTGGAACCGGATGATGTCCTTGCCGATCATGTGCAGGTCCGCCGGCCAGTAGCGCCGGTAGAGGTCCGAGGCGGTGTCCGGGTAGCCCACCCCGGTCAGGTAGTTGGTCAGCGCGTCGACCCAGACGTACATCACGTGGTCGGGGTGGCCGGGCACCGGCACGCCCCAGTCGAACGAGGTGCGCGAGATCGACAGATCCCGCAGCCCGCCGGCGACGAAGCTGATCACCTCGTTGCGGCGCACCTCCGGGCCGATGAACTCCGGGTGCGCCTCGTAGTGGGCGAGCAGCTTCTCGGCGTAGGCCGACAGCCGGAAGAAATAGGTCTGCTCCTCGGTCCAGGTGACCGGCGCCCCGGTCTCGACCGCCACCCGGGTGCCGCCCGCATCGTCGTCGGCGACGGTGGTCTCCGCCTCGGTGAAAAACCGTTCGTCGCGCACCGAGTACCAGCCGGCGTAGCTGTCGAGGTAGATGTCGCCGGCGTCGACCATCTTCGACCAGATCGCCTGCGAGGCCGCGATGTGGTCGGGGTCGGTGGTGCGGATGAACCGGTCGAAGGAGATGTCGAGCCGCCGTTGCAGCGCCTCGAAGACCGCGGAGTTGCGCCGGGCCAACTCCGCGGTCGGGATCCCCTCGGCGGCGGCGGTCTCGGCCATCTTCAGGCCGTGCTCGTCGGTGCCGGTCAGAAAGCGCACGTCGAAGCCGTCGAGCCGTTTGAACCGGGCCAGCGCGTCGGTGGCGATGTACTCGTAGGCGTGCCCGACGTGCGGGTCCCCGTTCGGGTAGGTGATTGCGGTGGTGATGTAGTAGGGCCTCATCGAGGCTCCACTTTATGGTGTGGCGGTGAGTTCTCGACGCTCAGCCGACCGTGCGGCCCCGCCGGCGCCGGTCCCGCTGGCCCCCCTGATCGACGCCCACACCCACCTCGACGCCTGCGGCGCGGCCGACGCCGCCGGGGTGCGCGCGGTGCTCGACCGCGCCGAAGCGGTGGGGGTCAAGGCCGTCGTCACCATCGCCGACGACCTGGCGTCGGCCCGCTGGGTGACCCAAGCCGCCGACTGGGACGACCGGGTGTACGCCGCGGTGGCGCTGCATCCGACCCGCGCCGACGCCCTCACCGACGCCGCCCGCGCGCAGATCGAACGGCTGGCCGCCCACCCGCGGGTGGTGGCGATCGGGGAGAGCGGGCTGGACCTGTACTGGCCGGGCCGGTTGGCGGGCTGCGCCGAGCCGGGCGTGCAGCGCGAGGCCTTCGCCTGGCACATCGAGTTGGCCAAGCGCACCGGCAAACCGTTGATGATCCACAATCGGCGGGCCGACGCCGAGGTGCTCGACGTGCTGCGCGCCGAGGGCGCACCCGAGACGGTGATCTTCCACTGTTTCTCCTCCGACAGTGCGATGGCTCACACCTGCGTGCGGGCGGGGTGGCTGCTGAGCCTCTCGGGCACCGTGAGCTTCCGCAACGCCCATGACCTGCGCCGCGCCGCCCCGCTGATCCCGCTCGAGCAGCTGCTGGTGGAGACCGACGCGCCGTTTTTGACCCCGCATCCCTATCGTGGCGCCCCCAACGAGCCCTACTGTCTGCCCTACACTGTCAGGGCGTTGGCCGATCTGCTGGATCGGCCGGCGCAGGAGTTGGCCCACGCCACGGCCGCCACCGCGCGTCGCGCCTACGGACTGGTGCTTTAGACCGGTCCCGCAGCCGGCCCGGGGGTTGCCCGAACGGAGGCCGATTCGTTACCGTCTTGTTATCCAGTGCCCGTGTGTCGGGCACTTTTCATGTCTGGCGTCGACCGGGAACCCGGTGGGGTCAACGAAGTCGGGAAAGTAGCACCTTGAACGTACTTACCAAGCTGCACCAGGAGCCCTCGCCGCTGCTGCGCATCGTGGTCGCGGCGCTGCTCGTCACCTTGACCTTCGCCGGCGGCTACGCCGTCGCGGCGCAGAAAACGGTCACCCTCAACGTCGACGGCACCCCGACCACGGTGTCGACGATGAAGTCGCGGGTGGCCGACATCGTCGCCGAGAACGGTTTCGACATCGGCGAGCGCGACGAGGTGTACCCGGCCGCCGACAGCACCGTCGAGGAAGCCGACACCATCGTGCTGCGCCGCAGCCGCCCGATGGAGATCTCCCTGGACGGGCAGGACCCGAAGAAGGTCTGGACCACCGCCGCCACCGTCGATGAGGCGCTCGATCAGCTGGCGATGACCGAGGCCGCGCCGGTGGCCGCCAACCGCAGCAGCCGGGTGCCGCTGGCCGGGATGGCGCTGCCGGTGGTCAGCCCCAAGGACGTGGTGATCGACGACGGCGGGCAGGTCCGCACCGTGCACCTGGCCGCCCCCAACGTGGCCGCGCTGCTGCGCGCCGCCGACGCGCCCCTGCAGCAGCGCGACACCGTCGAGCCGCCGGCGTCGGCGCCGGTCACCGACGGCATGCACATCGCGGTGACCCGGGTGCGGGTCGACAAAATCACCGAGCGGATCCCGCTGGAGCCCGACGCGCAGCGCATCGAGGACCCCGAGATGAACATGAGCCGTGAGGTCGTCGAGGACCCGGGCACCGAAGGGGTGCAGGACGTGACGTTCGCGGTGGCCACCGTCAACGGGGTGGAGACCGGCCGGCTGCCGGTCGCCAACACCGTGATCGAGCCGGCGCGCGACTCGGTGGTGCGGGTGGGCACCAAGGAAGGCACCGAGGTGCCCGAATCGGTCTACGGCAGCGCCTGGGACCGCATCGCCGCGTGCGAGGCCGGGGGCAACTGGTCGATCAACACCGGCAACGGCTACTACGGCGGGGTGCAGTTCGACTACGGCACCTGGATCGCCAACGGCGGGCTGAAGTACGCACCGCGCGCGGACCTGGCCACCCGCGAGGAGCAGATCGCCATCGCGGAGGTCACCCAAGCCCGCCAGGGCTGGGGGGCCTGGCCGGTGTGTAGCGCCCGGCGTTGACGATCCGGTTTCTCGGCCGTGCCGAGATCCGGTCACTCGCCACCGAACTGGGGCTGCATCCGCGTAAGTCGCTGGGCCAGAACTTCGTCCACGACGCCAACACCGTACGCCGGGTGGCCGCCGTCGCCGCGGTCGGCGCCGACGACCACGTCCTGGAGGTCGGCCCCGGGCTGGGGTCGCTGACCCTGGCGCTGTTGCAGACCGGGGCGCGGGTCAGCGCCGTCGAGGTCGACCCGGTGCTCGCCGCCCGGCTGCCGCGCACCATCGTCGAGCACGCCCCGACGGTCGCCGGGCGTGTCGCGGTGCTCGAACACGACATCGTGACCGTGACCGCCGGGCAGTTGGCCGGCGCGCCGACGGCGGTGGTGGCCAACCTGCCCTACAACATCGCCGTGCCGGCGCTGCTGCACCTGCTGGCGGAGTTCCCGACGCTGCGCACCCTGACCGTGATGGTGCAGTCGGAGGTCGCCGAGCGGCTGGCCGCCGAACCCGGCGGCAAACACTACGGGGTGCCCAGCGTCAAGGTGCGGTTCTTCGGCCGGGTGCGCCGCGCCGGCACCGTGGCGCCGGCGGTGTTCTGGCCGGTGCCGCGGGTGGACTCCGGGCTGGTGCGCATCGACCGGTACGCCCGGGCGCCGTGGCCGCAGGACGCGGCGTCGCGCTCCGCGGTGTTCACCCTGATCGACACCGCGTTCGGGCAGCGCCGCAAGACGCTGCGCAACACCCTCGCCGACTGGGCCGGATCGGCCCCGCAGGCCCAACGCCGCCTGGCGGCCGCCGGGATCGACCCCGGCCGGCGCGGCGAGACCCTGCGCATCGAGGACTTCGTGCGGCTGGCCGCCGCGGCGGGCTAGTCGCCGGCTCGCGGACCGCGGCGGCGGGTCTGACCGGGGCCTCGGCGCGGCCTGGGTAGCCTGTGGGCCGTGTCCGACGGCAGTGCCGCCACCGAGTGGCTCCCAACCGGTGCGGTCACGGTGCGTGTGCCCGGCAAGGTGAACCTGTATCTGGCCGTCGGCGACCTCCGCGACGACGGCTACCACGAACTGACCACGGTGTTTCACGCCGTGTCGCTGTTCGACGACGTCACCGTGCGCGACGCCGACCTGCTGTCGTTGCAGTTCACCGGGGAGGGCGCCGGGGAACTGCCCACCGACGACACCAACCTGGCGTGGCGGGCGGCGGTGCTGATGGCCGACTATGTGGGCCGGGCCCCCGACCTGGCGATCTCGATCGACAAGTCCATCCCGGTGGCCGGCGGGATGGCCGGCGGCAGCGCCGACGCGGCCGGGGTGCTGGTGGCCGTCGACGAACTGTGGGAGCTGGGGGTGCCGCGGGCCGACCTGCACGCGTTGGCCGCCCAACTCGGCAGCGACGTGCCGTTCGCGTTGCACGGCGGGACCGCGCTGGGCACCGGCCGCGGCGAACACCTGGCCACGGTGCTGGCCCGCAACACGTTCCACTGGGTGCTGGCGTTCGCCGCCCGCGGGCTGGCCACCCCGGCGGTCTTCGCCGAACTCGACCGGCTGCGCGCCGACGCCGCGCGCGACACGGCGCTGGCCGAACCCGAGGCGGTGCTGGCGGCGCTGACCGCCGGGGACCCCGGGCAGCTCGCCGGGCTGCTCGGCAACGATCTGCAGGCCGCGGCGACCAGCCTCGCCCCGGCGCTGCGGCGCACCCTGCGGGCCGGGACCGAGGCGGGCGCGCTGGCCGCCCTGGTCTCCGGATCCGGGCCGACGTGCGCGTTTCTGTGCTCCTCGGCGGCCTCGGCGGTCGACGTCGGCGCCGAACTGGCCGGGGCCGGGGTCTGCCGCACCCTGCGGGTGGTCAGCGGCCCGGTGCACGGCGCGCAGGTGGTGCCGACCCCGCCGACGCCGTCCACCCCGTCGATCCGGACGTGACGGCCGATGTGACGAATGCCGCAAAACGCGGAAAAGTTTGGTCATTACTTAAGAGGAGTTTAAGATATCGGCGGTGAGGAATAACGGTCAACGGATGATCGTCGCGCCCCCCGGTGTGGCGGGGGTGCCGGCGGCGCGAACCGGTGGTCGGGACGGCTCATCGAATCGAGACATAATCGCCGCCCAACTGTGTGCGCGTGGCTGGTTTCCAGCGTGGCCCGCCGGGTGGACCATGAGAAGCCAGGGGCCGGCCAGGAGGTTGTCGTGAGCAGGTTTACCGACAAGATGTTCCGCAATGCCCGCGAAAGCGGCAAGGGGATGGTGACCGGTGAACCCCACGAGCCGGTGCGCCACACCTGGCTGGAGGTTCACGAGCGGGCCCGCCGCATCGCCGGGGGCCTGGCCGCCATCGGCGTCGGGCACGGCGACGTGGTCGGCGTGCTCGCCGGCGCGCCGGTGGAGATCGCCCCGGTCGCGCAGGGGCTGTGGATGCGCGGCGCCAGCCTGACGATGCTGCACCAGCCGACCCCGCGCACCGACCTGGCGGTGTGGGCCGAGGACACCCTCACCGTCGTCGAGATGATCGAGGCGCGCGTCGTGGTCATCTCCGACCCGTTCATGGCGGCCGCCCCGGTGCTCGCCGAGAAGGGCATCAAGACCGTCACCGTCACCGAGCTGCTCGACGCCGAGCCGATCGACCCGCTTGCGACCGGCGAGGACGACCTGGCGCTGATGCAGCTGACGTCGGGGTCGACCGGCTCGCCGAAGGCCGTGCAGATCACCCACCGCAACATCTACTCCAACGCCGAGGCGATGTTCATCGGCGCCAAGATGGACCCCGCCGGCAACGACGTCATGCTCAGCTGGCTGCCCTGCTTCCACGACATGGGCATGATCGGATTCCTCACCGTGCCGATGTACTTCGGTGTCGAACTGGTCAAGGTCACCCCGATGGACTTCCTGCGCGACACCCTGCTGTGGGCCAAGCTGATCGACAAGTACCGGGGCACGATGACCGCGGCGCCCAACTTCGCGTACTCGCTGTTCGCCAAGCGGCTGCGCAAACAGGCCAAGCCCGGCCAGTTCGACCTGTCGTCGCTGCGGTTCGCGCTGTCGGGGGCCGAGCCGGTGGAGCCGGCCGACGTCGAGGACCTCATCGAGGCGGGCAGGCCGTTCAACCTGCGGCCCGAGGCGATCATGCCGGCCTACGGCATGGCCGAGACGACGCTGGCGGTGTCGTTCTCCGAGCTCGGCGACGGCCTGGTCGTCGACGAGGTCGACGCCGACCTGCTGGCCGCGCTGCGCCAGGCGGTCCCGGCGACCAAGGGCAACACCCGCCGGCTGGCCTCGCTCGGGCCGCTGCTGCAGGGGCTGGAGGCCCGCATCGTCAACGAGGACGGCACCGTCGTGCCGCCGCGCGGGGTGGGGGTCATCCAGCTGCGCGGCGAACCGGTGACCCCCGGCTACATCACGATGGCCGGCTTTATGCCCGCCCAGGACGAGCACGGCTGGTACGACACCGGTGACCTCGGCTACCTGATGGACAACGGCCACATCGTGGTCTGCGGCCGGGTCAAGGACGTCATCATCATGGCCGGGCGCAACATCTACCCGACCGACATCGAGCGGGCCGCCGGCCGGGTCGAGGGGGTGCGGCCGGGCTGCGCGGTCGCGGTGCGCCTGGACGCCGGACACTCCCGCGAGACGTTCGCGGTGGCCGTGGAGTCCAACGCCTACCGGGACCCCGCCGAGGTGCGCCGCATCGAACACCAGGTGGCCCACGAGGTGGTCACCGAGGTCGACGTGCGGCCCCGCAACGTGGTGGTGCTCGGCCCGGGCACCATCCCCAAGACCCCGTCGGGCAAGCTGCGCCGCGCCACCTCCGCGGCCCTGGTCACCTGATGACCGGCCGTCCCGGCCCGATCAGGGCCAGGCGTGGACGATGTTCTGGGCGGGTTCGAGGCCCTGCTCGATGAGCAGTTCGGCCGCATCGGCGGCCTGCTCGCAGATTGTCGGCACCTCGGGGCGCTCGGTGGCGCTGAACGGCCGCAGCACGAACGCCGCGGCGTCCATCCGCCCGGGCGGGCGGCCGATCCCGATCCGCACCCGCTGAAAACCCTTGTCGCCCAGTGCCGCCACGATCGAGCGCAGACCGTTGTGGCCGCCCTCGCCGCCGCCGCATTTGAGCCGGACCCGGCCGAAGTCGAGATCCAGGTCGTCGTGGAGGACCACCACATCGGCCGGCCGGGCCGAAAAGAACCTCACCAGCGGGCCGACCTGGCGCCCGGACTCGTTCATGTAGCAGCGCGGCTTGGCCACCACCACCGACCGGCCGCCGAGACGGCCGGTGACCACCTCGGCCCCGGAACGCTTGTGCACCGTGAACGCCGCGCCGATCCGGGCGGCGAGCACCTCGGCCACCATGAACCCGACATTGTGCCGGGTGGTCGCATACGTCGGCCCCGGGTTGCCCAGGCCGACCACCAAAAGCGGCGCGGCCACGTCGTGATCCGGTTACTCGGCGTCGGCCTCGGCGGCCGGCTCGGCGGCGGCCTCCTCGGCCTCCTCGGTCTCCTCGGTGCCCAGCTCCTCGGCGGTCGGCGCCTCGACGACGTTGACCACCAGCGCCTCGGGGTCCGACACCAGCGTCACCCCGGCGGGCAGCCGGATCTCCCCGGCCAAAAACTGGGTCCCGGCCTCGACGTCGGCCACCGAGACGGTGAGGTGCTCGGGAATCGAGAGCGCCTCGGCCTCGATCTCGATGGTGCTCAGCTCCTGGTAGACCAGGGTGCCCGGGGCGGCCTCGCCGTCGATCTCGACGGTGACCTCGACGACCACCTTCTCGCCGCGCCGCACCACCAACAGGTCGGCGTGCTGGATGGTGCGCCGAATCGGGTGAATGTCCAACGCCCAGGTCAGCGCGAGCTGCTCGGCACCCTCCAAGTCGAGGGTGAGCACCGCGTTGGTGCCGGCGTTGCGCAGCACCGCGGCGAATTCGTGGGCGGGCAGCTCCAGGTGGCGCGGCGCGTCACCGCCGCCGTAGAGCACCGCCGGCACCCGGCCGTTGCGCCGGGCGCGACGCGACGCGCCCTTGCCGGTCTCGGTCCGCAGCCAGGCGGCCAGGTCGTTGGTCTTGGTGGTCGAGGCTTTCGCCATGATGTCGCTCCTGTGGTTCGGGCACACGGCCAGGCTCGCGACACCCCCCGAAGGGGCAGAATCGGGTCGCCGTCGATAACGGTGGTCGACTCGGTTGCGGCCACCCTCGCCGTGACGTCAGTTCAGCGACACAGGCTAGCGCACGATCGCCTCAGAGCGGAAATTCCACCTCGGTGAGCTGCTCGGAGAGCGTCCACAGCGCGGCCGCGGTGCCCCTGCGGCGGGCCAGCACGCTGCGGCCCACCGGCTGGCTGCGCCCCCGCACGCCGAAGCGGGGCCCGATGAAGGTGTCGCCGGGCAGATCCTGACTCACCGCGAACAACGTCTGGCGGGCCCCGAACGCGGCATCGGTGGCGAAAAACCGGTTGCCGACGGTGAGCATCAGCGTGTCGGAGAGCCGCCGGCCGGAGCGTCCCTGCAGGTGCGTCGCCGAGTAGCCGGGGTGGGCGGCCAGCGCGCGCACCGTCGAGCCGGCCCGGTCCAACCGGCGCTGCAGCTCGCCGGTGAACAGCAGGTTGGCCAGCTTCGACTGGCCGTAGGCCCGCCACGCCGAGTACGGCCGCGCCTTCCAGTTGAGGTCGGTGAGGCTGAGACGGCCCACGTAGTGCGCGGTGGAGGAGACCGTCACCACCCGGTCGGTGAGCTTGGGCAGCAACAGGTTGGTCAGCGCGAAATGGCCGAGGTGGTTGACCCCGATCTGACATTCGAAGCCGTCGACGGTGAGCCCGTAGGGCACGGCCATGATCCCGGCGTTGTTGACCAGCACGTCGGCCGCCTCGACGGTGTCGGCGAACCGGCGCACCGAGGACAGGTCGGCCAAATCCAGCTCGCGCACCGCGACGTCGCCGCTCATGGCCGCGGCGGCGGTCTCGCCCTTGCCGGTGTCGCGCACCGCCAGGATCACCCGGGCGCCGACCCGGGCCAGTTCCCGGGCGGTCACCTCCCCGAGTCCGCTGTTGGCGCCGGTGACGATCACGGTGCGCCCGGCAAATGACGGCAGGTCGGCGGCGGTCCACTCGGTCATGGACCCACTGTAGTGACCGCGACCGGCGGGGCTAGCGCGCGGTGACGGTGAACCCGCCGATGATCGCCTCGACGTCGTCGGAGTGGGTGACGGTCTCCTGGGCCAGGCTGGTGATCGTCAACTGCACCAGGTACCGGCGGCCGTCGCCGACGGTGGGGATCACGATCCGGTTGTAGCTGTGCAGCCGCTGCCCCAGGTAGTCGTAGCTGCCCTCGATCATCGTCGAGGGGAACCCGTTGAAGTCGGCGCTGGAGGTGTCCAACTCGGTGAAGTTCTCGTTGAGCCGCGCGTCGCCGTTGCCGTGGCGGATCGCCTCGGCCACGTCGAAGTCGCCGTCGAGGGCCATCACCAGCAGGATCGCGATCGGGTAGTCGTCGTCCTTGGCGATCGCGACCGCCTCCGGCGAGTAGTGCTCGTTGGTCGACTCCGACCAGCCGGCCGGGGTGGGGATCGACACCGCCAGATCGGTGAGGTCGGCCGGGGCCACCAGCTGGCCGGTGACCCGGTGCTCGTCGAGGTAGTCGGCGATCGGCACCGGCTGCTCGGCGGCGTCGTCGGTGCTCGCGGTGCTCGGGGTGGTCGGGGTGGTCCAGATCGACTGGTAGTCCGGGCGGTCGGACTGGCAGCCGCTCACCGCGACCGCGGCGAGCGCCGCGCCGGCGAGCAGCCGCGCCGCCCGGACCGACACCGCGCTCACAGAATCTCGGTGACGTTCTCGATCGGTCGCGCCAGCCGGGTGCCCTTGTCGGTGGTGACGAACGGGCGCTGGATCAAGATCGGGTGCGCCGCCATCGCGTCGAGCAGCGCGTCGTCGTCGGCGTCGGCCAGGTTCAGCTCGGCGTAGACGCCCTCGCGGGTGCGCACCGCGTCGCGCACCGCAATCCCGGCGTCGTCGATCAGCTGCGCCAGCTGCGCGCGGGTGGGGGGCGTCTTCAGATACTCCACGACCGTGGGCTGCGCGCCCCGCTCGCGCAGCAGCGCCAGCGTCTTGCGCGAGGTCGAGCAGCGCGGGTTGTGGTAGATCACCGGGTCGGACATGTCATGCGTCTCCATCGAAGAGGCCGGTCACCGAGCCGTTCTCGAAGACCGCGCGGATCGTGCTGGCCAGCAGGGGAGCGATCGAGAGCACCGTGAGCTGCGCGAAGCGCTTCTCCTCGGCGATCGGCAGGGTGTTGGTGACGATCACCTCGCGGGCCCCGCAGTCGGCGAGCCGTTGGGAGGCCGGCTCGGAGAGCACCCCGTGGGTGGCGGCGATGATCACGTCCCCGGCGCCGTCGTCGTGCAGCAGCTGCACCGCGCCGGCGATGGTGCCGCCGGTGTCGATCATGTCGTCGATGAGGATGCAGGTCTTGCCGGCCACCTCACCGACGACCCGGTTGGACTTCACCTGGTTGGGCACCCGAGGGTCGCGGGTCTTGTGAATAAAGGCAAGGGGGACGCCGCCTAGCGAGTCGGCCCACTTCTCGGCGATGCGCACCCGCCCGGAATCGGGGGAGACCACCACCATGTCGTGCCCGGAGTAGTTGTCGGAGATGTAGTTGCACAGCAACGCCTGCCCGCGCATGTGGTCGACCGGGCCGTCGAAGAAGCCCTGGATCTGGTCGGTGTGCAGGTCCACGGTCACGATCCGGTCGGCACCGGCGGTCTTGAGCAGGTCGGCGACCAGGCGCGCGGAGATCGGTTCGCGGCCCCGGTGTTTCTTGTCCTGCCGGGCGTAGGGATAGAACGGCAGGATCGCGGTGATCCGTTTGGCGCTGCCCCGTTTGAGCGCGTCGATCATGATCAGCTGTTCCATCAGCCACTTGTTCAGCGGGGCCGGGTGCGACTGCAGCACGAACGCGTCGCAGCCGCGCACCGACTCGTTGAACCGCACGAAGATCTCGCCGTTGGCGAAGTCGCGGGCGGTCTGTTCGGTGACGTGGGCGTCGAGCTCCTTGGCCACCTGCTCGGCCAGCTCGGGATGCGCCCGGCCGGAGAAGAACATCAAGTTCTTGCGGTTGTCCACCCAGTCATAGGTCACGTGCTGCCCCCGGGGTTGCGATCGGGCCGATGGATTGCCAAAGGGTTTTTGTCGCGCTCATCCTACGGAGGTGATCGGGGGGTCTGTGAGCGGGTCGGGGCAACTCAGTCCGGCGGCGGGCTCGGCTGTTCGGCGGCCTCGGCGGCGCGCGCCGCGGCGCTGCCGGGGCGTTTGCGGGCCACCCAGCCGGCGATCGTGCGCTGCGGGCCGGCCGAGACCGCCAACGCGCCGGGCGGCACATCCTCGCGCAACACCGTGCCCGCCCCGGTGTAGGCGCCGTCGCCGACGGTGACCGGGGCGATGAACATGGTGTCGGAGCCGGTGCGCACATGCGACCCGATCGTGGTGCGGTGTTTGGTCTCGCCGTTGTAGTTGACGAACACGCTGGAGGCGCCGATGTTGGAGTGCTCGCCGATGTCGGCGTCGCCGACGTAGGTCAGGTGCGGCACCTTGGTGCCGGTGCCGACGGTGGCGTTCTTGGTCTCCACGAACGCCCCCAGTTTGCCCTCGGCGCCGAGCACGGTGCCGGGCCGCAGATAGGTGAACGGGCCGACGGTCGCGCCCGGCCCGATCACCGCCGAGCCGGCGTGGGTGCGCACCACCGAGGCGTCGTCGCCGACGGTGACGTCGGCCAGCGTGGTGTCCGGCCCGATGCTGCAGTGCGCGCCGATGCGGGTGGCGCCCAGCAGTTGGGTGCCCGGGGCGACCACCGTGTCCCGGCCGATCTGCACGTCGACGTCGATCCAGGTGGTGGCCGGGTCGATCACGGTCACCCCGGCCAGCTGGTGGCCGGCCACGATGCGCCGGTTGAGCTCGCCGGCCAGCGCCGCCAGCTGCACCCGGTTGTTGACGCCGGCGACCAGCGCGGAGTCGTCGACGTGCTGGGCGGCCACCACCCGCCCGGCGTCGCGCACGATGCCGACGACGTCGGTGAGGTAGCGCTCGTGCTGAGCGTTGTCGGAGCCCAGCCGGTTCAGCGCCCAGCGCAGCACGGCCACGTCGAAGGCGTACACCCCGGCGTTGACCTCGCGGATCTGCCGCTGCGAGGCGGTGGCGTCGGCCTGCTCGACGATCGCGATGACCTCACCGTCCTGGGTGCGCAGGATGCGCCCGTAGCCGGTGGGGTCGGCCAGCGTGGTGGTCAGCACCGTCACCGCCGCCGGCGCGGCGCGGTGCGCGGTGAGCAGCCCGGTCAAGGTGCCCGCATCCAGCAGCGGGGTGTCCCCGGAGGTCACGATCACCACCCCGTCGAAGTCCTCCGGCAGCGCGGCCAGCCCGCACTGGGCGGCGTGCCCGGTGCCCAGCTGCTGATCTTGCACCGCGACGTCGACACCGCGGCCCAGGTCGGCGGCGAGCTCGGCGACCACCGGGGCGATGCGCTCCCGGTCGTGGCCGAGCACCACCGCCAGGTGGGTGGGGGCGGTCGCGGCGATCGAGTGCAGCGCGTGGGCGAGCATCGAGCGCCCGGCCAGGGTGTGCAGCACCTTGGGGGTGTCGGAGGCCATCCGGGTGCCGGCCCCGGCGGCCAGCACCAGCACCGCGGTCTCGTCGTGGCGTGTCATCGAACCTCCCAGCCTGCCGGGGGCGCGGACCCCTCGGCGGTCGGCGCGCCTGCCCGCTGTGCTCAGCGTGTCCAGGGTGTCACTGTGGGTGCCCGTCCACCAAAGTCGCGGTGGACCGGCCCGGTCTCGCGCCGACCACCGGCGGCGCGGGGAGCTCCGTCGCCAGGACTCGAACCTGAACTCTCAGAACCAAAATCTGATGTGCTGCCGATTACACCACGACGGACCGCATGACGGATCGCACCAGGAACTCTATCGGAGCCGATACGCTGGGTGCCGTGGCCGCACCGGAGAAGGAGGGCCGGGCCCCGCGGGCCCGGATGACCGGCAGCGAGCGGCGTCGCCAGCTCATCGACATCGCCCGCTCGCTGTTCGCCGAACGCGGCTACGACGGCACCTCGATCGAGGAGATCGCCCAACGCGCCCAGGTCTCCAAACCGGTGGTCTACGAGCATTTCGGCGGCAAGGAAGGCCTGTATGCGGTGGTGGTGGACCGGGAGATGTCCGCGCTGCTCGACGGCATCACCTCGTCGCTGACCAACAACCGTTCCCGGGTGCGGGTGGAGCGGGTGGCGCTGGCGCTGCTCACCTACGTCGAGGAGCGCACCGACGGGTTCCGGATCATGATCCGCGACTCCCCGGCGGCGATCAACGCCGGCACCTACTCCAGCCTGCTCAACGACGCGGTCAGCCAGGTCGCCTCGATCCTGGCCGGTGACTTCGCCCGCCGCGGCCTGGACCCCGAACTGGCCCCGCTGTACGCCCAGGCGCTGGTCGGCTCGGTGTCGATGACCGCCCAGTGGTGGCTCGACGCCCGCGAGCCGAAGAAAGAGGTGGTGGCCGCCCACCTGGTCAACCTGGTGTGGAACGGGCTGACCCATCTGGAGGCCGACCCGGTGCTGCAGGACGATTGATCCGGGCGGCGGGGCCGCCGCGGTGCGGTTCGTCTCCGTGTACACCTACTGTGGCGGTGGTCACCCGCTTTTGGCCACTGCCGCAACGTAAATCGCGGCGCATACAATGACGCCAATGACCTCCCCGGGGCAGCCCAGCCCAGCGACCCCGCTCGCCGGCCTGGTGGAGCTGGCGCTGGCCGCGCCGGTGTTCACCGGGCTGACCGAGACCGCCGCGGCCGGGCCCGCACGCCTGGACCTGGTCGGACCGGCCAGCGCGCGGCCGTTCGTCGCGGCCGCACTCGCCCGGGCCACCCCGCTGCTGGTGGTCACCGCCACCGGCCGCGAAGCCGACGACCTCACCGCCGAGCTGCGTGCGGTGCTCGGCGACGCCGCCGCGCTGTTCCCGTCCTGGGAGACCCTGCCGCACGAGCGGCTCTCCCCCGGGGTCGACACCGTCGGGGCGCGCATGCTGGTGCTGCGCCGGCTGGCCCACCCGCACGATCCGGCCCTGGGCCCGCCGCTTCAGGTGGTGGTGACCACCGCGCGTTCGCTGCTGCAGCCGATGGCCGCCGGGCTCGGCGACATCGAGCCGGTCACCGTGCGGGTCGGCGCCGAGGTGCCGTTCGAGGCGGTCATCGCCCGGCTGGTGGAACTGGCCTACACCCGGGTCGACATGGTCGGCCGGCGCGGCGAGTTCGCGGTGCGCGGCGGCATCCTCGACGTGTTCGCGCCGACCGCCGAACACCCGGTGCGCATCGAGTTCTGGGGCGACGAGGTCACCGAAATGCGGTTGTTCGCCGTGGCCGACCAGCGGTCGATCCCCGACATCGAGGTCGACACGCTCGTCGCGGTGCCGTGCCGCGAGTTGCTGCTCACCGCCGAGGTGCGCGCCCGCGCGGCCGAGCTGGCCGGCGCCCACCGGTCCTCCGGCGACACGTCGATCACCGGCGGGGTCGGCGACCTGCTGGCCAAACTGGGCGAGGGCATCCCCGCCGACGGCATGGAGGCGCTGCTGCCGGTGCTGCGCCCCGACGCGTTGACCCTGCTCACCGGCGAGCTGCCGGCCGGGGCCGCGGTGCTGGTCTGCGACCCGGAGAAGGTCCGCACCCGCGCGGGCGACCTGATCGCCACCGGACGGGAGTTCTTGGAGGCCTCCTGGTCGGTGGCCGCCCTCGGCGCCGACGCGCCGATCGACGTCGAACAGCTCGGCGGATCCGGGTTCGCCGAGCTCGCCGAGGTGAGCGCCGCCGCCGAGGCCGGCGGACACCGGTGGTGGACGCTGAACCAGCTGCACGATCCCGACGCGACCGAACTCGACGTGCGCGCCGCGCCCACCGCCCAGGACCGCCACGGCGGGCTGAGCGGCCTCGAGGCGCTGTTCGCGATGCTGCGCGGCCACATCGCCACCGGCGGGGTGGCCGCGGTGGTCACCCCCGGCATCGGCACCGCCCGGCGCACCGTGGAGCAACTCAGCGAATCCGACACTCCCGCAACCGTGTTGGAGCCCGGTGTCACCCCGGCACCGGGGGCGGTGGCGGTGCTCGCCGGCCCCCTGCACGACGGGCTGATCGTCCCCGGCGCCGAGCTGGTCATCCTCACCGAGGCCGACCTGACCGGCAACCGCGCCACCGCCCCGACCGGCAAACGGCTGGCCGCCAAGCGCCGCAACACCGTCGACCCGCTGGCGCTGAGCGCCGGCGACCTGGTCGTCCACGACCAGCACGGCATCGGCAAGTTCGTCGAGATGACCGAACGCACCGTCGGCGGGGCGCGCCGCGAATACGTGGTGCTCGAGTACGCCTCGGCCAAACGCGGCGGCGGCACCGACAAGCTCTACGTGCCGATGGACTCCCTCGACCAGCTCTCCCGCTACGTCGGCGGGCAGGCCCCGGCGCTGTCGCGGCTCGGCGGCAGCGACTGGGCCAACACCAAGACCAAGGCGCGGCGCGCGGTCGCCGAGATCGCCACCGAACTGGTCGCGCTCTACGCCAAACGCCAGGCCGCCCCCGGCCACGCGTTCGCCGCGGACAGCCCCTGGCAGGCCGAGATGGAAGACGCGTTCGGGTTCACCGAGACCGTCGACCAGCTCACCGCGATCACCGACGTCAAGGCCGACATGGAGAAACCGGTGCCGATGGACCGGGTGATCTGCGGCGACGTGGGCTACGGCAAGACCGAGATCGCGGTGCGTGCGGCGTTCAAGGCCGTGCAGGACGGCAGACAGGTCGCGGTGCTGGTGCCCACCACGCTGCTGGCCGACCAGCACCTGCAGACGTTCACCGAGCGGATGGCCGGCTTCCCGGTCACCGTCGAGGGGCTGTCGCGGTTCACCGACGCCGCGGCGTCGCGCGCAACGATCGACGGGATGGCCGACGGGTCGGTCGACATCGTGATCGGCACCCACCGGCTGCTGCAGACCGGGGTGCGCTGGAAGGACCTCGGGCTGATCATCGTCGACGAGGAGCAGCGCTTCGGCGTCGAGCACAAGGAGCACATCAAGGCGTTGCGCAGCCACGTCGACGTGCTGACGATGAGCGCCACCCCCATCCCGCGCACCCTGGAGATGAGCCTGGCCGGCATCCGGGAGATGTCGACGATCCTCACCCCGCCCGAGGAGCGCTACCCGGTGCTCACCTACGTCGGGGCCCACGACGACAAGCAGATCGCCGCGGCGCTGCGCCGCGAACTGCTGCGCGACGGGCAGGCGTTCTACGTGCACAACCGGGTGCGTTCGATCGACGAGGCCGCCGCTCGGGTGCGCGCGCTGGTCCCGGAGGCCCGGGTGGCCGTGGCCCACGGTCAGATGCCCGAGGACCTGCTGGAATCGACCGTGCAGGCGTTCTGGAACCGCGAACACGACATCCTGGTGTGCACCACGATCGTCGAGACCGGGCTAGACATCTCCAACGCCAACACCCTGGTCGTCGAACGGGCCGACACCTTCGGGCTCGCCCAGCTGCATCAGCTGCGCGGCCGGGTGGGCCGGGGCCGTGAACGCGGCTACGCCTACTTTCTGTACCCGCGGGAGAGCCCGCTGACCGAGACCGCCCACGACCGGCTGGCCACCATCGCCCAGAACAACGAGCTGGGCGCCGGCATGGCGGTGGCGATGAAGGACCTGGAGATCCGCGGGGCCGGCAACGTGCTCGGTGTCGAACAGTCCGGGCACGTCGCCGGGGTCGGGTTCGACCTGTACGTGCGGCTGGTCGGCGAGGCCGTGGAGGCCTACCGCGCCGCCGCCGACGGGCAGACCGTGGTCACCGAGGAACCCAAGGAGGTGCGCATCGACCTGCCGGTGGACGCCCACCTGCCACCGGACTACATCGACAGCGACCGGCTGCGCCTGGAGGCCTACCGGCGGCTGGCCGCCGCCGCAGACGACACCGCGGTCGCCGGGGTCGTCGAGGAGCTGATCGACCGGTACGGGCCGCTGCCCACCCCGGCGCGGCTGCTGGTGGCGGTGGCCCGGCTGCGGCTGCTCTGCCGCGGCCACGGGGTCACCGAGGTCGCGACGGTCTCGGAGACCACGCTGCGGCTGGCCCCGGTGGTGCTGCCGGACTCCGCGCAGGTGCGGCTCAAACGGGTCTACCCGGGGGCGCGGTACCGGGCCACCACCGCCACCGTGGCGGTGCCGATCCCGCGGGCCGGCTCCGGTGTCGGCGCGCCACGGCTGCGGGATCTGGAGTTGGTGCAGATGGTCGCCGATCTGCTCACCGCGTTGGACGGCAAACCGGCCGGCTCGGTTGATATAACCGCGGAGAGCGTCCGGGCCGGATCCGGGGGCGCCGGAGAGGGGTAGCCGAGCATGACGGTCGTGCTGGTCGACGCGGCCCGCCCCCTGCTGGTGCCGGTGCAGGCCGCCGGCCTGCTGATCGCCGAGGTCGCCTACACCGAGGAACTGGCCGCGGTGGCCGCGCTGCTGCCCGCCGCGCACCCGGTGGGTGTGCGCCCGGACGCCGCGACCCTGATCTCGTCGCGGCCCACCCATCCGGCGGTGACGGCCCGGCTGGCCGCCGGTGCGACCCTGATCGCCGCACCGGAGTCACCCCGCGGCGCCCGGCTGCTCGACGCGGTCGCGGTGATGGACCGGCTGCGCACCGACGGGGCGTGGGAACGGGAGCAGACCCACGCCTCGCTGCGGCGGTTCCTGCTGGAGGAGACCTACGAGCTGTTCGACGCCGTCGACGGCGGTGACCCCGACGAGCTGCGCGGCGAACTCGGCGATGTGTTGCTGCAGGTGCTTTTTCACGCCCGTATCGCCGAAGAGGAGAGCAGGCAGCCGTTCGACATCGATGACGTCGCCGACGCGCTGGTCGACAAACTGCACAACCGCTCAGCGAATGTCCTTGCCGGACAATCCGTGTCACGAATCGAACAGATCGCCCAGTGGGAGAAGAACAAAGCCGTTGAACGCGAACGGCTCTCGATTCTCGACGATGTCCCCACCGCTCAGCCGGCGTTGGCGCTGGCGCAGAAGGTGGCGCACCGTGCCCGGCGGGCCGGTGTGCCCGAGGAGCTGATCCCCGACGCGTTGCGCGTGGTGCACCTCGACGACGGCCTCGACGCCGAGGTGCGGCTGCGCTCGGCGGTGCTGGCGTTCGGTGACCGGGTACGCCACGCCGAGCAGCGGATCGCCGCGCGCCCCGGCGCCCCTGACGCCGCGCGCGCGCCGATCAGCGCCGCCGAGTGGCGCTCCGCCTGGCCGAGCGAGTCCGCCACGCCGTCACCGCGGCCGCCGCAACCAGCGCCGTCACCCAGACCCCGGCCTGGGCCACCGTCGGCGTCGGGGTGAGGGCGAAGACCTGCCGCAGTGTGGCGCCGGGCGGCGACCACCAGCCGGCCCAGCCCAGGGTGTCGAACGCCCGGTGGGCGCCCCCGGGCCAGAAGCCGCCGTGCTGCAGGCCCCCGACACCCGCCGACAGGGCGCCGGCCGCCACCAGCGCCCCGACGGCCCCGGTGGCCGCGGAGCGCCCCCGACGGGGCCCCAGGCGCAGCCCGGCCACACCGAGCAGCCCGGCCGCGGCGGCCGCGACGACCCCCAGGGCCACCCCGGCCAGCGGCCACACGGCACCGGGGCCGGTGTAGCCGCCCAGATCCCACGCCGCGGCCACCGCGGCGCGCCCGGCCACCACCAGCCCCACCAGGGCCAACACCGCGCCCCGGCGGGCGCGCGGACAGACCAGCACCGCCGACAGGGCGATCCCGCTGAGCAGAGCGGCCACCGCGACCACGCCGGCGCCGGCCCGGTCGGTGAGCGGCACCGCCCGGGCCGCCAGGGCGAGCCCGGCGCCGCCGGGCACGGCGGCCCCGGCGCCCGCGGCGAGTCGGCGCACCCCGCCGCGGCGGTCCGGGCCGGGCACCAGCGCGGCGATCACCGCGAGCGCCACCGCCGTGCCCGCCGCGACCCGCACCCCGATCAGCACGCCCGCGACCAGCGCCGACGCGAGCGGCGCGGGGGACGGGCCGAGAACGGTCGCAACCATCGCGAAGATCCTTGGTCGGGGGCGGCAGCGAGGTGAGCAGGGCCGGGCTCGCAGGCCGACGCTATACCCTCGCGTAGCGAGGGAGGCCGGCTTCAGGCCGTGGGACCATGGTCCGGGCAAAAAGGGGCGTAAGGGAGTTCTGTGTCGACGGTGCGTTGGCTGCGGGTGGTCGCCGTCCTGGTCGTGACGGTGCTGCTCCTGGTGTTCAGCTGCTCGTGGCAGCTGAGCTCCCGGCTGCCCGAGGGGGTGCCCCCGCCGCACGGCGACCCGGTCCCGCCGATCAACACCTACGCCGAGGGACGCGGGGCCGACCAACTCTCCGACTGGGCCGCCGAACGTGCCGAACGGCTCAACATCCCCGCCACCGCGCTGGAGGCCTACGCCTACGCCGCCCGGGTCGCCGAGGTCGAGAACCCCAACTGTCGGATCCGCTGGACCACGCTGGCCGGAATCGGGCAGGTGGAGAGCCGGCACGGCACCTACGGTGACGCCTGGCTGGCGGCCAACGGCGACGTGCACCCCCCGATCCGGGGCCTGCGCCTCGACGGCACCGGCGGCACCCAGCACATCGTCGACCCCGACGCCGGCGACCTCGCCGACGACGACGGGGTGGTGCGCGCCCTGGGGCCGATGCAGTTCATCCCGGAGACCTGGCGGCTCTACGGGGTGGACGCCAACAACGACGGCATCGTCAGCCCGGACAACATCGACGACGCCGCGCTCACCGCCGCCGGGTATCTGTGTTTCCGCGGCAAGGACCTCGACACCGCCGAGGGGTGGGTCGAGGCGTTGCGGGCCTATAACCACTCCGATCAGTACGCACGTATTGTGCGAGACTGGGCTGCCGCCTACGCGGCAGGTCACCCGCTATGACACCAGCAGCGTCGGCACCGCGTCGAACCGCGTCGAACAAGGAGAACCCCGTGCCCATCATCGAGCAGGTCAGCGCCCGCGAAATCCTCGATTCCCGCGGCAACCCCACCGTCGAGGTGGAGGTCGGGCTGGCCGACGGGGCCTCGGCGCGCGCGGCGGTGCCGTCGGGCGCCTCCACCGGCGAACACGAGGCCGTCGAACTGCGCGACGGCGGGGACCGCTACGGCGGCAAGGGCGTGGAGAAGGCGGTGCGCGCGGTGCGCGAGGAGATCACCGCGGCGGTCACCGGCTTCGACGCCACCGATCAGCGGCTGGTCGACCAGGCCCTGGTGGACCTCGACGGCACACCGGACAAGTCCCGGTTGGGCGCCAACGCCATCCTCGGGGTGTCGCTGGCGGTGGCCCGGGCGGCCGCCAAGTCGGCGCGGCTGCCGCTCTTCCGCTACCTGGGCGGGCCGAACGCCCATGTGCTGCCGGTGCCGATGATGAACATCCTCAACGGCGGCGCCCACGCCGACACCGGCGTCGACGTGCAGGAGTTCATGGTCGCCCCGATCGGCGCGCCGACGTTCGCCGAGGCGCTGCGGTGGGGCACCGAGGTGTACCACTCGCTCAAGGCGGTGCTCAAGAAGCAGGGCCTGTCGACCGGGCTCGGCGACGAGGGCGGGTTCGCCCCCGACGTCGCCGGCACCACCGCGGCGCTGGATCTGATCAGCGCGGCCATCGAGGCGGCCGGCTACCAGCCGGGTGCCGATGTGGCGCTGGCCCTCGACGTGGCGGCCACCGAGTTCTACGGCGACGGCGGGTATGCGTTCGAGAAGCAGACCCGCAGCCCGGCCCAGATGGCCGAGTTCTACGCCGACCTGCTCGGCCACTATCCGCTGGTCTCGATCGAAGACCCGCTCTCCGAGGATGACTGGGACGGCTGGGTGGCGTTGACCACCACCCTCGGCGACCGGGTCCAGTTGGTCGGCGACGACCTGTTCGTCACCAACCCGGAGCGCCTCGAGGACGGCATCGAACGCGGCGCGGCCAACGCGCTGCTGGTCAAGGTGAACCAGATCGGCACGCTCACCGAGACCCTCGACGCGGTCGCGCTGGCCCACAGCAGCGGGTATCGCACGATGATGAGTCACCGCAGCGGTGAGACCGAGGACACCACGATCGCCGACCTGGCGGTGGCGGTCAGCTGCGGGCAGATCAAGACCGGCGCACCGGCCCGCAGTGAACGCGTCGCGAAATACAACCAGCTGCTGCGCATCGAGGAGTCGCTCGGCGACGCGGCGCGTTACGCCGGCGACCTGGCCTTCCCCCGGTACGTCCCGGAGACGAAGTAGCCGCAGCCGCCGATGTCCGAACCCAAGCGGCGCGCACCAGCGTCCCGGCCCGCCCGGGGCGGGGAGCGCGCGCGGGGCCGGCCCCGCAAGGTGACGGCGCGCCGCGGGGGCGCCGAGGCGCGGGGCAAGCCGGAGTCCACCGCGGTCGCGCGGGCCGACCCGATCCGCCAGGGCATCGCCGAGGCGGCCGGGGAACGCGCCGAGCAGCGCCTCGGGCTCACCGCCGGGCGCGCGGCGATCCTGGCGGTGGTGGTCTGCGTGCTGACCTTGACCACCGGACCGCCGCTGCGGACCTACTTCGCCCAGCGCACCGAGATGCGCCAGCTACGCGCCTCCGAATCAGCACTGCGCCAACAGATCACCGAGTTGGAACAGCAGAAGGAGAAGCTGGCCGATCCGGCCTACATCGCCGCCCAGGCCCGCGAACGGCTCGGTTTCGTCATGCCCGGCGAGGTGCCCTACCAGGTGCAGCTACCGCCGACCCCGCAGACCCCGCAGCACCCCGGGATGGCCCCGGAGGCGATCAACAGCGGCGAGCCCTGGTACACCGCGCTGTGGCACACCATCGCCGACGCGCCGCACAGTCCGCCGGCCGCGCCCCCGCCGCCGGGACCGCCGCCCCCGCCGCCGGGACCACCGCCACCGCCGGGGCCGCCCGGTGGTTGATCACGCCGACCTCGATGTGGTCGCCCGGCAGTTGGGGCGCGCCCCGCGCGGTGTGCTCGCGATCGCCTACCGCTGCCCGAACGGCGAGCCCGCGGTCGTCACGACCGCGCCGCGGCTGCCCGACGGCACCCCGTTTCCGACCGTGTACTACCTGACCCACCCGGCGCTGACCGCGGCGGCCAGCAGGCTGGAATCCGCCGGTCTGATGGCGCAGATGACCGAACGCCTGCGGGAGGACCCGGCGCTGGCGGCCGCCTACCGGGCCGCGCACGAGGCGTATCTGGCCGACCGCGACGCGATCGCCTCGTTGGGCACCGACGTCTCCGCCGGGGGCATGCCCGACCGGGTCAAATGCCTGCATGTGCTGATCGCCCACGCCCTGGCCGCCGGCCCGGGGGTCAACCCGTTCGGGGATGAGGCGCTGGCGCTGTTGGCCGACGAACCGGCCATGGCCGGGATCCTCGAGCCGGGCCGGTGGCGATGAGCGCGGCCGGGCCGGTCGCCGCGATCGACTGCGGCACCAACTCGATCCGGTTGCTCATCGCGCGCCCCGACGGCGCGGCGCTGCGCGAGATGCACCGCGAGATGCGCATCGTGCGGCTGGGCCAGGGAGTCGATGCCACCGGGGCTTTCACCGCCGAGGCGCTGGCGCGCACCCGTGCGGCGCTGAGCGACTACGCCGCGCTGCTGAGCGCGCACCGGGTGCGCCGGGTGCGGATGGTCGCGACCTCCGCGGCGCGCGACGTCAGCAACCGCGACGAGTTCTTCGCGATGACCGCGCAGGTGCTCGGGGCGGCGGTGCCCGGCGCCGTCGCCGAGGTGATCAGCGGCGCCGAGGAGGCCGAACTGTCGTTCGCCGGGGCGGTGGCCGACCTCGACGCGGCCACCTACGGCACCGCGCCGCTGATCGTGGTCGACCTGGGGGGCGGCTCGACCGAGGTGGTGCTCGGTGAGCGCCGCGGCGCGGCGGCGCAGGTGGTGGCCAGCCACTCCGCCGACATCGGGTGCGTGCGGCTCACCGAACGCTGCCTGGCCTCGGATCCGCCGACAGCCGAGCAGGTCGCGGCGGCCCGGCAGGTGGTCGGCGAGCAGTTGGCGGCCGCGCTGCAGGCGGTGCCCGTGGACCGGGCCCGCACCTGGGTCGGTGTGGCCGGCACCATGACCACCTTGGCCGCGCTGGCTCACGGGCTCGCCGACTACGACCCGGGCGCCATCCACCTGTCCCGGGTCGATCACCGGCAGCTGCAGCAGGTGTGCGAGCGGTTGATCGCGATGCCGCGCGCCCAGCGGGCCGCGCTCGGGCCGATGCATCCCGGCCGCGTCGACGTGATCGGCGGTGGGGCGATCGTCGTGCAGGAGTTGGCGCGCACCTTCCAGGAGCGCGCCGGGCTCACCGAGCTGATCGTCAGCGAACACGACATCCTCGACGGGATCGCCCTGTCGGTTATCGGCTGAACCGCCCCCAAACCGCGCCGGGCGTGGAAAGGTCGAGGGCGCCGCGGGGGATCGTCCCCGAGCGACCAGCCGTAGAGAGGACGCCGTCGTGACTGGGCCGCAGGATGATTCGGGGCAGAAGACGGAAACATCCGTGCCGTCGACACCCGATGAGCTCAAGGACCGCGACCCGGAGTTCATCCGCAAGATGCTGCCCCGGTTCTGGTTGTGGGCGCGTCTGTACTTCCGGGCCGAGGTGAGCGGATTCGACAACGTGCCCGACGAACCGGTGCTGTTCGTCGGCAACCACAGCGGCGGGTCGATGTCGCCGGACACGTTCGTGTTCACGCTGGCCTACCACACCTATTTCACGGTGGAGGGCCGGCCGTTGGCCGCCCTGGCGCACGAGATCGTGCTGCGCACCCCTTGGATGGGCACGATCGCCCGCAAGATGGGCATCGTGTTGGCACGCCCCAAGACCGCCGCCAACCTGTTGCGGGCCGGGGCCAACGTGCTGGTCTATCCCGGCGGCGACGTCGACGCCCTGCGCCGCTGGCGCGACCGCAACAAGATCATGTTCGACGGCCGGCAGGGCTTCATGAAGTTGGCGCACGCGGCGGGGGTCAAGATCGTGCCGGTCGTGGCCGTCGGCGGCCAGGAGACCTTCTTCGTGCTCAACGACGGGCGCCGCACCGCCAAGCTGCTGCGGTTCGACAAACTGCTGCGGGTCAAGTCGGTGCCGCTGAGCCTCAGCGTGCCGTGGGGGCTGCTGCCCGGCGACCTGCCGCACGTGCCGTTCCCGGCCAAGATCCGCATCCAGGTGCTGGCGCCGATCGACCTGAGGGAGCGCTTCGGCGACGATCCGGACTGGGACGAGGCCTACGGCTACGTGACCTCGACGATGCAGGTGGCGCTCTCCGGTCTGGCCGCCAAGACCGTGCTCCCGGTGCTCGGCTGATGGCCGGGGTCACCCGGGCGGTGCGGATCGCCTCCCCCGTCGATGACGTCGCCAAGATCGCCACCGACCCGGCGGTGGTGTTCCCGATCATGGGCAGCTTCGGCCGGTTCGAGTTCCTCACCCGCAACCCCGACGGCAGCGAGGAATGGGACCTGTATCTCAACGTGGGCTCGATCTACGTGGGCGGACGGGTGCGGGTGCCGCCGCCGTCGGGTGCCGCGCTGCGCTGGCAGTCGCTGCGGGGAACCCGGCAGTGGGCCCGCATCGAGGTGGCCCCCACCCCGGAGGGCGCCCGGGTGGCGATGACGATGCAGGTCCGCTTCGCCGGTCGGCTCACCGGCTGGCTCACCGGCCAGCTGGCCCGCGGCATCCTGGCGCGCAACATGGAGGCCGGCCTGCAGCAGTTGCGCCACCACATCGAATACGGGCCCGCCTGACCTGCCCGCGCGCGGGGGCGCGGAGACGCGGCGGTGGCCGGCGGCGCCGCCGGGGCATCAATGTCGGACCCCATCCCTATAATCGAAAGCATGTTCGATAAATTGCCCTTGGGTCCGGAGGCGCTGGGCGACGCCGAGGATGCGGCGCTGATCGACGCCGTCGGAGGGTGGGCCCGGCTGGAGGCGGCCGCCGCCGCCCGACGGTTGGCGGCGATCGCCGAACTCGCGGCGCGGCGCGCCGAGAGCCGTCCCGAACGCCGCCGGTGGGCCTGCGACAACTGGGACGCCGCGGCCGCCGAGGTGGCCGCCGCCGAAAACATCAGCCACGGCATGGCCGGCGGACAGCTCTACCTGGCGAGCACACTGCGCGACCGGCTGCCCCGCGTCGGTGCGCTGTTTCTCGACGGGGCGATCAGCGCCCGGTTGGTCTCCACGATCGTCTGGCGCACCGCCTTGGTCACCGATGCCGAAATCCTGCGTCGCATCGACGCCGAACTGGCCGGGATCGCGGTCGGGCTCGGGCCGCTGTCGGCGGTCAAAACGGCCACCGCGATCGACACCCTCATCGACCGGCACGATCCCGCGGCGCTGCGCCGCACCCGCATCGGGGCGCGCGGCCGTGACGTGGTCGTCGACCTCGAGCATTGCGAGCAGGGCACCGCGGCGATGTGGGGCCGGCTGTACGCGACCGACGCGGCCGCCCTCGACGAGCGGCTCGCCCGGTTGGCGCGCGGGGTCTGCGACGAGGATCCCCGCACGGTGGCGCAGCGCCGCGCCGACGCCCTCGGTGCGCTGGCCGCCGGTTCCAGCGTGCTGGCTTGCGCCTGCGGGCGTCCCGAGTGCCCCGCCGGCGCAGGGCAGAGTGCGCACGCCTCGAACGTCGTGGTCCACGTCGTCGCCGAGGCCGCCGCCCTCACCGCCGAACCCGACCGGCACATGAACGGCGAGCCCCCGCCGAGCCGGTCGACCACGCCGGGGATGACCCTGGCCGAGATGTTCGCCCCCGAGCCCGAACCGGATCCACCGGCAGTCACCTCCCCGGGGTTGATCCTCGGCGCCGGAACGATCCCCGCGTCGCTGATCGCCGAACTGGTTCGCCGCGGGGCGGCGGTCACCCCGCTGGCCGTGCCCACCGACACCGTCGCCGAGCCCGGTTATCGGCCCAGCGCGGCGCTGGCCGCGTTCATCCGCTGCCGCGACCTGACCTGCCGGTTCCCCGGCTGCGACCGACCGGCCACCCACTGCGACATCGACCACGCGGTGCCCCATCCGCTGGGGCCGACGCACCCGTCGAACCTGCGCTGTCTATGCCGAAAACATCACCTGCTCAAGACTTTCTGGGTCGGATCCGCCGGATGGAGCGATCGGCAACACCCCGACGGCACGATCGTGTGGACCTCGCCGACCGGCCAGACGTACACGACACGTCCGGGCAGCCGGCAGTGTTTCCCCACCCTGTGCTTCGACACCGGGGCACTTGATCTGCCCGATCACCCCGCACCGAGTGAGGACCGCGGTGTCGCGATGCCGTTGCGCAGACGCCCCCGCGAACAGCAGCGCGCCCGCAGCATCCGGGCCGAACGGGCGTTGAACGCCGACCGGATCGCCGAACGCAACCAGGCCCCGCCGTTTTAGCGTCGGCCGCTCACACTTGGAACCGGTACCCCATCCCGGCCTCGGTCAACAGATGGCGCGGATGGGAGGGGTCGTCCTCCAATTTGCGCCGCAGCTGGGCGAGATATACCCGCAGGTAATGGGTTTCGGTGGCATAGGCCGGCCCCCACACCTCCTGCAGCAACTGCTCGCGGCTGACCAGCTTGCCGCGGTTGCGGACCAGCATCTCCAGCATCCCCCACTCGGTGGGTGTCAGATGCACCTCGGCGCCGTGCTTGTGCACCCGCTTGGCCGCCAGATCGACGGTGAACGACGCGGTCTCCACGACCGGTTCGCCGCCCTCGGCGCCGGCTGCCCCCCGGCGCACCGCGGCGCGCAGCCGGGCCAGAAATTCGTCCATCCCGAACGGCTTGGTCACGTAATCGTCGGCACCGGCGTCGAGGGCGGCCACCTTATCCATCGAGTCGGCGCGCGCGGACAACACGATCACCGGCGCGGTCAGCCACCCGCGCAGCCCGGCGAGCACGTCGATGCCGGAGATGTCGGGCAGCCCCAGGTCCAGGATCACCACGTCCGGGGTGTGCTCGGCCGCCGAGCGCAGCGCCTCGGCCCCGGTCGCCGCGGTGATCACCTCGTAGCCCCGTGCGGAGAGGTTGATGCGCAGGGCCCGCAGGATCTGCGGCTCGTCGTCGATCACCAGAACTCGGGTCACCGCTGCCCCTCCTGCGTCGGTGCGACCAGATCCACCGTCATCGTCAGACCACCCCCCGGACGGTTCGCGGCCGCCACCGTGCCGCCCATCGCCTCGACGAAACCACGGGCCACCGAGAGCCCCAGTCCGACGCCGCTGGTGTTGTCGCGGTCCCCGAGTCGCTGAAAGGAGCCGAAGATCTGGGCCTCGCTTCCCGCGTCGACACCGGGACCGCTGTCGCTCACGGTGATGCGCACCCGGCCGTCGCGCTGCTCGGCGCCCACCCGGATCTCGCCGCCCGGTGCGTAGCGCAGCGCATTGTCGATCAGATTGGCCAACACCCGTTCCAGCAGGCCCGAGTCGGCCAGTGCCACCGCGTCGCCGACGTCGACGACGACCCGGTCGATGCCGGGGCGAGCGAATCCGGTGGCGCCCTTGCCGATGCTGAGCAGCGCGCGTTGCACGGTCTCCTCCAGGTACACCCGCTGGCGGGTCGGGCGGATCACCCCGGCGGCCAGCCGCGAGGAGTCCAGCAGGTTGCCCACCAGTGCGGTGAGCTGGTCGATCGACTCGTCGACGGTGGCCAGCAGCTCCTCGGTGTCGGTGGGGGAGAAGCCCACATCGTCGGCGCGCAGGCTCGAGGAGGCCGCCTTGGCGGCGGCGAGCGGGGTGCGCAGATCGTGGCTGACCGCCGCGAGCAGGGCGCGGCGCAGTTCGTCGGCTTGGGCCAGCGCTTCGGCGCGGCCGGCTTCCGCGCGCAGTTCATGCTGTCGGACCAGGGCCGCCGTCTGGTTGGCGACCGCGGCCAGCACCTCCCGGTCGCGGCGGTCGAGCCGAGGCCCGCACAGCAGCATCCAGAATTCGTCGTCGCCGACGGCGACGGCGGTGTCGGCGGTCTCCAGCGAGGGACAGGGTTTCTGTCCGACGAAGGCGACCACCTGGGTGTCGGCCCCGCGGCGGCGCAGCAGCGCGACCGATCGCTGGCGGTAGGTTTCGCGCACCCGCTCCAGCAGACCGGTGGGATCGGCACCGCGCAGCACCGACCGGGCGAACACGGTGAGCAGCCGCGCCTCGCGGGTGGCCCGGCCGGCCTCGCGGGCCCGTCTCGCCGCACGGTCGACCAGGAGCGCGACCGCCAGCGCGACCAGCAGCAGCACCGCCTCGGTGACCACGGCGTCGGGTTCGGCGATGGTGAAGCTGCGTCGCGGGTCGGTGAGGAAATAGTTCAGCAGCAGACTCGACAGCACCGCCGACACCGCCGCCGGCGCGACCCCGCCGGCCAACGCCACGATCAACACCCCGGTGAAGAACAGGGCGGTTTTGCCGCCGGTGCCTAGGACGTGATCCAGCCCCACCGTGATCAGCGCGCAGATCGCCGAGGGGACCACCACCGCGGCGACCCAGGCCGCGCGACGCCGCAGCCCGGGATCCAGCGGCGGGGGGTGCAGACCACGGCGGGATTCGGTGTGGGAGACCATGTGTACGTCGATCGGCCCGGAGCGCTGCACCACGGCGGCCCCGATGCCCGGCCGCAGCGCATGGGCCCATCCGGGGCGCCGGGAGGTGCCGATCACCAGCTGGGTCACCTGGGCGTGACGGGCGAGGGTGAGCAGCGCGCTGGGGATGTCGTCGTCGACGAGGTCGTGGATCGAGCCGCCCAGCTCGGTGACCAGGTCGCGCAGCTCGCCGAGCCGGGCCGCGTTCACCGCCGGGTCGTCGATGCCGGTGACCACGTGCGCCACCATCAGTTCGGCGCCTGAGCGCTCGGCGATGCGTGCTCCCCGGCGGATCAAGGTCTCCGACTCGGGCCCGCCGGTGACGGCCACGAGCACGCGCTCCTGCCGGCCGGGGGTGTGTTCGCCGCTCACAGCACCATCTTCCACGCCAGCGCGGCGTCTGGGGGACTCCGCGGCGCCCCGGCGCGGTGTGCAGACACAAAAGCCCCCGACGACGGCGTGTCGGGGGACTTTTGTGTCTGCTCGCGCACCCCAGTGGTGCGCACCGCGGGTTAGAGCCAGCTGGAGCCGACTGCGGAGTCGGTGGAGGCCATGTTGTTGCCGGCGTTTTGCACCTTGGAGCCGTGGGTGGCCGCCTGCTGGTAGATCACCTGGAAGTTGCGACCGAGCTGGGTGATGAACTCCTGGCAGGCCGCCGAACCGGCGCCACCCCAGAAGTCCCCGGCGGCCACCACATCGCGGATGATCGCCTGGTGCTCGGCCTCCAGCGAGGCAGCCTGCGCCTTGATCAGCGCCCCGTGGGCGTCGACGTCACCGAACTGGTAGTTGATCGTCATGATCTGTCTCCTTAAACGGGTTGAAAGGGTTGTGACGGTGTGGACGTCAGCTGCTCAGGCTGGACTGGGCGGCGGCTTCCTGCTGCTCGTAGACGTTGGCGTCACGGACCAGCCCGTCGCGCACGCCGTGCAGCATGTTGACGATGTTGCGGAAGGCGGTCTGCATCTGGCCCATCGTGTCCAGCGAGGTGCGCTCCGCGATCCCGGTCCACCCGGCGCCGGAAATGCTCTGCGAGGACGCCCACATCCGGCGCGCTTCGTCTTCGACGGTCTGGGCGTGCACCTCGAAGCGGCCCGCCATGTCCCGCATCAACTGCGGGTCGGTCATCAAACGTGAAGCCATGATGGTTTCTCCTGTTCTCTATGAGGGGTTGTTACTGGTTGACGTAGGTGTAAAACGTTGCTGTGTATGCGGCTATCCCTTCGGTTGCTGTCAGCCACCCGCCGCCGTGCGCGGCATCACGGGGTGGGGTTCGGGCCGGAAGCCGAACCGGGGTGCGACCTCGGCGTTGCCGCGCGCGCCGATACCGGAACCGGCCAGCGGGACACCGCCGAGCGTGCCGCCGGGGCCGGCCTTGGCGGCCGCGCCGCTCGCGCTGGTCAACGTCGCGGTGGGCGAGGAGACCGCCGGGGTGGTGGTCCCCCAGGTCGCCGGGGCCGAGAGGCCGCCGATCGGCACCGCGCGGCCCAGGCCCGCGGTGACACCGCTCGCGCCGGCGCCGGTCGACCCGGCGGACCCGGCGACACCGGGAAGCGAACCGAGCCCGCTGGCACCGGGAAGCAGCGCCAGTGTGCCGCCGTCGGTGACACTGCCGGCGGACTGGGTCGCCGGGCTCATCGAACCCGACGACATCCCCAGTGAGGCAACGGAACTCAATAGTGACCCGCCGTTGCTGGCCGGGGACATCAACCCGCTGGCATTGGAGATCACCTCCGACGGGGAGCCGGCCTGCAGCCCAGAGGAACCCAGGTTGGCCAGCGCCGCCTGCACGTTGCCGGCCACCGACGACCCCTCGGACTGGGCGACCGCACCGGTCTGGCCGGCCACGCCGGCCGGGTTGGTGTTCTGCTGCGGCGGGCTGAACGGCGTCACCGCGGCGGTCGCGGCGGCCGACGCACCGGCGTAGCCGACCATCGCCGCGGCGTCCTGGGCCCACATCTCCAGGTAGTGGGCCTCGGTGGCCATGATCGCCGGGGTGTTCTGCCCCAGGAAGTTCGTGGCGACCAGCGACACCAACAGGCTGCGGTTGGCCGCGATCACCGGTGGGGGCACGGTCGCGGCGAACGCGGTCTCGAACGCCGCCGCGGCGGCCTTCGCCTGGATGCCGGTCTGCTCGACCTGGGCGGCGGTGGTGCTCACCCACTGCAGAAACCGCGCGGCCGAGGACGCCATCGCCACCGAGGAAGGGCCCTGCCATTCGGCGGCCAGGGCGCTCACCGCGGTGGAGTAGGACACCAGCGCCGACTGCATGGCGGCGCCGAGGGCGTCCCAGGCGGCCGAGGCCGTCAGCAACGGCCCCGATCCCGGCCCGGCGTACATCCGGGCGGAGGTGATCTCGGGGGGAACGATCGCGAAGTCGATCATCATGCACCTGCTTTTAGCGGGCGGCCGTCGCGTTGGCGGCCTCGGTGGCGGCGTAGGCGGCGGAACTGGCGGTCAGCGTGGCCACGAACTGCTCGTGGATCGCCTGGGCTTGGGCGGCCATCGTCTGGTACAGCTGGCCCTGCGTGGTGAAGCGGCCCGCCACCGCCGCCGACACCTCATCGGCGGCGGCCGGGGCCACCGCGGTGGTGGGGGCGGCGGCCGCGGCGGTCTCCGCGCTCATTGCCGAACCGATACCGTGCAGGTCGCCGGCGGTGGCCGCCAGTGTCTCCGGCTGGGTAGTCACGAACGACATCTGTTTCTCCTTTGCGACAGCGGTTGTGAAACCGACTGGGTTCACGATGCCGCGCCGGCAAGGCGAAAAGGGCGTTCCTTACGGGCTCTTAACGCCCATGGGGCGAAACTTGACGTGCTGTTAACACAACGAGCCGAAATCTGTAACGACGATCACATCCGAGCTGGTGAGCGCGGTGATCTGCGGATAGGGGAGTCGCTCGGCGCGCGTCAGCCGAGGACGCCGGCGCGACCGGCGGTGCGCAGCGTGCGGGCGTCGGTGCGCGGCCCCGGTAGCGTAACGATCGCCCGGCGCGGCGCGACCGCGTCGCCGCAGGCCCCCATAGCCCAATCGGCAGAGGCAGCGGACTTAAAATCCGTCCAGTGTGGGTTCGAGTCCCACTGGGGGCACCGGTCAGAGCGTTTTCGGCGTCGAATGTGCGTCCCGCGTGGCCGCGGCTATGCGATCGACCCGTGCCCCGGCGATGCCATACCGGTTCCGGTTTGACTCGCCGGAATGAAAGAAGGTGGTGGATATGCCAGGAGCGCAACCGTCCCGTCGCACCATGCTGTCCGCGGCAGCAGGAGCGGCGGTGGCCGCAGTACTGGGCAGAGGTATGCGGGCATCCGCTTCAACACCGCGCGATGACCAGGTGTCAGGTCATGACCAGGTCGTCGAGCAGCTGAGCGCGCTCGAGCAACAGTACTCCGCTCGGTTGGGGGTGTTCGCTCGACACACGGGGACCGGACGGGTCGTGTCTTATCGCGCAGACGAACGCTTTCCGATGTGTTCGGTGTTCAAGGCACTCGCCGCCGGGGCGGTGCTGCGGGACCTCGACCACGACGGCGAATTTCTGGCCGAACGTATTCACTACACAGAACACGACGTCGCGGGTGCAGGCGAGTACACCCCGATCACCGGCAGGCCGGAGAACCTCGACCGGGGGATGACCGTCGAGCAGTTGTGCGCCGCGGCGGTCAGCAATAGCGACAACGCCGCGGCCAACCTGCTCCTGCGGCAACTGGGCGGCCCCACTGCCGTCACCAAATTCTGTCGCTCGATCGGGGACGTGGTGACCCGGCTCGACCGGTACGAGCCCGAATTGAACTCGGCAGAGCCCTGGCGCGTTGCGGACACCACCAGCCCGCTGGCCGTCGGAGAGACTTTCGAGAACATGATCATCGGCGGTGCTCTGGCACCGCACGAGAGTGACAGGCTCACAACATGGCTGGTCGCGAACACGACGAACGGTGAGCGATTCGGCGCCGGACTTCCCACGGACTGGACTCTTGCGGACAAGACCGGTGGTGGTGACCAGTACGGGATCGCCAACGATGTGGGCGTCGTCTGGCCTCCGGGGCGGACGCCGATCGTGTTGTCGGTGCTGTCGACCAAGTACAACCCGAACGGTCCGACGGAGGACCCGCTGATCGCACGAACGGCCGAACTCCTCGCGACAGCTTTGACTTGACCCGTGTGGACGGTGGCGTCGGGGGAGTGACCGAGATCGGCGGTGGCGCCGCCGGTGTCGGGGTAGATGTGTTTCTCGTCGGTGATGATCGCCGAGGTCTGCACCCGAGCAGCGCCGTGGCAGACGCAGAAAATTATTGACGCCTCCAACAGATAAGACGATACTGGCAAACACCCAAAAATCTGGCACCTCGCGCGATGCGCAGGGAGTGCGCGGGGCCGCCGTCGCCGGCGTGGTGGGGCGGTCTCGCCGCACTTCGGGAAGGAGGCGGCCCACGGTGTTGACGCGCCCAATCCGGCTGGATGAATTTGTGTGAGATGCGACTCATCGTTGCCACGATGTCGGCGAAATATCCGGGAAAAACCAATCCGACCCGACGCTCGCCGCGTCGAGGATTAATCGCATAACGCCTGGTCACCATGGTCGAGTAAAGCTCGGTGAGGCGGTAATCGAATTGGTTGTCGATATCTACCGACACTGGTCCCGTCTCCGGTTTGGGAAAAATGTGACGCAGGTTAAGTTTGCGGATTTTGGTGCCGAATTGACTCGTTAAACTTGCCCGAGACGACTTGGAGGTAACGACCGCGATGGCGAATTTTGTGACGGCAGGCGAGGGTGACGAGGCTCCCGGCGGAGTAGCGCTGGCCGACCCCGAAACCCGCCCGACCCACCCACAGGCGCTCGGATCGTTGGCCGACCCGCTGGCGGCGATGGTCAAGGACATGGACGCGGTGATCGCCCGCCACGTCGCTCCCGCGGTGCCCGCCGGGCCGGTCGAGTTCACCGTTGAGGATCAGAACCTCGTCGGCGACGGCCCGATCGCCGGGATGGCCGCCAGCTTCGACGGCCGGCGGCTGGTGGCGACCAACAGCGGCGCCGACCGCGTGTCGGTGATCGACGCCGAGTCGTTTCTGCTGCTCGACATGATCGACGGCACCCCCGCGCCGTTCGCCGTCGCCGCCGGCGCCGACGATCGCGCCTACGTGGGCACCGGAGCGCTCGCCGACGACGCGATCGCGGTGGTCGATGCCGCGGCGCGATCGGTCGTCGCCCACCATCGGTGCGCCGCGGCGATCAACGACGTCGTCGCCAGCGCCGACGGGCAGCACATCTACATCAGTCGCACCGGCGCCGACGGTGCCGAGATCGCGGTGCTGGAGGTCGCGACCGGAACCGTGGAGACCATCGCGTTGACCGCGGACCCCGGTGTCGTCGCCGACACCCTGGTCGCCAGCGCCGACGGCCGGCGTCTCTACATCGCGGTGCAGTGGCCCACCGGCAGCCACATCGCGGTGCTCGACACCGATTTGCGCCGGGTGATCGACACGATCGACGCCTCGCTGCCCGCCGCGGCGATCCGGGATTTCGCCGTGGACCCCACCGGGACCACCGTCTACCTCGCCCTCGACGACGCCGCCGCGGGTGCGGTGATCGAGGCGGTCGACACCCGCACCAAGACCGTGACCGGGACGACCGCGGTGCGCGGGCTGCTCACCCAGCTGGTGCTCAGCGTCGACGGTGATCGGCTCTACCTGGTCAACGGCGACGTCGTCACGGTGCTGGCGGCGCATTCGCTGCAGACCCTCGACACCCTGGGCACCGGGGCGCGGCCCTCGTGCGTGGTGGAGAGCCGCGGCGGCGGTCGGCTCTACATCGCCGACTACGCCGGTGTACTCACCGCGGTGCGCGTGGCGATCGCCGCGCCGCGGCAACTGCTGCCTGCGGTCTGACCGGCGCGCTCGGGCGATAGCATTCGACAACGCCCCGGGGTGGCCTGACGGCATCCCGGGGGAGACGGTTGTCCAGCTTCGCCCCGAGCCCGTTAGGCGGTACGTCGATGCAGAGCACCATGCAGCACTATCCGTTGACCATCACCGCCATCCTCAATCACGCCGCCCGGGTGCACGGCGCGCGTACCGTCACCACCGCCACCGGTTCGGGCTACCGGCACACCAGCTACCGCGACCTCGCCGACGACGTGGGACGGCTGGCCAACGCGCTGCGCCGGCTCGGCGTCACCGGCGACCAGCGCGTCGCCACGTTCATGTGGAACAACACCGAGCACCTCGCCGCCTATCTGGCGATCCCAGCGATGGGCGCGGTGCTGCACACGTTGAACATCCGGCTCTTCGCCGAGCAGATCATCTACATCGCCAACGAGGCCGAGGACCAGATCATCCTGGCCGACCTGTCGGTGGCGCCGCTGCTCGCGCCGGTTCTGGACAAACTGCACACCGTGCACACCGTCATCGCGGTCGGCGACGGTGATGACGCCCCGCTGGCCGATTCGGGGAAAACGGTGCTGCGCTACGCCGAGCTGATCGCCGCCGAGCAGCCCGACTTCGATTGGCCGAACATCGACGAAAACTCCGCTGCGGCAATGTGTTACACCAGCGGAACCACCGGAAACCCGAAAGGGGTCGTCTACAGCCACCGGTCGAGCTTCCTGCACAGCATGGCTGCCTGCACCCTCAACGGGGTCGGTGTCGGCGCCGACGACCGGGTGCTGCCGGTGGTGCCGATGTTCCACGCCAACGCGTGGGGCTTCCCGTATGCGGCGCTGATGGCCGGCGCCGATCTGGTCATGCCCGATCGGCACCTGGACGCGGCCTCCCTGATCGACCTGGTCGAGACCCAGCGGCCCACCGTGGCCGGTGCGGTCCCGACGATCTGGAACGACGTGATGCATCGCCTCGAGGCCGAACCCGGCCACGACGTGTCGTCGCTGCGGCTGGTGGCCTGCGGCGGCTCGGCGGTGCCGGTGTCGTTGATGCGCACCTTCGAAGAGCGCCACGGCGTGCAGATCCGCCAGTTGTGGGGGATGACCGAGACCTCCCCGCTGGCCACGATGGCCTGGCCGCCGCCGGGCACCGCCGACGAGCGCCACTGGGAGCTGCGGGCCACCCAGGGTCAGCCGGTCTGCGGGGTGGAGGCGCGCATCGTCGGCGACGACGGGCAGGTGCTGCCCCACGACGGGGCCGCCGTCGGTGAACTCGAGGTGCGCGGCCCCTGGATCACCGGCTCCTACTACGGGGGCCAGGACCCCGCGGCGTTCGACGACGGATGGTTGCGCACCGGCGACGTGGGCCGCATCGACGAGCAGAGCTTCATCACGTTGACCGACCGTTCCAAGGACGTCATCAAATCCGGCGGTGAATGGATCTCCTCGGTCGAGTTGGAGAACTGCCTGATCGCCCATCCCGACGTGGTCGAAGCCGCCGTGGTCGGAGTCCCCGACGAGCGGTGGGAGGAACGTCCGTTGGCCGCCATCGTCACCAAACCCGACACGACGGTGACCGCAGCGCAGCTACGAGAGTTCATGGCCGACAAGGTGGTCAAGTGGTGGCTACCGGAACGGTGGACCTTCGTCGAGGAGTTGCCGCGCACCAGCGTCGGCAAGTACGACAAGAAGATCATCCGGTCTCGTTACGCTGAGGACGTCTACCAGGTGATCGAGGCACGTAGCTGAAGGGCGGGAAGGTGAGGCGATGAGTCTGCGCGTCGTGCAGTGGGCCACCGGGTCGGTCGGTGTGGCCGCGATCAACGGGGTCCTCGAGCATCCCGACCTGGATCTGGTCGGCTGCTTGGTGTACTCCGAGGAGAAGAACGGACGCGACGTCGGCGAGATCATCGGTGGCGCACCGCTGGGGGTGGCCGCCACCACCAACCACGACGACATCCTGGCGATGGACGCCGACGCGGTGATCTACGCGCCGATACTGCCCAACGTCGACGAGGTCGCCGCCCTGCTGCGCTCGGGCAAGAACGTCGTCACCCCGGTCGGCTGGTTCTATCCGAGCCCGAGCGAGTCCGGTCCGCTGCAGGAGGCCGCCGTGGCCGGCAACGCGACCCTGCACGGGGCCGGCATCGGCCCGGGGGCGGCCACCGAGCTGTTTCCGCTGCTGTTGTCGGTGATGTCCACCGGCGTGACATTCGTTCGCGCCGAAGAGTTCTCCGATTTACGTACCTATGGCGCCCCCGACGTGCTGCGCCATGTGATGGGTTTCGGCGGCACCCCGCAGACCGCGTTGAGCGGGCCGATGCAGAAGCTGCTCGACGGCGGGTTCATCCAGTCGGTGCGGCTGTGCGTCGACCGTCTCGGCTTCGCCGCGGACCCCACGGTGCGCACCTCCCAGGAGGTGGCGGTGGCCACCGCGCCGATCGACTCACCGATCGGGACGATCGAGGCCGGGCAGGTCGCGGCGCGCCGCTTCCACTGGGAGGCACTGGTCGGCGACACCGTCGTCGTGCGGATCACGGTGAACTGGCTGATGGGTGAGGACAACCTGGATCCGCCCTGGTCGTTCGGTCCCGCCGGCGAACGCTACGAGATGGAGGTCCGCGGCAACCCCAACACCCTCGTCACCGTCAAGGGCTGGCAGCCGGAGACCGTCGAGGAGGGGCTGGTGAGCAACCCCGGCATCGTGGCCACCGCGGCGCACTGCGTCAACGCGATCCCGGCGACCTGCGCCGCCGAACCCGGCGTGCAGAGCTTCTTCGACCTGCCGTTGATCACCGGCAGGGCCGCAACCGATCTGGCGCGCTGAGGCGGCCGCGCGTATGTCTCGACAGGTCGAGGAGTCGGTGCGGTGAGCAGCGCGTTGGTGCTCGGCGGTGGCGGTGTCGCCGGAATCGCCTGGGAGACCGGGGTATTGCGTGGGATCGCCGATGAGTCGCCCGAGCTGGCCGAGGAGCTGACGGGCGCCGATGTGCTGGTGGGCACCTCCGCAGGTGCGGCGGTCGGCGCGCAACTGGGCTCGGGTTGTCCACCGGCCGAACTCTTCGAGCGTCAGGTCGGCGCCGAGTCCGCCGAGATCGATCCGGGCGTCAGCGGTGCGCAGGTCGCCGAAATGTTCCTGGCCGCCATGGCCAAACCGGACACCAGCGTCGTGCAGAAGCTGCAGGGCATCGGGGAGGTCGCGGTGGGTTCCCAGACGGTCTCGGAGCCGGTGCGCCGCGCGGTGATCGCCGCGCGGCTGCCCGCGCACTCCTGGGGCGAGCGGGACCTGCGGATCACCGCGATCGATGTCGCCACCGGTGCCCGGGTGGTCTTCGATCGCCACAGCGGGGTCCCGTTGGTCGACGCGGTGGCCGCCAGCTGCGCGGTGCCGGGGGTCTGGCCGCCGGTGACGATCGGCGACCGTCGCTACATGGACGGCGGGGTGGGCAGCACCGTCAACCTCGATGTCGCCGACGGGTGCACGGTGGCGGTGGCGCTGGTGCCCACCGGCGAGTCGGCGCCGAGCCCGTTCGGACCCGGCCCGGCCGCCGAGATCGCGGCGTTCGGTGGTCGCGCGTTCGGGGTGTTCGCCGACGCGGAGTCGTTGGCCGCGTTCGGCTCGAACCTGTTGGACCCGGCTTCGCGGATCGGGTCGGCGCGCGCCGGCCGGGCCCAGGGCCGCCGGGTGGCCGCCGAGCTGGAGGCGTTCCTGCGCGGCTGAGCGCTCAGGGGTCGATCACGGTCACGCCGAGCGGATCGCCGTTGCGGATGTCGAGGGCCCGGGCGGTGTAGCGCCGCCCGACCTCGATCAACTCGCCGGCGCGGTGAAAATCGAGGCTGCGGCACGACGATCGGGGCACCTCGATGAGCAGATCCGGCGGGTAGGCGGCCAGCAGGTGGCGGGCCAGCGCGGCCTGGGCGATATCGATGCTGCGGTTCATCACGTCGAAGCTGCCCAGCTTGGGCACCATCGGCGCCTCGCTGGCCGGGGCCTCGTCGGCGGCCTCGGCGTCGGCATGGTCGTCCCGGGAGGCATCCGCGCCATCCGCGCCATGATCCTCGGTGTCGGCGTCGCCGGGCAGGCTGGCACCGAAGCGGTCCAGCAACGCCCGGGCGGTCGGACGGTCCAACACCGAGCGGACCGCGTCGGTGTCCAACAGGCTGGCGGTGCTGCGCACGATCCGGTTGAGCCAGTCCGCCCCGGTCGACGGATCGGCGTCGGAGTGGTCAGCGTCGTCGTCGGTGAATTCTGCGCCGCCACCGCCGAGGCTCACTCCGATGGTCAGATCGGCGTGGGCGGCGGCCAGCGGCGCCAACGGCAGCGGATCGAGGACCCCGCCGTCGGCCAGCAACCGGCCGTCGAGAATGTGCGGCGCGATCACGCCGGGGATCGCGATCGACGCCCGGATCGCCTCGTCGAGCGGGCCGTGCTGCAGCCACACCGAGCGGCCGGTGACCAGATCGGTGGAGACCGCGGTGAACGGGATCGGCAGATCCTCGATCGCGACCTCCCCGACGATGTCGCGGACCTTGTCCAAGATCTTGCCCGCCCGCAGGATGCCGGGCGCGGAGAACGTCGGGTCCAGCAGGCGCAGCACCGCACCCTGGGTCAGCTCACCGGCCCAGTCGGTGAACTCCTCGAGGGCGCCGGCGGCGTAGAGCCCCCCGACCAGCGCACCCATCGACGACCCGGAGACCGCGACCACCTCGTAGCCGCGCCGCTGCAGCTCGGCGAGCACCCCGATGTGCGCGTAGCCGCGGGCACCGCCGCTGCCCAGCGCCACCGCGAACCGTGTGGGCGGTGAGGGCGAGGCGGTGTCGGCGTCGGTGTCGGAGTCGGTGGGGACACTCGTCATCGCTCGCCATCATCGGGTTTTTCTCACCCCGATTCAAACCCGATGCGGTCGCTACCCGCAGGCCTCATCGGCGGCGGCGCGGACCGCCACGATCAGTGCGGCTTGGCGCTGCGGGCTCATCTCCGGCCACGGGGTGTCCCAGGTGCCGGCGTCGGCGGTCCCGGACCGCTGCACCGAACCCAGGTAGGCCTCCACCGGAGAGTGCTGGTCACCGGCGTGATCATCCATCCAGGACCGGGCCTGCAGGCACGCCTGGATGTACTCCGCCTCGGTGGATTGCGCGGGGGCGTTGACCTCCGTGGTGACCCCGTCGGGGGAGACCGCGACGTCACCGGGGGCCAGTTCCGCCGGGTCGGCGTCCGCGGCGTCGTTGTGACCCAACGAACACCCCCCGGCAGTCAACAAAGCGGCCACCGCGAGGGCCGCGCCCCGCCAGCGGGGCAGAACTGGGCTGCTGTGCATCCTGACAATGTAGGTAATATGGCCGCCATGACGAAACAGACCGGGTTGCTGCGGAGCTGTCGGGCCTAGCCGCACCGTCGCCCCGTCCCTGTTTCGTTCTCTGGAGTTCTCCGCATGATTTCCGTTGTCTCCGCGTTGCGGCTGCCCGAACTGCTGCACGCCACCGACCGCGCCGCCGACGAGGTGCTGCGCGGCCGCCACGACCACCTGCTGCCGGCCGGCGGGCTGCCCACCGACGTCCGGTGGTTCACCCGGCTGCACAGCGACACCGACCTGGACCTGTGGCTGATCAGCTGGGTGCCCGGCCACGCCACCGAACTGCACGACCACGCCGACTCGCTGGGGGCGTTGACGGTGCTCTCGGGCGCCCTCGCCGAGCACCGCTGGGATCGGGACCGGCTCAAACACCGGCGGCTCGGCGCCGGGGACCAGGCCGCGTTCCCCCAGGGCTGGGTGCACGACGTCGTCTGGGCGCCGGATCCCACGCCGGCGCCGACGCTGAGCGTGCACGCCTACTCTCCGCCGCTGACCACGATGTCCTACTACGAGGTGGCCGGGGGGCAGCTGCACCGCACCCGCACCGAGCGCACCGCCCAGCCGGAGGCGTCATGACCGACACCGCCAGCCGTATCGATGCGATGCTGGCCGCCGCGCGTTGCCGGCTGCGCCGGTTGACGGCCACCGAGGTGCCCGCGGCGGTGCGCGACGGCGCCCACCTGGTCGACATCCGGCCGGCCGCCCAGCGGGCCGCCGAAGGGACGGTGCCCGGCGCGGTGATCATCGAACGCAACGTGCTGGAGTGGCGCTGCGATCCGACCAGCGCGGCCCGCCTGCCGCAGGCGGTCGACGACGACGTGTGGTGGGTCATCCTGTGCTCGCAGGGCTACACCTCCAGCCTGGCCGCGGCCGCGCTGACCGATCTGGGGTTGCACCGCGCCACCGACGTCGCCGGCGGCTATCAGGCGTTGGCCGAGGCCGGGGTGCTCACCCAGTTGGGCGCCGGGTAGCCGGTCAGCTCGCCGACCGGTGGGTGGGCACCTTCGGGACGTGCGGCACCTTCGGCAACTTGGGCACCGTGGGCACCGTGGGCACGTGCGGCATCTTGGTGATCTTGGGCACGTGCCGGTGGGTGTCCTCCGGCGCCGGGGGCTCCATCGGGGCGTCGGGGTCCAGCGGCGCGTCGGGGTCCAGCGGCGCGTCGGGATCGCCCGGGGCACCCGGGTCCACCGGGTCGTCGGGATCGGCCACGGCGGCGGGCGGGCCCACGCCGACGGCGCTCACCGGCGGGCCGGCCAGCATTCCGACAGCGAGCAGGGCGGCCAGAGCACCGGCGGCTGCGGGGCGGGCACCTGGAGGCATCAGATCCTCTTTCTCGGCTAGGACTTCTCATCACTATGCAGCAACGGGCGCAGCCGCGCAGTCTTCTGCGGGCTCCAGCCCGGCGGACCCAGGATCGCCGCCCACGCGTCGGCGGCATCCGGGCCGTAGTGATGTCCGTGGCCGGCGGGCACGTCGACGGCGACCGCCATGTCCGCCGAGACCTGCAAAAACGTGATCACCGGGATCCACCGCATCTCCGGCAGCACGTCGTCGCCGCGGGCCTCCTTGAGCCACTCCGGTTTGTGGAACAACAGGTCCGGACGCCACCAGGCGATCGGATCGGAGGCGTGCTGCAGATACACCACCCGGGGGAACCGCCACCGCGCGTCGGGGCGGTGCAGGTCTTGCGGTTCGGCGACGAACCGGACATTGCTGCCCTGGTGATAGATGGGCAGCCACTGTGGGGACCCCGCGTCGCGGTTGATGGTCAGATCGTTCCAGATCGTGTTCTGAAACGTCGGCCCGGAGAACAACGCGCCGTCGGTGCGGGCCAGCACGTTGTTGAGGTTCATAAACGGCGCCTCCCCGCCGAACGACCCCAGGCTCTCCCCGAACACCACCAGTTTGGGCCGGTCGGCCTCCGGCATGGCGCGCACCAGCTCGTCGACCGCCTCGAACAACGCGGTGCCGGCCTGCCGCGCGTTCTCCTTGTCGACCAGAAACGACAGCCAGCTGGGCAGAAACGAGTACTGCATGCTCACGATCGCGGTGTCCCCGTTGTACAGGTACTCCAGCGCCGAGGCCTCCGCCTCGTTGATCCAGCCGGTGCCGGTGGTGGTGGCCACCGCCACCACCGCGCGGTCCAGCCCGCCGGTGCGCTGCAACTCCCGGGCCGCCAGCGTGGCCGTCTCGGCGATCCCGTCGGCGGAGTTCAGCCCCGCGTAGGCCCGGATCGGTTCGGTGGCCGGGGCGGCGTTGAACTCGCTGAGTTGGGCGACGGTGGGCCCGCCGCCGACGAAGATGCGTCCCTGGTGGCCCAGCGACTCCCACGACACCAGCGAGTCCGGGCCGCCGGAGCGCAGCCGGGTGGTCGGGGCGGCGGTGTTGGGGTCCAGCTCGTCGTTGACCGACGCGAACGTGGTGTTCATGGTGTGCATGGCGAACTTGACGACGACCCCGTTGAGCAGCGCGATCACCAACGCCACCAGCAACGCCGCCGCCACCACCCGCGACACCCGCGGCGGGGCGACCCGGTTGAGTTTGGCCACCAGAAGCCGATACAGCCGCCGGGTCAGCTGGCCGACCTCGACCAGGGCGAACAGCACCACCACCGCCAGCACCCCGGTGAGCGGGTAACTGAACCACGTCAGGTGCGGCACCCCGATCAGGTCGCGGACCCGGTCCTGCCAGACGTGGAACCACACGATCATCGCGGCCAGCCCGGCCCCGCCGAGCACGACCAGCACCGCCCACGCCCAGCCCGGTGGTGCGGGACTGACCCGCTTGGAGCGCAGGTAGCGCACCAGCCACACCGCGAACACCCCGAGCCCGTAGCCGATCGCCCCGGAGCCGCCGCTGACCAACGCCTGAAACAGCGGTCCGCGGGGCAGCAGCGACGGGGTCAGCGACAAGCCGATGAACACCAGGCCGACCGCGGTGCCGGTGAACGTGTAGTGCCGGACCCACCACGGTTTCGTCGCCGGAACCTCGGGCTCGGGGGTGGCGTCGTCGGCCACAGCGGTCTCGGTCACCGAAGGCAGACTAACGGTGGGTGAAGTTCGGCGGCCGCTTCTCGGTGAACGCGGCCATCCCCTCGGTCTGGTCGTCGGTGGCGAACGCCGAGTGGAACAGCCGCCGCTCGTAGAGCAGCCCCTCGGCCAGCGTCGACTCGAACGCCCGGTTCACCGCCTCCTTGGCCATCATCGACGCCGACAGCGACATCCCGGCGATGGTGGCGGCCACCTTGGCGGCCTCGCCGAGCAGATCGTCGGCGGGCACCACACGCGACACCAGCCCGGCGCGGTCGGCCTCGGCGGCGTCGATGGTGCGCCCGGTCAGGATCAGATCCATCGCCTTGGCTTTGCCGATCGCCCGGGTCAACCGCTGCGAGCCGCCCATGCCGGGCAGCACCCCGAGTTTGATCTCGGGCTGGCCGAATTTCGCGGTGTCGGCGGCGATCAGCACATCGCACATCATCGCCAGCTCGCACCCGCCGCCGAGCGCGTGGCCGGCGACCGCGGCGATCAGCGGGGTGCGCACCGCCGCCAGCCGCCCCCAGGCGGCGAAGAAGTCGGCGGCGAACACCTCGGCGAAACTCTTGTCCGCCATCTCCTTGATGTCGGCGCCGGCGGCGAACGCCTTCGCGCTGCCGGTGATGACGATCGCCCCGATCCCCGGGTCGGCGTCGAATTCGGCTGCGGCGGTGGTGACCTCGTGCATCACCTGGCTGTTGAGCGCGTTGAGGGCCTGGGGTCGGTTCAACGTGATCGTGGCGACCCGGTCGTCGCGGTCCGCCAGGATGGTCTCGTAGCTGCTCACGGTGTCTCTCCTCACAGGTCAGGACGGAAACGTCAGGTCGGGGTCGGCGGGGGCGAAGTAGGCGTCGACGTCGGCGGCGCTGACCTCGGCCAGCTCCGCCGGCGCCCAGCGCGGGTTGCGGTCCTTGTCCACCAGCTGCGCCCGGATGCCCTCGACCAGGTCGTGGGAGCGCAGCGAGGCGCACGAGACCCGGTACTCCTGGGTGAGCACCTCCGGAAGGCCGGTCAGCTCGGCGGCCCGGCGCACCGCGGCCAGGGTCACCGACAGCGCGATCGGGGAGCGGGTGGCGATCAGCCGCGCCGCCTCCTGCGCCTCGGCCGCCGGGTGATTCCCCAGGGCGGTGACGATCTCGGCGACCGTGTCGTGCGCGTAGCAGTGGTCGATCCAATCCTGCTGGGCCGCCAGGGGACTGGCCGGCGGGGCCACCGCATGCCGCTCCAGCGCCACATCCACGCCGTCGGCGACGATGGTCGCGGTGAACGCCGCGAGATCCTCGTGGGGCACGTAGTGGTCGGCGAAGCCGAGCGCGATCGCGTCGGCGCCGGAGAACGGCGCGCCGGTCAGTGCGGCGTGCAGCCCGAGCGCCCCCGGGCTGCGCGAGAGCAGGTAGGTGCCGCCGACGTCGGGGATGAAGCCGATACCGACCTCCGGCATGCCGATCTTGGAGGTGTCGGTGACCACCCGGGTGTTCGCGTGCGCGCCCACCCCCACACCACCGCCCATCACGATGCCGTCCATCAGCGCCACGTACGGCTTGGCGAACCGGCCGATGTGGGCGTTGAGCAGGTATTCGTCGTGCCAGAACCGACGCGCGGCGGCACCGTCGGCGCGGGCGCTGTGGTAGATCGCCACCACATCACCGCCGGCGCACAGGCCACGCTTCCCGGCGCCGTCGAGCACCACCGCCCGCACCCCGTCGTCGGTCTCCCACTCGCGCAGCACGGTGGTCATCGCCTCGACCATGGTCTGGTTCAGCGAGTTGAGCGCTTTGGGGCGATTGAGTGTGAGGAACCCGACCCCGTTGTCCACCCTGGTGAGGATCTCGTCATTGGTAGTCGTCACACCTTCGCAATGTAGATGGCTACCGACCGCCGGTCACTCGCGGGTAAGGTTTAACTGTGAACGGCCGGGGAACCTGCCTCGGCCGACGATCGTTGACCAGGTGTTCACACCCGTGAACCACGGTGCTTGGCTTCATTAGGAGAGGAATCCGTACGGTGCGGGAGACCAGTAACCCGGTATTTCGTTCGCTGCCCAAGCAGCAGGGCGGGTACGCGCAGTTCGGCACCGGCTTTGGCGCGTCCACAGCCGGTGCAGCCCGACAGGTCCAGATGGGCCAGCAGTTCGGCAACCAGCAGGCCCCCTACACCCCGCCGCAGACCGAGGTATCGCGGCCGCTGACGATCGACGACGTCGTCGCCAAGACCGGGGTGACCTTGGCGGTGCTCACCGCGGTGGCGGTGGTCTCCTACTTCCTGGTGCAGGCCAACCTCGGGCTGGCCGGCCCGTTCGTCATGGTCGGTGCGTTCGGGGGGCTGGCATTGGTGCTGGTCGCCACGTTCGGGCGGAAGCAGGACAACCCCGCGATCGTGTTGAGCTACGCCGCGTTGGAGGGGTTGTTCCTCGGTGCGATCTCGTTCCTGCTGGCGTTCCAGGTGCAGGGGGCCAGTGCGGGCACCCTGATCGGGCAGGCGATCCTGGGCACCTTCGGGGTGTTCTTCGGGATGTTGGTGGTCTACAAGACCGGGGCGATCCGGGTCACGCCGAAGTTCACCCGGATGATCATCGCCGGCATGTTCGGGGTGCTGGTGTTGATGCTGGGCAACCTGGTGCTGGGGATGTTCGGTGTCGGCGGCGGCGAGGGCATGGGGCTGCGTAGCGGCGGCCCGCTGGCGATCATCTTCTCGCTGGTCTGCATCGGGATCGCGGCGTTCAGCTTCCTCATCGACTTCGATGCCGCCGACCAGATGGTGCGCGCCGGCGCCCCGGCGAAGGCCGCCTGGGGGATCGCCCTGGGGCTCACGGTCACGCTGGTCTGGCTCTACATCGAGATCCTGCGGCTGCTGAGCTACCTGCAAAGCGATTAGCTTTTCCCGCCGACGACACGGGCCCGGCCCTCAGTGAGGGAGCCGGGCCCGTGTCGTCGGTGTGGTCTCGTCGTCGGTGTGCTCTCGGGGGTCTCGGCGGCAACGTCGTCAGCGGTCGGTCGTCAGCGCCGCCGGCGGCGCTGACTGGGGTGGGTTGTGCGCTGGCGGCGGTCGGCGTCGGCGTGTCGCCGCCGTGGATGCACAACCCTCCGCCGTGGATGCACAACCCCTGCTGCGCACGCACAACCCTGCGCCGTGGGCGCACAACCCTCCGCCGTGGACGCACAAAGGGGTCGGGACAGCGCCGTGGACGCACAAAGGGGTCGGGACGGCGCGCCGCAGCGCCTCAGGAGAGCCGCTCGAGCACCATCGCCATGCCCTGACCGCCGCCGACGCACATGGACTCGATGCCCAGCGTCTTGTCGTTCGCGGTCAGGTTGTTCAGCAGCGTGGTGGTGATGCGCGCCCCGGTCATCCCGAACGGGTGGCCCAGGGCGATCGCGCCGCCGGAGACGTTGAGCTTGTCCAGATCCATGCCCAGTTCCCGGGCCGAGCCGAGCACCTGCACCGCGAACGCCTCGTTGATCTCGTACAGGTCGATGTCGGAGATCGCCATGCCCGCGATCCGCAGCGCTTTGCGCACCGCCTCGATGGGGCCCAGGCCCATGATCTCCGGCGACAGCCCACTGACCCCGGTGGACACGATCCGGGCCAGCGGGGTCAGCCCCAGCGCCTTGGCCTTGGTGTCGCTCATGATCACCAGCGCCGCCGCACCGTCGTTGAGGGGGCAGGCGTTGCCGGCGGTGATCGTCCCGTTCGGGCGGAACACCGGCTTGAGCTGCGAGACCTTCTCGTAGGTGGTGCCCGCCCGCGGGCCGTCGTCGGTGCTGACCACGGTGCCGTCCGGCAGGGTCACCGGGGTGATCTCGCGGGCGAAGAAACCGCTGTTGATGGCCTCCTCGGCGCGGTTCTGGCTGCGCACTCCCCAGCGGTCCTGGTCCTCGCGGCTGATCCCGGTGTGCAGCACCACGTTCTCGGCGGTCTGCCCCATCGCGATGTAGACGTCGGGAAGGGTGCCGTCGTCGCGCGGGTCGTGCCACTCGGTGGCGCCCTCGGCCTGCTTGGCGGTGCGGGCCTGCGCCTCGTCGAACAGCGGGTTCTTGCTGTTCGGGGCGCCGTCGGCGGCGCCGACACCGAACCGCGACACGGTCTCCACCCCGGCGGAGACGAACACGTCGCCCTCGCCGGCCTTGATCGCGTGGAACGCCATCCGGGTGGTCTGCAGCGACGACGAGCAGTACCGGTTGACCGTGGTGCCCGGCAGGAAGTCGTAGCCGAGCTGCACCGCGACCGCGCGGGCGATGTTGTAGCCGGCCTCCCCGGCCGGCTGCGCACAGCCCATCATCATGTCGTCGATCTCGCGCGGATCGAGCGCGGGGACCTTGTCCAGCGCCGCGCGCACCATCTGCGCGGCCAGGTCGTCGGGGCGCATGTCGACCAGCGAGCCCTTGTTGGCGCGGCCGATCGGCGAACGCGTGGCTGAGACGATGACGGCTTCCGGCACGATGGTTCCCTCCACGACGGGTTGCACGGTTGTTGATCGGATCAGGTCGAATCTAGCCGTTGCGCTCGCCGCCGATCACGACGGGGCAGCGCGCGACGGCCGGGCCGCGCCGCTCACGCCGAGACCGGTGCCGCCCCGGCCTCCTGGACCGCCTCGGTGTGCGTCGCGGTGAGCGCCCGCTGCACAGCGTCGAACAACTCCGCGGTGATCAGCGCGTAACCGGCCGCCGACGGGTGGTAGCGGTCGGCCGAGAGCAACCCCGGGGACCCCAGAAACGCCGCGGCCAGCCGGTCGGCCAGCGGGACCGCGGTGCCGCCGGCCTCCTCGACCGCGACGGCCTGGGCGCGGGCCAGTTGCAGGGCGCGGGTGCGCGCCACCCAGCGCAGCGGCTGCGGGATGGCGGTGATGACGCCGAGATCCGGGCAGGTGCCGACCACCACCGTGGCCCCGCCGTCGCGCAGCCGCTGCACGGCTTGCCCGAGGCGACGCGCCGAGGAGCCGATCCCGTTGACCGCGGTGATGTCGTTGGCGCCGATCAGGATCACCGCGACGTCCGGTGGCGGGCCGGCGACGAACATCGCGTCGACCTGACCGCCCAGCCCCTTCGACGTCGCCCCCACCAGCGCCTTGGTGGACAGCCGCACGCTCAGCTGGGTCCACTCGGCCACGCGGCGCGCCAGCATCACCCCGGGCACGTGCTCGGCGTCGCGACAGCCGTAGCCGGTGGCGGTGGAGTCGCCGAAGACCATCACATGCAGGTCCACGGCGGTGGTGCGGGTGTAGCGCTGCACCGGCCGGGCGCCGGGGCGGTACACCCCGTCGGCTCGCGGCGGGGTGGTCAGGGCCCTCGGAATGACCTGGCGGACCTGATCGGCCTGACCAGTCAGCAGGTTGCGCGCACCCAGGAAAGCCGTGCCGGTGGAGGCGAGCGCACCCGCTGCGGCCAGAGCGATCGTGGATCGCCGTGGCGCGCGTATGTCCACGTCGCCAGTCTAGGAAACTCCACCGACATCGGTAACCAGCTGCGATTACAACCCAGAGCAAATGTGGTATCGAATCAGACTCGCGTACGTGCTGGCTTTAGTAAGTGTGTCAAGCTAAGTTACCCACGGCGGTTGCGGGCGCACCCGAAACCGGCCGGGGCCGTCCCGGGGGACACGGACTACAACGGCGTAGGGAGTGTTGGAACGTGACTGCAATCAGCGAAGTACCTGTTTCGTCCCGCGGTGTGTTCGCTGCGCGTGAGCTGCGCCGGCGCGGCTACCCCAGCAGCGACGGGGTGCCGGTCGAGGTCACCGAGAGCGGACCGAGCCTGGCCGCCCGCGTGGTGGCGGCGGCCACCACGATGACCGTGCGCCCCACCCTGGCCGTCTTGGGCAATGTGCCGCACCTGCCGTGGCCGTGGGGAGTCATCGATTTCGCCTCCCGGGCGCTGCTGCCCACCCCGGGCACGGTGCGGGTCACCGTCGGGTTGCCCAACGCCAGCGCCCAGTTGGTGCGCGCCCCGGGGGTGCTGCCCGCCGACGGCAACCGCCGGGTGGTGCTCTACCTGCACGGCGGGGCGTTTCTGACCTGTGGGGCCAACTCGCACAGCCGGGTGGTCAACGCGGTGTCGCGGTTCGCCGACGCCCCGGCGCTGGTGGTCAACTACCGGCTGATCCCGAAACACTCCATCGGTCAGGCCCTCGACGACTGCTACGACGGCTACCGGTGGCTGCGGCTGCGCGGCTACGACCCGGAGCAGATCGTCATCGCCGGCGACTCGGCCGGCGGCTACCTGACGATGGCGCTGGCCCAACGGCTGGCCGCCGAGGGGGAGAACCCGGCGGCGCTGGTGACGATCTCACCGCTGCTGGAATTGGCCAAGGAGCCCAAACAGGCGCACCCGAACATCAAGACCGACGCGATGTTCCCGGTGAAGGCGTTCGACGCGCTGCTGTCGCTGGTGACTCGGGCGGCGGCAAACAACACCGTCGACGGGCGGCGCGAAGAACTCTACGAACCGCTCGAGCACATCGAGGCGGGGCTACCGCGCACCCTGATCCACGTGTCGGGCTCGGAGGTGCTGCTGCACGACGCCCGGCTGGCGGCCCGCAAACTCGCCGCGGTCGGCGTGCCGGTGGAGGTGCGGGTGTGGCCCGGCCAGATCCACGATTTTCAGCTCACCGCCCCGTTCGTGCCGGAGGCCACCCGGTCGCTGCGCCAGATCGGCGAGTACATCCGGGAAGCCACCGGTTAGCCCGCCGGTCGCGCCGACCTGACACGATGTGCTCATGCGGATCGCGGGTCATATCAGTGAACTCATCGGCGACACCCCTCTGGTTGAGCTGAACTCCGTGGTGCCGTCCGGCGCCGGCCGGGTGGTCGCCAAAATCGAGTACCTCAACCCCGGGGCGAGCTCCAAGGACCGTATCGCGGTGAACATGATCGACGCGGCCGAAGCCAGCGGGGAGCTGCGCCCCGGCGGCACCATCATCGAACCGACGTCGGGCAACACCGGTGTGGGGCTGGCGTTGGTCGCCCAGCGTCGCGGCTACCACTGTGTGTTCGTCTGTCCGGACAAGGTCAGCGAGGACAAACAGAACGTGCTGCGCGCCTACGGCGCCGAGGTCCTGGTCTGCCCGACCGCGGTGCCGCCGGATCACCCGGACAGCTACTACAGCGTCTCCGACCGGCTGGTCGGCGAGATCGACGGCGCCTGGAAACCCGACCAGTACTCCAACCAGCAGGGCCCGGCCAGCCACTACCAGAGCACCGGCCCGGAGATCTGGGCCGACACCGACGGTCAGGTCACCCACTTCGTCGCCGGGATCGGCACCGGCGGCACCATCACCGGCACCGGCCGCTACCTCAAGGAGGCCTCCGCCGACCGGCCCGGCGGCCCGGTGCAGGTCATCGGGGCCGACCCGGAGGGCTCGGTGTACTCCGGCGGCACCGGGCGGCCCTACCTGGTCGAGGGGGTGGGCGAGGATTTCTGGCCGGACGCCTACGACCCGGCCATCCCGGATCAGATCATCGCGGTCTCCGACTCGGACTCCTTCGAGATGACCCGGCGGCTGGCCCGCGAGGAGGCGCTGCTGGTCGGCGGATCGTGTGGCATGGCGGTGGTGGCCGCCGCCCAGGTCGCCGAGCAGGCCGGGCCCGACGCGCTGGTGGTCGTGCTGTTGCCCGACGGGGGCCGCGGCTACATGTCGAAGATCTTCAACGACGCGTGGATGTCGTCCTACGGGTTCCTGCGCACCCGCCTGGACGGATCGACGCGGCAACCCACCGTCGGCGATGTGCTGCGCGGCAAATCCGGGGTGCTGCCCGATCTGGTGCACACCCATCCGTCGGAGACGCTGCGCGACGCGATCGGGATCCTGCGCGAATACGGGGTCTCGCAGATGCCGGTGGTCGGTGCCGAGCCGCCGGTGATGGCCGGCGAGGTGGCCGGCAGCGTCTCCGAGCGCGAACTGCTCTCGGCGGTGTTCGAGGGCCGCGCCCAGCTGGCCGACGCGGTCGCCAGCCACATGAGCCCCCCGTTGCCGTTGATCGGTGCCGGTGAACAGGTGAGCGCGGCCGCCGACGCGCTGCGCGAGGCCGACGCGGTGATGGTGGTCGAGGAGGGCAAGCCCGCCGGCGTCATCACCCGGCACGACTTGCTGGGTTTCCTCTCCGACGGGTCGCGACGCAAATAACGCGCCGACCCGGTGATCGCCTGCGGTAGCGTGACACACCGCATCAGTTGACCGAGAGGACGCCGATGACCCACCAGCCGCCGCCGGGAAACTACCCCCCGCCGGGCAACTACCCGCCGCCGGGCAACTACCCGCCGCCGGGCAACTACCCGCCGCCGGGCAGCTACCCGCCGCCCCCGCCGGGGAACTACCCGCCGCCGCCGCCGGGGAACTTCGCCCCGCCGCCGCCCGGCTACGCGCCGGCGCCCCAACCGGTGGGTCAGCTGCCGGCCGAGGCGTACACGCCGTGGATCTCCCGGGTGGGCGCCTACTTCGTCGACGCGGCCCCGATCTTCGGGTTGATGATCGTGGTCGGGTTCCTCGGCGCGGTCACCGGCAGCGACAGCGCCGCGGCGTTCCTCGGCCTGCTGGCCCAACTGGCGGTGCTGGGCTATCTGATCTGGAACTTCGGCTACCGGCAAGGTGTCACCGGGTCGAGCATCGGCAAGTCGGTGTTGAAGTTCAAGGTGGTCGCCGAGGCCACCGGCCAGCCGATCGGGTTCGGGATGTCGGTGGTGCGTCAGATCGCCCACTTCGTCGACGGCATCATCTTCTGCATCGGGTATCTGTTCCCGCTCTGGGACGCCAAACGCCAGACCCTGGCCGACAAGATCATGGCCACCGTCTGCCTGCCCATCGAGCCGGCGCACCAGCCCGGACCGTACTGAGCGCGGTCACGCCGGCCCGGCCATTAGGCTGGGTCGGCGATGACTGAACAACGAGAGCCCCGTCGCGCACCGGGCCTGTCCACCCGAGCCATCCACGCCGGCTACCGGCCCGACCCGGCCACCGGCGCGGTCAACGCCCCGATCTACGCGAGCAGCACGTTCGCCCAGGACGGGGTCGGCGCCCTGCGCGACGGCTACGAGTACGCCCGGACCGGCAACCCCACCCGCACCGCGCTGGAGGCCGCGCTCGCCGCGGTCGAGGGCGGGCGGTTCGGGCGGGCCTTCGGCTCCGGGATGGCCGCCACCGACTGTGCGCTGCGCGCGCTGCTGCGCCCCGGTGAGCACCTGATCATCCCCGACGACGCCTACGGCGGCACCTTCCGGCTCATCGACAAGGTGTTCACCCACTGGGGGATCGGCTACACCCCGGTGCCGCTGGCCGACCTCGACGCGGTGCGCGCGGCGATCACCGACCGCACCCGGCTGATCCTGGTGGAGACCCCCACCAACCCGCTGCTGTCGATCGCCGACATCGCCGCGCTCGCCGAGATCGGGCATAGCGCCGGGGCGAAGACCCTGGTGGACAACACGTTCGCCTCCCCGGCGCTGCAACAGCCGCTGGCGCTCGGCGCCGACGTGGTGCTGCACTCCACCACCAAATACATCGGCGGGCACTCCGACGTGGTCGGGGGCGCGCTGGTCACCGACGACGAGGACACCGACGCGGCGTTCGCGTTCCTGCAGAACGGTGCCGGGGCGGTGCCGGGGCCGTTCGACGCCTATCTGACCCTGCGTGGGCTGAAAACCCTGGTGCTGCGCATGCAGCGGCACAGCGACAACGCCGCGACGGTCGCCGAGTTCCTCGCCGGGCATCCCGCGGTCGCCGAGGTGCGCTACCCGGGCCGGCCCGACCATCCCGGCCACGCGGTGGCCGCCCGCCAGATGAGCGGATTCGGCGGCATGGTGTCGGTGCGGATGCACGGCGGGCGCGCGGCCGCCGAACGGCTCTGCGCCGGCACCGAGATCTTCATCCTGGCCGAGTCGCTGGGCGGGGTGGAGTCGCTGATCGAGCACCCCGGTGCGATGACCCACGCGTCGACCGCGGGGTCCCAGCTGGAGGTGCCCGACGATCTGGTGCGGCTGTCGGTGGGCATCGAGGACGCCGCCGACCTCATCGCCGACCTGGAGCAGGCTCTCCCGCGGTGAGGCCGCGGTGCGGCCGCGCTCAGCCGCGGTACGGTTCGGCGCTGACCAGCGTCACCTTGATGGTGTTGCCGTTGGGCACCGTGTAGCTGCGGGTCTCGCCCACCTTGGCGTTGAGCAGCGCCGCGCCCAGCGGGGAGTTCGGCGAGTACACCTCGAGCTCGCCCTCCTCGTGGATGCCCTCCTGACGGGTGGCGATCAGAAACGTCTCGGAGTCCGACTCGTCGCCGTCGTAGTAGATCGTGACCACCGAGCCGGGCAAGGCCACCCCCGACTGGGTCGGGGCCTCCCCGACCTTGGCGGTGTTGAGCAGGTCCTGCAGCTGGCGAATCCGGGCCTCCTGCTGGCCCTGCTCCTCCCGGGCCGCGTGGTAGCCGCCGTTCTCGCGCAGATCCCCCTCTTCGCGGCGGTCGTTGATCTCGGCGGCGATGACGGGGCGGTTGGCGATCAACTGATCGAGTTCGGCCTTGAGCCGGTCATGTGACTCCTGGGTCAGCCAGGTCAGCTGAGTGTCCGTCATCGTGTCACGCTCCTCGTGTGTGTGTCTCCGCGACGTCGCTGTCGGCGGCTGCGTGGTCCACCTGCCGGGAACGACGGGGCTCGCCCGTGTATTGCCGTCTCGGGACGGTTCTAACCGCGCCGGCGGGTGCCCCGCGCGAAAAACCGCACTAATGCAGCAATACACGGTCCCAGCAGGAACCGTGTATGTACCGAGGATACCACCGTGATGCGCGCCGGGGCGGTGAAAAACCGGTCGCCGGCCGATGGTGTTCAGGGGGCGCGCAGGTAACCGGGCACATCGGTGCCGCAGCCGTAGATGTCGCCGACGACCGGCGGCTTACTGGAGGTCACTCGGGTGGTCACCACGACCGTCGACTCCGAGGACGCCGGCACCAGCACCTCCCGGCGGCCGGTTTCGCCGCCGTCCTTGGCGCGGGCCCGCACGATGCACTGCACCGGTGTCGACGGGTCCAGCCGGGTCACGCTGATCGTGACCGCCACCGTCCGGTCGTCGAGGAGCTCGTAGCCGACCATTTTCCCGGAGACCTCGGCGCGGCTGAACCGCTGGTAGCCGACGACCGCGATGACCGTTCCCGCCGCGATCGCCAACACCGTCACCGCGATCACCACCCGTCGGCGCGGCCCGCGGGCCCGGCGTTGCCGCCCGTAACGGGCCGGCGGGGGTGTCGGGGGTAACTGTGCGGCTTCGGTCATGGTGGCAGGATCGGCTTTCAAGTTGCCGTCGACATGATGGAACTATTGGTACCGAACGTACAGGGCCGGACACACAGGTGAGGCGCGCGTGAACAAACTGCGGTTGATGGCGGTGCATGCCCACCCGGACGACGAGTCCAGCAAGGGTGCGGCCACCCTCGCGCGCTACGCCGACGAAGGCCACCGCGTGCTGGTGGTGACGCTGACCGGTGGCGAGCGCGGCGACATCCTCAACCCGGCGATGGACCTGCCCGAGGTGCGCGGGAACATCGCCGACGTGCGCCGCGACGAGATGGCCAAGGCGGCCAGCATCCTCGGCGTCGAACAGACCTGGCTGGGGTTCGTCGACTCCGGGCTGCCCAAGGGCGATCCGCCGCCGCCGCTGCCCGACGACTGCTTCGCGCGGGTGCCGCTGGAGGTGTCGACCGCCGCGCTGGTGCGGGTGATCCGGGAGTTCCGTCCGCACGTGATGACCACCTACGACGAGAACGGCGGCTATCCGCACCCCGATCACATCCGCTGCCACCAGGTGTCGGTCGCGGCCTACGAGGCCGCCGCCGACGCGCGCCGGTTCCCCGAATCCGGGCGGGTCTGGTCGGTGGGCAAGCTGTACTACAACCACGGCTTCCTGCGTGAACGCATGCAGATGCTGCAGGACGAGTTCGCCAAACACGGCCAACGCGGCCCGTTCGAGAAATGGCTGGCGCGCTGGGATCCCGACCACGACGTCTACGCCAGGCGGGTGACCACCAGCGTGGTGTGCGCCGACTACTTCGCCCAACGCGACGACGCGCTGCGCGCGCATGCCACCCAGATCGACCCCAACGGGGATTTCTTCGCCGCGCCGATCGCGTGGCAGCAACGGCTGTGGCCGACCGAAGAGTACGAACTGGCCCGGTCCCGGGTGCCGACCGCGCTGCCGGAGACCGACCTTTTCGCCGGAATCGAGGACGACGAGTGACACTTGTGCTGATGACCCTGGCCACCGGCGGCGGGTACGCCGACTCCGACGACCCCACCCCGGTCAACACCGGACCGGAGTTCGGCAAGGCCAGCCCGGTCGGGCTGCTGGTGGTGGCGTTGCTCATCGTGGGCACCGTGCTGCTGATCCGGTCGATGAACCGGCACTTGAAGAAACTGCCCGGCACGTTCGACCCGGAGCACCCCGAGCCCGACCAGGCCGCCGACGAGGGCACCATCGAGATCCCCGGCGACCCGAACGGCGCCGACCCCGCCGACCCCGCCCGCCCGCGCCCGCATGAGCCCGGCTGAGCCCGGCGCCGGGACCGGGCGCAACCTGCTCGCGTCGGCGTCGAGTCCGTACCTGCGTCAACACGCCGACAACCCGGTGCACTGGCGCCCGTGGACACCGGAGGCGCTGGCCGAGGCCGCCGAGCGCGATGTGCCGATCCTGCTGTCGATCGGCTACGCCGCGTGCCACTGGTGCCACGTGATGGCCCACGAGTCGTTCGCCGACGAGCAGGTGGCGGCGGTGATGAACGCCGACTTCGTCTGCATCAAGGTCGACCGTGAGGAACGTCCCGACCTCGACGCGGTGTACATGAGCGCCACGATCGCGCTGACCGGCCACGGCGGCTGGCCGATGACCTGTTTCCTGACCCCCGACGGCCGGCCCTTCTACTGCGGCACCTACTACCCGAAGGCCGCGTTCGTGGAGCTGCTGGCCGCGGTCACCAACACCTGGACCGGCCGCCGCGGTGAGCTGGAACAGGCCTCCGATCACATCGCCCACGAGCTCGCCGCCCGCGAATCGGGTCTGCCGTCCGGCGGTCGGGGCCTGGACGCGCAGCTCTGCGACATGGCGGTCACCGCCGTGCTCGACGACGAGGACCACACCCACGGCGGGTTCGGCGGCGCCCCCAAATTCCCCCCGTCGACGCTGCTGGAGGCGCTGCTGCGCCACCACGAGCGGACCGGGGCGCCGGCGTCGCTGGCGGCGGTGCGCCGGGCCGGCACCGCCATGGCCCGCGGCGGCCTCTACGACCAGCTTGCCGGCGGGTTCGCCCGCTACAGCGTCGACGACGCGTGGGTGGTGCCGCACTTCGAGAAGATGCTCTACGACAACGCGCTGCTGCTGCGCGGGTATGCGCACTGGGCGCGGCGCACCGGCGATCCGGTGGCGCGCCGGGTCGCCGCGCAGACCGCCGAATTCCTGCTGACCGAGTTGGCCGACGGCGATTTGTTCGCCTCGTCGCTGGACGCCGACGCCGCCGGCGTGGAAGGCGGCAGCTACGTGTGGACCCCGGCGCAGCTGGCCGAGATCCTCGGCGACGACGACGGCCGGTGGGCGGCCGCGGTGTTCGACGTCGGCGCCGCCGGCACCTTCGAGCGGGGCACCTCCGTGCTGCAACTGCCGGTCGACCCCGACGACACCTCGCGGTTCGACCGGGTGCGCACCACCTTGCTGGCCGCCCGGCTGACCCGCGCCCAGCCCGCCCGCGACGACAAGGTGGTGAGCGCCTGGAACGGGCTGGCCATCACCGCGCTGGCCGAGGCCGCGGTCGCGTTGGACCGGCCGGATCTGCATGCCGCCGCGGCGGCGTGCGCCACCGCGCTGCACGCCACCCACCTGGTCGACGGCCGGTTGCGTCGCACCAGCCTGGGCGGCCGGGTGGGCCAGAGCCCGGCCGGCCTCGACGACCACGGCATGGTCGCGGTCGGGCTGTTGACGCTGTATCAACTCGACGGGCGGCGGCACTGGCTCGACGCCGCCCTGGAGCTCCTCGAGACCGCCGTCGCCCATTTCGTCGACCCCGACGCCGCGGGCCGGTGGTTCGACAGCGCCGACGACGCCGAACAGCTGCTCTACCGCCCGGCCGACCCGATCGACGGGCCGACCCCCTCGGGGGCGGCGGCGATCACCGAAGCGCTGCTGTTGGCCGGCTGCCTGGCCGACGGCGCCCGCGCCGAACGCTACGGGCAGCTGGCCGCCGCGACGCTGGATCGCCACGCGGTGCTGCTGGAGCGCGCCCCGCGCTCGGCCGGGCACTGGCTGGCGGTGGCCGAGGCCGCCGTCACCGGGCCGCTGCAGATCGCCGTCGCCTGCGATCCGGCCGACTCGGCGCTGCTGGCCCAGGCCCGCCGGATCGCCCCCGGCGGGGCGATCGTGGTCGCCGGCGCGGTGGACTCCGCACCGCTGCTGGCCGGGCGTGACCGGGTCGACGGCGCCGACGCCGCCTACGTGTGCCGGGGCCGCGTCTGCGCCCTGCCGGTCACCACCGGTGACGAGCTGGCGGCGATGTTGCGCGACTGAACCGGCCGGCGTGTACGGTGCGGCCATGACCGCCACCCCAGACACCCGGCGCGCGAAGGCCCTCACCGACACCGTCCACCGCTACCTCGATCTGGTCGCCACCGGCACCGCCGAGCAGCTGGCCGCGCTCTACGCCGACGACGCCACCGTGGAGGACCCGGTCGGCGGCGAGGTGCACATCGGGCGGGAGTCGATCCGCCGGTTCTACACCGCGATCGAAAACGCCGAACGCCGTTGCGAACTGGTCACCCTGCGGGTCGCCGGCAACGAGGCGGCGTTCGTGTTCACGCTGACCCTGACCGTCGGGGACCACCGGATGCGCATCGAACCGATCGATGTGATGGCGTTCAACGACGACGGCCGGATCGCGGCGATGAAGGCCTACTGGTCGCCGGAGAACGTCACCCAGCTGTAGGGGGCGCGGCGCTCAGTACAGCGCGGCGAACCAGATCGCGATGTACTGGCAGATCGCGGCGATCGCGGTGCAGGCGTGGAAGAACTCGTGATAGCCGAACGTGGCGGGCCACGGGTCGGGCCACTTCAGCGCGTAGAGGATCGCCCCGACGCTGTACAACACACCACCGACGGCCAGCAGCACCATCGCGGCCACCCCGGCGTGGTGCATGATCGCCGCGATGTAAAACGCCGACACCCAGCCCAGCAGCAGATACAGCGGCACCCCCACCCATTTCGGTGCGGTCGGCCAACACAGCTTGAGCAGCACCCCGGCCAGCGCGCCGCCCCAGACGATCAACAGCACCATCTCCCCTTGGGCGGGGGTCATCGCCAGCACCGCGAACGGCGTGTAGGTGCCGGCGATGAACACGAAGATCATCGCGTGATCGAGCCGTTTCATCCGGATCCGGGCGTTCACCGACTGCCAGGTGATGCGGTGGTAGGTCGCGCTGACCGCGAACATCCCCACCACCGACACGGTGTAGATGAACGTCGACAGACCCGCCTCCAGGCCCGCCAGCGGCCAGGTCACCGCGATCAGCGTGGCGCCCGCGGCGACCGCCACGATCGCCGACACCAGATGGATCCAGCCCCGCGCACGCGGCCGGGCGGCCGGCGGCGGGACCGCCGGGGCCGCCGGGGCCGCTGCGGCGGGCACGCCGGTGGTGCCGGTCTGCATGCTCACTGTGCCTCCCCGACTCTGGGATCGCTACCGGGATTACCGGTCACCATTGTCGCTCACAGTAGTCTGGGTGGCCGTGGCGATCATTCCTGCACGTCTCAAAGAGCCCATGTACCGGGTGTACGAGATGCGGCTGCGCCAGGAACTGGCGGCCCACCGATCGCAGCTGCCGCGCCACATCGCGGTGCTCTGCGACGGCAACCGACGCTGGGCCCGCGACGCCGGCTACGACGACGTCAGCTACGGCTACCGGATGGGGGCGGCCAAGATCGCCGAGATGCTGCGCTGGTGTCAGGACGCCGGCATCGACATGGCCACCGTCTACCTGCTGTCGACGGAGAACCTGCAGCGTGACCCCGAGGAGCTCGGGGCGCTCATCGAGATCATCACCGAGGTCGTCGAGGAGATCTGCGCCCCGGACAACCGCTGGAGTGTGCGCACCGTCGGGGACTTGGAGCTGCTCGGCGCCGAACCGTCGCGGCGGCTGCGCGACGCCGTCGAGCGGGCCTCGGCGGCGCCCAACGGCGCCTTCCACGTCAACGTCGCCGTCGGCTACGGCGGTCGCCGCGAGATCGTCGACGCGGTGCGTGCGCTGCTCAACAAGGAACTGGCCAACGGCGGCAGCGCCGAGCGGCTCGTCGAGGCGGTCACCGCCGAGGCCATCTCGGAGAATCTCTACACCTCCGGGCAACCCGACCCCGACCTGGTGATCCGCACCTCCGGCGAGCAGCGGCTCTCCGGGTTCCTGCTGTGGCAGAGCGCCTACTCGGAGATGTGGTTCACCGAGGCGCACTGGCCGGCGTTTCGCCGGGTGGACTTCCTGCGGGCGCTGCGCGACTATGCCGCCCGCAGCCGCCGCTTCGGCCGGTAGCCACACGCAGGTCGGGACCGGTCGGCGCGTGCCAGACTGGACGACGTGATCGCGCTGTCGGCGCTGGTGTTCTTCCTGAGTTGGTGGCTCGGGCTGTATCTGCTGGCCCGCGATCCGCGCAAACCGGTCCTGGTGTCCGCGGCGATCGGGCTGTGCGGGTTCGCCGTGGTGGTCGCGATCGACGCGGTGCGGGTCACCGTGGGGGTGGCGGCGCTGGGGCGCGTCGAGCTGTATCTGACCGCGGTGCCGGCGATCGCCTGGCTGGCGGTGCTGTTGCAGTGGGCGCAGCCGCGGGACCGGTGGACGAACCGTCGGGTTCGCTGGGTGGTGCTCGGCGCGGTCGCGGCGGCGCTGCTGGTCGGCGCCGGGCTGGCCGGCGGTGTCGACGGCCCGCTGCGGGCCGGGCACTGGGTGATGTTCGCGGTCATCTCCGTGTCCACCCTGGTCACCATGGGGGTTGCGCTGCGACGGGGGACGCGGGCCGCCCGGCCGGGCTCGATGGTCGGGATGGTGGTGGTCGCCACCTTGTTCTTCGCGCTGGCCAACGCGATCCTGATCATCCCGCTGGGGCTGATGCCCAGCGCGCTGGCGCTGGCGTCCACCGGGTTCGATGTGCTGCTGCTGGGGGCGGCGGTGGCGATCTGGGACGCGTTCGACGAGGGCCAGGCGCTGCGCGCCGACATGGCCCGGTCGCTGGCCGGGGCCACCGTGGTCGCCGGGCTCTTCGGCGGCCAGGTGGGGGTGGCGATGGCGCTGACCGGCGAGCCGGCCCTGACCCTGCTGGAGTTCACCAGCCTGGCGGTCGCGGTGGCCGTGCAGGTGTTCGCCGATCCGCTCGCCGGGCTGCTCGACCGGCTGGCGCTGCGGCGCTCTCCGGCGCTGCGCGCGGAGCTGGCGGCGCTGCGCAGCACCGAGGCCGCCCTGCCGCGCCGCGCACCCGACCCGCTCGACGACATCGACGACGAGACCTTCGCCCGGCTCACCCGCCGGGCCCTGGGCCACTACGCCGATCTCGCCAAACTGCTCGCCAGCCCGCTGACCGCGCTGCCGGTCATCGACGAGCGCCTGGCCGCCCGGGGGGCGCCGGACCGCCCGCTGGAGCGCGCCAACGAACTCAAGGCGCTGCTGGCCGAACACATCGACCGGCTCAAACCCCGCGGCGACGGCGAGTTCGGCACCACCGAGCAGTGGCGCTACTACAACGCGCTGTATTTCCCCTATGTGGCCGGGGTGCGCGCCTACGCCCAGAACGCCACCGCCGCCGGGCTCGACCCGGTCGCGCGGCGGGCGTGGCGCTGGCTGGTCACCGAGGTGCCGCAGCGGTCCCTGCACAACTGGCAGAACACCGCCGCCCGGCTGGTGGCCGCCGATCTGCGGGGGCGTCAACCGCTCACCGTCGACCGGTGAGGCGGCGCTGACCTGCGGTTGGCAGCATCTGGCAGTCGCCGGGGTCGATCTGGCAGCCGTCGCGGCGTGACGCTGGCGGTGTTGCCATCCGAACACCGACACGAGGAGTTTCGCCATGACCGTCATCGCGTCGCGGCCACTCGCCGATTCGACCGATTCGCTGCTGCGGTTCGCCATCCGCGCCGACGCCACCCTGACCGGGCTGGCCGGGCTGGCCATCGCCTTCGCCGCCGACCCGATCGCGCACCTGACCGGCCTGACCGCCACCGAGGGCTACGTTCTGGGCGTGCTGTGCGCCCTGTTCGGTCTCGCGGTGTTCACGGTGGCCGCGATCCCCGACCTGCGCCGGGCCGGTCCGCTGCTGATCGCCGACAACGCGCTGTGCACGGTGGCCGCGGTCGCCGTCGTGCAGACCGGGGTGTTGCCGCTCACCGGCGCCGGGGTCGCGCTGGTCCTGACACTCGGCGCCGCCACCGCCGGGTTCGCCCTGCTGCAGTACGCCGGCCTGCGGCGGCTGCCGTGACCGGCGCCGACGCCGGGGCCGCCCGGCGCGCCGAGATCGACCTGACGATCGGCACCGTGCGTTACCGCGACGAGGGCGCCGGCCCGCCGCTGGTGTTCGTGCACGGCGTCTTCGTCGACGGAACCCTGTGGCAACCGGTCGTCGACCGGCTGCGCGACCGGTTCCGCTGCCTGACCCCGGACTGGCCGCTGGGGGCGCACACCGTGCCGACCCGACCCGGCGCCGAGGTGACCCCGCGTGGCGTCGCCCACGCGATCGGGGAGTTCCTCGCCGCGCTGGACCTGCGCGAGGTCACCCTGGTGGCCAACGACACCGGCGGCGCGATCACCCAACTGCTGCTGGCCGACGGCTGTGAGCGGGTGGCGCGGGTGGTGTTGACCCCCTGCGACTCGTTCGACAACTTCCTGCCGCGCTCGCTGCGGATCCTGCAGGTCGCGCCGCGGGTGCCGGGCCTGCTGACCCTCGGCGCGGTGCTGATGGGGCCGCGGTGGGTCCAACGGCAGGTCTACCGCACCCTGGCCAAGCGGCCGGTCGCGGCGTCGACCCTCGCGAACTGGATGCGCCCGTTTCGCACCGACCCGGCCGTGCGCGCCGACGCGGGCCGCTTCCTGCGCGCCATCGACCGCGCCGACACCCTCGCGGCCGCCGACCGTCTCAGCGAGTTCACCGCCCCGGTGCTGCTGCTGTGGGCCCGCCACGCCCCCTACTTCCCCTACCGGCACGCCGAGCGGTGGGCGGCGATCCTGCCGGACGCGACCCTGGTCGAGGTGCCCGACAGCCGCACCTTCGTCTGCCGCGACCAGCCGGAGTTCACCGCCGACCGCATCGCCGCGTTCGCCGCCGCGCCGAGCGTGCGCTGACGGGGCCGCGCCCACCGCTGGCGTGGGCCTACAGTTTGCGCAGCCGCAGTCGGTTAATCGTGTGGTCGGCGTCCTTGCGCAGCACCAGGGTGGCCCGCGGGCGGGTCGGCAGGATGTTCTCGATCAGGTTGGGGCGGTTGATCGAGCGCCAGATGTCCTTGGCGGCCAACACCGCCTTGCGGTCGCTCAGCCCCGAATAGTGGTGGAAATGCGACGCCGGGTCGGCGAACGCGGTGGTGCGCATCGCCAAAAACCGGGAGACGTACCAGTGCTCGATGTCCTCGATGCGGGCATCGACGTACAGCGAGAAGTCGAACAGGTCGGAGACCATCAACGTCGGTCCGGTCTGTAAGACGTTGAGGCCCTCCAGGATGAGGATGTCGGGGTGGCGCACCACCTGCTTCTCGCCGGGGATCACGTCGTAGTGCAGATGCGAGTAGACCGGCGCGCACGCGTAGTCCGACCCCGATTTCACCGCGGTGACGAACCGCATCAACGCCCGCCGGTTGTAGCTCTCCGGGAAGCCCTTGCGGTGCATCAGGTTGCGCCGCTCCAGTTCGGCGTTGGGGTACAAAAACCCGTCGGTGGTCACCAGGTCCACCCGCGGATGGCGATCCCAGCGGGCCAGCAACGCCTGCAGCAGCCGCGCGGTGGTCGATTTGCCGACCGCGACGCTGCCGGCCACCCCGATGATGAACGGCACCGGCCGGTCCGGGTTCTTCGGCGGTTCCCCGAGGAACTCCGCGGTCGCGGCGAACAACCGCTGGCGGGCGGCCACCTGCAGGTGCAGCAGCCGCGCCAGCGGCAGGTAGACCTCTTCGACTTCCTGCAGGTCGACTTGTTCACCGAGCCCGCGCAGGCTGAGAACTTCTTCCTCGGTCAGCGGCAGAGGCGTGGACATACGCAACGCACGCCACTCTCTTCGGTTGAACTCCACATAGGGGCTCGGCTCGCTCAGCCGCGGCATGACGTCAGTCTTGCAGCCCCGGACGCCCGCTCGGCGCCCGGGGTTGGGGTGCTGGGGCGCGGGCCGAGCAGGGCGGCCGCTAGCGTGGGCGGTCATGGAGACCGCCTCCGACGCCGACACCGTGATCCGGGAGTATCTGCTGCTGGGGCTGCGCTTCGACCGGATCGAACCGGGCTATGTGGACTCCTTCACCGGGGACCCGGCGTTGCGCGCACTGGTCGACAACGAACCGGCGCCCGACCCCGCCGACCTGGCCGCCCACGCCGAGGCCCTGCTCGGCGCCCTGCCCGGCGGCCTGAGCGCCGACCGGGCCGACTACCTGCGGGCGCATCTGACCGCCCTGGCGTGCGCGGCCCGCAAATTCGCCGGGCAGCCGGTCGGTTTCGTCGAGGAGGTGCGGGCCTATTTCGACGTCGACATCGCCAAGGGCGACCCCGACCGCTACCGGGCCGCCCACGCCCGCCTCGACGAGGCGCTGGGCGGCACCGGCCCGCTGGCGCAGCGGATGGCCGCCTACCGCCGCGGCGAGGAGATCCCGCCGCAGCGGCTGCAGGACTGCATCCACGCGTTCTCCTCGGCGTTGCGCGACCGGGTCCGCGCCGACTACCCGCTGCCCGAGACCGAGACCATCCGCTACGAGGTGGTCACCGACAAGCCGTGGTCGGGGTTCAACTACTACCTGGGCGCCTACCGCTCCACGGTCGCGGTCAACGCCGACCTCAAACAGCTGATGTCGAACCTGCCGCGGCTGGTGGCCCACGAGTCGTATCCGGGTCACCACACCGAACACTGCCGTAAGGAGGCCGGCCTGGTCACCCGGCTCGGTCAGGCCGAGCAGACCCTGTTTCTGGTCAACACCCCGCAGTGCCTGATGGCCGAGGGGCTCGCCGACCTGGCGCTGTACGCGGCGATCGGTGCCGGCTGGGGGACCTGGGCCGCCGAGATCTACGCCGATTTGGGGTTGCGGTTCGACGGCGACCGCGCCGAGGTGATCGCCGAGGCGGCCGCGGCGCTGGCCGACGTGCGCCAGGACGCCGCGTTGATGCTGCACGACGAGCACCGTGACGGCGACGAGGTGGCGGCGTTTCTGCAGCGCTGGCTGCTGGTCGACGACGCCCGGGCCCGGCAGATGCTGCGCTTCTTGTCCTCGCCGCTGTGGCGGGCCTACACCTCCACCTACGTGGAGGGCTACCGGTTGCTGCGCGCCTGGTTGGACGCCCGGCCGCAGCGGGTCAGCCTCACCGAGCGGTTCACCCGGCTGCTCGACGAGCCGCTGATCCCCTCGGCGCTGCGCTGAGCGGCCGGGCGCGTTGTGGCCGTCGGCCCCGGCCGGTGGCTGGTTGCGCCCGGCCGGCGCCCGCGTGACAGACTGGACAACGTGACTGCTGCACCTCACGCCCGCACCGACGCCGAAGTCATGGCCGCCCCGTTGGACGAGATCGACCCCGATATCGCCGAGCTGCTCGGCAAGGAACTCCGACGTCAACGCGACACCCTGGAGATGATCGCCTCGGAGAACTTCGCGCCGCGCGCGGTGCTGCAGGCGCAGGGCAGCGTGCTGACCAACAAGTACGCCGAGGGCCTGCCGGGTCGGCGCTACTACGGCGGCTGCGAGTACGTCGACGTGGTCGAGAACATCGCCCGCGACCGGGCCAAGGAGCTGTTCGGCGCCGGGTTCGCCAACGTGCAGCCCCACGCCGGCGCCCAGGCCAACGCCGCGGTCCTGCACGCGCTGATGAGCCCGGGGGAGCGGTTGCTCGGCCTGGACCTGGCCAACGGCGGGCATTTGACCCACGGCATGCGGTTGAACTTCTCCGGCAAGCTGTACGAGACCGCGTTCTACGGGGTGGATCCGCAGACCCATCGCATCGACATGGACGCGGTGCGCGCCCAGGCCCGCGAGTTCCGGCCCAAGGTGCTCATCGCCGGCTGGTCGGCCTATCCGCGCACGCTGGACTTCGCGGCGTTCCGCGCGATCGCCGACGAGGTCGACGCCACCTTGTGGGTGGACATGGCGCACTTCGCCGGGCTGGTGGCCGCCGGGCTGCACCCCTCGCCGGTGCCGCACGCCCAGTTGGTCTCCACCACCGTGCACAAAACCCTCGGCGGGCCCCGCTCCGGGCTGATCCTGGGCCAAAAGGAGTACGCCAAGTCGATCAACTCGGCGGTCTTCCCCGGTCAACAGGGCGGCCCGCTCATGCACGCCATCGCCGCGAAGGCCGTCGCGCTCAAGATCGCCGGCAGCCCGGAGTTCGCCGAACGCCAACGGCGGGTGGTCTCCGGGGCGAAGATCCTCGCCGAGCGGCTGCTGGCCGACGAGGTCGCCGCGGCCGGCGTCTCGGTGGTCAGCGGCGGCACCGACGTGCACCTGGTCCTGGTCGACCTGCGGGACTCGCCGTTGGACGGGCAGATGGCCGAGGATCTGCTCCACGAGATCGGCATCACCGTCAACCGCAACGCCGTGCCGAACGACCCCCGCCCGCCGATGGTCACCTCCGGGCTGCGCATCGGCACCCCGGCGCTGGCCACCCGGGGCTTCGGGGACACCGAGTTCAGCGAGGTCGCCGACATCATCGCCACCGCGCTGGTGGCCGGGTCGGGCGCCGATGTGGCCGCGCTGCGGGCCCGGGTCACCAAGCTGGCCGAGGACTTCCCGCTCTACGACGGGCTGGAGGACTGGCCGCTGGTGGGCCGACACGCCTAAATTTCACATTTGGCGTAAACCTCGGTTACAGTTACCGCATGGCACAGAAACCTGTCCCTAATGCGCTGACCCTTGAGCTCGACCCGATCGTGGAGCAGAACTACGACCGGCACCTCAACACCGAGGACATCTGGTTCGCGCACGACTATGTGCCGTTCGAGCAGGGGGAGAACTTCGCCTTCCTCGGCGGGCGCGACTGGGACGCGTCGCAGGCCAGCCTGCCGCGCACCATCACCGACGCGTGCGAGATCCTGCTGCTGCTCAAGGACAGCGTGGCCGGCTACCACCGCGAACTGGTCGAACACTTCATCCTCGAGGACAACTGGGCGACCTGGATCGGCCGCTGGACCGCCGAGGAGCACCTGCACGCGATCGCGCTGCGCGAATACCTGGTGGTCACCCGCGAGATCGACCCGACCGCCAACGAGCAGGCCCGCGTCGCCCACGTGATGAAGGGCTACCGCGGGGACCGGCTCAGCCAGATCGAGACGCTGGTGTTCATGGCGTTCTTCGAGCGCGAACACGCGGTGTTCTGCCGCAACCTGCAATCCCACATCGAGGAGCCGGTCCTCAACGGGCTGATCGACCGGATCGCCAAGGACGAGGAGCGCCACGAGGAGTTCTTCGCCAACCTGGTGGCGCACTGCCTGCAGACCCACCGTGAGGAGACGGTCGCCGCGATCGCCGCGCAGGCGGCCGCCCTCGACGTGCTCGGTGCCGACATCGACCCCTTCCAGGACAAGGTCGCCGCGATGGCCGAGGCGAACATCTTCGGCCCCGACCAGCTGCGCCAGGTCCTCGCCGACCGGATCACCGCCTGGGGACTGGCCGACCTCCCCGAGTTCGCGACGTTCGTCTAGGGCCTCGCCGCAGACCGCCGCCGGGGGCGGCGCGGTTTCGGTTTCCCGACCGTTCATCTGTGCGCCGGTCGCGTCCCGGCGCGCCTGCCCTGCGTGCCGACCGCTGCGAGGGTAGCGTCGGGAGGCGATGGCTAGCGACATGCTCTGCTATCCGGGCGGTACCCACCGTTACGTCCACGGCGGGACCGGCCCCGGTCCCGGTGCCGCCGGCCCCGTCGATCGGTTCGCGCGGGGTCGCGCGAACCAGCCTGGAGCGTTCCGTGACTGATTCGCCGTCGGTTCCCCGCGCCCGCACCTACGTGCTCGACACCTCGGTGCTGCTGTCCGATCCGTGGGCATGCACCCGGTTTGCCGAACACGAGGTCATCGTGCCGCTGGTGGTGATCAGCGAGTTGGAGGCCAAGCGCCATCACCACGAGTTGGGGTGGTTCGCCCGCCAAGCGCTACGTCTGTTCGATGATCTGCGCCTGCAGCACGGACGCCTCGATCAGCCCGTTCCCATTGGGGCGCAGGGCGGTACGCTGCACGTCGAGCTCAACCACAGTGACCCCGACGTGCTGCCCGCCGGTTTCCGCACCGACAGCAACGACTCGCGGATCCTGACGTGCGCGGCCAACCTCGCCGCCGAGGGCCGGCGGGTGACGCTGGTGAGCAAGGACATCCCGCTGCGGGTCAAGGCCAGCGCGGTCGGGCTGGCCGCCGACGAATATCACGCGCAGGACGTCGTCACCTCCGGGTGGACCGGGATGACCGAAATGGAGACACTGCCCGACGACATCGACACCCTGTTCGCCGACGGCGAGGTCGAGCTCGCCGACGCGCGGGATCTGCCGTGCCACACCGGGGTTCGGCTTCTCGGCGGCAGCTCCCATGCGTTGGGCAGGGTCAACCCCGACAAACGGGTGCAGTTGGTGCGCGGTGACCGCGAGGCGTTCGGGTTGCGCGGACGCTCCGCCGAACAGCGCGTCGCGCTGGATCTGCTGCTCGACGAATCGGTCGGCATCGTGTCGCTGGGCGGCAAGGCCGGCACCGGCAAGTCGGCGTTGGCGCTCTGCGCCGGCCTGGAGGCGGTGCTCGAGCGTCGGACCCAACGCAAGGTGGTGGTGTTCCGCCCGCTCTACGCCGTCGGCGGGCAGGACCTGGGCTATCTGCCGGGCAGTGAGAGCGACAAGATGGGGCCGTGGGCCCAGGCGGTCTTCGACACCCTGGAGGGGCTGGCCAGCCCCGCGGTGCTCGAGGAGGTGGCCTCACGCGGCATGCTGGAGGTGTTGCCGCTCACCCACATTCGGGGCCGCTCGCTGCACGACTCGTTCGTGATCGTCGACGAGGCGCAGTCGCTGGAACGCAATGTGCTGCTCACGGTGCTCTCCCGCCTCGGCGCCGGGTCGCGGGTCGTGCTCACCCACGACGTCGCCCAACGCGACAACCTGCGGGTGGGGCGCCACGACGGGGTGGCCGCGGTGATCGAGAAACTCAAGGGCCACCCGCTGTTCGCCCACATCACGCTGTTGCGCAGCGAACGGTCCCCGATCGCCGCGCTGGTCACCGAGATGCTCGAGGAGATCTGCGTGGACCCGGCGCTCGGCGGGGCCCGGCGCTGAGCCCCGGGGCTCGCGGTGTCGGGGGCTGGGTCGGTGTCAGTGCTCGACCTTCAGCGCCGCGATGATGTCGTCGACGGCGGCCTGGCTGTCGGCGTCGCCGATCGGGGCGGTCGATAAAAAGAACGTGACCGGGTCGGTGTCGACCGCGATGACCGTCACCACGTCGCCGGGCAGCCCGCGGCTGGAGTCCCCGATGGTGACGTCGGCGTCGATTCGGGCGGCGTCGACCCCGTCGACGGTGATCGAGGAGGTCTTCGGGGTGTTCAACGTCGGGTCCGCGCCGGCGTAGCCCGGCCCGGCCGCCACACAGTGGAGCAGCTTGGAGGCCTGCTCGGCGGTGTCCATGCTGGGCACCAGGTTGGAGACGGCGACCACGGCCTCCATCATCCAGTCCTGGGCGGTGGGCACCTCGCGGGCGACCCCGACCACGCCGATGCCGTTGGGCACGTTGCGGTCGGCGATGGCCTGCCAGCCCGGTGCGGCGCTCACCGGGAATCCCAGCGCGCCGGCCTGGGCGGTGTCCCCGGTGAGATCACCGCCGGAGACGTTGTCGGTGCAGTCGGTGGCGGTCTGTTGCCCGCCGGCCGGTGCCGAGGTGCTCGTCGAGGGGGCGCCGGTGGTGCTCGTCGGGCTCTGCGGGGTCATCGACACCGGCGGGGAGGTGCTCAGCGACGGGGCGCCGGGCCCGGCGGCGGTGTCGTCGTCGTTGTTGCGCATCGCGAAGATGGCGGTGGCCGCGACGATCGCGAGCACCAGCACCGCGGCCACCACGCCGATCACCCACGGCACCTTCGACGGCCGCGGGGGCGGCGGGGGCCCGCCGGGCGGCGGGGGATCCCCCCCGGGCGGCGGGTACGCCCCGGGCGGCGGATACCCCGCGCCGGGGTGGGGCCCGCCGGTCGGGTAGTACTGGGTCTGCGCGTACGGGTCGACCCCGTAGGGGCCGCCGGGCGGCGGATACCCCGGGGGACCGCCCTGCGGTGCGCCGCCCCAGCCGGGGTTGTGTCCGTACGGGTCCTGGCCGTAGGGGCCGCCGGGGGGAGCGGTCATCTGCGCACCACCTTCACAATCGTCGCGCCGGATACCCGGCGGTCAGCGCCACAGCATAGTCGGTGGCGACGGCAGACCGGGCGCACCGACCGGCGCCCCGGGGCGGGCAGCTAGTCGCTTTTTGCCTTCGCCATCGCCAGCACGTCGAGGCGACGATCCAGCTCGGCCTCCGACAGGGTCTCTCCGATCAGGCCCCGGTCGATCACGGTCTGCCGGATCGTCTTGCGCTCCTTGAGCGCCTCCTTGGCGACCGCGGCGGCCTCCTCGTAGCCGATCGCGGAGTTCAGCGGGGTCACGATCGACGGCGACGACTCGGCCTGCTCGCGCATGTGGGCCTCGTGGGCCACCAGCCCGACGATGCAGCGCTCGGCGAACAACGTCGAGACGTTGGTCAGCAGCGTGAACGACTCCAGCAGGTTGCGGGCCATCATCGGGATGTAGACGTTGAGCTCGAACGCGCCTCCGGCCCCGCCCCAGGCGACCGCCGCGTCGTTGCCGACCACCTGGGCGGCCACCTGGGTGACCGCCTCGGGCAGCACCGGGTTGACCTTGCCCGGCATGATCGAGCTGCCCGGCTGCAGGTCCGGCAGCTGGATCTCGCCCAGCCCGGTCAGCGGGCCCGAGCCCATCCAGCGCACGTCGTTGGCGATCTTGGTCAACGAGACCGCGATAGTGCGCAGCGCGCCGGACGCCTCGACCAGCCCGTCGCGGGCGGCCTGGGCCTCAAACGAGTTCGCCGCGGGGGCCAGCTCGGTCAGCCCGGTCTCGGCGACGAGCACTTCGACCACCTTGGCGCCGAACCCGTCGGGGGCGTTGAGTCCGGTGCCGACCGCGGTGCCGCCGATCGCGAGCTCGCCCAGCCGCGGCAGGCAGGCACGCACCCGCTCGCTGCCGGCGGCGATCTGGCGGGCGTAGCCGGAGAACTCCTGGCCGAGGGTGACCGGCACCGCGTCCATCAGGTGGGTGCGCCCCGACTTCACCACGGCGTGCCACTGGCGGGCCTTCTCGTCGAGCGCGGTGTGCAGCACCTCGAGGGCGGGAAGCAGATGGCGCACCGCGGCCTCGGTGGCCGCGATGTGGGTGGCGGTCGGGAAGGTGTCGTTGGACGACTGGGACATGTTGACGTCGTCGTTGGGGTGCACCGTGACCCCGCCCGCCGCGGCGATCGAGGCGATCACCTCGTTGGTGTTCATGTTGGAGCTGGTGCCCGAGCCGGTCTGGAACACGTCGATGGGGAACTGGTCGTCGTGGCGGCCGTCGGCGATCTCGGCGGCGGCGGCGATGATCGCGTCGGCGCGGTCGGCCGCCAGCAGCCCCAGATCCTTGTTGACCTGGGCGCAGGCGCCTTTGAGGAGCCCGAGTGCGCGGATCTGGGTGCGCTCCAGGCCGCGATGCGAGATCGGGAAGTTCTCCACCGCGCGCTGGGTCTGGGCGCGCCACAGCGCGGTGGCGGGCACCCGGACCTCGCCCATGGTGTCGTGTTCGATGCGGTATTCGGTGTCGGCCATCGGATCAGTCCTCGTTGTCGCGGATACGGGGTCAGGGCAGCGGGTAGGCGGCGTGGGCGTCGCCGGTGAAATCCACCGCCGAGTACTCGGTGAGCTTCGACAGCCGGTGGTAGGCCTCGATCATGCGCACCGTGCCGGACTTCGAGCGCATCACGATCGACTGGGTGGTGCAGCCGCCGGGGTAGTAGCGCACCCCCGTGAGCAGGTCGCCGTCGGTCACCCCGGTCGCCGAGAAGAACACGTTGTCCCCGGCGACGAGGTGCTCGGTGGTGAGCACCTCGTCGAGGTCGTAGCCGGCGTCGAGGGCCTTGCGCCGCTCGGCGTCGTCGGTGGGCGCCAGCTGCGCCTGGATCGCCCCGCCCATGCAGCGGATCGCCGCGGCGGCGATGATGCCCTCCGGAGTGCCGCCGATCCCGGCGAGCATGTCGGTGCCCGACTCCGGTCGGCACGCCGAGATCGCCCCGGCGACGTCGCCGTCGGAGATCAGCCGGATGCGCGCCCCGGTCTCCCGGGCGTCGGCGATGAGCTGGGCGTGGCGCGGCCGGTCCAGGATGCAGACGGTCATGTCGCGCACCTCCAGGCCCTTCACCTTGGCCACCGCCCGGATGTTCGCGCCGATCGGCGCGGTGATGTCGAGCACGGCGGCGGCCTCGGGGCCCACGGCGATCTTGTTCATGTAGAACACCGCCGACGGGTCGAACATGGCGCCGCGCTCGGCGACGGCGAGCACCGAGATGGCGTTGGGCATGCCCTTGCTCATCAGCGTGGTGCCGTCGATCGGGTCGACCGCGAAATCGCAGTCCGGGCCGTCGCCGTTGCCGACCTCCTCGCCGTTGTAGAGCATCGGGGCGTGGTCCTTCTCGCCCTCGCCGATGACCACCACACCGCGCATCGACACCGAGTTGACCAGCTCACGCATCGCGTCGACGGCGGCGCCGTCGCCGCCCTCCTTGTCGCCACGCCCCACCCAGCGGCCCGCGGCCATCGCGCCGGCCTCGGTGACCCGCACCAACTCCATGGCCAGGTTGCGGTCCGGGGGCTCCCGGCGGGGCAGCTGCGCTGCGGCGCCGGGGGAATCGGTGGCGTCAGTCATGCCCCCGATTGTCCCAGAAGCACGTCGGGGGCCGTGAGCTGGGATACTGGCCTGGTGACTAGCCAGCCGCAGCCCGCACCCAAACCGGACAAACCGCGGTTGCTGCAAGACGGCCGCGACATGTTCTGGTCGCTGGGGCCGCTGGTGCTCGCCTGCATCGTGCTGGCCGGCCTGGTCGGGATGTGCTCGTTCGCCCCCGGCGGAGTCCACGACGGCCCGGTCCCCGACTACGACGCCGCCGCCGCGCTGCACGCCGACGCCGCCACGCTGGGATTCCCGGTGCGGCTGCCGCGGCTGCCCGAGGGCTGGCAGCCCAACTCCGGCACCCGCGGCAGCATCGAGGCCGGCCGCACCGACCCCGCCAGTGGGCGGGCGGGCCGCGCGGTGACCTCCACGGTCGGTTTCCTCAGCCCGACGGGGCAGTACCTGGGGCTCATCCAGAGCGACGCCGACGAGGAGAAACTCGTCGCCAGCCTGCAGCCGCAGGCCCACCCGACCGGAGTCGAGGACGTCGACGGCACCACCTGGGTGGTCTATGAGGGCGCCGACGTCGAACCGGTCTGGACGACCCGGCTGAGCGCGCCCGCCGGCACCGCCCAGGTGGCGATCACCGGCGCGGGCAGCACCGCGGAGTTTCACACGCTGGCCGCCGCCGTGCAGTCCCAACCGCCGTTGCCGGCCGACGGGTAGCCGGCGGCGTCAGCGGCGGGCCAGCCGCGCCCGCACCCCCTGCAGCCAGCGCGGGCCGGGCTCGCCGCGCTCGCCGTCCGGCGCCGCCTGCAGCTCCGCGCCCCGGTAGACGGCCAGGTAGACGTCGAGGGTGGTGACGATGACGATCATGATCACCGGCCCGATCACGATGCCCCAGAAACCGAACATCGTGATCCCGGCGAAGACCGCCAGCAACATCAGCGCCGGGTGCAGCCGGGCGTCGCGGGGCACCAGGAACGGGCGCAGCACATTGTCGATGTTGGTCACCACCAGCAGGTGGAACAGGAAGACGAACGCCCCGCCGACGACGTTGCCGAAGAACATCATCCCGATCCCGAACGGCATGGTCACGATGCCGCCGCCGAGCGGGATGATCGACAGCGCCGTCAAAAGGATCGCGAAGATGAAGAACCCGCGGTGGAAACCGCCGAGGTAGATCGAGGCGGCACCGGCCACCCCCTGACACAGCGCGATGACGAACTGCCCGCTGACGGTGCCGCGGACCATCGAGCCCATCTTGGCCAGGTACAGGTCGGTGACCTCCTCGCCGAGCGGGTTGAGCTGGCGGATCAGGGTCTGGATTCGGTCGCGGTGGATCAACAGCGCCAAAAAGACGTAGATGAAGATGATCGCCGAGGCGACCGCGCCGGCGATGCCGCCGACGGCGCCCTGCACCTGGCCCAGCAGCCACTCGCCGCCCTCCTGCCCGACCCGGATCATGCCGCTGCGCAGCATCTCCGGGGTCACCGTCACCTCGACGTAGGGCAACCGCTCGAGGGTGTCGTTGACCACGGTGAGCGCCTTCTCGCCCAACTTGTCCGGGCTGGTGTCGCCGACCCAGTCGGTGACCTGGTCGACCATGCGCGAGACCTGCATGACCGCGAGCACCAGGCAGCCGCCGATCGGGATGAACACGATCGCCAGCGCCGCCAGCAGCGTGCCGGTGGCCGACAGCCCGGTCGGCAGCCGCCGGTTGAGCCGGGTGAACAGCGGGGTGAACAGATACGCCCCGACCGCGGCGACCACGATCAGCACGAAGTAGCTGCGCAGGAAATACGCCCCGAACGCCAGCGCCGCGACGGTGGCGACCGCCAGGGCGCGACGCTGGGTGCCGGTGAAATCCTGCTCCAGTGCCATGATCGGCCCGTCCACCTCGTTTCTGACCGGCGCCCGCGGCGTGTCAGCGATCTTTCCCGGCCGCCGGCGCGGGTGCGCGCCGTTTGGCCAAAACGCGCGGCGGATCACTCAGGGCGACGCGGTGGGGCGGGGATCGCCGAACTTCGCGGCGATGGCCGGCCACGGGTCGGCGTGGCGCCGACCGCTGCGGTGATAGGCCCCGCGGCGCGCGAACACGCGCCGGGTCACCGGCGCGGCAAGCCGCAGCAGGTGGCGTTTGGCGCCCGTGCGGGCGGTGACCTCGGCGAGCATGTCCGGCCACGATCGATGCTGGTGACCCAGGATCTGTTGGGCCCGCGTGCCGTCGAGCCAATCGGTGGCGAACCACGCGTCGTCGCGGGCGGGATCGCCGGGCAGCCCGGTCGGCAGCCCGTCGACCAGCCCCATCGCGGCGGCCATCGCCGGGGCCACCTGGCCCTGGGTGAGGCGGTGGGTGTCGTCGCCGCCGATGAGCAGTGTCTGCCCGACCGCGTCGGCGGCGGTGGTGGCGGCGCTGAACGCCGCCGCCACATCGCGGACGTCGACGGTCTGCAACCGGCCGTCGGTGGGCAGCAGCCCTTCGAAGTACAGATTGTCCAGGCTCATCAACGGCATCGGATCCACGGTCATCACCCCACCGAGGCGCAGGATGACCCACTCCAGTGCGGCGGCGCGGACCTGCTGCTCGGCGGCCAGTTTCTGCGCGCCGTAGACGTCGGCGGGACGGGGAGCGGTATCGGCGGTCAGCACGCCGGACACGGTGTGCGGGTTGCGCGAGCCGTACACCGCGATGCTGGAGGCCTGCACGAACCTCGGTGGGCGTTGCTGGCGGGCCGCGGCGGCCAGCAGCTGTGTGGTGGCGTCGACGTTGACCCGCTGTGCCAGCGCGCGCCGGCCGTAGATCAGCGGCGGGATCACCGCGGCCAGGTGGGCGATCGCGGCGGGTTGGACCCGCGAGACCAGGTCGTCGACGGCGCCGGGATCGGTGAGGTCGGCGAAGTGCACCGTCACCGACGACGGCAGCCGGTCGGCCGCCCGGCGGTGGGCGGGAACATCGAGATCGGTGGCCACGACCTGCCGCCCGTCGTCGGCGAGCTGCCGGACCGTCGCGGCCCCCACCAGACCGAACGCGCCGGTGACCAGAACCGGACCCATACGCCCCCCTTTTGTCATGCTGCGGTCGACCGGGCGCGCCCGGCGCAGTGGCCTTTAGCGACCTTAGCGGCCTTCCTTCTCCGCTCTGACCGTCTCAAACAGCTCCACGTAGTAGGGCAGGCAGTGGTCCATGGCCTGCTCGGTGGTGTAGAGCGGCTCGTAGCCTAAGTCGCGGCGTGCCTTGGCGATCGAGAAGTAGTTGTCCAGGTAGAGGCGCTCGACCGCGCCCGGCTCCAGCAGCGGGGCGGGCAGCCCGAACTTGTAGTGGGCCCACTGCCAGGCGGCCATCGCCGCGCGCACCGGGGCGCCCGGGATGCGCAGTCGCGGGAAGTGCTGGCCGCAGGCCGCCATGACCGGTCGGGCGAACTCGAACATGTTGATCGGCTCGCCGTCGTTGATGAAATAGGCCTGCCCGGGTGCGGTGCCGCCGGCGACGAGGTGCTCGGCGGCGCCGATGAACCCGTGGATCAGGTTGTCGACGTAGCTGTTGTCCAGTTTGGCGTTCTTGCCGCCGATGAGCACCTTCACCTGACCGGAGAGCATGCTTTCGAACAGCCGGCGGAACATCGTCTGATCGCCGTTGCCCCAGATGCCCGACGGGCGGATCGCGCAGGTGAGCATGCCGGCGCCGTCGGTGGAGTTCGCGTCGAGCACGAACTTCTCCGCGGCGACCTTGGTCTCGGTGTACAGGTCGTTGAACCGGGTGGTGTAGGGCATCGTTTCGTCGCCGTTGCGGATGCGCCGGCGTCCGCCCATCACCACGCTGTTGGAGGAGGTGTAGACGAACCGTTGCACCCCGGCCAGCTGGCCGGACTCCACCAGGTTCTTGGTGCCGTCGACGTTGATCGCGAAGCTGCGCTGCCGCAGCTCGTCGGTGACCTCCGCGCCGCCGGCCAGGTCGATGATCGCCGCGGTGTGAAACACCGTGTCGATGCCCTCGACGGCGGCCGCCACCGTCTCGGGGTTGGTGATGTCGCCCTGCAGCACCTGCAGCTTCGGGTGCTCCTCGCGGGGGGAGGCGGCCACGTCGAACGCCCGCACCTCATGGCCGCGGTCGAGCAGCGTCGTGACCAGGTTGGAGCCGACGAAACCGGAGCCCCCGGTCACCAGGCAGCGGCCGAGTTCGGTGGTCAGCGATGCATCACCCATGGCGGGGAGCATAACTGAAACATGTTTCAGAGTCGTGGCTTCGGGGGGGATCCGGCGATAATCAGCGCGCCGGCTGCGTGCGGTGGTTCACTGCAGGTCATCGTCGTCACCGCCGGGATCGGCGTCCTCGGCGTCGAGGACGTCGGCCACCCGTTTGCGGGCTCCGGCCAGGTGCTCCTCGCAGCGTTTGGCCAGGGACTCCCCCCGCTCCCACAGGGTCAACGACTCGTCGAGGCTGAGCCCGCCGAGTTCGAGCACCCGCACCACCTCGATCAGCTCGTCGCGGCACTGCTCGTAGCCCAGGGCGCTAATGGGTGTCGTACCGGTCTCGTCGGTGTGCTCACCGGCCATCGTTGCTCCCCTCACTCACCGCCGTCACGGCGCCGTCGGCCACCCGAATCCGCAGCCGGGCACCGGCCGGGGCGTCGGCCACTCGGTGCACCACCGCCGGCTCGGCATCGGCGCCCGCGGTGGGCATCACCTGGACCACGGCGTAGCCGCGGGCCAGGGTGGCCGCCGGCCCCAGGGTGCTCAGCCGGGCCGACAGATGGCCGATCCGGTCGGCTTCGGCGGCCACCACCCGGCCGGCCTCGCGGCGGACCGCGGCGCGGGCCCGGGCGATCTCGTCGGCGCGCGCGCTCAGCGCCGCCAGCGGGTCGGCGAGCACCGGGCGGCTGCGCAGGTGCTGCAGCGCCCGCCGCTCACGGGTGACCCAGTTGCGCAGCGCCTGGGCGCCGCGCCGCCGCAACTCGTCGAGCAGCGCCTGTTCGGCGGCGGTGTCGGGCACGATCTGTTTGGCCGCGTCGGTGGGGGTGGCCGCCCGCAGGTCGGCGACCAGATCGCAGAGCGGGGTGTCGGGTTCGTGTCCGACGGCGCTGACCACCGGGGTGGTCACCGCCGCGATCGCGCGGCACAGCGTCTCGTCGGAGAACGGCAGCAGATCCTCCACGCTGCCACCGCCACGGGCGATGACGATGACGTCGACCTCCGGGTCGGCGTCGAGTTCCTGCAGGGCCGCCACCACCTGGGCGACCGCGGTGGGGCCCTGCACGGCGGTGTTGCGGATCGTGAACCGGACCTCCGGCCACCGGTCGGACGCCACGGCGGTCACGTCACGTTCGGCGGCGCTGGCCCGCCCGGTGATCAGTCCGATTCTGTTGGGCAAGAACGGGATCGGGCGTTTCAGCCGCGGGTCGAAGAGTCCCTCGGCGTCCAGCAGGCGACGCAACCGATCGATACGGGCGAGCAGTTCACCGATGCCTACCGCGCGAATCTCGGTGAGCCGCAACGAGAACGTGCCGCGTCCGGTGTAGAAATTGGGTTTGCCGCAGACCACCACCTGGGTGCCCTCGGTCAGCTTCACCGGGGCGCTCGACACCAGGGCGGGCGAGCACGTCACGGTCAGCGACATGTCGGCGGCCGGATCGCGCAGCACCATGAATGCCGTTCTGGTGTTGGGGCGCAGGTTGATCTGCGTGAGTTGGCCCTCCACCCACACGGTGCCGAGCCGGTCGATCCAGTTTTTGACGCGGACGGCGACCGCGCGCACCGGGAACGGATTCTGCGCCGAACCGCCTGGGGGCGTGGCGGTCACCGGCAGCTCACTTGGTCGACACGCGGGTGATCCTGTTGGCGAGCAGCGTCTGGAACGGGGCCCGCGCCTTGGTGGATTCCTCGTAGTCCAGCAGCGTCTGCAGATCCTCGACGCTCAACGACGTCAGCCGGGCCCGCAGCTGGGCCAGGGTCAGGCCCGCGTAGTTCAACTCGGTGACCACCGCCGGGGTCTTCTCCGGCGGCGACCCCCCGCCGGGCTGCGGCCGGTTGTCGTCGGCCTGGCCCTCGGCCGTCGAGTACAGCGCGAAACGGCCCGGGGTGCGGCGCTCCCCGTTGCCGGCCGCCGTGTCGCCGGCCGGTTCGGGCGGGGCGCCGTCGGCGGCCTCGGGCAGATCCTCGTCGAAGACCGCCCACTCGGGCTGCTCATCCTTCGGCGGGAACAGCGTCTCGAGCGTGGAGTCGCCCTTGATGACCACTTCGGCGATGTTCTGCTGCACCAGCATCACCAGGTGGGCCGCCTGACTGGCCAGCGTCATCGGATACATCAGGACGTTTCGCGGCAGTTTGCGGGTCTCCTCGACGGCGATCGTCGCCGCGCCGACCAGCAGTCGGACCCCGTACGGTGCACTAGACATGCCTCCAGCCTGCCTTAACCTGCGGTCGAGGCCAAACGCCGGGTGTGGCGGGTGGTGCCGGCGGAACGTACCCTGGTGGCCATGCCGCCGACCGTCAATATGGGGATCCCCGGTGCGGCCAGTTCGCTGGTCGCGCGCCGCTCCGGGAAACAGGTGCTGCTCGCCGAGCCGCGCGGGTACTGCGCGGGCGTGGACCGGGCGGTGGAGACGGTGGAACGCGCGCTGGAGAAACACGGGGCGCCGGTCTATGTGCGCCACGAGATCGTGCACAACCGCCACGTGGTGGACACCCTGGCCGCCGCCGGCGCGGTCTTCGTCGACGAAACCGACGAGGTGCCCGAGGGCGCGATCGTGGTGTTCTCCGCCCACGGGGTGGCGCCCACCGTGCACGAGTCGGCCGCCGAACGCGAACTGCAGGTCATCGACGCCACCTGCCCGCTGGTCACCAAGGTGCACAACGAGGCGAAACGGTTCGCCCGCGCCGACTACGACATCCTGCTGATCGGCCACGAGGGCCACGAGGAGGTCATCGGCACCGCCGGTGAGGCCCCCGACCACGTGCAGTTGGTCGACGGCCCCGACGCGGTCGACTCGGTGGTGGTGCGCGACGAGGACAAGGTGGTGTGGCTGTCGCAGACCACCTTGAGCGTCGACGAGACGATGGAGACCGTGCACCGGTTGCGGGAGCGGTTCCCCCGGCTGCAGGACCCGCCCAGCGACGACATCTGCTACGCCACCCAGAACCGTCAGACCGCGGTCAAGGCCATGGCCCCGGAGTGTGAGCTGGTCATCGTGGTGGGGTCGCGCAACTCGTCGAACTCCATGCGGCTGGTGGAGGTGGCGCTGGGGGCCGGGTGCCCGGCCGCGCACCTGGTGGATTACGCCGGCGACATCGAGGAGAGCTGGCTCGACGGGGTCCAGTCGGTGGGCGTGACCTCCGGGGCGTCGGTGCCCGAGGTGCTGGTCCGCGGTGTGCTCGACACGCTGGCCGAGCACGGTTACGGCACCGTGCAGCCGGTGACCACCGCCAACGAGACGCTGGTGTTCGCCCTGCCCCGCGAGATCCGCCCGGCTCGACGCTAGGAGCCGTCCAGGAGCCATCCAGGAGCCGTCCAGGAGCGTGCTGCCCCGGCCGTGCCGGTGGGGGTTGTGCGCTGGCGGCGGGTGGCCGTCGGCGTGTCGGCGCCGTGGACGCACAAACCACCGGTGACCGCCACCGGTGCTCAGATGTCGTACTGCCAGGAATCGGCGGGGTCCGCGTCACGCATGCGCCGACCCGGTGCGGCGTCGCCGGAGCCGGAGCCGCGGTAGCGCACCCGCGAGATCGGATGATGGGTGCCGTCGGCGGCCGGTGCGCTCGGCACCCGCGGTCGCCGCGGTGGCGGCTGGCGGTCCATCGTCTCGTACGGGTCATACCGGGCGGCACGACGGTCGGGCTCACCGGCGCGGCCCGGCTGGCGCAGCGGGTCGCGCGGGCGGCGCGGCCGCGGCGGGACCGTGTCGCCGTCGCGGCGGGGCCGTTGCCGTCGCGGCCGTTCGGCCTCGCCGTAGCCGGCCGCGGGCCGGGGCCGGCGGGACCGCACCGGGCGCTCGGGGTCCTGGCCGACGCCGGGGCGGGGGCGCCGCCGCGGGGGCCGTTGGCCCTCCAGATCCACGGTGTCGGCGCTGCGGGGGCGCCGCAGCCGACCGGCCCGGTCGGTGGGCGGGCGGCGCGCACCGCGGCGCGCGGTGCGGTCGATGGTGTGTCGGCGGGGACGGGAGGCGCGATCGGTGGTCTCCTCCGAGCCGCCACCCCACAGCGAGGTGAGTCTGCCCACCAGCGACTCCACCAGGCCGGGGCCCGCCGGGGCGACCGGGCCGGCCTCGGCGGGCGCCTCGGCGGTCGCCGCGCCGTGTCCCACCGCGGCGAGCAGCCACCGGATCGCCCCGATGATCAGCACCACCGCGGAGGTGAACAGCATCAGCGGAAACCGTTCGATGAGCGGATAGCCGCAGTTGATCAGCAGGTTCTTCAACCCGGAGACGTGCGCGCCGTGGAACAGGAAATAGGCGCCCGGCACGCTGCAGAACAGAAGCAGCGGTGGCTGGATCACCGCGGTGAACAGCCCCGACTGCTGGACCGCGAGGACCGCGACGACACAGCCGAGCGCATAGAGCGCGGCGAACACGGTGGTCAATTGCTTGTCGCCGGCGGCGGCGTCGACGGCGAACCCGACGGTGGTCAACGCGACCGCGAGCACGATCGCTCCCCACCACGGCACCCCTGCAATACCGGGATGCGCGGAGCGGTGCTCGGCGCTCACCGCCCACCGGGCACGCTGTGCTGACACAGGTCGACCGTACCGGCTGCGGATGTCGGCGCGGCGACAGCACGCCTGCGGTGTGGCGCACAGTCTCGGGGTCGGCGGCCGCCCACGGCGCCGTTCGCACCGATAGACTCTCGTGCCTGTGAGTCTGAGCCTGGGGATCGTGGGACTGCCCAACGTCGGAAAATCAACGCTGTTCAACGCGTTGACCCGCAACAACGCGCTGGCGGCCAACTATCCGTTCGCCACCATCGAACCCAACGAGGGGGTGGTGCCGCTTCCGGACTCCCGGCTGGCGACGCTCGCGGAGATTTTCGGATCGCAGCGCATCCTGCCCGCCCCGGTGACGTTCGTCGACATCGCCGGCATCGTCAAGGGCGCCTCGGAAGGGGCGGGGCTGGGCAACAAGTTTTTGGCCAACATCCGCGAATGTGACGCGATCTGCCAGGTGGTGCGGGTCTTCGCCGACGACGACGTGGTGCACGTCGACGGCAAGGTCGACCCCGCCTCCGACATCGAGATCATCGCCACCGAGTTGATCCTGGCCGACCTGCAGACCCTGGAGCGCGCCCTGGGCCGGCTGGAGAAGGAGGCCCGCACCCACAAGGACCGCCGCCCGGTGTACGAGGCGGCGCTCGCCGCCCAGCAGGTGCTCGACGGCGGCACCACGCTGTTCGCCGCCGGTCCGGGTGCGGTGGACACCACGCTGCTGCGCGAGCTGAACCTGCTGACCACCAAACCGTTTCTGTACGTGTTCAACGCCGACGAGACGGTGCTCACCGACGCGGCGCGCATCGCCGAGCTGCGCGAGCTGGTCGCCCCGGCCGACGCGGTGTTCCTCGACGCCAAGATCGAAGCCGAGCTGGCCGAACTCGACGACGAGTCGGCGCTGGAGCTGCTGGAGTCGATCGGGCAGACCGAGCGCGGCCTCGATGCGCTGGCGCGCGCCGGCTTCCACACCCTGCAGCTGCAGACCTACCTGACCGCCGGGCCCAAGGAGGCCCGCGCCTGGACGATCCGCCGCGGCGATACCGCACCGAAGGCGGCCGGGGTGATCCACACCGACTTCGAGAAGGGCTTCATCAAGGCCGAGGTGGTCTCCTTCGACGACCTGGTCGCCGCCGGATCGATGGCCGCCGCGAAGGCCGCCGGCAAGGTCCGCATCGAGGGCAAGGACTACGTGATGGCCGACGGGGACGTGGTGGAGTTCCGGTTCAACGTCTGACCGGTCGAGTCCTGACGGACGTCGCAACCCGCGCGCCGCGCGACGGGCTGGACTCGATGATCCGGGGCGGGTACCTTGGCGCTGGTGGTACGCCACCGATTTGCGCTTCCACGTCAGGACACGTGAATCATCGCGGAGAGGCCTGAGCCGCTCAGGACATGTCCGGATGGGGTGCGGCGCACGATGCGCCAACTTCATTCCCGCCGATGTGACATCGGCCGACGAAGGGACATGGCATGTCATCGAAGGACGAGAAGAACCTAACCCAGGTCATCGACAAGATCTCGAGCATGGAAGAGCCACGGCGGTCGGTCGTGCAACGGGTGCACGACGTCATCGTCGCCGCTGCTCCTGGTCTCAAGCCGCGGATCTGGTACGGAATGCCCGCCTACGCGATGTCGGCGAGCACGCCCGCACTCGTGACGCTGCGCAACGACGAGCGGCTGAATCTGGCGCTCACCGAGAAGGCCGACTTCCGGCCGGCGGGAGGCGTCGACGGGACGTTGATGCCGGCTGCCTGGTACTTCGAGACGGTAGACGCGCAAACGGAGAAGCGAATTGTGGAGATCGTCCGCTCGGTGATCGCCTGATCGCGGTGCGCCGCCCCTCCTCCGGCTCGGGGGCGCCACTTGTTGTAGCGATCCTTGCTATCCCTGCGACGGTCTTGGCGACCCGACATTGGGGAAATCGACGCGCGCGCCTGGACGTAGAGATCGACGCGATTCCGCTGCTACCGGAAGGCGTGCGCTGAGGTTCTGGTTCGGTGACTACGATGCGGCCGTTGACGTGGGAGCGAAGACCTGCGACCGGGTGGTCGATCAAGGTCCCTAGGAGCCCGCGTCCGCGACAGCCAGGCTCGATTCAGCGTCGCGGACCCGGTTGTCGGCCACCGTTGACCAGCTCACCGTGCTCGCCAGGGTCCTGCGCAGTCTCCCCGTCGCCGGGACCACCGTCCCGGATCTGACATGCTTGTCCTCCACGAAGGAGACCAATTTGGCAGCCCCCGACAGGCATTCGGCGACGACCGCCCGCGAGGTGTCCTCCCCGAGCACGGACCGTCCACCGCGTGCGGGGCTGACGATCGGCATCCTGGTTTTGGCGGCCTTCACGATGTTCCTCAACGAGACGGTCCTCGCCGTCGCGCTGAAGACCCTCAGCGAGAACCTCGCCCTGCCGATAGCGACCGTGCAGTGGGTGACCAGCGTCTTCCTGCTCACGATGGCCGTGGTCATCCCCATCACCGGATATCTGCTGCAGCGCTTCGACGAACGTCAGGTGTTCTTCGCCTCCACCGGGCTGTTCTCGATCGGCACCCTCGTGTGCGCGGTGGCCCCCGGCATCGAGATCCTCATCGTCGGCCGTGTCCTGCAAGCCGGCGGCACCGCGCTCATCATGCCGTTGCTGATGACGACCGTCATGCGGCTGATCGCCCTCGGGCGGCGGGGAACCGTGCTCGGCACGATCACGATCGTGATCGCCGTCGCGCCCGCGCTCGGGCCGACGGCCGGCGGGTTCGTACTCGGATCGCTGAGCTGGCGCTGGCTGTTCTGGATCGTGCTGCCCATCATGCTCACCGTGATCATCGTCGGAGCGGTCGCCCTGCGGCCTGCCCACCCGGGTGCGCGCTGCGAGCTCGACGTGGCCTCGATCCCGCTCGTCGCCGTCGGCTTCGGAGGACTCGTCTACGGACTGTCCGCCATCGGCGAGTCGAGCGGGGGCATCGACCTCACCGCCGTCGCGGCGCTGCTGTTCGGGCTCGTCGCGATCGGCGGATTCATCGCGCGGCAACTGCGCCTGCAGAGGCACGGCCGCGCACTGCTCGACCTGCGGGTCTTCACCCATCAGCGGTTTCGGGTCGGGGTCGGCGTCGTCGGACTGCTGTTCGTCTGCCTGCTGGCGGTCAGCGCGGTGCTGCTGCCGATCTACCTGCAGACGGTGCTGGGGCGGACCCCGATGGCCACCGGGCTGGTCCTGCTTCCCGGCGGGCTCGCGCTGGGTCTTCTGGGGCCGGTCGTCGGTCGCGTCTACGACAGGGTCGGTGCACGGGCCCCGGTCATCGCCGGCACAGCGGTGACGACCGCGGCTCTGGGCATGCTGGCCCTGCTCGGCGAGGGCACACCGGTGTGGTTCGTCGTCACGGCGAACCTCGTGCTCATGATCGGGATCAGCGGCGTGATGACCCCGCTCAACACCGACGCGCTCTCGGCGCTGCCCGAACACCTCTACTCCCATGGCGCCGCGATCCTCACGACCGTCCAGCAGGTGGCCGGGACGATCGGCATCGCCCTGTTCGTCACCATCGCCACGCGGACGTCGCGCAGTCTCGCCGAGGCGCCGGATGCGACCGGACTGCATCGCGCCTTCGCCGCGATGGTGTTGTTCGGCCTCGCGGCGCTGGCGCTCTCCTTCTGTGTTCGCCGTCCTCGGCCCGGTTCCGTCGGCGCCGATGAACGGTGAGACCCGATCAGCGCGGCGACCCGCTGCGCGCCGGATACGTCACCGGGGTGAGTCGTTTCGGTGACCTGACCGCGACGGGGGAGCGGGAGGCTGGTCGTCGTGGCGGTGGTTGAGGCGATCTATCTGGCGGCGGCGGTGCTGTGGATTCTTGTGGTGGTGGCCGCGGTGGGGGTCGGCGGCCGCTACCTGCTGAAGCTGCGGGCCCGGCGGCGTCGGGTGCAGCGGTGGATCGCCGGTGTGCGCCAGCCCATGGTGCGCGCCGCCAGCCCGTACCGCGCCGCCGCGATGCGCGGCGCGGCGCTGGTGCAGCGGGTGGTCGTCGACATCCGGGCGGCGCCCCCCGAACGCCCGGGTGGACGCCGAACCCGGCCGCCGATGCTCACCCGGTAACCGGTTGGTGCCGGAGAGCGGCTGAGGGCGACTGGGACTGCCTGAAATCGGCCCAGATCGACCGAGTGCGACTGAGCTCGACGCCGTAGTGGACATACGGCGTCCTATGAGGCCGAGTATGTCCACTACGGCGTCGATTTCAGCAGCCACCTCGGTTCGGTCGACCCGGCCGCCACCGGGCGGGTAGGCGCTGAACCGAATCGGGCGGTCGACCCGGAATCCGCGTGAGGCAAAAGCCGCGCATGGTGCCGGCGGGTGCCGGACAGCCCTCGCCACCAGCAGAAATACCGCCGATTCACGTCGGCCGCGAGCTGCGACAGCTGCCGGCGCCCCGGCGCGCACCACGCTCGACCCGCTAGTCTCGCCCACAGGTGAAGGGAGCCCGCAGTGACCACCTCAACGAGCCATCTGGGCGACCTCATCGCCGCCACCGACGCGGCGATCGGCGCCGACCCGGCCAACGCGCACGCGGTGTTCACCGCGACCGCCCTCGCCCACGATGCGGTGGCCAGCACCGTCACCCTGGGGCGCTATCGGGTGGAGGTCGACGAGCCGCCCGCCCTCGGCGGGGAGGGCAGCGCGCCCAACCCGGTCGAGTACTACCTCGCCTCGCTGCTGTCCTGCCAGATCGTCACCTGGCAGTTCTGGGCGCAGAAGCTCGGCATCGCGGTCGAGGACATCTCGGCGAGCGCGGAGGGCGATCTCGACGTGCGCGGCTTCTTCGGCTTCGACGACGCGGTGCGCCCGGGTTTCAGCGCGGTGCGGGTGGCGGTCACGGTGACCGGCCCGGAACCCGAGGAGCGCTACCAGGAGCTGCTGGCCGTGGTGGAGAAGCACTGCCCGGTGCTGGATCTGACGCTGAACCCGACCGCGGTGCACACCACCGTGGCCAAATCCGGCCGCTGACGGCTCACCGCGGCAGCAACTCCAGAAACGCCCGGGCCACCGGGTTGGTCGGCTCGCGGGTGCGCGCGGCCAACGCCAACCGACGACTCGGCGGTGCCCCGCCCTGCCCTGGGCCGGGCCCGAGCGGGTGCACGCCGATGACCGGCAGGCCGCTGCGGCGCGCGACCGGTTCGGGCACCACGGCGATCCCCAGCCCGTGGCGCACCAGGCTCAGCGCCTGATCCATCTGGCTGGTCCGAAACGCGATCCGGCGGGTGACCGCGGCGGCGGTGAACAATGCGGCCACCGCGGTCTGCAGCCCCAGACCGGCCTGGAACTCCACGAACGGCTCGGCGGCGAGGTCGGTCAGCCGCACCCGGGCGCGCCCGGCCAGCCGGTGGTCGGGACCGACGACGACCACCAGGGTCTCCGGGTAGTCGCGCAGCGACACCAGCCCCGCCGGCAGCGGCGTGGCATCCAGGGCGACGAACGCCAGGTCGAGCTCGCCGGCCTCCAGCACGTCCAGCAGGTCACGGGTGGGCGCCTCGCGCAGCACCACCTGCACGGCCGGGTGGCGGTCGTGCAGCCGGGCGATGGTGGCGGGCAGGTCGACCGCGGTGAAGGTCTGCACCACCCCCAGCGCCAGCATCCCCGCGTCGGTGCCGCGCAGCGCGGCGATCGCGCTCTCGGCGGCCGCCGCCTCCCGCAGCAGCCGGCGGGCGTGGCCGAGCAGCACCCGCCCGGCGGCGGTCACCACCACCGAGCGGGTGGTGCGCTCGAACACCGGCAGGCCCAGGTGGCGTTCCAGCGCCCGGATCGAGGCGCTGAGCCCGGACTGGGAGATCGCCAGGTCGTCGGCGGCGCGCGTGAAATGGCCCACGTCGGCGACGGCGACGAAGTGGCGCAGCTGTCTGAGCTCCATAAATCGATCATAATGATCAATCGAAGAAGAATAAGTTGTTTTACATCTCATTAACCGGTGCCGATCATGGAAGCCATGTCTTCCCCCGCGGCGCCCCGGCGCATGGACCGGCGGCTGGTGCTGGTCATGGCGCTGATCACCGGGCTGGTGGTGGCCAACAGCTACTACGCCCAACCGCTGGTGGGCACCATCGCCGCCGAGTTCGGCGCCTCGACCACCAGCGTCGGACTGATCGTCACGGCCAGCCAGGTCGGATATGCCATCGGCCTGGCGTTGCTGGTGCCGCTCGGTGACCTGATGGAACGGCGACGGCTGCTGACGGTGATGCTGCTGGGCACCGCGGTGTGCCTGGTGGGCATGGCGTGCGCGCCGAACTGGCCGGTGCTGGCCGGCGCGGCGATCCTGGTCGGGCTGGGCTCGGTGGTCGGGCAGGTGCTGGTGCCGTTCGCCGCCACCCTGGCCTACGAGGAGGAACGCGGCCGGGTGATCGGCAGCGTGATGACCGGCCTGCTACTGGGCATCCTGCTGTCCCGGGTGGCGGCCGGGCTGATCGCCGGGGTTGCCGGGTGGCGAGCGGTGTTCGTCGTCGCGGCGGTGCTGATGCTGGTCTGCTGCGCGTTGGTGCGCACCCTGCCGGTGCGGCCCCCCGACGTCCAGATGGGGTACGCGCGTCTGCTCGCCTCGGTGATCGCGATCGTGCGCGAAGAACCGGTGCTGCGGTTGCGCATCGTCTACGGGATGGCGACCTACGCCTGTTTCGGGGTGTTCTGGACCAGCATCGGGTTCGTCCTGGCCGGCGGGGTCTACGGTTGGTCGGATACCCAGATCGGGTTGTTCACCCTGTTCGGGGTGGCCGGTGCGGTCGCGGCGAAGTTCGCCGGCGCGCTGGCCGACCGCGGCTACGCGCGGTGGCAGACCGGGGTGTTCGTGGCGGTGACCGCGGCGAGTTTCCTGCTGCTGTGGATCGGCCAGACCCAGGTGGTGGCGATGGCGGTCGGCGTGGCGCTGCTGGATCTGGGCATCCAGGGCACCCACATCAGCAACCAGAGCATCTTCTACCCGCTGCGTCCGGAGGCCCGAAGCCGGCTGAACACCGCGTACATGACCAGCTACTTCGCCGCCGGCTCGCTGGGCAGCGTGGCCTCGGCGATCGTCTACGGCGCCTTCGGCTGGGGCGCGGTCTGCCTGCTCGGTGCGGCGTTCCCGGTGATCGGGACCGCGGTGTGGGTCGTCGAGATGCTGCGCTCGGACGGCCCGGCCGACTCAGTCGAGCAGGACCTCGATCTCGCGGCCGAGCTGATACCCGGCGGTGAGCGGGAGGATGTCGCCGCTCCAAAATGATCCGGGGTCAAACCAGCTGGACTCCTTGTCGGTGGCGATCAGCCCCATCTCCTCGTAGGTGATGGCCACCGTCTCGGCGCAGTAGGCGGTCTGCAGGCCCACCGTGCGCCGGTGTTCCCGGCGCCGCCGACCGACCTCGCGCACCTTGCGGTCGAGCACCGGGATGCCGCGGGTCCAGTCGGCGGCGCTGGGCAGCCGCCCGCGAAACCAGCGTGCGGTCAGCCGCGCCGTCGACGGGAACGGGGTGCCGTCCATACGGGCGATGACCTGCAGCAGCCGGTCCTCCTGCTCCCGGCCGGCGTACGGGGTGAGCTGACGCAGCCAACACCGCTGGCCGTAGCCGTGCACCCACTGCTCGACCGACTCGCGGGCGTCGTTGAGCTGCACCCCGCGGTGGTGGGTTCCGGTCCACACGTCGAGCAGCTTCTGGCCGAGCTCGGCATGCCACATCAGCGGGGGCAGGTCGTCGATGGCCACGGTCATCCCGACGTGGTTCACCGGGGCGTTCGACAGCGCCCGGATGGCCCGGTCCGGGCCTGTGTGGCCGCGGAACAGCCAGACGTCGCCGGTGCGGGTCGCGTCGAGGGCCTGAGCCAGGCTCACCGTGTGTGCGGTCACGACAGCACTGTAGACACACGGCGGGCAGACTGTGCGTATGCGCAACTTCTGGAAATGGCTGGGGTTGGCCGGTGTCGTCGGTGTCGCGGCCGGCGGGGTGCTGGTCGCCCGCGACCAGCGGCGTCGCAAGTCCTATACTCCCGAGGAGATCCGCTCCCGGCTGCACCAGCGGCTCGCCGAGTCCGAAAAGCGCTAGTGGCCGACCGGGTACAGGCGGTGCCGGCCGCTGAATCCCTTCAGCTCGGTGTCGATGCCCGGGCCGATCTCGACGTCGTCGCAGTCGGCGACCGCGTCGCGCACCGGGGCGCTGAGCAGGATCTCACCGCCGTCGGCGTGGCCGGCCACCCGGGCGGCCATCGCCACGTTGCGGCCGAACAGGTCGTCGCCGCGGCGCACCGACGGGCCCAGATGCATCCCGATGCGCACCCGGACCTCACGGTCGGTTTTCGCGCGCTGACGCCGGCCCAGGGCCTGCTGGATCGCGATGGCGCAGCGCACCGCCGGCTCGGGGCGGGCGAACGCGATCATGAACCCGTCGCCTTGGCCCTTGACCACGTGCCCGTCGTGGTCGGCGACCAGACGGCGGATCAGCTTGTCGTGCGCGGCGATCAGTTTCACCCAGGCGCGGTCACCGATCTGCTCGTTGAGCGCGGTGGACTGCTCGATGTCGGTGAACAGGATCACCACGCTGCCGTCGCGGGTGAGCCGGGCCAGGTCGGGTTGTTCGACCTGCGCCCAGCCGGCCAGATCCTCGATCGAGGACCGCACCGCGGCGCCGAGCCCTTCGGTGCGGACCCGATTGGCGGTCTGCCACACCGTTTTGACCGCCTCCCGGCCACCGGTGAGCAGCATGGTGCGGGTGTCCAGGCGCCGGCGCAGCCGTTCGGTCTCGGTCTCGGTGGCGGCCAGCCGCCGGGTGTGGATGCGCCACAGCACGACCAGTGCGATCGCCTCGGCCACCGCGATCGCGGCCAGCACCCACAGCGCGACCACCATGGCTCAGCCGTGCGGCCGGGACACGAAGTCGACCACCGCGGCGCTGAACGCGTCGTTGTCGTCCCCGGCGGCGGTGTGCCCGGCGTTGCCGAGTTCGACGAACTCCGCGGCGGGAACCTTCGCCAGAAAATCCTGCACCCCGTCGGTGCTGACCACGTCGGAGAGCTTGCCGCGGATGAGCAGGATCGGGATGGTCAGATCCTGGGCGGCGCGCTCGAGTTTCTCGGTGCGCAGCGCCGGATCGTCGCCGGGTTTGGTCAGCAACGCCGGATCCCAATGCCAGTACCAGCGTCCGTCGCGCCGGCGCAGGTTCTTCTTCAGGCCGTCGGGGCTGCGCGGGCGCTCCCGGTGCGGCAGATAGGCGGCGACCGCGTCGGCGGCCTCCTCCAGCGTGGCGAACCCGTCGACGTGACGAAACATGAACTCCCGGATCCGTGCGCTGCCGCTCTTCTCAAACCGCGGCACGACGTCGACGAGCACCAGTCTGCGCACCACCTGCGGGCCGGCCTGTTCGGCGGCGAGGATCGCGGTGAGCCCGCCCAGGCTCGCCCCCACCAGCGCCACCGGCCGCCCGATGCCGGTCAGCACCGGGGCCACATCGGCGGCCAGGGTCTCGATCGCGTAGTCGGCACCGGGGGAGCGGTCGGAGTCGCCGTGGCCGCGGGTGTCGAGGGCGACCACATGGAAACCGCGGTCGGCGAGCACCTGGCCGGTGCGTTTCCAGGAGAACCGGTTCTGCCCGCCGCCGTGCAGCAGCAGCACCGTGGGCAGCGCCGCGTCGAGCGGGTCGGCGTTCCACTCGTCGGCGGTCAAGACGATGCCGTCGACACCGGCATACTGGGTGGTCTGCGGCGCACTGGACATTCGCCCACCGTAGCGCCGCGGGGCGGTGCGGATGCCGGCCGGTGGCCGACCACGTAGGTTGGGGGACGACCGTATGGCACCGGATCGTGATGGCAGAGATGACTGAACCCGACTGGATCGACGTCGACACCCCCGAGGTGAGCCTCAAGGCGCTGTCGTGGGGTCCCGCCGAGGCGCCGATTGCGCTGTGCCTGCACGGATTTCCCGATACCGCCTACGGCTGGCGCAAGCTGGCGCCCCGGCTCGTGGAGAACGGCTGGCGGGTGGTGGCCCCGTTCATGCGCGGCTACGCCCCCTCGGGGATCGCGCGCGACGGGGCCTATCACGTGGGCGCGTTGATGGCCGACGCGCTGCGGGTGCGGGAGGCGGCCGGCGGCACCGACCGCGACGTGGTGATCGGCCACGACTGGGGCGCGATCGCCGCCAGCGGGCTGGCCGCCGTGCCGGAGAACCCCTTCGCCAGGGCCGTGATCATGTCGGTGCCGCCGGTGGCGGCGTTCCGGTCGCCGGGCGGGCTCACCGACCGGGCCCGGTTGCTGAGCCTGCTGCCCGCCCAGATGCTGCGCAGCTGGTACATCGGGTTTTTTCAACTGCCGTGGCTACCGGAGCGCTCCGCGGCCACGGTCGTGCCGCGGTTGTGGCGGCGCTGGTCGCCCGGCTACGACACCACCGAGGCCGCCGAGGATCTGCGTCACGTCGACGCGGCGATCGGCAGCCCGCAGAGCTGGCGTGCCGCGCTGGGCCCGTATCGCGCCACCATCCGCGGCTCCCGCCCGCCGGCGCCCTACGCCGCGCTGCACCGGCATTGGATGAGCCCGCCGCGGCTGCCCAGTCTGTATCTGCACGGCCGCGACGACGGCTGCATGTCCGCCGCGTTCGCCTCGTGGGCGGGTCCGGTGTTGCCGCCGGGCAGCGACGTGGCGATCATCGAGCACGCGGGCCACTTCCTGCAGCTGGAACAACCCGAGCGGGTCGCCGAGGTGGTGCTGCCGTTCCTCGGCGCCACCGGGTGAGCCGACCCCATCGGTGACGCGTGCCCACCACGCCGATGACCCCGGTCGACGCCCAGTTCTATTGGATGTCGGCGATCTTGCCCAGCGACCAGTTCCTGTTGTACGCGTTCGCCGGGGAGCCCGCCGATTTCGACGCCGCCGTCGCCGCGGTGCGCCGGCGTGCGCGGACCTGCCCGGCGTTGACGGTGCGCCTCGACGACCGCGGCGTGTTGACCTACCCGCGGTGGGTGAGCGCCGATCCGCCGTCGCCGCGGGTGCATGATCTGAGCCGGCCGCACTGGGCGCAGTGCCTGCAGACGGTGGCGCGGCTCGGCGAGGACCCGGTGGACGCCACGGTGTCGCCCTGGCGGCTGCACCTGTTCCCCGGTGTGCGCGACCTGCCCGCCACCGGGGGCACCGGCACCGTCGCGGTCCTGCAGGTCGCCCACGCGCTGGCCGACGGCGCGCGGGCGAGTCAGTTGGCGTCCTGGCTGTTCGGCCGGACGACGCCGGTGCCGGCGGTCACCGCCCACCGGCGCGGATGGCTGCCGTGGCGGGCGCTGCAGGCCGCCCGGGCCCATCGTCGCCTCGAGCACGACATCAGCTCCGGGGCGCTGGTCCCGCCGGCCGAACCGCGCCCGGCGCTGGTGACCAACAGCCGGCCGAGCGCACCGCCGGTGCTGCGCACCCTGGTGCGCCGTCGTGATCAGCTGGGCGGGCCGACGGTGACCGTGGCGGTCCTGGGCGCGGTGGCCACGGCGCTGACCCGCCAGCTCGGTGCGGTCATCGACACCCTGGGCGCGGAGGTGCCGATGGCCAAACCGTTTGCCCGCCACGCCAACAACCATTTCCACAACGTGGCGGTCGGCTTACATCCGGGGTTGTCGCCCCCGGAACGGGCCCGGCGCATCGCCGCCGACCTGGCCGCGGGCCGGGCGCGCGCCGACCATCCCGCCACCGTCGCGGCCAACCGGGCGTTCGCCACGGTACCGGCCGCACTGCTGCGCTGGGGGGTAAGCCGCTTCGACCCCGATCTGCGCTCGGAGTCGGTGGCCGGCAACACCGTGGTCTCCAGCGTGCACCGCGGGCCCGCCGATCTGCGGTTCGGCACGACGCCGGTGGTGTTGACCTCCGGCTATCCGGCGCTCTCCCCGATGATGGGGCTCACCCACGGGGTGCACGGCATCGGCGACACCATCGCGATCAGCGTGCACACCGCCGCCCCGGCGATCGTCGACGTCGACACCTACCTTGAGCACCTCGACGCGGCCCTGACGCGGCCCTGACGCGGCCCTGACGCCGGCCGGCCCCGACGCGGGGGCGATGGGCCGCACCGTGGGCGAAGGCAGTCGATACGGTGGGGACCATGACAGCCGACATTGCGATCCTGATCCTGCGACTGCTGCTGGGTTTGACCCTGGCGGCCCACGGGCTGAACAAGTTCTTCGGCGGCGGGCGCATCCCCGGAACCGCGGCCTGGTTCGAGAGCATCGGGATGAAGCCCGGCAAGCTGCATGCGATGGCCGCCGCCGGCGCGGAGACCGCGGCCGGACTGGGTCTGGCCGCCGGGCTGCTCACGCCGGTCACCGCGGCCGGATTCGTCGCGTTGATGGTGGTGGCGGCGTGGACGGTGCACCGCGGCAACGGCTTTTTCATCACCAACCAAGGCTGGGAATACAACCTGGTGCTGGCGGTGGCGGCGGCCGCGGTGGCGATGCTCGGTGCCGGCCGGTACAGCCTCGATCACCTGATCTTCGGGCACAGCTGGGCGCCGGGGTGGTGCGGGCTGGCGATCGCGCTCGGTCTGGGGCTGGCCGGGGCGATCGGCCAACTGGCGATCTTCTACCGCCCGCCGGCCCGTTAGCGCCCGGCGGTGGGCTCAGCCCGCCGCGTACGGCAGGTCGCTGCTGGTGTTCGGGTCGGCGACCACCCGCCGGCCCAGGTAGGGGAAGGCCCGCTGGGGGCAGGCCGGCCGCGGGCAGATCTTGCAGCCCGCCCCGATCGGGACCGCGGTGCCCGGGTCGTCGAGGGCCACCCCGGTGGAGTAGATCAACGCCGGCGCGTGCGCCAGGTCGCAACCGAGCCCGACGGCGAACCGTTTCTGCTGCCCGAGATAGCCGCGTCCGTCCGGCTCGGTGGTCTTGGCCAGCCAGAAATACGATCGCCCGTCGGGCATCTCGGCGACCTGGGTGATGATGCGGCCCGGCTGGGCGAACGCGTCGTGGACCACCCACAACGGGCAGCTGCCGCCGACCCTACTGAAGTGAAACGCGGTCGCCGACTGGCGTTTGGACAGATTGCCGGCGCTGTCGGCGCGCACGAAGATGAACGGCACGCCCTGCAGACGGGGCCGCTGCAGGGTGGACAACCGGTGGCACACCGTCTCGAAGCCCACCTCGAAACGGCGCCCCAGCAGATCGATGTCGTAGCGTAATTCCGTTGCCGCCCGGTGGAAATGGCGATACGGCAGCAGGAAGGCCCCGGCGAAATAGTTTGCCAGACCGATGCGGGCCACCTCGCGGGCCTCCGCGCTCAGCTGGTCGTCGGTGGCGATGATCGCCGCGATCAGCTCCGCCTGGGTCAAAAGAGCCAACTGGGTCGCCATCTGGAAGGCGCGCTGCCCCGGCAGCAGCCACTGGGCGATGCGCAGCACCCGGGTGTCGGGATCGTAGTGGCGTTTGGTGCGTTCATCGAGGTCGCTGTCGACGCTGACGGTGACGCCGTGGCGCTCGGCCATCAAAGCGGTCAACTGGGCGTCGAGGCCCCCGATGCGCATGCCGTTGTCGACGAACATCGATTCGGCCGCGACGTCGAGGTCGCCGATGTAGTTGTTGCGGTCGTAGAAGAAGTCGCGCACCTCTTCGAACGGCATCGGCCCGCCCAGCGGGGTCGACGTGTCCGCCGAGGCCCGCGACCGGTAACCCTCCAGCTCCTCGGTGGCGTCGCGCAGCCGCCGGTGCAGGGTCAGCACACTGCGGCCGATCTCGGGCATCCGGGCGGCCAGCTGCTCGAGCTGGCCGCCGGTCGGAGCCGGCTCGGCGCCGCTGGTGGCGAACACCTCGGCCAGCTCGGCGATGAGCCGCGCATCGGTGTCGGGGGAGAAGTAGTGTGCCGGCAGATCGAAACGCTCGGTCAACACCAGCAGCACCGAGACCGTCAGCGGCCGCTGGTCGTTCTCCAGCTGGTTGACGTAGCTGCTCGACAGATCGAGCGCCTTGGCCAGTGCCAGCTGGGTCAGGCCGCGCTCCTCGCGCAGCCGCCGCAGCCGGGCACCGGCATACATCTTCGCCACGGCTGACACCGTACCGCGCACCAGGTTCGCAACGTTCGCAATATCCGGGGGCTCGGGACGCAGAACTCCGCATATCCAGGGTCTTTTGCCGCCACCGGATTGTGCATAGTGTGTGAATTATGTTGACCCATTCCGTACGCACCCGCCGCAGCGCCGAGGAGTTCCCGCGCACCGAACAGCTTGCCTGGAAAATCGCCGAGGTGGCCGCCGACCCGGTGGCCGTCGAGGACGCGACCGCGGACATGGTCATCAACCGGGTGCTCGACAACGCGGCGGTCAGCGCCGCCTCGGTGCTGCGCCGGCCGGTGACCGTCGCCCGCGCCCAGGCGCTGGCGCATCCGGCCCCGACCGGCGGGGCCGGCGCCGCGGTCTTCGGCGTCGACGGCCTTCACGCACCGGAATGGGCCGCCTGGGCCAACGGGGTGGCGGTACGCGAGTTGGACTTCCACGACACTTTTCTGGCCGCCGACTACTCCCACCCCGGAGACAACATCCCCGCGCTGGTGGCCGTCGCCCAGCACCGCGGGGTGTCCGGCGCCGACCTGCTGCGCGGGATCGCCACCGCCTACGAGGTGCAGATCGACCTGACCCGCGGAATCTGCCTGCACCAGCACAAGATCGACCACGTGGCGCATCTGGGCCCGTCGGTGGCGGCCGGGTTGGGCACCATGCTGGCGCTGGACACCGACACGATCTACCAGGCGATCGGGCAGGCGCTGCACCTGAGTACGGCCACCCGCCAGTCCCGCAAGGGGCTGATCTCGAGCTGGAAGGCGTTCGCCCCGGCCCACGCCGGCAAGATCGCGATCGAAGCGGTCGACCGCGCCATGCGCGGGGAGGGGGCGCCCGCGCCGATCTGGGAGGGCGAGGACGGGGTGATCGCGTGGCTGCTGGCCGGGCCCGAGCACACCTACGAGGTTCCGCTGCCGGCGCCCGGCGAGCCCAAGCGGGCGATCTTGGACAGCTACACCAAGGAGCACTCCGCGGAGTATCAGAGCCAGGCCCCGATCGATCTGGCCCGCCGGATGCGCCAGCGCCTCGGTGATCTGGACCAGATCGCCACGATCGTGCTGCACACCAGCCACCACACCCACTTTGTGATCGGCACCGGATCCGGCGATCCGCAGAAGTTCGACCCCGACGCCTCCCGGGAGACCCTGGACCACTCGCTGCCCTACATCTTCGCGGTCGCGCTGCAGGACGGCAGCTGGCATCACGAACGCTCGTATACCCCCGAGCGGGCCCACCGGCCCGACACCGTGGAGTTGTGGCACAAGATCTCCACCGTCGAGGACCCGGAGTGGACCCGGCGCTACCACTCCACCGATCCGGCCGAGAAGGCCTTCGGTGCGCGCGCGGAGATCACCTTGAAAAACGGGGAGGTGATCAGCGACGAACTCGCCGTCGCCGATGCGCATCCGCTGGGCGCACGCCCGTTCGCGCGGGAGCAGTATCTCGGAAAATTCCGGGATCTGGCCGCCGACGTCGTCGACGACGCCGAACAGCAGCGGTTCATCGCCGCCGCCGAAGGTCTTCCGCAGCTGGCCGGAACCGCGCTGCGCGGACTCAACGTCACCGTCGACGCCCGGGTGCTCGACAAGGCCCCCACGATCGCCGCGGGGATCTTCTGATGAGCGGACTGCTGGGGTCGACGCGCAGCGCGGCGGAGAAGCGGGCGGCGCTACGTGAGGGGTTGAACTCCGGTCGGCTCCAACGCCTGCCGGGTGCCTTCTCTCCGCTGGTGGCCAAAATGGTCGCCGAGATCGGATTCGACGGCGTCTACGTCTCCGGTGCGGCGCTCTCGGCGGATCTGGCGCTGCCCGACATCGGATTGACCACCTTGACCGAGGTCGCCGCACGCGGCAGTCAGATCGCGGGCGCCACCGAGTTGCCCACCCTGATCGACGCCGACACCGGCTTCGGCGAGCCGATGAACGCCGCGCGCACGATCACGATGCTCGAGGACGCCGGTCTCGCCGGCTGTCACCTCGAAGACCAGGTGAACCCGAAACGCTGCGGGCACCTCGACGGCAAGGCGGTGGTGGGTGTCGACGAGATGGTCAAGCGGGTGCGCGCGGCGGTATCGGCCCGGCGCGACCCCGACTTCGTCATCTGTGCCCGCACCGACGCGGCCGGCACCGAGGGCCTGTCCGCGGCGATCGAGCGGGCCCGCGCCTACGCCGACGCCGGCGCCGACCTGATCTTCACCGAGGCCCTGGCGGGACCCGACGAGTTCGAGCGGTTCCGTGCCGCCGTCGATATCCCGTTGCTGGCCAACATGACCGAGTTCGGCAAAACCGCGCTGCTGACCGTCGACCAACTCGGTGAGCTCGGCTACAACGCGGTCATCTACCCGGTGACCACCCTGCGGCTGGCGATGTTCGCGGTGGAGGCCGGTCTGCGGGAGATCGACGCGGCCGGAACCCAGAGCGGGTTGCTGGACCGCATGCAGCACCGCAGCCGGCTCTATGAGCTGCTGCGCTACGACGAGTACAACCAATTCGACGACGCGATCTTCAACTTCACGGTGGGCGAAGGGGACCAATGACGATGGCCGGCAATGTTGATTCAAAGACCCGGAAGGGACTGGCGGGGGTGGTCGTCGACACGACCGCGATCTCCAAGGTGGTCACCGAGACCAACTCGCTGACCTATCGCGGCTACCCGGTGCAAGACCTCGCCCGACACTGCAGCATGGAGCAGGTCGCCTACCTGCTGTGGCACGGCGAGCTGCCCTCCGACGCCGAACTGGCGTTGTTCTGCCAGCGGGAACGGGCCAGCCGCCGGCTGGATCGGTCGTTGTTGTCGCTGCTGGCCAAACTGCCCGACACCTGCCACCCGATGGACGTGGTGCGCACCGCGATCAGCTACCTGGGTGCGGAGGACCCGCAGGAGGACGACAGCACCGCCTTGGCCAACTACGCCAAGTCGCTGCGCATGTTCGCCGTGCTGCCCACGATCGTCGCCGCCGACCTGCGCCGACGCCGCGGACAGTCCCCGATCGCCCCGCACAGCCAACTCGGGTATGCGGAGAACTTCCTGCGGATGTGCTTCGGGGAGGTGCCCGACCCGGTGGTGGTCTCGGCCTTCGAGCAGTCGATGATCCTGTACGCCGAGCACGGTTTCAACGCCTCGACGTTCGCCGCGCGGGTGGTCACCTCCACCCACTCCGACATCTACAGCGCGGTCACCGCGGCCATCGGGGCGCTCAAGGGCAGTCTGCACGGCGGGGCCAACGAGGCGGTCATGCACGACATGATCGAGATCGGTGAGCCGGCGCGCGCCGCGGACTGGCTGCACGCGAAGCTGGCCGGCAAGGAGAAGGTGATGGGGTTCGGTCACCGCGTCTACAAGCACGGCGACTCCCGGGTGCCGACGATGAAGGCCGCGCTGGAACGGGTCGCGGCCGCCCGCGACGACGGTCGCTGGCTGGAGATCTACCGGGTGCTCGAGGCCGAGATGGCCGACGCGACCGGGATCAAACCCAACCTCGACTTCCCGACCGGGCCGGCCTACTACCTGATGGGGTTCGACATCCCGATGTTCACGCCGCTGTTCGTGATGAGCCGGATCACCGGGTGGACCGCGCACATCATGGAGCAGACCGCCTCCAACGCCTTGATCCGACCGCTGAGCGCCTACTCCGGGCAGGACCAGCGGGCGCTGCGCGCCGGGTAGGGCGCGCCTGACGCGGCCCGCCCGGGTCAGGTGCGCGCGGCGGCCTTGGCGGCCTGGCGCTCGAGCAGGTGGGCGCGGCGTTCCTCGAACCGGACGACGTCGCGCTGCAACTTCTCCAGGAACTCGCCGAGTTCGTTGCGGCGCTGCTCGCCGAGCGGACCGAAGTCGGTGCGGTCGAACACCTTCCACTTCCGCAGCGTGGGGACGAGCACCTCCTCGAGATGCTGGCGCAGATCGTAGATGCCGTGTTTGACCATCAGCACCCCGTTGCGCCGCCAGTTGGGCATGCCGCGACCGGGCATGTCGAAGTCCTTGACCACGCGGGTCACCGCATCCATCGTCTGGTCCGGCGCCAAGTCGAACGCGGCCCCGGTGATGTTGCGGTAGAACACCGCGTGCAGGTTCTCGTCCTGGGCGATGCGCTTGAGCATCGTGTCGGCGACGGGGTCGTTGCAGACCCGGCCCGTCTGGCGGTGACTGACCCGGGTGGCCACCTCCTGGAAGGTGACGTAGGCGGACTGGATGAGCACGCCCTCGAAGTCCTCCGGTGCGATGATGCCGCGGGTCAACACGATCGTGCGGGTTTTCTCCAGTTCGACCGGGTCGACGCCGCGGGTGACCACCAGGTAGTCGCGCATGGCGATGCCGTGCCGGTTCTCCTCGGCGGTCCAGGTGCCCACCCACGTGCCCCAGGCGCCGTCGGTGGAGAGGTTCTCCGAGATGTAGCGGTGATAGGAGGGCAGGTTGTCTTCGGTGAGCAGGTTGGTGATCATCGCGACCCGAGCGACCTCGGAGAGCTCGGACTGCTCGGGATCCCAATCGACTCCGCCCAGCGCGGCGTAGTTGCGGCCCTCGGCCCACGGGACATAGTCGTGCGGATTCCAGGGTTTGGCCAGGGAGAGGTGCCGGTTCAAGTTGTCGGCAACCGACGGCTCCAACTCGGTGAGCAGCTGGAGTTCGGTTAACTCCTTGACCATGTCCGCCTAATGGTTGTATCTCGGCTTTCGGCGTTGTATATGAGACGTTGCGCGCTCCACGGTAGCGCGGATGGGGCACCGTTGAAAATCGTCGGCGCGCCGACACGCCGGGCCCGATCGGTGGGCGCCGGGCATCGTGCGTACCCAACACTAGGGTCGAAGCGGTCCGCGGATCAAGATGCGTCCCGACGATCACACCCGAGATGAGGTAGCCGATGTCCCGACTCTTCCCCGACTATCGGCCCAGTTGGGAGACCGATCAGCATCGTGAGCTGCGTAAACACGCCGGGGCGTTCTTCGGCAAGGAGGCCACCCCGAACCAGGAGCGCTGGGTCGAACAACACGGCGTCGACCGCGAGTTCTGGACCAAGGCCGGGGCGGCGGGGCTGCTGGGGCTGGATCTGCCCGAAGAGTTCGGCGGCGCCGGCGGCGACTACGCCCTGAACGCGGTGGTCCAAGAGGAGCTGGTCTACGCCCACGACCAGTGTTTCGGGTTCTCGGTGCACTCACCGATCGTGGCCCACTACCTGTACGCCTACGGCACCGATGAACAGCGGAAACGGTGGCTGCCGAAGGTCATCAGCGGCGAGGCGGTGCTGGCGATCGCGATGACCGAACCCGGCACCGGCTCGGATCTGCAGTCGGTGCGCACCACCGCGGTGCGCGACGGTGAGCAGTACGTCATCAACGGATCGAAGACGTTCATCTCCAACGGCACCCACTGCGACCTGGTGGTGATCGTGGCCAAAACCGACCCCTCCCAGGGTGCGGGCGGGGTGTCGCTGATCGTCGCCGAGACCGACGGGCTGACCGGTTTCGAGCGGGGCCGGGTGCTCGCCAAGATGGGCCAGCACGGCCAAGACACCCGGGAGCTGTTCTTCGCCGACATGCGGGTCCCGGTCGCCAACCTGCTCGGGGAGCGCGAGGGGCTCGGCTTCTATCAGTTGATGGAGCAGTTGGCCCGCGAACGGCTGATCATCGGCTCGCTGTGCGCGGCGCTGGCCGAGGCGGCGGTGCTCGAGGCGATCGACTACTCCCGCCAGCGGGAGGCGTTCGGCCACCCGATCGGCAATTTCCAGAACACCAAGTTCGTGCTGGCCGAGTGCAAAACCGAGGCGCTGGCGATCAAGACCATGGTCGACTACGCCATCCAGCAGTACGTCGACGGCCACAACGACCCGATGACCGCGTCGATGGCCAAGCTGTTCGCGGCGGAGAAATGCGACCAGGTCGTCGACAAATGTCTGCAGATCTTCGGCGGCTACGGCTACATGACCGAGTACCCGATCGCCAACATGTACACCGGGTCGCGGGTGAACCGCATCTACGGCGGGACCAGCGAGATCATGAAGGAGATCATCAGCCGGTCGCTGTGAGCGCGGCGCGCCCGCCCCGGCACGGGGAAACCTGAACCCGGCCCCAACCTCTAGAACACGTTCTACTGTGTCGGCATGGGATTCCTCAAGCCCGACCTGCCGGTGGTCGACTTCGCCGAATGGAGTGCCGGGACCCGCGCGGAGAAGATCCGCCCGATGGCCCAACAGTGGGCCGAGGTCGGCTTCGGCACCCCGGTCGTGTTGCATCTGTTCTACGTTCTCAAGGTCGCCCTCTACGTGCTGGGCGGCTGGCTGATCGTGGTCGCCACCCCCGGCGTCGACGGGTTCACCGCGGTCGCGCAGTGGTGGCGCGAGCCGATCGTGTTCGAAAAGATCGTGCTCTACACGATGCTGTTCGAGGTGATCGGTCTGGGCTGCGGCTTCGGGCCGCTCAACAACCGGTTCTTCCCGCCGCTGGGATCGATCCTGTACTGGCTGCGGCCGGGCACCATCCGCCTGCCCCCGTGGCCCAACCGGGTGCCGGGCACCCGCGGCAGCGCGCGCACGCCGCTCGACGCCGCCCTCTACGGGGGCCTGCTGGTGATGTTGCTGGTGGCGCTGTTCTCCGCCGGCACCGGCCCGATACCCGAACTGGACACCACCGTCGGGGTGCTGCCGGCCTGGCAGGTGATCACCGTGTTGGTGCTGCTCGGGGTCGTCGGGCTGCGCGACAAGGTGATCTTCCTGGCCGCCCGCGGCGAGGTCTACGCCCCGCTGACGGCGGTGTTCCTGTTCACCGGGGTCGACATGCTCATCGGCGCCAAGGTGATCTTCTTGGTGATCTGGATCGGCGCGGCCACCTCCAAACTCAACCGGCACTTCCCGTTCGTCATCTCCACGATGATGAGCAACAACCCGCTGGTGCGGCCCCGGTCGCTCAAACGCCGGTTCTTCCGCCACTTCCCCGACGACCTGCGCCCGGGGTGGTTGTCGCGGACGCTGGCCCACGTCTCCACCGCGATCGAGATGGGGGTGCCGCTGGTGTTGTTCTTCTCCCATGGCGGGTGGCCCACCGCGATCGCCGCGTGCGTCATGGTCTGCTTCCACCTGGGGATCCTCGTCGCCATCCCGATGGGGGTGCCGTTGGAGTGGAACGTGTTCATGATCGTCGGTGTGCTGACGCTGTTCGTCGGCCACGCCGAGGTGGGCCTCGCCGATCTGCACCACCCCTGGGCGGTGGCGCTGCTGTTCGCGCTCAGCGCCGGCACCGTGGTGGTCGGCAATCTGTACCCGGACAAGGTGTCGTTTCTGCCGGGCATGCGCTACTACGCCGGCAACTGGGACACCACGCTGTGGTGTCTGACCCCGTCGGCCGAGGAGAAGATCAGCCGCGGCCTGGTCGCCATCGCCAGCATGCCCGCCGCCCAACTGGAACGGTTCTACGGCAGCAGGGAGGCCGCCCAGATCCCGATCTACATGGGGTATGCGTTCCGGGGGTTCAACACCCACGGCCGGGCGTTGTTCACCCTCGCGCACCGGGCGATGGCCGGGCGCGACGAGGACGACTACACGCTGACCGACGGGGAGCGGATCTGCTCGACCGCGGTCGGCTGGAATTTCGGCGACGGGCACATGACCAACGAGCAGCTGATCGCCGCGATGCAGCAGCGGTGCGGGTTCGCCCCCGGAGAGGTGCGGGTGGTGATCCTCGACGCCCAGCCGATCCACCGCCAGACCCAGCGCTACCGGCTGGTCGACGCGGCCACCGGCGAGTTCGAACGCGGGGTGATGCGCGTGGCCGACATGGCCGACAGCCAGCCGTGGGACGACGACCTCCCGGTCCAGGTGACCTCGCCGGGGCCCTCCGATCGCACCGCCTGAGGGGGCGGTGCGCGGTTGCTTCTGGCTCCTCCCGACCCGGCTGGCCGGCCGTTGGCCCCGGGCGCGGTTCGCTAGCGCGAATCCTCGGCGCGCAGAATTTCGTCGGCGGCGTGTTCACCGGACCGGATGGCACCGTCGATGTAGCCCGACCAGATGGTGGCCGTTTCGGTGCTCGCCCAGTGAAGGCGCCCGACCGGCGCCCGCAAGGCGTGCCCGTACCCGGTCCAGGTTCCCGGCGCCAGCACCGCGGAGTAGCCGCCGCCGCTGAACGGGTCGCCCGACCAGTCCTTGTCCAGGTAGGCGCGGGGGTGTCGGGCGCGGGCACCGAACAGCCGGGTGAAGGCGGCGACGACGGCGTCGCGGCGCTCGCCCGGTGTCCGCAGCGAGAACCGGCGGGCCGCCGCGCCTTCGAAGAAGCCCAGCAGCACCCCGGGGGAGCCGCCGGGCACGGTGTTGTCGAAGACGGCGCTCAGCGGGCCGGCGATGCTGACGGCCTGACCGCTGAGCCCGTCGCGCCGCCAGAACGGCTCGTCGTAGACGGCCAGGCATTTGATCACCGCGCCCATCGGGGTGCGCTGGGTCAGTTGGGCGCGGGCCGCCGGCAGCGCCGGGTGGTAGTCGAGTTGCCCGGCCAGCGTCGGAGGCAGCGCCACGATCACCCGACGAGCGTGCCAGCTGTCGCCGGTGCGGGCGGTGACCGTCACCGCGTCGTCCCCGGCCCGGATCGCGTGCACCGGCCGACCCAGCAGCACCCGGTCGCCGAGCCGGGCCGCCAGCCCGGTCGCCAACAATCCGGTGCCGCCGACCACCCGGTCCTGTTGGGCGCCGCCGCTGGTGCCGATCAGGCTGGCGAATCCGCCCCCGGAGTGCAGGTAGAACAGCGCGTGCAGCAGCGACAGCTCGTGGGGTTCACAAGCCCACACCGCCCGCACCGCCACCGTCAACAGCTCGCGGGCGGTGCGGGTGGCGACGTTGCGGCGCAGCCAGGTCCCCAGCGTCACCGCATCCTGGTGCCCGGCGTGCGGGGCCCGCCACGGGGCCTGCAGCGGAACCCGGCGGGCCAACCGGTCCAGCCGGGTCTGCGCCTGGCCGATATCGGCGAGCACCACCGGGTTGATCCTCGGGATCGTGCCCCGGTAACGCAGCAGGCCGCCGTCGCGGCGCTCCAGCAGGTTCGCGCCGTCGGTGTGGGTCGCATACAGCTGCAGGCCCAGCCGTGCCGCCAAGGTGCGGGCCCGGGTCTGGGTCGGGCCCAACCACTGACCACCGATCTCGACGACCTGCTCGGGGGCGGCCGCATCCGGCGCCTCGTTGAGCACCCGGCCGCCGACCCGCTCACGGGCCTCGAGCACCAGCACCGAACGGCCGGCGGCGGTGAGACGGTCGGCGGCGGTGAGCCCGGCCATCCCGGCGCCGACGACGATGACGTCCGCGTCGGTGACCACGGGAAAACGGTAGCCCACCGCGGTGGGCGCTCGCTGCCAGGCGCGATCAGGGTGGCGTCGGTGGGGCCGCGAACGCGGTGACATCGCCGTGACACGCGTCGGCCCGGGACCCCCACGTGAACACGGGGCGCCCCGGGCCGATCACGACGGGGCGGGCTCGGGCGGCTACAGCCCCGAGCGCGCCTCCTTGGCGGCGGCGACCAGGTTGGTCAGCGAGGCGGTCACCTCGTCGGTGCGGCGTGTCTTCAGGCCGCAGTCGGGGTTGACCCACAGCCGCTGCGCCGGCACCGCCTGCAGCGCCTCCCTGAGCGACACCACCATCTCCTCGGTGCCGGGAACGCGTGGCGAGTGGATGTCGTAGACACCCGGCCCGACACTGTTGGAGAACCCGATCGCGTTGAGGTCGTCGAGGACCTCCATGTGGGAGCGTGCCGCCTCGATCGAGGTGACGTCGGCATCGAGGTCGGCGATCGCCCCGATGACCTCGCCGAACTCCGAGTAGCACAGGTGGGTGTGGATCTGGGTGGAGTCGGCCACCCCGGAGGTGGCCAGCCGGAACGCGCCGACCGCCCACTGCAGGTACGCCTCCTTCGCGGCGTCGCGCAGCGGCAGCAGCTCCCGCAGGGCCGGTTCATCGACCTGGATCACCGCGATCCCGGCGTTCTGCAGGTCGACGGTCTCGTCGCGGATGGCCAGCGCCACCTGGTTGGCGGTGTCGGCCAGCGGCTGGTCGTCACGGACGAACGACCACGCCAGGATCGTCACCGGACCGGTCAGCATCCCCTTGACCGGCTTGTCGGTGAGCGACTGGGCGTAGCTGATCCAGTCGACGGTCATCGGCTGCGGCCGGGCCACGTCGCCGAAGAGGATCGGTGGACGCACGCAGCGACTGCCGTAGGACTGCACCCAGCCGTTCTGCGGGGCGAAGAAGCCGTCCAGCTGCTCGGCGAAGTACTGCACCATGTCGTTGCGCTCCGGCTCACCGTGCACCAGCACGTCGAGCCCGAGCTCCTCCTGCAGCTTGATCACGTCGGTGATCTCGGCCTTCATCCGCTTGTCGTACTCGGCGCGATCGATCTCACCGGAGCGCAGCGCCGCACGCGCCTTGCGGATGGCCGAGGTCTGCGGGTACGAGCCGATCGTGGTGGTCGGCAGCGGCGGCAGCTTGAGTCGGGCGTCTTGGGCCTCGCGGCGCGCCGTCGCCGGCCCGCGACGGCTGCCCGCGCCGGTGATCGCCTCGATGCGGTCGCGCACCTGTTCGTTGCGCAGCCGGGGGTCGGCCTTGCGGGCGGCCACGGCCGCGTTGGAGGCCGCGATCTCGTCGGCCACCGTGTCGCGGCCGTCGCGCAGCGCCCGCGCCAAGGTGATCACCTCGGTGACCTTCTCCGCGCCGAACGCCAGCCAGCTGCGCAGGTTGTCGTCCAGGTCGGGTTCGGCGGCCAGGGTGTAGGGCACGTGCAGCGTCGAACACGACGTCGACACCGCCACCGTCTGGGCGCTGCCGAGCAGCGTGGCCAGCTTCGCCAAGGCGGCCTCCAGGTCGGTGCGCCACACGTTGCGGCCGTCGACGACCCCGGCGACCAGGGTCTTGCCGCTGAGCTCGGGGACGGCGGCCACACCGGCGAGGGCGGTCTCCCCGCCGGCGACCAGGTCGACCCCGATCGCCTCGACCGGGGTGCGGGCCAGCGCGGCCAGCCCGTCACCGGGGTCGCCGAAATAGGTGGCGACGTGGATGGCGGGGCGTTTGCTCGCCGAGCCCAGCGCCGTGTAGACGCGCTCGGCGAGTGCCGGGGCGTCCGCGGAGATGTCGGTGACCAACACCGGTTCGTCGAATTGCACCCAGTCCGCTCCGGCCTCCGAGAGCTGTCCGAGCAGCTCGGTGTAGAGCGGCAGCAGCTCGTCGATCCGGTCGATCGGGGCGCCGGCGCCACCGACCGCCTTGCTCAGCAGCAGGAAGGTGATCGGACCGATCACGACCGGGCGCGACGTGACGCCGCGGGGCAGGGTCTCGGCGGCCTCCTTGAGTTCACCGAGCACCTTGTCGGTGTTCAGGCTGAACTCGGTGTCGGGACCGATCTCGGGAACGATGTAGTGGTAGTTGGTGTCGAACCACTTCGTCATCTCCAGCGGCTGGATGGTGTCGGTGCCGCGCGCGGCGGCGAAGTAGCGGTCCAGCTCGTCGCTGACCTCGGCGACGCGCGGGGGCAGCGCGCCGAGCATCACCGCGGTGTCGAGCACCTGGTCGTAGTAGGAGAACGTGTTCACCGGCACGGAGTCGACTCCGGCCTCGGCCAGTGCGGCCCAGGTGTCGCGGCGCAGCGTGGCGGCGACCGACTCCAAGTCGGCGCGGCTGGTCCGGCCCGCCCAGTATCCCTCGGTCGCGCGTTTGAGTTCGCGTCGCGGGCCAATACGCGGGGAGCCGGTAACGGTGGCGGTAAACGGTTCAGCGGTCAATGTCGATCCTTCACTCGCGGGTGTGGTCATCGCCGGCGAGCGCGCAGCCGATCCGGTTGCGGTCGCACGACGGGCGTAGCCACTGCAACTCAACTCAGACGGCCGGACGCCCATTCCTCGAGGCGATTAGCCACCGGGCGCGGCGCGCCCGGTGCAGCCGGCAGGTTTTCGGACTCGCGGGCGCGCACCGGTTGGGTGCCCCTACTGGCCGTCGCTTCCCGGTCGGGGCGGCGCCCCGGTGACCAGTGCTGTTGACGGCGGTCGTTCCTGCATACCGCTGCGGGACAGTCCCGGACTCTCACCGGGTTCCCTCTCGTGGCACGGGTGCCACTCGCTGCCGTGCCCACCGGTCCGGTGGGCACAGCAGACCAGCTGCATGACCGAGGCTACCGGGTCGCGTCCGGCCCCGGACGCCCGGTCAAGGCCTCGGCGATGGGGGTGGGGCCGTCGTTGAACTCGATGGTGCGCCCGACGGTGGCGCCACCGGTGTCGGGGGCCAGCGCCGCGGCGATGACCAGCGCGACGTTCTCCCGCGACACCTCCGCCTTGTCGCCGGCCTTGTCGCCGGCCGTGTCGCCGTCGCCGCGGGTGCCCAGCGCGATCGTGCCGGTGGCCGGATCCAGCGTGAGCCGGCTGGGCCCCAGCACCGTCCAGTCCAGGTCGGTGGCGCGCAGGTGCGCATCGGCGGCCGCCTTGGCCTCCGCGTAGGGGTAGAACGCGTTGTCACTGGGCACCCCGTGGTCGGGGTCGGCGCCGAAATAGGAGACCATCACGAACCGGCGCACCCCGGCCGATCGGGTTGCGTCGATGACCCGGATGGCGGCGTCGCGGTCCACCGCGTAGGTGCGCTCGGGGTTACCGCCGCCGGCGCCGGCGGCGAACACCACCGCGTCGTGCCCGCCGATCAACTCGGCCAGCGCGGCGGTGTCGAGCTGCTCGATGTCGCCGACGAGCGGCGCCGCCCCGGTGACCGCCACCTCCTCGGAGTGGTCGGGGTTGCGAAACACCGCGGTCACGGCGTCGCCGCGCTCGGTGAGGATGCGGTTCAGGTGCAGGGCGACCTTGCCGTGGCCGCCGAAAACGATGATGCGTGCCATAGCGGCGACGCTACCGGAGATCACCGGTGACGTCGGGTCGAGTCGACGGCGCGGTCACAGCCCTTCCCGGTGTCGGCCGGCAGTGGGTTGGGGAACACGATCGTGTTGACCAGATCACCGTCGGTTTCGGTGTTCTTGCCGACCGCGGTGGTCTTGCCGTCGAAGGTGTTGCGGTCCCCTCGGGTGGTGTCGATGCGCGTGCGCGCTCCGAATCGCCGCATGAGCAAAACCATCGCCGGACCCGGTGCCGGACACGAAAACGGGGACCGGGCGCAACCCCGGCCGGCAGCCCTGCGATCCTGGTCACTCATTGCGGTCCTGATTCAAAGGAGAACGACATGGCCGAAGCTGTCATCGTCGAGGCGGTGCGCTCACCGATCGGCAAACGCAACGGAGGTCTCGCCGGGGTGCACCCGGCCGACTTGTCCGCCCAGGTGCTCAACGGCGTGGCCCAGCGCACCGGGATCGACCCCGCGATCGTCGACGACGTCATCTGGGGGTGCGTCATGCAGGCCGGTGAGCAGGCCCTCGACGTCGGCCGCACCGCGCTGCTGACCGCCGGCTGGCCGGAGAGCGTGCCCGGGGTGACCGTCGACCGGCAGTGCGGCTCCAGCCAGCAGTCGGTGCACTTCGCCGCGGCCGGTGTGGTCGCCGGCCACTACGACGTCGTGGTCGCCGGTGGGGTGGAGTCCATGTCGCGCACCCCGATGGGATCGTCGCTGGCCAACGGTGGGCGGCCGTACCCGCAGACGTTCCTCGACCGTTACGAGGGGGTGGTGCCCAACCAGGGCGTCGGCGCGGAGATGGTCGCCGAACAGTGGGGCTTGTCGCGCACCCAGCTCGATGAATTCTCCCTGAACTCCCACGAGAAAGCCGCCGCAGCACAGGATTCCGGTGCTTTCGAGGACGAGATCGTCGCCATCCAAGACGCCGACGGCGCGGCGGTGACCAAGGACGAGGGCATCCGTCGGGGCACCACCTTGGAGAAGATGGGCCAACTCAAGCCGGCGTTCAAAGAGGACGGCGTGATCCACGCCGGCAACTCCAGCCAGATCTCCGACGGCGCAGCGGCGCTGCTGTTCATGTCGGCCGAGAAAGCCCAGTCGTTGGGGCTCAAACCGCTGGCCCGCGTGCACACCGCCACCGTCGCCGGCTCCAACCCGGTGATCATGCTGACCGGCCCGATTCCGGCGACTCAGAAGGCGCTCAAGCGATCCGGGCTGAGCGTCGATGAGATCGGCGTGTTCGAGGTCAACGAGGCCTTCGCCCCGGTGCCGATGGCCTGGCTGGCCGACATCGGTGCCGACGAGAAGAGGCTCAACCCCAACGGCGGGGCGATCGCTCTGGGGCACCCGCTGGGCGGTTCGGGGGCCCGGTTGATGACGACCATGCTCTACCACATGCGCGACAACGGTATTCAGTACGGTCTGCAGACAATGTGTGAGGGCGGCGGTCAGGCCAACGCGACGATTCTGGAGTTGCTGTGACGGCCCCGACCGAGCAGCCCGCCGCCCTCAGCGAGCGCCGCGGCACTGTTCTGGTCATCACGCTGAACCGGCCCGAGGCGCGCAACGCGGTCAACGGTGCGGTCAGCACCGCCGTCGGTGACGCGCTGCAGCACGCGCAGGACGATCCGGAGGTCCGCGCGGTCGTGCTGACCGGCGCCGGGGAGAAATCGTTCTGCGCAGGAGCGGATCTCAAGGCGATCTCCCGCGGGGAGAGCCTGTTTCACCCCGACCACCCCGAGTGGGGGTTCGCCGGCTACATGCAGCACTTCATCGACAAGCCGACGATCGCGGCGGTCAACGGCACCGCGCTCGGCGGCGGCACCGAGTTGGCGCTCGCCAGTGACCTGGTCGTGGCGGAACAGCGGGCCCAGTTCGGCCTGCCCGAGGTGAAGCGCGGGCTCATCGCCGCCGCCGGCGGGGTGTTTCGGATCATGGAGCAACTGCCCCGCAAGATCGCCCTGGAGATGCTGTTCACCGGCGAGCCGATGAGCGCCGCCGATGCGCTCGGGTGGGGCCTGATCAACGACGTGGTCGCCGACGGCACCGTGCTGGAGGCGGCGCTGGCGCTCGCCGAGCGCATCACGGTCAACGCGCCACTGTCGGTTCAGGCGAGCAAGCGGGTCGCCTACGGCGCCGACGACGGGGTGATCGTCGAGGAGGAAGTGGGCTGGTCGCGCACCAGCCGGGAGTTCGGTGCCCTGCTCAAGACCGAGGACGCCAAGGAGGGTCCTCTGGCGTTCGCCCAGAAGCGCCAGCCGGTGTGGAAGGCGCGTTAGCCACCGGGCGGGGAATCGGGCTCAGCCAATCCGCCGCGGGTCGGCGTCGTGCTCGCTAAGTTGGGATGATCTGACCCGGCGATATCGAGGAGGCGCCCGGTATGAGCCATCCCAGCACGTCCGAGCCCGGTCTGGTTCGCGAATTCCTCACGATCATCACCAATATCGCTGTGCCGCATAATGAGCCGCCGTCGCTGGTGTGGCGCCGCCGGGTCGTGGTGGCCGTCGTGTTGGTGGCCGGTGCGCTGCTGCTGGGTTGGGCGATGCGCCACGACATCGACGACCCGGCGTTCGCCTGGTCGCTGGGGGGTCTGGCCGTGCTCTGGGCCGTCGGTGCGCTCCTGTCCGGGCCGCTGCACCTGGGCACCGTGCGGTTCCGGGGCCGCTACGAGCGTCCGGTGTTCACCGGCACCGGGATCGGCGTGGTGGTCGGTGGGCTGTTCGTGCTGGGGGCGTGGGCCACGCGGCAGGTCCCAGCGGTCGCCGAGGCCGCTACGGGGCTGGTCGGACGGGCCGACGAGAGCAGCCTGCGCCTGCTGGTCGGTCTGGTGGTGCTCAACGCGATCGCCGAGGAGATGTTCTTCCGGGGGGCGGTCTACACCGCGGTCGTGCGCTTCTACCCGCTGGTGATCTCCACGGTGCTCTACACCGCGGTCATCGCGGCCAGCGGCAACTGGCTGCTGGTGGTCGCCGCGGTGATCCTCGGGACGGTCTGCGGGGTGGAACGCCGCGCCACCAACGGGGTGCTGGCGCCGGTCCTGACCCATCTGGTGTGGGGGCTGGTGGTGGTGCTGGTACTGCCGTCGCTGTTCGGCGGCTAAGCGACGTCGCCGCCCCGCCCGCCGCACGCCCAGGGCCCGCCGCCGGCCGCGCGCCCAGGGCCCGCCGCCCCCCCCGCGGCGTCGAGCGTGAAGCTGGTTTCACGTTCGGCCGCGAGCGTGAACCTGTCTTCACGCTCGGCGGGGTGGAGGTGGTCAGCTGTCGGTGAAGGCCGGGTCGCGGCGCTCCTGGAACGCCGTGATGCCCTCCCGGAAGTCGTTGGCCGCCAGCAGCTGTGACTGCCCGACGTATTCGCGGTCGAGGGTGGGGTCCAGCTCGGTCAGTGTGGCGGTGTTGATGGCGTGCTTGGTTTTGGCGAACGCCACCGCGGCCCCGGATTTGAGCCCGTCGACGACCGCGTCGACCTCGGCGTCAAACCGGTCGGCGGGGTAGACCGCGCTGATCAGCCCCCAGTCCAGGGCGTCGGCGGCCGGCAACCGCTCGGCGAGCAGCGCCATGCGCAGCGCGCGGATCCGGCCGATGGCGGCGGCCACCAACGCCGAGGCGCCGCCGTCGGGCATCAGCCCGATCTTGGTGAACGCAAGCATGAAAAACGCCTTCTCCGAGGCGAGCACCAGGTCGCAGGCCAACGCCAACGAGACTCCCACCCCGGCGGCCGGGCCCTGCACGACGGCGACCACCGGCCGCGGCAGGGCGGTGATCGCCCGCACCGCCCGGTTGGCCGCCACGATGATGTCGGTGGGGACCCCGTCGGCGACGTCGTCGGGGCCGATGCCCGCACCCGAGCTGAACCCGCGCCCGGCGCCGCCGAGGCGCACCACCTTGACCCGCGGGTCGCGTGCGGCGGCCTCCATGACCTCGGCGATGCCGTCGAGCACCTCCAGGGTGACCGAGTTGAGGCTGTCGGGGCGGTTGATGGTCACCGACAGCACGCCGTCGGTGAGGTCGACGAGGACTCCGTCGACGGGGGGCAAGGTGTCCGGTGTGGTCATGGGCCACACCTTAAGCGGCCGGGTTGCGGGGGTCTCACTTGAGGCTGCCATGATGCACAGCACACAGTTCGGACGAGGAGGTCGGTCATGGCGGGTCCACTGCAGGGATTGCGGGTCATCGAGTTGGCCGGGATCGGGCCCGGACCGCACGCGGCGATGATCCTCGGTGATCTGGGCGCCGACGTGGTCCGGGTGGAGCGCCCGCCGAAATTCGGCAACGAGCCCAGCAAGGACACCATGCTGCGCAACCGGCGTTCGGTCACCGCCGACCTGAAAGCGCCCGAGGGACGCGACCTGGTGTTGGCGCTCGTCGCCAAGGCCGACGTGCTCATCGAGGGCTTCCGCCCCGGGGTCACCGAACGGCTGGGGCTGGGTCCTGAGGACTGCGCCCGGGTCAACGAGCGGTTGATCTACGGGCGGATGACCGGGTGGGGCCAAGACGGGCCCCGCGCGCTGCAGGCCGGCCACGACATCAACTACATCTCGCTCAACGGCGTGCTGCACGCGATCGGCCGCAAGGAGGAGCGCCCGGTACCGCCGCTGAACCTGGCCGGCGACTTCGGCGGCGGGTCACTGTTTTTGCTGGTCGGCATCCTCGCGGCGCTCTGGGAGCGCCACCACTCCGGCACGGGGCAGGTCGTCGACGCCGCGATGGTCGACGGGTCGGCGATGCTCGCGGCGATGATGTGGAGCTTCCGGTCGCAGGGGTTGTGGAAAGACGAGCGCGGCGCCAACATGCTCGACACCGGCGCGCCCTACTACGACACCTACACCTGCGCCGACGGGCGCTACGTCGCGGTCGGCGCGATCGAGCCGCAGTTCTACGCCGAGCTGCTGGCCAAACTCGGCCTCGACGCCGCCGAGCTGCCCGCCCAGAACGACGTGGGCGGCTGGCCGGAGCTGCGCCAGCGGTTCACCGAGGCGTTCGCCGCCCACGACCGCGACCACTGGGCCCGGGTGTTCGCCGGCTCGGACGCCTGCGTCACCCCGGTGCTGGCGTTCGGCGAGGTCCTCGACGACGCGCACATCGCCGAGCGCGACACGTTCTACGACGTCGGCGGCTACCTGCAGCCGCGGCCCGCGCCGCGGTTCTCCCGCAGCGTGCCCGACACCCCGGTGCCGCCGGCCGCCCTGGGGGCCGACAATCAGGCGATCCTCGACGAGTGGGTATAGTCCAACCAACCAGTAGGTTGGGCGGCGGCGCGGCCGTCGGAAAGGAATCGATCAGTGCAGATCAAAGATGCGGTAGCGGTCGTCACCGGTGGGGCCTCGGGGCTGGGGCTGGCCACCACGAAACGCCTCCTCGACGCCGGAGCCCAGGTGGTGGTGATCGATCTCCGGGGCGCCGAGGCCGTCCGGGAACTCGGTGAGCGTGCCCGGTTCGCCGAGGCCGACGTCACCGACCCGGGCGCGGTCGCCGCGGCGCTGGACACCGCCGAGGAGCTCGGTCCGCTGCGGATCAACGTCAACTGCGCCGGCATCGGCAACGCGATCAAGACCCTGAGCAAAAACGGGGCGTTCCCGCTCGAGGAGTTCACCAAGGTCGTCCAGGTCAACTTGATCGGCACGTTCAACGTGCTGCGGTTGGCCGCCGAGCGGATCGCCAAAACCGAGCCGGTGGGCCCGGCCGACACCCCGGAGCGCGGCGTCATCGTCAACACCGCGTCGGTGGCGGCGTTCGAGGGCCAGATCGGTCAGGCCGCCTACTCGGCGTCCAAGGGCGGTGTGGTCGGGATGACCGTGCCGATCGCCCGGGACCTGTCGCGCGAGCTGATCCGGGTGTGCACGATCGCCCCCGGCCTGTTCAAGACCCCGCTGCTCGGTTCGCTGCCGGAGGAGGCGCAGAAGTCCCTCGGTGCCCAGGTGCCGCACCCGGCCCGCCTCGGCGACCCCGACGAGTACGGGGCGCTGGCCGAACACATCATCACCAACCCGATGCTCAACGGGGAAGTGATCCGTCTCGATGGCGCGATCCGGATGGCGCCGCGGTAGGAAGGACCAAACGATGAGCCTGACAACGAAGTTCACCGAGACGTTCGGGGTGGAACACCCGGTCGTGCAGGGCGGGATGCAGTGGGTCGGTCGTGCCGAGCTGGTGGCCGCCGTCGCCAACTCCGGGGCGCTGGGCTTTCTGACCGCGCTGACCCAGCCGACACCGGCGGCGCTGGCCGCCGAGATCGAGCGGACCCGCGAGCTCACCGACAAGCCGTTCGGGGTGAACCTGACGATCCTGCCGACGATCAACCCGCCGCCCTACGACGAGTACCGGCAGGTCATCGTCGACGCCGGCATCAAGATCGTGGAGACCGCCGGATCGAACCCGGCGCCGCATCTGCCGATGTTCCACGACAACGGCATCAAGGTGCTGCACAAGTGCACCTCGGTGCGTCACGCCGTCAAGGCCCAGAGCCTCGGGGTCGACGGCATCAGCATCGACGGCTTCGAGTGCGCCGGTCACCCCGGCGAGGACGACATCCCCGGGCTGGTGCTGATCCCGGCGGCGGCGAACAAGATCGACATCCCGATGATCGCCTCCGGCGGGTTCGGCGACGCCCGCGGCCTGGTGGCCGCGCTGGCGCTGGGCGCCGACGGCATCAACATGGGCTCACGGTTCATGTGCACCGTCGAGTCGTGCATCCACCAGAACGTCAAGGAGGCGATCGTCGCGGGCACCGAGCTCGACACCGAGCTGATCTTCCGGCCGCTGCGCAACACCGCCCGGGTGGCCTCCAACGCGGTCTCGCGCGAGGTGGTCGAGATTCTCGACAAGGGTGGGCAGTTCCCCGAGGTGCAGGAGCTGGTCTCCGGGCAGCGCGGCAAGCGGGTGTTCGACGACGGCGACCTCGACGCCGGGATCTGGTCGGTGGGCACCGTGATGGGCCTGATCGACGACATCCCGACGGTCGGGGAGCTGGTGTCACGGATCGTCGGGGAAGCCGAAGACCTGATCAGCGGGCGGCTGGCGGGGATGCTCGAGAGTGAGGAAGAGGAGAACGTGGCCTGACCGGGGCGACCCGGCCGGAGAAGGACCCGAGACGGTGGGGGCCGCCACTGGAAGGGCTGCTGCGGCGGCGCAGGCCACACCGGTCACACCGCAGCTGGGAACCGGTCAGGCGGCGCACACCCGGTCTCGGGGGTGCGCCGCGCCGGTGCCGGCGGTCAGCTGGCGGTGGCCAGGTACTGGCCGTCGTCAAACTGCTCCGAGGTGTCACCCTCCACCAGCACGTCGCCGTGGTAGAGCGCCTCGAAGTCAACCTTGATGACGTCAGAGCTTGAGTCGTCGATCCACATGCCTTGGAGCCTATGGGTCACTATTAAGGAATCATTGAGTCACGATTCGGAAAACAGTGAAATTCCTACCCCGGAGTAGGGTTTGCCGTCGGCCACCGACGAGTTGCGGGCCGGCCGCCGTTTGCGGTGGTCGCGGCGGATCGCGGCGGCCGGGGCCGAGGCCGTAGTCCGATAGCGGAAGGACACCCAGATCGTGCTGCACCGGATCGCTCTGCTGGCCCTGACCGCGCCGCGCCGCGTGGTCGCGGTGGCCGCGCTGGTCATGGTCGGCGCGGCCGTCTTCGGGGTGCCGGTGGCCGGCACGTTGTCCGCCGGCGGGTTCCAGGACCCCGCCGCCGAGTCGGCACAGGCCACGGCGTTGCTCACCGAGAAATTCCGCCAGAGTGATCAACAGCTGCTGGTGCTGCTCACCGCCGACGCGGGGGTCGGCGCCAAACCGGTGGCCCGCGTCGGTGCGGACATCACCGATCAGCTGACCGCGTCGCGGTGGGTGCTCAGCGTCACCTCCGCGTGGACGCCCGGCCCGCAGGCGGCCGAGCTGACCAGCCGCGACGGCCGGTCGGGGCTGATCGTGGCCAACCTCGCCGGCGGGGAGAACAACGCGCAGCGCTACGCCGACGCCCTGGCCGCCGACCTGCCCGACGACAGCGACGGGGTGCAGGTGCGTGCCGGGGGCAGCGCCATGGTCTACGCCCAGATCAACCAGCAGACCGAGCACGACCTGCTGCTGATGGAGTCGATCGCGATCCCGCTGAGCTTCCTGGTGCTGGTGTGGGTGTTCGGCGGGCTGCTGGCCGCCGCACTGCCGGTGGCGGTGGGCGCGCTGGCCATCGTCGGGTCGATGGCGGTCCTGCGCCTGATCACGTTCACCACCGACGTCTCGATCTTCGCGCTGAACCTCACCGTGGCGATGGGCCTGGCGCTGGCCATCGACTACACGCTGCTGATCGTCAGCCGGTACCGCGACGAGCTGGCCGACGGCGTCGATCCCGAGCGGGCCCTGATCCGCACGGTCGCCACCGCGGGGCGCACCGTGCTGTTCTCCGCGGTGACCGTGGCGTTGTCGGTCTCGGCGATGGTGCTGTTCCCGATGTACTTCCTCCGATCGTTCGCCTACGCCGGGGTCGCCACCGTCGCCTTCGCCGCGATCGCCGCGGTGGTGGTGACCCCCGCGGTGATCGTGCTGTTCGGGCCGCGGCTGAACATGCTCGATGTGCGCGCCCTGGCCCGCCGGCTGCTGCGCCGGGCGGTTCCGCCGCGGCGGCCGGTGCGGGAGCTGTTCTGGTACCGCTGGTCGAGCGCGGTGATGCGCCGCGCGGTGCCCGTCGGCGCGGCGGTGGTGTTGCTGCTGCTTGTGCTCGGCGCGCCGTTTCTCGGGGTCCGTTGGGGCTTCCCCGACGAGCGGGTGCTGCCGGCCTCGGCGTCGGCGCACCAGGTCGGAGATCAGCTGCGCGAGGACTTCGCCGGCGATTCGGCCACCGCGGTGACCGTGGTCGTCCCCGACGCCGACGGACTCGACCCGGCCGCGCTGGATCGCTACGGGGCCGCGCTGTCGCGGGTCGGCGACGTCGCCGCGGTGTCGACACCGACCGCCACGTTCGTCGACGGCGGCGCCTACGGCCCGCCCACGGCGGGTGGACGCGCCGACGGCAGCGCCTATCTGACCGTTTCCAGCCACGCCGCGCTGTTCTCGGAGGCCTCCGAACGGCAACTCGACGCGTTGCACGCCGTGCCCGGCCCGGACGGGAGGGCGGTGCAGATGGCCGGACTCGCGCAGATCAACCGGGACAGCGTCGCGGCGATCACCTCCCGGATTCCGCTGGTGTTGACGGTGATCGGGGTGGTGACCTTCGTGCTGCTGTTCCTGCTCACCGGCAGCGTCGTGCTGCCGCTCAAGGCGCTGGTGCTCAACGTGTTGTCGTTGACCGCAGCGTTCGGGGCACTGGTCTGGATCTTCCAGGACGGTCATCTGGGGGCCTTCGGCACCACCCCGACCGGCACCCTGGTCGCCAACATGCCGGTGCTGTTGTTCTGCATCGCGTTCGGGTTGTCGATGGACTACGAGGTGTTCCTGCTCTCCCGCATCCGGGAGTACTGGTTGGACTCGGCGCAGACCAGCGCCGACAACGACGACAGCGTCGCGCTCGGACTGGCCCGCACCGGCCGGGTCATCACCGCCGCGGCGCTGATCATGTCGATCTCGTTCGCCGGGCTGATCGCCGCGCAGGTGTCGTTCATGCGCATGTTCGGGGTGGGGTTGACCGTGGCGATCCTCGTCGACGCCACCCTGGTGCGGATGGTGTTGGTGCCGGCGTTCATGCACGTGCTGGGCCGCTGGAACTGGTGGGCACCGCCCGCGCTGACCCGGCTGCACGGCCGCATCGGTATCAGCGAGACGAGCGCCTAAGGTGAGGGCGAGACCACACGGCACCGGAGGGACTTCGTGAGCGGCACCGCACCCGTCAACCACCCGTTTTTCGCTCGGATCTGGACCTACCTGTCGGCCCATGAGACCGCGTGGCTGCACGACCGGCGTCGGGAGAACCTGGCCGGGCTGACCGGACGGGTGCTGGAGGTGGGGGCCGGAACCGGCACCAACTTCGCGTTCTACCCCGCCACGGTGACCCAGGTGGTGGCCGTCGAACCGGAGCCGCGGCTGCGGGAGGCGGCCGGGCGCGCCGCGGCCGCCGCGCCGGTTCCGGTGCAGGTGCGCGCCGGCACCGCCGAGGACCTCGTGCCCGACGACCCGTTCGACGCGGTGGTGTGTTCGCTGATGCTCTGCTCGGTCGCCGATCCGCCCGCGGTGTTACGTCGGCTCGCCGCCCACCTGCGCGACGGCGGGGAACTGCGCTACTTCGAGCACGTCGCGAGCAGCGGCGCCCGCGGCGGGTTGCAGCGCGCCGTGGACGCCACGTTCTGGCCCCGGCTGTTCGGGAACTGTCACACCCACCGCGACACCGAGGCCAGCATCACCGCGGCCGGTTTCGTGCCCCAGCAGTCGCGCCGCGGCCACCAGTTCCCGGTCTGGGCGCCGGTGCCGGTCTCGGAGTTCGTGCTGGGCCGTGCGTTGAAACCGGCCTGATCCGGCCGTCCTCAGCGCTCACCGAGCAGCGTCGGCAGGCGCTGCAGCAGGGTGGGCAACGCGCGGCTGGCCGATTCGCGCACCACGACGGTGGCGCTGCCCGACAGCGGGGTCGGCTCCGGGTTGACCTCGACGACCGCCGTGCCGCGCGCCAGCGCCATCTCCGGCAGCCCCGCCGCCGGATAGACGATCGAGGAGGTGCCGACCACCACCACGACGTCGGCGGTCTCGGTGGCCTGCACCGCCCGCCGCCAGGGCTCGGTGGGCAGCTGCTCGCCGAACCACACGATGTCGGGCCGGATCAGGTCGCCGCAGCCGCAGTGCGGCGGATCGACCTCCAGCGCCGGCTCGGCCATCTCGGGCAACGGCCCCCGGTAGGGGGCGTCGCACCCGGCGCAGCGGAACTCGAACAGGCTGCCGTGCAGGTGGTGGACGTCGCGGCTGCCGGCACGTTCGTGGAGATCATCGACGTTCTGGGTGATCACCGTGACCTCGCCATGATCCTGCCAGGCCGCCACCGCGCGATGCCCGTCGTTGGGGGCGACGTCGCCGACCAGGTGATGGCGCCACAGATACCAGCCCCACACCCGTTCGGGATGCCGCTGCCAGCCCTCGACGCTGGAGAGCTCATAGGGGTCGAAGCGAGCCCACAAACCGACCTTGTCGTCACGGAACGTCGGCACCCCGCTCTCCGCGGAGATGCCCGCGCCGCTGAGCACCGCGATACGCATACCCCCAACCTATCCGGGTGGCCCCGGGGTGGGGCGATACTGGGGTCATGGACCCGGGGCAGTGGCGGCAGTGGTTTCGCATCGACGACACCGCCGGCAGCCCGCTGTTCGAGCAGATCCGCACCCAGATCGTCGACGGGGTGCGCTCCGGCGCCCTGGCGCCGGGCACCCGATTGCCGACCGTGCGCGACCTTGCCGCCGAACTCGGCCTGGCGGTCAACACCGTGGCGCGCGCCTACCGGGAGCTGGAGACCGCCGGGGTGGTGGAGACCCGGCGGCGGTTCGGCACATTCATCGCCCGCACCGACCCGACCGACGCCACCCTGGCGGCCGCGGCGGCCCGCTACGCCGAGGCCGTCCGCGGGTTGGGGCTGGGGCGCGCCGAGGCGCTGGCTTACGTCGCCGCCGCGTTCGACGGGGCGAATTCGAGCAGCGTCAACGCGCCGCGCAGCCAGTCCAGCAGCGGCAGCTGATAGCTCAGGCCCAGCACGGTGTTGAACAGCATCCCCCGCCCGGGCGGCAGGCGCAGATCGTGCACGGTGCCGACACCGGCAACGGTGTCGGAGAGCGCAGCCAGCTGCGACGGCGTGCGGCTGAACGGCATCGGCGGGATCCGGTAGCGCCGCGACGCCGGCAGACCGCGCCGCGTCAGCGCGGCCAGCCACATCGGCGGCAGATCGAAGAGCATCTGCGCGCCCGGGAACCGGGCGGCGCACGCGGCGATCAACTCCAGCGCCTGCTCGGGCTGCAGATACATCAGCAGGCCCTCGGCGGTGATGAACACCCCGTGCTCGGGGTCGACGCGATCCATCCAGCTGTAGTCCAGGGCGGACTGGGCCACCGCGCTGATCCGCGGCGACGTCGGCAACAGCCGCGAGCGCAACTCGATCACCGGCGGCAGGTCGACGGTGATCCACCGGAACTGCGGGTCGGCGATCGCGGCGTCCAACCGCCAGAAGCTGGTCTGCAGTCCCTCGGCCAACGCCACCACCGTGGCCGCCGGGTGCGCCTGCAGATACCGGCCGGTGTGGAGGTCGAACGCCCGGGCGCGCAGGGCCATGTCCTGGCGGGTGTTGCCGAACTTGGCGAAGTCGAAGTCGATCGCGTCGACCAACGCGATCGCCATCGGATCGTCGAGCACCGCGTCGGGCCGGCGGGCCTCGCGGGCACGCGAATTCAACGTCAACAGTGCGGTCTCCGACACCCCGGTCAGCGTGACCTTGTGTTTGGCTGCAGTCATCGGGGCCATTGTGTCACCCCGCGCGGGCCACCACCTTGCCCAGCGTGCGCAGGTTGCGGGTCGTCGTCACCGGTTTGAACCGCGCGGCGCCCATCGTGGCCCCGATCGCGCTCTTCAGCGTGGCGTTCTTGGGCGCCTGCCAGTACACGACGCCGTCGCCGCGGGCGATCTTCTCGTCGGGCCCGGCGGTCAGCCCCGCCAGCTCGTCGAGGGCCGCCGGGTCGGTGACGAACGTGACGTAGGAGTGGTGGCCGTCCACCTCGGGGGTGAACGGATAGTCGGCGATGATCGCGCGCAGCGCGGTGAGCTCACAGGTCAGCACCCAGGCCGGATAGTCGAACCGCTGCCGCATCCGCTGTTGGGCGCCGGCGGTGACCGCGGCGGCGTCGGCGTCGGAGTCCACCAGGATGTTGCCGCTGGCCAGCACGGTGCGCACCGCGCCGAACCCGGCGTCGGTGAGCGCGGCGGCCACGTCGGCCATCTTGAGGGTGACGCCGCCGACGTTGACCCCGCGCAGCAGCAACACATAGGTGGTCACAGGTTCACCGTAGGGCCACCGCGGCACCGGCGACGTAGGCTTTGCACATGGCACGCCAGGTTTTCGACGACAAGCTGTTGGCCGTCATCCGGGGCAACGCGTTGGGGGTGCTGGCCACGTTGAAACGCGACGGCCGCCCGCAGCTGTCGAACGTGTCCTACCACTTCGACCCCCAGGCGCTGGTCCTGCAGGTCTCGGTCACCGAGCCGCGGGCGAAGACCCGCAACCTGCGCCGCGACCCGCGGGCCTCGATCCTGGTCAGCTCCGACGACGGTTGGTCCTACGCCGTGGCCGAGGGCACCGCCGAACTCACCCCGCCGGCGGGATCCCCGCACGACGACACCGTGGCCGGGCTGGTCTCGCTGTACCGCAACATCGCCGGGGAGCACCCGGACTGGGACGAGTACCGCCAGGCCATGGTCACCGACCGGCGGGTGCTGCTGACCCTGCCGATCGAGCATCTCTACGGGATGCCGCCGGGACTGCGCTAGCCGTCGGGCGGGCCAGCAGGCGCGCCGCGCACAGCGCCGCCAGGATCACCGCGGTGCAGTCCAGGCCCTGGTCCTTGAGCCCCCACTTGACCGAGATCAACGTCGCCGCCCCGGCCAGACACAGCAGCGCACCGACCGCGGCGCTGCGCAGCCCGGGGCCGGCGAGCGTCCCGCCGTCCCAGCCGGGCAGCGGGGTGTTCTCCAGTGGACGCAGCGTCACGAACAGCACCGCCACCAGCACCGTCATCACCGCCACCTGCACCACGCTGAGCACGATCAGGTTCGGCTCGCCCGGGTAGCGCGCCCACCCGAGGTAGTCGAAGACCAGATGCATCCCCAACAGGGCGGGCATGTGCCACAGGTACAGCGTCATCGCCCCCGAGTTGCCGATCGCGGCCAGCCACCACACCCGGGGGCGGCGGGCCCACCGGTCGATCGCCGGGGCGACCGCGATCGCGAAGCAGCACATCATCACCGCGTGGCCGGCCAGCAGCAGCGACGGCGGGGACATGTTCGCCAACCGCTGGCCGTCGATGCCGACCAGGCTGGCCTCGTAGGGGCCCCAATGCACCAGCGCCAGGTTGACCGCCAGCATGATCAGCCCGCCGAACCATCCCGACTGCGCGGAGAGCAGCCGGCGCCGGTAGGCCACCCCGAGCATGCCGGGGATCAACCACACCGCCATGTTCAGATAGCCCAGCGCCGCCGGAACGTCGGTGTGCAACCGCATCACGTCGATGGCGGCGACCGCGGCGTAGACCCCGGCGAGACCGACCAGCAGGCCAGCGGCGGTGGTGATGCGGTGCACCAGCGGCACCGCGGCCAGCACCAGGATGTAGGCGCCGAGGAACCACAACAGTTGCACGCTGATCCCGGCGATCGACTGGTAGACCCGCGTCGGTGCCACCGCGTGCAGGCCCAGCAGCGCCACCGCCCAGAACCCCAGGTAGTAAAAGACCGGCCGGTACAGCCGGGCGGCGCGGCCCAGCAGCCACCCGCCCCAGCTGCTCCCCGGGCGCCACGAGTTCACGCTGGCGGCCACCCCGGCGAAGAAGAACAGCGGCATGATCTGGAACACCCAGGTCAGGGCCTGGAAAATCACCGATTCGGTGAGCAGGTTGCCCCAGAAGAAGACACCGTCGCGGATCACGCTGGTCGCCATGATCGTGTGCCCGGCGATGACGCCGACCAGCGACACGATCCGGATCACGTCGATCACGCGGTCACGGTCGGCCGGGGTCTGCGCGGCCACCTCGGCGGGTGTGGGAAAGCTCAACGGGTGCGTCATGGGAGAAACCTAACCGTGCCGACGCTAGGTAGTTTCCCCCGAATTCGGCCGCGGCGCGGGCTTACTGCACCGGGCAGGCGTACTGGCGGGCCACGTCCATCAACCGCTGATCGGCGCCGGGGCCGATCACGCCCTGGGCCGCCAGCTCCCAGCCGATCAACCCGGGCACCCCGCCCTCGCAGGCCTGGTGGGCGACCCGCCAGGCGGTGTCGGGGCTTAGGTGGAACCCGTTGCGTTCCAGGCCCTGCATGTAGTTGTCGAATTCCGGGGTGCCCTGGTCGGGGATCGCGTTGGCCGCACCGGCGAAGGCGACAGCGGCGATCAGCGCCCCGACCAGGGCCGTCATCACACGTTTCATGGTTTTCTCCTCGGGCTCGGTGACTGGCCCGATTATTGCTGACGCCTACGACAATTGTGGTGGGGAATGCCGCGCCGCGGTGATCCCGGCGCGGCGCCGCACGGGGGTCGTGCGGCTTTTCTCGCCGTCTGCCCGGCGCGCCGCGCGCCCCTCCCTAGACTGGGTGCGTGGCGACCCTGCGATTAGCCGCCGAGCCGGCGGCCGATGCCCTGCTGAGCGACGACCCGTTCGCCTTGCTCGTCGGCATGCTGCTCGACCAGCAGGTGCCGATGGAGACCGCGTTCGCCGGGCCCAAGAAGCTCGCCGACCGTCTCGGCGGGCTCGACGCGGGCGAGATCGCCGCCTACGACCCCGAGAAGTTCGCCGCGGTGTGCGCGCAGAAACCCGCGGTGCACCGCTTCCCCGGGGCGATGGCCACACGGATCCAGACTCTGGCGCAGCTGATCGTCGACCGCTACGACGGGGACGCGGCCGGGGTGTGGACTGTCGAGGACCCCGACGGCGCCGAGGTGTTGCGCCGGCTCAAGGCGCTGCCCGGTTTCGGTGAGCAGAAGGCGCGCATCTTTCTCGCACTGCTGGGCAAACAGCTCGGCGTGACCCCGGGCGGGTGGCGCCGCGCGGCCGGGGAGTTCGGCGCCGCCGGGACCTACCTGTCGGTGGCCGACATCGTCGACGCCGACTCGCTGGACCGGGTGCGCGCCCACAAGAAGCAGATGAAGGCGGCGAAAAAAGCGACCGCGACACGACGGTAGAGAGGAAGGAGTTCGGCGTGAAGACCCATCTGACGTGCCCGTGCGGGGAGGCCATGGTCGGCAAGGACGAAGACGACCTGGTCACCATCGTGCAGAAGCACCTCGCCGACGTGCACCCCGGCATGGAGTACGACCGGGACGCCATCTTGTTCATGGCCTACTGACCCGGCCTACTGACCCGCCCGCCGCCGCGCCCCGGCCGTCACACCGGGGCGGGGCGCCGTGTGGGGCGTCAGGGCACCACCGTCGACCCGATGGTCGGCATGAACTGGCACTGGCTGTCCTCGGTGGTGACCTGACCGAAGATCGTCGACATGATGCTGCCCGATCCGGTGTCGACGATCGCGGTCAGCGTGGTCGGACCCTCCGGGTTGATGTCGTCGCGCGGGGTCAGCGTCTCGGTCCCGGACTTGCCGGTGGTCAGGTTGACCCAGGTGACGTTCAGCGGCAGCTTCTGCTTCTCCGCCGGGCCGGGGGTGCCGACCGCGGTGAACACGTAGGCGGTCTGGCCGGCCTTCGGTCCCGGGGTGGGGATCTCGGCCGGACCGGCCACCGACAGAGCGCTGGCGATCACGTTGCCGCCGTCGGCGAGGCAGTGGGTGCCGATCGACGGGTACATGAACTCCTGGGTGGTCGCGCTCTCCGGGCCGAAATCCGCCGTCGGCTGGGCCTCGGGAACGGCATCCGGTGCAGCCTCGGGGGCCGCGCCGTCGACGGCGACCGGGGCCGCCGCCTCCGGCGCCGGCGGGTCGGCCTGCGGGGGCACCGGCCCGGGCGGCGCCGGCTGGGCCGCCGGGGCGTGGGGCACCTCCACCGGAACCGGCCCGACCGCGTTGGCCGGGTTGATGCCGGTGGGCAGGTGCGCCTGGGTGCCCGGTTCCACCCCCGGACCGGGCATGTGCGCCACCGCCACCGGGTCGGCCTGGATGAAGTCGGTCACCGAATCGGCCACCTGGCGGGAGTCGGCGGGCGCCTCGGAGTTGCCCTTGAAGGCGGCCGCAGCCGCCATCAGCAACTCCACCGCACCCTGCGGGTCGGCCGCGGCCTGCTGGATCACCGGGCTGAGCTGCTCGATGGCGGGCAGCCCCGGCGTCTGGGCGGCGGGTACCGGTTCGGCCGGGGGGACCGGCTCGGCCACCGCCGTGCCGGCCAGCGCCAGCGCTGTGGCCGACGCGATGGCCGCGGCGGTGATCCCGGTGGTGAAACTGAAGGTCCGTACCACGATGTGCTCCCCTGTTGAGTGGGTGGCTGGGTCAGGTGTGGCGTCGAGGCGTCAAGGCAGCGCCGACACCGGGCTGAGGCCGGCCAGGTCGGGCATCGGGCCGCTGGTCGGGGCCAGCGCCGAGGGCGCCGACGGGGCCGCGGGAGTGGTGACCGCGCCCGGGACGGCTCCCGGCGCCATCCCCGGGGTGACGCGCGGCGCCGCCGGTGCGGCCGGAGTCGTGGCCGGCACACCGGGCAGCAGCGACGTCAGGTCGCCGGGGAACGACACCTGCTGAGGCAGCGGCACCGGCAGGCCCGGGACGTTCGGCAGGTTCACCGAGGTGTTGGGCACCAGGGTGTTGTTCGGTGTGGCGGCCGGGTTGACCGCGGTCGCCGGGACCTGGCTGGGCAGGTGCGGCTGGGGAATATTGACGCTGGCGCTCGCGGCCGGCGGCGGGGTGGCCGGCGCGGTCGCCGGGCCCTGGCCCAGTTTCGCCGCGACGTCCTGCAACATCATCGGGGCGGTGGCCGGCAGATTGGCCAGTTGCTCGATCGCGGGAACCCCCGGCGGGGTCGGGTTGGGCGCCGGCGCGGTGTCGGCCCGGGCGACACCGCCCGTCAGCATCGCGGTCGACGTGCCGACCACGACGGCGGTGGCGGTCAGCAGGCTGCGGGTCATGGACATGTGGGGCTCCCCAATTCGTTCGACGGCGTGTTCACCGCCGAACGTATTCCGATACGGGAGTTACTCAAGTGACACGTGTGGCATTTACGGAACCGTTATTGAGGCGAGCGGATTCGGTGACCGGCCCGATGCCGATCCGAGTCGATCGACGCACTGACTAAAGTCAGGCCAATCGACACCACACCCGCCTCGGCGTCGCCGGTTTGGCAGCGCCGCGCCCCGCTCCTGGCCGCGATGTTGCTGGCGCTCAGCGTCGTCGCGCGACTGGCCTGGATCGCCCTGGTGCCGCACGGCACCAACTTCGTGGACCTGCACGTCTACATCGACGGTGCGGCCGCCCTCGACACGCCCGGAACGCTCTACGACTACGTCTACCGCGGCCAGACCCGCGACTTCGATCTGCCGTTCACCTACCCGCCGTTCGCCGCGCTGGTCTTCTACCCGCTGCACCTGTTGCCGTTCGCGGTGGTGGCCGCGGCCTGGCAGGCCGGGACCGTCGTCGCGCTGTACGCCGCGGTCCGGGTCAGCCAGCGGCTGCTCGGCGTCGTCGGCGCGCGCCCCGCGGCGATGGCGTGGACGGCGGTGATGCTCTGGATCGAGCCGGTGCGCAGCACGCTCAACTACGGCCAGATCAACGTGCTGTTGATGCTGGCGACACTGGTCGCGGTGTTCAGCCGGCGCAGCTGGCTCTCGGGGCTGCTGGTCGGCGTGGCCGCCGGGATCAAACTCACCCCCGCCGTCGCGGTCGTCTACTTCCTCGGGGCGCGGCGCTGGGCCGCCGCGGTGCTCACCGCGCTGGTCTTCGCCGGCACCGTGGCGGTCTCCTATCTGCTGGTCGGCGACGCGGCGCGGCGCTACTTCACCACCCTGCTCGGCGACGCCGACCGCGTCGGGCCGATCGGCACCGCGTTCAACCAATCCTGGCGCGGGGCTCTGTCGCGCATCCTCGGCCACGACGCCGGATACGGGCCGCTGGTGCTGGTCGCGATCGCGGTGACCGCGGTGACCGCGGTGCTGGCCTGGCGGGCCCTCGGTGCCGACGACCGGCTGGGCCGGCTGCTGGTGGTGGAGCTGGTCGGGCTGCTGGTCTCGCCGATCTCGTGGTCACACCACTGGGTGTGGCTGGTCCCGCTGATCATCTGGCTCTTCCACGGGCCGGCGCGCCACCGATGGGGTGCCCGCGTGCTGGGCTGGGGCTGGCTGGCGGTGACGCTGCTCGGGGTGCCGTGGGTGCTCAGCTTCGCCCAATCCACGATCTGGCAGATCTCGCGGCCCTGGCATCTGGCCTGGGCGGCGCTGGCGTACCTCGCTGCCGCGCTGGGCACGATGGCGTGGATGGCGCTCACCGCACCGCGCGACACGCCCGGAAGCGGGTCCGCACGCCGTTAGGAGGCCAGAATCCGGTCGATGTCGGCGGCCATCGTGGTGTCCTGCTCGGTGATCCCGCCGGCCGAGTGGGTCACCAGCGTGAATGTCACGGTGCGCCACCGGATGTCGATGTCGGGGTGGTGGTCTCGGGATTCGGCGTGTTCGGCCACCCGGCGCACCGCCTCGATGCCGGCCAGAAACGACGGAAACTTCACGGATCGGCGCAGGGCCCCGTCGACGTGCTCCCAGCCGTCGAGGGTGCCCACCGCCGCGGTCACTTGTTCGTCGGTCAACACAGCCATACCTCGACGATAGGACGGTATAGCGTCAGACGCTATGTCGATGCAGATCGTCGTCGCCGGCGCCGTGATCGGCGACGGCGCCCTGCTGGTCGCCCAGCGCGGCCGGCCCCCCGAGCTGGCCGGCCGATGGGAGCTGCCCGGAGGCAAGGTCGCGCCGGGGGAGAGTGAGCCCGCCGCGTTGGCCCGCGAGCTCGCCGAGGAGCTCGGGGTCGCCGAGCCCGACGTGCACGTCGGGGGCCGCATCGGCACCGACGTGGCGCTGACCGCGACGATGACCCTGCGCGCCTACCGGGTGAGGTTGACCGGGGCACCGCCGCGGCCGCTGGAGCATCGCGCACTGCGCTGGGTCGACGCCGCCGGTCTGCACCACGTCGACTGGGTGCCCGCCGACCGGGCGTGGCTGACCGACCTGGCGGCCGCCTTGGCCGCCCGCTGAATCCAGTCGCCGCCCAGTAGCCTTGCAGGACACTCACAGCCGAGGGTCAGGGGTTGGTGAGCGGCGTCGTGACCGGTGGTTTTCCGCTCCGATCACCCACCAGCAGCAGGTCAGTCGCGGTTGGTGAGCACAGGCGGGCTCTGCCAGACTGAACTGGCCTTTCGTGTGCCCGCCACGTCAGCTCACCGTGTCCACTCCGGCCCGGGCGGGAGTGCCCAACGTCGTTGACGACCGCCCATTACGCCCCGGCCCGGGTGCGCCATCCCGGGTGCGCCATCGCGCCCCAAGTTGAAGGAGGCCCACGCGTGACCAGTGCCCCGCAGATCGGCGGCCCGCTCGAGGAGTTGCTGGAACGCAGCGGCCGGTTCTTCACCCCGGGCGTGTTCTCCGACGACCTGCGCACCGTGACCCGGCGCGGGGGCCGTGACGCCGACGTCTTCTACCGCGACCGGTGGAGCCACGACAAGGTCGTGCGCTCCACCCACGGGGTCAACTGCACCGGGTCGTGCTCGTGGAAGATCTTCGTCAAGGACGGCATCATCACCTGGGAGAACCAGGCCACCGACTATCCCTCGGTCGGGCCGGACCGGCCCGAATACGAACCGCGCGGCTGCCCGCGCGGCGCCTCGTTCTCCTGGTACTCCTACTCGCCGACCCGGGTGCGCTACCCCTATGCGCGCGGCCTGCTGGTGGAGATGTTCCGGGAGGCCAAGGCCCGCCTCGGCGACCCGGTGCGCGCCTGGGAGGACATCCAGGCCGACCCGCAGCGCCGGCGGCGCTATCAGCGCGCCCGCGGCAAGGGCGGTCTGGTGCGGGTCAGCTGGGCCGAAGCCACCGAGATGATCGCCGCCGCCCACGTGCACACGATCAAGACCTACGGGCCCGACCGGGTCGCCGGATTCTCCCCGATCCCGGCGATGTCGATGGTCTCCTACGCCGCCGGTTCCCGCTTCTTCGAGCTGATCGGCGCGCCGATGACCTCGTTCTACGATTGGTACGCCGACCTGCCGGTGGCCTCCCCGCAGGTCTTCGGCGATCAGACCGACGTCCCCGAGTCCGGGGACTGGTGGGACGCCGCCTATCTGGTGATGTGGGGATCCAACGTCCCGATCACCCGCACCCCGGACGCGCACTGGATGGCCGAGGTCCGCTACCGCGGCACCAAGGTGGTCTCGGTCAGTCCCGACTACGCCGACAACACCAAGTTCGCCGACGAGTGGATTCCGTGCGCGGCCGGCACCGACGGGGCCCTGGCGATGGCCATGGGCCATGTGATCCTCACCGAACACTATGTGCGCAAACCGGTTCCGTTCTTCTTGGACTACTCGCGCCGGTACACCGATCTGCCGTTTCTGATCAAACTCGAGCAGCGCGGCGACGATCTGGTTCCGGGAAAGAACCTCACCGCCGCTGACCTCGGCGGTGAAACGGCCCGCCTGCAGAACGCCGCGTTCAAACCGGCGCTGCTCGACGAATCCACCGACACGGTCATGATCCCGCGCGGCTCGCTGGGTTTCCGCTACGGTGACGAGGGGGTCGGCCAGTGGAACCTCGACCTCGGCGCGGTGTCCCCGGCGCTCAGCGTCGGCGGGCAGACCCCCGGGGAGACCGCGACCGTGACGTTGCCCAGCTTCGACACGGTCAACGGCGAGGGCACCACCGTGCAGCGCGGCGTCCCGGTGCGGCGCGTCGGTGATCACTTGGTGTGCACCGTGTTCGACTTGACCCTGGCCCAGTACGGGGTGGCTCGGCCGGGCCTGCCCGGCCGGTGGCCGACCGGTTACGACGACCCCGACCATCCGAACACCCCGGCGTGGCAGGAGCCGATCACCGGGGTGTCGGCCGCCCAAGCGGTCCGGATCGCCAAGGAATTCGCCCACAGTTCCGAGGAGTCCGGCGGTCGTTCGATGATCATCATGGGCAGCGGGATCTGCCAGTGGTTCCACGGTGACGCCACCTACCGTGCGGTGCTGGCGCTGCTGATGCTCACCGGGTCGATGGGCCGCAACGGCGGCGGTTGGGCGCACTACGTCGGTCAGGAGAAAGTCCGGCCGCTGACCGGGTTTCAGACCATGGCGATGGCCACCGACTGGGTGCGCCCGCCCCGACAGGTGCCCGGCGCCTCCTACTGGTACGCCCACACCGACCAGTGGCGCTACGACTCCTACGGTGCGGACAAGCTGACCAGCCCGTTGGGGCGCGGGCAGTTCCGCGACAAACACACGATGGACCTGCTGGCCGCCTCCACGGCGATGGGCTGGAGCCCGTTCTATCCGCAGTTCGACAAGTCCAGCCTCGACGTCGCCGACGAGGCCCACGCCGCCGGCCGCGACGTCGGCGAGTACGTCGCCGAGCAACTCGCACGCCGCGACCTGCGGCTGGCGGTCACCGATCCGGACAACCCGGTCAACTGGCCCCGGGTGCTCACGGTGTGGCGGGCCAACCTGATCGGATCGTCGGGCAAGGGCAGCGAGTACTTCCTGCAGCACCTGCTGGGCACCGAGTCCAACCTGCTGGGCAGCGCCCCCACCGACGGGGTGCGCCCCCGCGACGTGGTCTGCGACGGTGAGATCCCCGAAGGAAAACTCGATCTGCTGATGTCGATCGACTTTCGGATGACCTCGACCACGTTGGTCTCCGACGTGGTGCTGCCGGCGGCGACCTGGTACGAGAAGGCCGACCTGTCCAGCACCGACATGCACCCGTATGTGCACTCGTTCTCCGCGGCGACCGACCCGCCGTGGGAGACCCGCAGCGACTTCGACGCGTTCGGGGCGATCGCGCGGGCGTTCAGCGCGATGGCCAAACAGCATCTGGGCACCCGCACCGACGTGGTGCTCACCGCCTTGTCCCACGACACCGCCGACGCGATGGCCTACCCGGACGGCACCGAGAACAACTGGCTGACCACCGGCGAGACCCCGATCCCGGGTACGACGATGCCCAAGGTCACCGCGGTGGAACGCGACTACACCGCGATCTACGACAAGTGGCGCACCCTCGGCCCGCTCGTCGACGAACTGGGTATGACGCTGAAGGGCTACACCGTGTTTCCCGACGAAGAGGTCGAGGAGATGGCCGCACGTTTCGGGGTGATGGATTCCGGGCCCGGACAAGGACGCCCGGCGATCACCACCGCCAAGCAGATGTGCGATGTGCTGCTGTTGCTGTCGGGCACCACCAACGGGCGCCTGGCGGTCGAGGGGTTCCGCGCCCTGGAACTGCGCACGGGTCAGCGGCTGGCCCACCTGGCCGAGGGCAGCGAGGAACGGCGCATCAGCTACGCCGACACCCAGGCGCGCCCGGTGCCGGTGATCACCAGCCCGGAGTGGTCGGGCAGCGAGACCGGGGGCCGGCGCTACGCCCCGTTCACGATCAACATCGAAAACCTCAAACCGTTCCACACCCTGACCGGCCGGATGCATTTCTACCTCGCCCACGACTGGGTCGAGGAACTCGGTGAGCACCTGCCGGTCTACCGCCCGCCGCTGGACATGGCGCGGCTGTTCGACACCCCCGAACTCGGTGCGACCGGCGCCGACGGGATCGGTCTGACGGTGCGCTACCTCACCCCGCACTCGAAATGGTCGTTCCACTCCACCTATCAGGACAACCTGTACATGTTGTCGCTGTCACGGGGTGGGCCCACCATGTGGATGAGCCCCGGCGACGCGGCGAAGATCGCGGTGCGCGACAACGACTGGGTGGAGGCGGTCAACGTCAACGGGGTGTTCGTGTGCCGGGCGATCGTGTCCCAGCGCATGCCCGAGGGCGTGGTCTTCGTCTACCACGTCCAGGAACGCACCGTGGACACCCCGCGCACCGAGACCACCGGAAAGCGGGGCGGCAACCACAATTCGCTCACCCGGGTGCGGGTCAAACCGAGCCACCTGGCCGGCGGATACGGCCAACACGCGTTCGCCTTCAACTACATGGGGCCCACCGGAAACCAACGCGACGAGGTGACGGTCGTGCGTCGCCGCAGCCAGGAGGTGCGTTACTGATGGCCGACTCGACCACCGTCTGCGGGGTGCGGCGATGAAGGTCATGGCGCAGATGGCGATGGTGATGAACCTCGACAAATGCATTGGCTGCCACACCTGTTCGGTCACCTGCAAACAGGCGTGGACCAACCGTGAAGGCACCGAATACGTCTGGTTCAACAACGTCGAGACCCGCCCCGGTGTCGGCTATCCGCGCACCTATGAGGACCAGGAGAAGTGGCGCGGCGGCTGGATCCGGGACAAGAAGGGAAGGCTGCGTCTGCGTGACGGCGGCAGGCTGGCCAAACTCGCGCGGATTTTCGCCAACCCCCGGCTGCCCGGGATCGAGGACTACTACGAGCCGTGGACCTACGACTACGAGAACCTCACCTCGGCGCCGCTGAGCGACACCTTCCCGGTCGCGCCGCCGCGCAGCCAGATCAGCGGCGAGCCGATGAAGAAGATCGAGTGGGGCCCCAACTGGGATGACAACCTGGCCGGCTCCTCGGAGATCCTGGCCGACGATCCGATCCTGAAGAAGATCAGCGACGGGGTGAAGTCGCAACTCGAAGAGACCTTCATGTTCTACCTGCCGCGCATCTGCGAGCACTGCCTCAACCCGTCGTGTGTGGCGTCCTGCCCGTCGGGGGCGATGTACAAACGCGAAGAGGACGGCATCGTGCTCGTCGACCAGGACAAATGCCGGGGCTGGCGGATGTGCGTGTCGGGATGTCCCTACAAGAAGGTGTATTTCAACCACAAGACCGGCAAGGCCGAGAAGTGCACGTTCTGTTATCCGCGTATCGAGGTGGGGCTGCCGACGATCTGCAGCGAGACCTGCGTGGGGCGGTTGCGCTACATCGGGTTGGTCCTCTACGACGCCGACCGGGTGCTGGAGGCGGCCTCGGTCGAAGACGACAAGCACCTCTACGAGGCGCAGTGCGGGGTGTTCCTGGATCCGAACGACCCGCAGGTGATCGCCGGGGCACGCGCCGAAGGCATCTCCGAGGAGTGGATCGACGCCGCACAGCGTTCCCCGATCTACGCGCTGATCAACACCTACAAGGTGGCGCTACCGCTGCACCCGGAGTACCGGACCATGCCGATGGTCTGGTACGTGCCGCCGCTGTCGCCGGTGGTCGACGCGGTCAGCCGCGGCGGCCACGACGGAGAGGATCTGGGCAACCTGTTCGGCGCTCTCGACGCGCTGCGCATCCCCGTGGAGTACCTGGCGGAGTTGTTCTCCGCCGGGGACACCGCGGTCATCGAGAACGTGCTGCGTCGACTGGCGGGAATGCGCTCCTACATGCGCGACATCAACCTGGGCCGCGAAACCCAGCCGCACATCCCGGCGTCGGTCGGAATGACCGAAGAGCAGATGTACCAGATGTACCGGCTGTTGGCGATCGCGAAATACGATGAGCGCTACGTCATTCCGACGGCCTACCAGGCACAGGCCCACGACCTGGAGCACCTGGGCTGTTCGCTGGACACCGACGGGGGCCCCGGCATGTACGAATCGGGCTCGTCGGGATCGGTGGTCTCCGCGGAGAGTTTCCATCTGCTCAAGGACCGCGGTGACCACGGCGACGGCACCGGTCGGGTGGACCTGCTCACCTGGAACGGAGACGGCATCCCGCCGGGGATGTTCCCGAACCGGGAGTCGTCATGAGGTTGCTGGCCCGCGCCAAACGCTCGACGCTGCGCGACCGGGCGGTCTGGCAGGCCGCCTCGCTGTTGTTGGCCTATCCCGACGAGCAGCACGCCGAACGGCTCGACACCGTGGCGAGTCTGCTGGAGCACCTCGACGGCAAACCGGCGGAGTTGTTGCGCCGCACCCTGAGCGCGCTGCGCGCCGCCGACCCGATCACCGCGGCCACCGACTACGTCGACACCTTCGACATGCGCCGTCGCGCCACCCTGTACCTGACCTATTGGACCGCCGGGGACACCCGCAACCGGGGGATGGCGATGTTGGCGTTCTCCACCGCCTACCGGCGCGCCGGGGTGGAGCCGCCCCGCAAGGAGGGCCCCGACTACCTGCCGGTGGTGCTGGAGTTCGCCGCCACCGTCGACGCCGAGGCCGGACGCCGGCTGCTGGTCGCCAACCGGATGCCCATCGACGTGCTCGCCACGGCACTGGCCGCTGCCGGATCGCCGTACACCCACACCATCGCCGCGGTGGCCGCGACCCTTCCCGCGGTCACCGACCAGCAGGTGCAGCGGGCGCGCGAGTTGGTGGAGGCCGGCCCGCCGACCGAGTCGGTGGGTCTGCACCCCTTCTCGCTGACCGTTCCGCCCCGTGAGGGAGGTTGACGTGGCTGCTCCGAATCTTGCCCAGATCTACTGGGACGTCGCCCCCTATGTCGCACTGACCATCGCGGTGGTCGCCAGCTGGTGGCGCTACCGTCACGACCAGTTCGGCTGGACCTCCCGGTCGTCGCAGCTCTACGAATCGAGGCTGTTGCAGATCGGCAGCCCGATGTTCCACTTCGGCAGCCTGGTGGTGATCATGGGCCACGTCATCGGGTTGATGGTGCCCGAGTGGGTGACCGAGAAGTTCGGGCTCTCCGATCACATGTACCACATTCAGGCCCTGGCCCTGGGGTTGCCGGCCGGGATCGCCACCCTGGTGGGGATCGGTCTGCTGATCTACCGGCGGTGGACCTACCTTCCGGTGCGCAAGGCCACCACCGGCAGCGACAAGGTGATGTATGTGGTGTTGGTGTGCGCCCTGGTGGCGGGGATGGCCTGCACCCTGATGGGGACCACCCGCTACGGCGAGGTGCACGACTACCGGCAGAATGTCTCGGTGTGGTTCCGGTCGATCTACGAGTTCGATCCGCGCGGGGATCTGATGATCCAGGCGCCGTTGTATTTCCAGGTGCACGTCACGATCGCGCTGCTGCTGATCGCGATGTGGCCGTTCACCCGGTTGGTGCACGCGTTCAGCGCGCCGGTGGCCTACCTGTTCCGCCCCTACATCGTCTACCGCAGCCGCGAGCCCGCACCCGACGGGACGGTGCGCGGCGCCGCACCCCCGCGGCGCGGCTGGTAGCCGAGCCGACGCGCTCGCCACCACACGAGCCCGGCCAGCACGATCAGCACAACCCCCGGGGCGGCGCTGAGCAGTACGACGGTGATGTCGGCTGGGGGAGAGCCATGCTGCGGTACCAGCACCATCACCAGCACGACCGCGCAGAGTCCGACACCGAGCAGGCCCAGTCCTCGGGCCAACGCGACACTGGCAGACCGCAGCACCGGGACGGCCATCAGGATCAGCCCGGCCGCCGCGAACGCGACGAAGAAGAGCACGGCCCTGTGCTCGATCAACAGGGTCGGGGCGATGACGGCATTGAACGCGGCCAGGAAGCCACCGGTCCCAGTGTCCGGGGCGTTGCTGAAGGCCATGGCCCACAGTCCCGCCAGCAGGCCCAACACCGTCAGCGCCAGCGCATAGACGAACATCACGACGAAGCCGAGGCCGACGGTCACCAGCGCACACCCGGTGATGGTCCGGTCGGCGTGGCGGCGGCCCCGCCCGTACACCAGCAGCACCATCCCGGCCGGGATCATGGCGAGGCTGGCCCACGTTGCCACGGCTGGGTGCGGCAGCAGAGCGACCGGAGCGCTCATCAGCACCACCGCGACCAGGACCACGGCGAACCCGGCGCGTCCGATTCCCGGTGCGACCGGCGGTGCGGGTTCGACCGGGTAGGGGTAGATCGGACCGGTCACGGACGCCCGAAGCCGGCGGCGGCGAGGGTCTTCTGGCCCGCCTCACCGGTTACCGCGTCGACGAAGGCGCGCGCCAACTCCGGCTTATTGGCGCCGCGCACTGTGGCGATCGGGTAGGTGTTGACCGCCTCGACAGCCTCGGGAAACTTCACCGTGGTGACCTTGTCGCCGGCGGCGATCGCGTCGGTGACGTTGACCAGCCCGGCGTCGGCCTGGCCGGTGGTGACCTTGTTCACCACGTCCTCGACGTCGGGCTCCTCACTGACCGGGTTCAACCGGATTCCGGTGGCCTTCTCGACGCGTTGGATGGCCACCCCGCACGGCATCGGCGGGGGACTGGTCACCACCGCCAGGCCGGGTTTGGTCAGATCGGCGAACGAGCCGACCCGGTGCGGATTGCCCGGTGCGGTGATGATCACCAACGTGTTGGTCGCGAAATCGATCGGGCCGTCCTCGATGAGCCCGCCATCGACGACCTTGTCCATCTGTGCGGAGTCGGCGGAGGCGAACACATCGGCGGCCGCCCCCTGGGTGATCTGGGTCGCCAGATCCGCCGCGCTGGCGAAGTCGAAATCCACCTGGGCGCCGCGATGTTCGGTCTCGAAGCGATCCGCGATCTCGGTGAACGTCGGGCGCAGTGACGCGGCGGCGTAGACCACCACGGTCTGCGCCCCGGCGCCCGGAGCGCACCCGGTCGAGCCGGCCAGCGCCGTCGCCGCGACCATGCCCGCCGCCACGCATCGACCTGGCCGGGCAATCGATCTCACAGCCCGGCTGCCGGTTTCTCGTCGTGCCCGCCGAACTGTTTGCGCATCGCCGAGAGTGCCTTGTCGGCGAACTCGTCGAGGTCGCGGGAGGAGAACCGCGAACCCAGCGCGGCGGTGATCACCGGTGCGGGCACACCCTCCTCGATGGCGGCGATCGCCGTCCAGCGGCCCTCCCCGGAGTCGGAGACCCGCCCGGCGAAGGCGTCGAGGTCCGGCGACTCGACCAGGGCGGCCGCGGTGAGATCGACCAGCCAGGAGCCGATCACGCTGCCGCGGCGCCACACCTCGGCGATCGCCGGCAGATCCAGGTCGTAACGGTAGAACTCCGGGTTGGTCATCGGGGCGGTCTCGGCATCGCCGCTGGCTGCGCGGGTGGCGCCGATGTCGGCGCGGTGCAAGATGTTCAGGCCTTCAGAGATCGCGGCCATCATCCCGTACTCGATGCCGTTGTGCACCATCTTGACGAAGTGCCCGGCACCGGTGGGCCCACAGTGCAGGTAGCCGTGCTCGGCGGGGGTGGCGTCCCCGTCGCGCCCGGGGGTGCGCTCGGCGGCCTGCACACCGGGGGCCAGCGCGGCGAAGACCGGCTCGACGGTGCCGAACGCCTCGGCGTCGCCGCCGACCATCAGGCTGTAGCCGCGCTCCAGTCCCCACACCCCGCCGCTGGTGCCGCAGTCGAGCAGGTGGATGCCGCGCTCACGCAACTGCTCGGCGTGCCGGATGTCGTCGCGGTAGTAGGAGTTGCCGCCGTCGATGACGATGTCGCCGGCGTCGAGGGTGGCGGCCAGCTCGTCGATGACCGAGTCGGTGACCGACCCGGCGGGCACCATCACCCAGACCGCCCGGGGTGCAGACAGTTTCGCCTTGAGATCACCGACCGAGTCCGCGCCCAGCGCCCCCTCGGCAGCGAGATCGTGCACCGCGTCGACGTTGCGGTCGTAGACGACGCACTCGTGTCCGGCGCGCATCACCCGGCGCACCAGGTTGGCGCCCATCCGGCCCAGACCGATCATCCCCAACTGCATCCTGTCCTCCTTCGTCACGCCCCGACGGGCCGGTCCTCGCCACCCCCGCGGTGGCGACTAAAGCCACGGCGGCTGCCAGCCGAGGTGGCCGTGCAGCAGATCGCCCGCCGCCGGCGGCCCCCAGGAGCCCCGCGGATAGCGGTGCACCGGCGGCGGCGCATCGAGCAGCGGTTGCACGATCCGCCAGGTCTCCTCGACCGCGTCCTGGCGGGCGAACAGCGCCCGGTCGCCGGTGAGGGCGTTGTGCAGCAGCCGCTCGTAGGGCCGCAGCGGTTCGCCGAGCTGCTCGGAGAAGAGGCTCTGAAGCGGGACCGGGCGCAGGGTGTCGCCGGCCAGCGCGGAGAGCTGCACCTGCAGACCCGGGTCGGGGTCGATGCGCAGCACGATCTGGTTGGGCGCCACCCGGGTGGGATGCGGCAGAAACGCCAGTCGGGGGGTGCGGCGCAACACGAGTCGCACCTCGGTGACCCGCTCGGGCAGCGCCTTGCCGGCGCGCAGGAAGACCGGCACCCCCGCCCAGCGCCAGTTGTCGATCTCCAGGCGCAGCGCGGTGAACGTCTCGGTCTGCGACCCGTCGGCCACCCCGGGCACGTCGGCGTAGCCGTCGTACTGTCCGCGCACGTAGTGGGCGACGTCGATCGGCGGGATGGCACGGAACACCTCGACCTTCTTGTCCCGCAACTCATCACCGTCGGCGCTGGTGGGCGGTTCCATCGCTACCAGCGCCAACACCTGCAGCAGGTGGTTTTGCACCACGTCGCGCAGCGCCCCCACCGCGTCGTAGAAACTGCCGCGGTCCTCGACCCCGAAATCCTCGGCCATGGTGATCTGCACCGCCGACACGCTGCGCCGGTCCCAGATCTCGGCGAGCGCCAGGTTGGCGAAGCGCAGATACTCCAGTTCGATCACCGGCTCCTTGCCCAGGAAGTGATCCACCCGCAGGATCTGCTCCTCGGCGAGCACCCGGTGCAGCCGGGCGTTGAGTTCGCGTGCCGACGCCAAGTCGTGGCCGAACGGTTTCTCCACCGCCACCCGCGCCCGGTCCACCAGCCCGGCGGCGCCCAGGTGCTCCACGATCGGGCCGAACAGCGACGGCGGCATCTCCAGGTAGAACAGCGGCCGGCGGGCCTGGCCCATCTTTTGGGCCAGCCGGTGGTAGAGCGCGTCGTCGGTGACGTCGCCGGACAGGTAGGACAGCCGCTCGGCGAGGCGCGCGAACACGGCGTCGTCGAGGTCCTCACCGGTGGCGGTGATCGCCTCCCGGGCCTGCGACACCAGTTCCGCGGTGCCGATGTCGTCGGAGGCCACCCCCAGGATCGGGCAGTCCAACAGCTTGCGGCGCTCCAGCCGGTACAGCGCCCGGAAGGTCATCTTGCGTGCCAGATCGCCGGTGATCCCGAAGATCACCAGCAGATCGGCCGGCTCGGAGGTGCTCACCGAAACAGTGCACTCCATTCCCAGCGCGACCGCGGCGCGGGCCGCGGTCGCTCGGCTCGTTGGTACCCGGTTGCCGCCTAATCTGCCAGGTGTCGCCCGGGTCCCGCCAGCGCGGCCGGCGGTCCCAGCCAACGCACAGGCCACCGGCCCGGTCGTCTCCGCCGGTGAGAACTGCGTCACCGCGGGCGCTCTCGGTTTCGTGATCCCCGGTCGGCGCTGGCAGAATCGTCCGGTGCAGTTCCGCAACGTCGCCATCGTCGCCCACGTCGACCACGGTAAAACCACCCTGGTCGACGCCATGTTGCGACAGTCCGGCGCGCTGGTCGAACGCGGTGAGGCCACCGAGCGGGTGATGGACTCCGGCGACCTGGAGCGGGAAAAGGGCATCACGATCCTGGCCAAGAACACCGCGGTGCACCGCCACCACCGCGACGGCTCGGTCACCGTCATCAACGTCATCGACACCCCCGGCCACGCCGACTTCGGCGGCGAGGTGGAGCGCGGCCTGGCGATGGTCGACGGGGTGCTGCTGCTGGTCGACTCCTCCGAGGGGCCGCTGCCGCAGACTCGGTTTGTGCTGCGCAAGGCGCTGGCCGCGCACCTGCCGGTGATCCTGGTGGTCAACAAGACCGACCGGGCCGACGCCCGGATCACCGAGGTCGTCGAGGCCAGCCACGACCTGCTGCTCGATGTGGCCGCCGACCTCGACGACGCCGCGCAGCAGGCCGCCGAGCACGCCCTGGGGCTGCCGACGCTGTACGCGTCCGGGCGCGCCGGGGTGGCCAGCACCACCGCCCCGGAGAACGGGCAGATCCCCGACGCGGACAATCCCGACGCCAACCTCGATCCGCTCTTCGCGGTGCTCTCAGAGCACGTGCCCGCCCCGTCGGGGGATCCCGAGGCGCCGCTGCAGGCGCTGGTCACCAACCTGGACGCCTCCAGCTTTCTGGGCCGGTTGGCGCTGATCCGCATCGCCAACGGGCGCATCCGCAAGGGCCAGCAGGTGGCCTGGCTGCGCGAGGTCGACGGCGAGCCGGTGGTCACCAGCGCCAAGATCACCGAACTGCTGGTCACCGAGGGCGTGGAGCGCACCTCCACCGACGAGGCCGTCGCCGGCGACATCGTCGCGGTCGCCGGGATCCCCGAGATCATGATCGGCGACACGCTCGCCGATCCGGGCGCCCCGGAGTCGCTGCCGCGGATCACCGTCGACCAGCCGGCGATCTCGGTGACGATCGGCACCAACACCTCCCCGCTGGCCGGGCGGGTCTCCGGACACAAGCTCACCGCCCGCATGGTGCGCGGGCGGCTGGACGCCGAGCTGGTCGGCAACGTCTCGATCCGGGTGGTCGACATCGGCCGCCCGGACGCCTGGGAGGTGCAGGGCCGCGGCGAGCTGGCCCTGGCGGTGCTCGTCGAGCAGATGCGGCGGGAGGGCTTCGAGCTGACCGTCGGCAAACCGCAGGTGGTGACCCGCACCATCGACGGCACCCTGCACGAGCCGTTCGAGCACCTCACCGTGGACTGCCCGGAGGAGTTCGTCGGGGCGATCACCCAGCTGGCCGCCGCCCGTAAGGGCCGCATGCTCGAGATGGTCAACCACACCACCGGCTGGGTGCGCATGGAGTTCACCATCCCCAGCCGCGGGCTGATCGGCTGGCGCACCGACTTCCTCACCGAGACCCGCGGCACCGGCATCGCCAACGCGGTCTTCGACGGCTACCACCCGTGGGCGGGGGAGATCCGGGCCCGCCACAGCGGGTCGCTGGTCAGCGACCGGGCCGGGTCGATCACCCCGTTCGCGCTGATCCAGCTCGCCGACCGCGGGCAGTTCTTCGTCGAACCCGGCCAGGACACCTACGAGGGCATGGTCGTCGGGATCAACCCGCGCGCCGAGGACCTCGACATCAACGTCACCAGGGAGAAGAAGCTGACCAACATGCGGTCCTCGACCGCCGACGTCATCGAGACCCTGGCCAAACCGATCGACCTCGACCTCGAGAAGGCGATGGAGTTCTGCGCGGCCGACGAGTGCGTCGAGGTCACCCCCGAGGTGGTGCGGGTGCGCAAGGTCGAGCTGTCCGGCACCGCGCGCGCCCGTGCCCGGTCCCGCGCCAAGGCCCGCGGCTGACGGTGTCGATGCGCTGATGGGCGGGTCAGGTCGGCCGGGTCGGCCGGACCGTCGGCGGCGATTTTCGCGCCCCGCACGGGCGCCCGATAGCCTGAGGGACGTGTCAAGACCCGGTCGCAGGCCTTACCAGGTGGTCGCGGCCCTGACGTCGGTGGTGCTGGTGACCCTGGCCGGGTGCATGGTCAACCCGCCGCCGGCGCCGCAGAGCACCGAGACCCCGCAGGGTCCGCCGCCGCCGGCGGCGCGGGTCACCCAGATCATCATGGCGATCGACTGGATCGGTCCGGGCTTCAACCCGCACCTGCTCTCCGATCTCTCGCCGGTCAACGCCGCGGTCAGCGCGCTGGTGCTGCCCAGTGCGCACCGGCCGATCCAAGACGCCGACTCGCCGACCGGGTCGCGGTGGGAGATGGACCCGACGCTGCTGGTGTCGGCGGAGGTCACCAACCACAAGCCGTTCACCGTGACCTACCGGATCCGCCCGGAGGCCTCCTGGACCGACAACGCCCCGATCGCCGCCGACGACTTCTGGTACCTGTGGCGGCAGATGGTCAGCCACCCCGGCGTCGTCGATCCGGCCGGCTACGACCTGATCACCGGGGTGCAGTCGCTGGAGGGCGGCAAGCTGGCGGTGGTGACCTTCGCCCAGCCGTATCCGGCCTGGCGGGAACTGTTCGACAACCTGCTGCCGGCCCACATCGTCAAGGACGTGCCGGGCGGGTTCGCCGCTGGGCTGGCCCGCGCCCTGCCGGTCACCGGCGGGCAGTTCCGGGTGGAGAACATCGACCCGCAACGTGACGTGATCCTGCTGGCCCGCAACGACCGCTACTGGGGGCCGCCGGCCAAACCCGATCTGATCCTGTTCCGCCGCGCCGGCTCGCCGGCCGCCCTGGCGGACTCCATCCGCAACAGCGACACCCAGGTCGCCCAGGTGCACGGCGGGTCCGCCGCGTTCGCCCAGCTCTCGGCGATCCCCGAGGTGCGCACCGGCCGCATCGTCACGCCGCGGGTGATGGCGTTGACGCTGCGCGCCCACACCCCGGCGCTGCGCGACGTGCAGGTGCGCAAGGCGCTGCTGGGGCTGCTCGACGTGGACCTGCTCGCCGCGGTCGGCGCGGGCAGCGAGAACGCCGTCACGCTGGATCGCGCCCAGGTGCGCGCCCCCAGCGACCCGGGCTATGTGCCCACCGCGCCGCCGCCGATGACCGACGCCGAGGCCCTGGAACTGCTCACCGCGGCGGGCTACCGCATCGAGGAGGATCCCAGCACGCCGCCGTCGCCGCCGGGTGCCCACCCGCCGCGGCCGGCGTCGGTGCTCACCCGCGGGCGGGTCAGCAAAAACGGCGAACAGCTCACGTTGGCGATCGGGGTGGCCGCCAACGACCCCACCTCGGTGGCGGTGGCCAACACCGTCGCCGACCAGTTGCGCAACGTCGGGATCGCCGCCACCGTGCAGGCGCTCGACCCGGTGCAGCTCTACGGCGATGCGCTGCTGAACAACAAGGTCGACGCCATCGTCGGGTGGCGGCGCACCGGCGGGGACCTGGCGACCCTGCTGGCCTCCCGCTACGGCTGCACCGCACTGCAGGCCACGCCGGTGCCGACCGCGCCGGAGGGTGAGGCGAGCCCCACCCCGACCCCGAGCAGCACCCCGGTGCCGTCGAGCACCTCGGCCCCGTCGTCGCCGAGTGACACCGCGCCGCCGAGTGAACAGTCCGGCACCCTGATCCAGGCGCCGTCGAACCTCACCGGCATCTGCGACCCCGGTGTGCAGGCCAACATCGACGCCGCCCTCGACGGCAGCAAGACCATCGACGAGGTGCTCAAGGCGGTCGAGCCGAAGCTGTGGAGCATGGCCACGGTGCTGCCGATCCTGCAGGACACCACGATCGTGGCCGCCGGGCCCAGCGTGGACGGCGTGGAGCTGTCCGGGGCGGTGCCGGTGGGCATCGTCGGCAACGCCGGGCAGTGGGTGAAGACCGCGCCGTAGCCGGCTGGGCATTTGCTGAATCCGGCGCGCCGACCGGTGCCGGTGTTGCGGTCCGGGGCATCCCTCGGGCGGCGTCGCCGCCGCGCTCTCCATAACTGAAGTTACGGTTCAACCTGGGATTTTACCGGCGAGGACCGACATCTCGCGGCGTGGTGAAAACACCATCCTCCACTTACTTGTTTCACAGGAAGAACCTAAGTACGGTCAGTAATTGACGTCGCCGCCAGTACGGATCGCGGCGACCAGACGAGGAGTTCATCATGGAGCTGTCGGCCCGCCCCGCCATCACCGCCGGAGTCGCCCTGGCGACCGCCGGCATGATCGCCGCCACCCCGGTGCTGCCCGCCGCGCCGGTGGTCGATGTGCCCGATATCCAGCTGGTGGGCTTCGCTGACACCCTCGAAGACTGGATGATCAGCTTCAATGAGTTCCTCTATCCCGGGCTGTTGGACGTCAACCAGGGTTTGGTGGACGCGGAGGTCGGTTTCGAGAAGCTGATCTCACCACTATTCGACTTCGACTTCCTCGGTTATACGGACGCTGACAGCATCCTCAACGGTGTTCCGAACCGTCTTTTCAATGTCTTCAACATGGGCCTGGGGGGTGTACAAAACTCACTATTGGGTGTGTTGGGGGCGGAGTTCGCCTCGGGCGTTGGTGGCGAAAACGCTGGCGCGGGGATCACGAATAGCCTGCTCGTTGGCCTGAACAATACCACCAACCACGTTTTCGACACCGGGGCAATTGGCGGTGTCGAGGGCATGTTCGGGCAGGCTTTGCAGGCATTCGCCAATGTCACCGGGTTCCCTACCGACAACCTCATGGACGGCCTCCAAAACGGGCTGGTCGGCTTCAACGGGGGGCTCGTCGATTTCGTGAAAGATTTCAACGGAGCGCTCAAAGCCGGTGAACTCGGCTTGGAGAGGCTGATCGCGCCTCTGTTCGAGGCGGTCTCCAAGATCTACAACCCGGATGACGTCATTTATAAGAGCGCAGACAGCATTCTCAACGGCGTCGTCAACCGCGGCTTCAACACGTTCAATATGCTGCTCGACGCTGGTCAGCAAGGATTTTTAGGTCTCCTCGGAGCTGACTTCCAGTCCTCGGAGATCACCAGCACTCTGTTGACCACGATCGACGTCACCGGCGTGGCCTTCAATGATGGCGTCGTTGGTGGTCTCGAAGGGTTCCTGGGTAACGGTTACATGATGTTGGCCGACCTGGCCGGCCTTATTCAGGCGCTCCTTGGCTTCTGACGTAAGCCCGGAACGCAGTTGATGCGGACCAGCCTTGACCGTCGTCGGTATTGCCCGCCGGTATTTGGGTAATCATTGAGCGATGGTCACGTCCGCCCAACCCCGCCTGCTGTTCGTCCACGCCCACCCCGACGACGAGACCATCACCACCGGGGCGACCATCGCCCACTACGCCGCGCGGGGGGCGAGGGTGCAGGTGCTCACCTGCACCCTCGGCGAGGAGGGCGAGGTCATCGGGGAGCGCTACGCCCGGCTGGCCGTCGATTCGGCCGATCAGCTCGGCGGGTACCGCATCGCCGAGCTCACTGCCGCGCTGGGTGCCCTGGGTGCTGAACCGCCGATGTTTCTCGGCGGGGCGGGCCGCTGGCGGGACTCGGGCATGACCGGCACCCCGGCGCGGCGGCATCAACGGTTCATCGACGCCGACCAGCGCGAGGCGATCGGCGCGCTGGTGGCGATCATCCGCGCGCTGCGCCCGCACGTCGTGGTCACTTACGACCCGCGCGGCGGCTACGGGCACCCCGACCACATCCACACCCACACCCTGACCACCGCGGCGGTCACCGCCGCCGGCGGCACCGAGCACGCCGGTGAGCCGTGGTGGGTGCCCAAGCTGTACTGGACGGTCAGCGCGTCGCGCGCCATCCGCGCCGGGCTGCAGGCGCTGACACCGGCGGACCTGGAGCGCGACTGGACCCACGACCCCGACGCCGAACTCAGTCTCGGCTATCCCGATGAGCAGATCGACGCGGTCATCGAGGACCCCCACGCGCTGGCGGCGAAGACTGCGGCGCTGCGCGCCCACGCCACCCAGGTGCAGGTCGGGCCCACCGGGCGGGCGTTCGCGCTGTCGAACCGCTTCGCGTGGCCGCTGAGCGCCGCCGAACACTACATTCTGGTCGCCGGCAGCGCCGGGCAGCGCGACGCCCGCGGCTGGGAGACCGATCTGTTGGCCGGAGTCGACCTCACCGGCCCGGCGACGGGGTAACATTCTGCCCGCAGGCAACACGCAGAGCACTCGGGAAGGCAGAGGTATGGACCCCGATCTGGATCCGAACCTGGAGCGTTGGCAGGTGCGGACCGACGACTTCCAGTGGGTGGTGGGTTCGCTCGTCGGTTTGCTCGACAGCATTCCGACTTGACGGCACCGGCGCAGCACACCGAACCGACCACTGACACCATCACGGCGAGACCGGTCACCCGGTTCGTCGTCTTGACCTTGCTGACCGCCGACGGCGCCCTCTCCGCGGTCGCCGCGGCGCTGTTCCTGCCGTCCTACATCGGGGCGGTCCCGTTCCCGATCAGCGCGCTGTTCAGCGGTCTGGTCAACGCCGCGCTGGTCTGGGCGGCCAAGCATTGGACGATCTCCCCGCGCACCGCCGCGCTGCCGCTGTGGGCCTGGCTGTTGGCGGTGGCCGCGATGACCTTCGGCGGCCCCGCCGACGACACCATCTTCGGGGGCCGCGGGCTGATGGGCTACGGGGTGCTGCTGCTGATCATCCTGGGCACGGTGCCGCCCGGCTGGGTGCTGTGGCGCCGACGCCGCCACCTGGAGATGCTGCTGGAGTCAGGCGAGCAGGCCCAACAACAGCTGGCTCAGGTGAGCGGCCAGGTCGCCGGCCACGCCTGAGAGCGCCCCGGCCCCCAGATCGGCGCCGGGGGCCAGCACCGTGGTCAGGTCCGGTCCGAGCGCGGTGGCCAGATCCGGCAGCATGGTGGCGGCCAGCCCGATCGGGGGCAGCGGCGGCAGGATCCAGTCGATCTCAGCGGTGATGAAGGTGTGGATCGCTTCTGCGGTCGCGCTGGCGATGTTGCTCAGGCCCTCGCCGAATCCGACCAGGCCGGCGAGGAAATCAGTGCTGTTGAACAGAAGAGTCCTAACGATGGACTCGCCGAGGTCGTAGAAGATATTGATCTGTGGGGCCAGCAGCCCGATGAACGGAACCCAGCCGACGCCCCATGACAACAGGTTGGCGCCGTACTGCACCCAGGGTTCGACACCGTCGTAGATCGCTTGGATCCCCTCAGCCACCGGGGCCAGGAAATTACCTGTTGCTGAGGCGGCGATGCTGATCGTCTCCCCGATGTCCGGAGCAGCGGGCAGGGTGTCGAGCACCGAGGCCAACGTCGGGGCCAGCCACCCTGAGACACTGTCGACCAGATCCAGCGCCGCCGACCCCGTCAACTCGATCGACGGGATCGACCAGGCCGGGGCCGGGGTCACCGGAGCCGCGGCGACCGGCAGCGCGACCACCGTCGCACCGAGCAGCGCGAGCCCCGCCGGGGCGGTCCTTCGGGTTGTCGCGGTCATCGCCCCTCCTTCACACGCCCTGCACACATCATCTGAGAAATTATCAGTCTGGGGGCCGTGGCGGGGCGCTTGGGCGCGCGCGTCGGCCCCGGGCTCGGCGGCCCCGGTCGCGGCGGGGATAGTGTGAACAGATGAACAGCGCACGGGGTGATGGAGAGTGAAGAGGTGCGCGGAATGAATCGCGAACGGACCTGGGTTACCCGGACGTGGCGGTAACCCCCGACCGCGGTGCACCCGATCCGGCGGTGCCCGCCCAACCAAGTGCGTCGGCGATGCGCCGGGTGCTGCGCCGCGCCCGCGACGGCGCGGTGCTCAACGTCGACGAGGCCGCCGTCGCGCTGACCGCCCGCGGCGATGACCTGCGCGAGCTGTGCGCCGCCGCGGCCCGGGTCCGTGACGCCGGGCTGACCTCCGCCGGGCTGCGCGGGGCCACCGGGGCGCTGCCGATCAGCTATTCGCGCAAGGTGTTCATCCCGGTCACCCACCTGTGCCGCGACACCTGCCACTACTGCACCTTCGTCACCGTGCCGGGCAAGCTGCGCGCGCAGGGCAAGGGCATGTACATGGAGCCCGACGAGATCCTCGCCGTCGCCCGCGAGGGTGCCGAATTGGGCTGCAAAGAAGCGCTTTTCACCCTCGGTGACCGCCCCGAGACCCGCTGGCCCGAGGCGCGCCAATGGCTGGAGGAACGCGGCTACGACTCCACGTTGACCTACGTGCGGGCGATGGCGATCCGGGTGCTCGAGGAGACCGGCCTGCTGCCGCACCTGAACCCGGGCGTGATGAGCTGGTCGGAGTTGTCGCTGCTCAAACCGGTGGCCCCGTCGATGGGCATGATGCTCGAGACCACCTCCCGTCGGCTGTTCGAGACCAAGGGCCTGGCCCACTACGGCAGCCCCGACAAGGACCCGCAGGTGCGGCTGCGCACCCTCACCGACGCCGGTCGGCTGTCGATCCCGTTCACCACCGGCCTGCTGGTCGGCATCGGGGAGACCTTCACCGAACGTGCCGAGACGCTGCACGCGATCCGCAAGGTGGCCAAGGAGTTCGGCCACATTCAGGAAGTGATCGTGCAGAACTTCCGGGCCAAACAGCACACCGCGATGGCCGCCTCCCCCGACGCCGACATCGACGAGTTCCTGGCCGCGATCGCGGTCGCCCGCCTGGTGCTCGGTCCCAAGATGCGTGTACAGGCCCCTCCGAACCTGGTGTCACACAGCGAATGTCTGGCGCTGATCGGCGCCGGTGTCGACGACTGGGGCGGGGTCTCTCCGCTGACCCCTGACCACGTCAACCCCGAGCGCCCCTGGCCCGCCCTCGACGAGCTGTCGGTGGTGACCGCCGACGCCGGCTACGACCTGGTCGAGCGGCTCACCGCGCAGCCGCCGTACGTGCTGGCCGGAGCGGCCTGGATCGACCCGCGGGTCGGTGGGCACGTCGCCGCACTGGCCGACCCTCAGACCGGGCTGGCCCGCGACGTCACCCCGGTCGGCCGGCCCTGGCAGGAGCCCGACGAGGCGATCTCGTCGGGGCGCGTCGACCTCAACACCGCGATCGACACCGTGGGGCGCAACACCGACACCCGCAGTGACCTGAATTCGGCGTTCGGGGACTGGGATTCGATTCGCGACCACGTCACCGAACTGGCTGCCCGCGCCCCGGAGCGCATCGACACCGATGTGCTCTCCGCGCTGCGTTCGGCCGAACGCGACCCCGCCGGCTGCAGCGACGACGAGTACCTGGCGCTGGCCACCGCCGACGGCGCGGCCCTCGACGCGGTCGCCGCGCTCGCCGACGCGCTGCGCCGCGACACCGTCGGCGACGACGTCACCTACGTCATCAACCGCAACATCAACTTCACCAACATCTGCTACGTCGGCTGCCGGTTCTGCGCGTTCGCTCAGCGCAAGGGCGACGCCGATGCGTTCTCGCTCTCCACCGACGACGTGGCCGACCGGGCGTGGCAGGCTCACGTCGCCGGGGCCACCGAGGTGTGCATGCAAGGCGGCATCGACCCGCAGCTGCCGGTGACCGGCTACGCCGATCTGGTGCGCGCGGTCAAGGAGCGGGTGCCGGCGCTGCACGTGCACGCGTTCTCGCCGATGGAGATCACCAACGGCGTCACCAAAAGCGGGTTGTCGATCCGTGAATGGCTGACCAGCCTGCGCGAGGCCGGGCTGGGCAGCATCCCGGGCACCGCCGCGGAGATCCTCGACGACGAGGTGCGCTGGGTGCTCACCAAGGGCAAACTGCCCGCCTCGATGTGGGCGGAGGTCGTCACCACCGCCCACGAGGTGGGGCTGCCGTCGAGCTCGACGATGATGTACGGCCACGTCGACCAGCCGCACCACTGGGTGGCGCATCTGAACGTGCTCCGTGACATCCAGGACCGCACCGGTGGGTTCACCGAGTTCGTGCCGTTGCCGTTCGTGCACCAGAGCTCACCGCTGTATCTGGCCGGTGCCGCACGCCCCGGACCCAGCCATCGCGACAACCGGGCGGTGCACGCGCTGGCCCGCATCATGCTGCACGGACGCATCCGGCACATCCAGACCAGCTGGGTCAAACTCGGGGTGGCGCACACCCGGGTGATGCTGCGCGGCGGCGCCAACGACCTGGGCGGCACCCTGATGGAGGAGACGATCTCGCGGATGGCCGGCTCCGAGCACGGCTCGGCCAAAACGGTGGCGGAGCTGAGCTCGATCGCCGAGGGCATCGGGCGCACGGCCCGCCAGCGCACCACCACCTACGAGCCGCTGGCCGCCCGCCCCGACATGCCGATCGTGATCGGCCCGGACGAACATCCCGAGCTGCGGATGCTCGCCGACGAGTTGAGCGCCGGCGGTTAGAGTTTCGCGGCCAGCTCGGTGCCCTGTTTGATGGCGCGTTTGGCGTCCAACTCGACCGCCAGGGCCGCGCCACCGATGACGTGGGCGGTGATGCCGCGCCCGCGCAGCGCGTCGTCGAGATCGCGCACCGGCTCCTGGCCGGCGCAGACCACCACGTTGTCGACGGCCAGCACCCGGGGACGTTGACGGTGCTTGCCGAAGCTGATGTGCAGGCCCTCATCGTCGATGCGGTCATAGTGCACATCGGAGAGTTGGTGGACCCGTTTGGCTTTCAGTGACGCCCGGTGCACCCAGCCGCTGGTCTTGCCCAGTCGGGTGCCCTGCCGGCCCTCGGTGCGCTGCAGCAGATACACCTCGCGGGCAGGGGCGCCGGGCGCGGGGGTGGTCAGCCCGCCGCGGGCGGTGACCGCGTCGCTGACGCCCCACTCGGCCTTCCACTCGTCCAGATCCAGCGTCGGCGAGGAGTCGGTGACCAGCAGTTCGCTGACGTCGAAGCCGATCCCGCCGGCGCCGATGACCGCCACCGCCGACCCGACCGGACGCGCCCCGGTGATCGCCTCGGCGTAGTTCATCACCATCGGGTGGTCGATGCCGCGGATCTGCGGGATGCGCGGGGTCACCCCGGTCGCGAGCACCACCTCGTCGAATGCGGCGAGGTCGGCGGCGTGCGCGCGGGTGCCCAGGTGCACGGTGACCGCGTAGCGCGCCAGCATCGTGGTGTAGTAGCGGATGGTCTCGGCGAACTCCTCTTTGCCCGGGATGCGTCGCGCCAGATCGAACTGGCCGCCGATGAACTCGTTGGCCTCGAACAACGTCACCCGATGGCCGCGTCGCGCCGCGTTGACGGCGGTGGCCAGCCCGGCCGGGCCCGCGCCGACCACCGCCACCGAGCGGGCACGGTGCGTCGGGGTCAACAGCAGCGTCGTCTCATGACCGGCCTGCGGGTTGACCAGGCACGACACCTTCTTGTTGGCGAAGGCGTGATCCAGGCACGCCTGGTTGCACGAGATGCAGGTGTTGATCTCCTCGGTGCGGCCGGCCTGCGTTTTGGCCACCCAGTCGGGGTCGGCGAGCATCGGGCGGGCCATCGAGATCAGCTGCACGCCACTGCTGGCCAGGATCTGCTCGGCGGCCTGCGGCATGTTGATCCGGTTGGAGGCCACCACCGGGATCGTGACCTGTTTGGCGACCTCGGCGCTCAAGTCCACGAACGCGCTGTTGGGCACCGAGGTGACGATGGTGGGAACCCGCGCCTCGTGCCAGCCGAACCCGGAGTTGATCAGGGTGGCGCCGGCGGCCTCGATCTCGGTGGCCAACGCCAGGATCTCCTCGAAGGTCTGACCGTCCTCGACGTAGTCGGCCATCGACATCCGGTAGCAGACGATGAAATCGTCGCCGACGGCGGCGCGGGTGCGCCGGACGATCTCGACGGCGAAGCGGCGCCGCTTGGCCGGGCTACCACCCCAGTCGTCGGTGCGGGTGTTGGTCCGCGGCGCCAGGAACTGGTTGATCAGATAGCCCTCGCTGCCCATGATCTCCACCCCGTCGTAGCCGGCCTCGCGGGCCAGCCGGGCGCAGCGCACGAAGTCGGCGATGGTGCTCTGCACCGCCTTGTCCGAGAACCGCCGCGGGCGAAACGGTGTGATCGGGGATTTGATCGCCGAGGCGCTCATCGACAACGGGTGATAGGAGTAGCGCCCGGCGTGCAGCACCTGCAGCAGGATCTTGGCGCCGCCGTCGTGGACGGCGGCGGTGATGCGGCGGTGCCGGCGCGCCTCGGCTCGCGAGATCAGCTGCGAGCCGAACGGCAGCAGCCAGCCCACCCGGTTGGGGGCATACCCGCCGGTGATGATCAGCCCGACCCCGCCACGCGCGCGGGTGGCGAAATACTCGGCCAGCCGGTCGATGTCGTGGGCGCGGTCCTCCAGCCCGGTGTGCATCGAGCCCATCACCACCCGGTTGCGCAGGGTGGTGAACCCCAGATCCAGCGGGGAGAGCAGATGGGGGAAATCCGGCTCGCCGCCGGCGGTCTCGGCGCGGGTCATGGCGTCTCCTCTGCGGTGTCGGGGGTGGCGGCGGGGGCGTCGAGGGCCGCGGTGACCTCGTCGAGCCAGCCGATCGCGCTCTGCTCAGCGCGGATCCCGCCGCGCAGCACCAGGTACTGGTGCAGCGGGGTGCCGGTCAGGGTGGCGGGCTGGGGGAACTGGGTGGACTGAAAACCCCGGTAGGTCTCCAGCAGCGCGGCGCGTTCGGCGCGCAGCGCCACGATCTGGTCGCGCAGCGCGGCGACATCGCCGTAGGCCGCCCCGCGCAACTTCACCGCGATGTCGCGGGTGCGGGCATCGGTGAGCGCGCTGCCGCGCCCGACCAGTGGCTCGGCGATCCAGCGGGCCAGCTCGGCGCGGCCCGGCTCGGCGACGGTGTAGACCTTCTTGTCCGGGCGGCCCCGCTGGATCACCGTCCGCGCCTGCACCCAGCCGTCGTTCTCCATCACCCGCAACGTCCGATAGATCTGCTGGTGGGTGGCGGTCCAGAAAAAGCCGATGGACCGGTCGAAGCGGCGGGCCAGTTCATAACCCGAACCGGCCTGCTCACACAGCGACACCAGGATCGCATGGGGCAACGCCACCGGAGCAGGGTACGTCGCGCCAGGCGCCTATGCAACTGAGTGCACTGCAGTAATGTGCATAGTAGGGTCGGGAGCGGGGACAGAGCGTGGCACCGGATCGGTGTGTGTGCAGATTGGAGTGGCTGGTAACCGCGCCTCCGGCCATCCGATAGTGTGAGCGGCTGCATCGTGACCCGCGGATGGAGGAGACCTTCGTGACGTACGTGATCGCTGAACCTTGCGTCGACGTCAAAGACAAGTCCTGCGTCGAGGAGTGTCCCGTCGACTGCATCTACGAGGGCAACCGGATGCTCTACATCCACCCCGACGAGTGTGTGGACTGCGGCGCCTGCGAGCCGGTCTGCCCGGTCGAGGCGATCGCCTACGAGGACGACCTGCCCGAGGAGTTCGAGCAGTACATCGGCCTCAACGCCGACTTCTTCGAGGAACTGGGCTCACCCGGCGGTGCGGCGAAGGTCGGCATGGTCGAGCACGACCCCCCGCAGATCAAGGATCTGCCGCCCCAGGGCGGAGACGACTGAGCGGGGGCACCCGACGCCGGGCGGTGTCGGCGTCGCTGCCGGTGTTCCCGTGGGACACCCTGGCCGAGGCCGCCGCGACCGCCAGGGCGCACCCCGACGGCATCGTCGACCTCTCGGTCGGCACCCCGGTCGACGCGGTCGCCCCGGTGATCCGCGCGGCGCTGGCCGCGGCCGGCGACCAACCGGGCTACCCGACCACCGCGGGCACCGCCGCGCTGCGCGACGCGATGCGCACCGCGCTGGCCCGCCGTTACGGCGTCACCGATCTGCCTGAGTCCGCGGTGCTGCCGGTGATCGGCAGCAAAGAACTCATCGCCTGGCTGCCCACCCTGCTCGGGTTCGGCGCCACGGACACGGTGGTGGTCCCGGAGCTGGCCTACCCGACCTACGAGGTCGGCGCCCGGCTGGCCGGCAGCGCGGTGCTGCGCGCCGACGCGCCGGGCACCCCGGCGGCGCTGCTGTACCTGAACTCCCCGAGCAACCCCACCGGGCGGGTGCTGGAGGCCGCACGGCTGCGTGAGCTCGTCGGCTGGGCGCGCGACTGCGGGGCGGTGGTGGTCTCCGACGAGTGTTATCTGGGGCTGGGCTGGGACCGCGAACCGGTCTCGGTGCTGCACCCGGCGGTGAGCGACGGCGACCACGCCGGGCTGCTGGCGGTGCATTCGCTGTCGAAGACGTCCTCACTGGCCGGCTACCGCGCCGGTTTCGTCGCCGGGGACCCGGCACTGGTCACCGAGCTGCTCGCGGTGCGCCGGCACGCCGGAATGATGGTCCCCACCCCGGTGCAGGCCGCGATGGTCGCCGCCCTCGACGACGACGAGCACGAGCGCGCCCAACGGCAGCGCTACGCCCGCCGGCGCGCCGCGCTGCTGGGCGCGCTGCGCGCGGCGGGGTTCACCGTCGATCACTCCGAGGCGGGGCTGTACCTGTGGGCCACCCGCGGTGAGCCCGGGCGCACCACGGTCGACGGGCTGGCCGACCGCGGCATCCTGGTCGCACCCGGGGAGTTCTACGGTCCCGACGGGACCAACCACGTGCGGGTCGCGCTGACCGCCACCGACGAGCGGATCGACGCGGCGGTGACGCGGCTGACGGCGCGTTGAGCGGCCGCGCACGGCCGAAATTTCCGCCCGCGGCCGGTGCGGCCCACCGGTATGTTCACTGTGTGCAGGGTCGAAAGGTGAGGGGATAGCACGTGCTGGGCGTCGGCGCCGTCATCGCGGGCTACCGGGTCGAGCGGGTGCTCGGCGTCGGCGGCATGGGTGCGGTGTACCTGGTGGCCAACCCGGAGCTGCCCCGCCGCGACGCGCTGAAGGTGCTCTCCGCCGGGCTGTCCAGCGATGACAGCTTCCGGGCGCGGTTCATCCGCGAGGCCGACGTCGCCTCCCAACTCGACCACCCCAACATCGTGTCGATCTATCGGCGCGGCACCACGGCCGACGGCCAGCTCTGGATCGCCATGCAGTTCGTCGACGGGGCCAACGCCGATCAGGCGATGCGGGCGGGGCAGATGAACCCGCAGCGCGCGGTCCGCATCGTCGGTGACGTCGGCCGGGCGCTGGACTACGCGCGCCGGCGCGGGGTGATCCACCGCGACGTGAAACCGGCGAACATCTTGCTCACCGGAGGCGACGGCGACGAAGAACGGGCCTTACTGGGCGACTTCGGGATCGCACGGGCGCTCGACGACGTCGGCCTGACCGGCACAGCCGGGGTGATGGCGACGGTGTCCTACGCGGCCCCCGAGGTGATCGCCGGCGGGCAGGTCGACGGGCGCGCCGATCTGTATTCGTTGGGGTGCACGCTGTTCCGGCTGCTGACCGGGCGCTCACCGTTCGAGGGGACCGGCTCGCAGGCGTCGGTGATCATGGCGCACCTGCAGTCCCCGCCGCCGCGGATCACCGCGGTGGCACCGTGGCTTCCGCCCGCCCTGGATGCGGTGCTGATCAAGGCGTTGGCCAAAGACCCCGCCCAGCGTTACGCCAGCGGGGTGGAGTTGGCCGCCGCCGCCGACGCGGCGCTGCGCTCCGGGGCACCCCCGGCGCCGTCGGCACGCCCCGCCGGCCCGGTGTGGGCGCCACCGCACCCGGCCGCGCCGCCGCAGCCGCAGCCGCAGCAGTTCGCCGGGGCGCCGGCGTTTCCCGGCCCGCCGGGATCGCCGCGACCGGGCCGGATCCGGACGGTGGCGCTGGCGCTGACCGGGGTGCTGGTGGCGATCGCCGCGGTGATCGGTGTGCTTCTGGTGGCCCGCGAGTCCGGGCACTCCGGTGCCACGGCGCAAGACTCGACGACGACGCCGCCGGGCAACCCCGCGGTGAGCACCGGCCCGACCAGTGCGTCGAGCACCCCGGGATCGATCGCCCCGGCCGGCGCCGTGCCGGTGTCGGCGCTCAGCGACCTGCTGCTGAGCCCCGCCGAATTGAGCAGCGCGATCGGTGTCCCGCCGATGACGGTGGTCAACGACGAGCACAGCATGTGGAACGACACGATCGTCGACAAGGACTGCGACAGCGTGGTGATGGTCAACGGGCAGGCCGACTACGCCGGCAGCGGCTACACCGCCATCCGCTGGCAGGCACTGAAAGACAACCCCGGGGACTGGCGGTGGGACGTCGGTCAGACGGTGGTGTCGTTTCCGCGTGCCGACGACGCCTCGAGCTACGTCGCCCATGCCGCCGAGATCTGGAAGAAGTGCGCCAACCGCACCGTCAACACCCGCGCCGCCAAGGACACCGACGCCCCGGACACGATGTGGACGATCGGCCCGGTCGCCGACGCCGACGGCATCATCTCGACGACCCGGGTTCCGCAGGGCGCGACCAACGGGATGTGCCAAGAGGGACTGTCGTCCCGCGACAACGTGGTGATCCGGGTGTGGGTGTGCCAGCTCGACGGCGGCTCGATGGTGGTGCGCGACTTCCTCGGCGCGATCGCCGAGAAGGTCAGCGCGCACAGCTGACCGCCCCCGGGTCGATGAGCCCAAGCCGCGGCACCCAAACAGGTTCCGATGTTCCGGTTATTCGCAGGCGACGCCGTCGCGGTCACCGTCGAGTTCGGGGCGATAGCCCGGGCTGCCGGCATACAGCGGGGCGGCCCCGGCCTCCTGCGCTGCCGCGCAGTTCGGGAAATACACCGCCGCGCCGTCCACCGGTGGGGGCAGCGGCGGTGCGACCGGCGCCGGGATCGGGGCCGGCGCGGCGGGCGGGTCCGGGCAGTCGTCGGTGAGGATCCGGGCGATCGCGTCGTGTTCGGCCTGGGTGACCCAGAGTCCGTAATCGGCTTTCACCTGGACGATCCGGGATACATAGGCGCACCGGTAGGCCTTGTTCGGGGGTAGCCAGGTCGCGGCGTCGCCGTCACCCTTCTGCTCGTTGATCGGCCCGGAGGTGGCCTGCAGGTTGAGTGGATCGTTGGCGAAGTCGCGCCGGGTGGCCGCGTCCCACTGCCCGGCGCCCTTCTGCCAGGCGTCGGAGAGGGCGACCACATGGTCGATCTGCACCTGTGCGGAGGTGCCGCGGCCGCGCTGAAAGTCGATCACGGTGCCGGTGTAGGGGTCGTGGAGGACCCCGCGCAGCACGACGCAGCCGTCGGTGCCCGGTTTGAGCTCGGTGTCGGCGAGATCGCGGCGCAGGATGTCGTTGCGGGTGTCGCAGCCGTTGTGCCCGCCGGCCACGGTCACGTCATCACTCCAGGCCTGACCGAACAACTCCCGGTCGTAGCCGGTTTTGGGGGCCCGGCCCTTGACCGCGAGGCCGGCCAGCAGGGTGACGGCCGGATCGGCGGGCGCCTCGGAGGTGGCCACCGGGGTCATCGCGAGCGGGGTCGCGGCGGTGGGGCCGGTGCAGCCCGCGAGAATGATCGCCGCGGCCCCCAGCGCCGCTGCACGCGCAGAAGATGCCCGCCTCAACGCTGACTCCCTGGATTCTCGTGGGCCGCCGTGGTCCGGTTCGGCTCGGCGGGACCGCCGGTGGAGTCACCGTAAGCGATCACGCGGCGAAACCGGCCGATCCCGGCGGCTCAGCGCGCCGACACCTCGAGGTTGAGCCCGAGCACGCTGGTGATCGCGACGACCAACTCCAGTTTCACCGAGCCGGCACCGTATTCGACCGCCTGCACGCTGGAGCGGGACACGCCGGCGAGTTCGGCCAAGGATTGTTGGGTCAGCCGCAGGTCGATGCGGCGCGCGGCGACGCGTTCGCCGATCCCGGCGATCGCCGGCGTGGACGTCGCGCGGCTGGGACTGGTTCGACGTGGACCGGTCACCACACCCCCTCTATCGGTGCGAGGCTGGAAAAGCGTTGGCCACGACGACGATCGCCCGGAAGGCCAGATTTAACGTACTATAGTTCGGTATAAGGCAGTGCACCGCGCCGCCTCACTGCCGCCCCGACGGAAGGTGCCGGTGGAATGTTGCATGGCAATCCGCAAAACGGGGTACGGGTGATGGTGTGACGACCTTCGCTGACCGCACCCGCGAGCCCAGCACCACCGAACCGACGCCGGTGCGGCCCTATCCGCCGCGCACCGGGGCGCGTGGCACGTTGCTCTACAAGGCGATCACCACCACCGACCCGAAGCTGCTCGGGATCATGTATGTGATCACCACGTTCAGCTTCTTCCTCATCGGCGGGCTGATGGCGCTGTTCATGCGCCTGGAGTTGGCGGCGCCGGGGCTGCAGTTCCTCTCCAACGAGCAGTACAACCAGCTGTTCACCATGCACGGCACGATCATGCTGCTGCTGTACGCCACCCCGGTGGTGTTCGGCTTCGCCAACATGGTGCTGCCGTTGCAGATCGGCGCCCCCGACGTGGCGTTCCCGCGGCTCAACGCGTTCAGCTACTGGCTGTATCTGTTCGGCGCGCTGATCACCGTCAGCGGGTTCATCACCCCCGGCGGCGCCGCCGAATTCGGCTGGACCGGCTACACCCCGCTCTCCAACGCGCTGCACTCACCGGGCGCCGGCGCGGACCTGTGGATCACCGGGCTGGCGGTGGCCGGGCTGGGCACCATCCTCGGTGCGGTCAACATGATCACCACCGTGGTGTGCATGCGCGCGCCGGGCATGACCATGTTCCGGATGCCGATCTTCACCTGGAACATCCTCATCACGATGATCATGGTGCTCATCGTGTTCCCGTTGTTGACCGCCGCGCTGCTCGGGCTGGCCTTCGACCGTCACCTCGGCGGGCACGTCTACGACCCGGCCAACGGCGGGGTGATCCTGTGGCAGCACCTGTTCTGGTTCTTCGGCCACCCCGAGGTCTACATCGTGGCGTTGCCGTTCTTCGGCATCGTCACCGAGATCTTCCCGGTGTTCAGCCGCAAACCGGTGTTCGGCTACACCATGATGGTCTACGCGACGATGGCGATCGCGGGGCTGTCCACCGCGGTGTGGGCGCACCACATGTTCGCCACCGGCGCGGTGCTGCTGCCGTTCTTCTCGCTGCTGAGCTACATGATCGCGGTGCCGACCGGGATCAAGTTCTTCAACTGGATCGGCACCATGTGGAAGGGCCAACTGACGTTCGAGACCCCGATGCTGTTCTCGGTCGGCTTCGCCGTGACGTTCCTGGCCGGTGGGCTCTCCGGGGTGATGCTGGCCAGCCCGCCGATCGACTTCCACGTCACCGACACCTACTTCCTGGTGGCGCACTTCCACTACGTGCTGTTCGGCACGATCGTGTTCGCCACGTTCGCCGGGATCTATTTCTGGTTCCCCAAGATGACCGGGCGGCTGCTCGATGAGCGGCTGGGCAAGCTGCACTTCTGGTTGACCTTCATCGGGTTCCACACCACGTTTTTGGTGCAGCACTGGCTGGGCAACGAGGGCATGCCGCGCCGCTACGCCGACTACCTCGACATCGACGGCTACCAGCCGCTGAACATCGTCTCGACGACCGGCGCACTGATCCTGGCGGTCTCGATGCTGCCGTTCGTGTGGAACGTGTTCAAAAGCTGGCGCTACGGCGAGGTCGTCACCGTCGACGACCCGTGGGGCTACGGCTGTTCGCTGGAGTGGGCGACCAGTTGCCCGCCGCCGCGGCACAACTTCACCGAGCTGCCGCGGATCCGCTCCGAGCGCCCAGCCTTCGAGCTGCACTACCCGCACATGATCGAGCGGATGCGGGCCGAGGCGTACATCGGCGCCGGCCACCCGCCGCACAGCCACCTCGGGGTCAAGACCGCCGACTAGAGCCGTGAGCTGGCCGTCAGCGGCGCGTCGTCGCGACCAGCGCGTCGAGCTCGTCGGCGTTGACGCCGGTCAGCTTCCGGTGCATGGCCCAGGCGATGCGGGCCGCCTCGGTTTTCGCCCGGCGCGCCATCGGCCCGCGGTACATCGCGTCGATGGTCGCCACCCAGGTGGACAGCCAGCGCACGAAATGCTGACCGGCCAGCGGGGTGCGATCGTGCACAGCCAGGTGCGCCGGCAGCGGGCTACCGCGATACAGCCCGGCGTGAAACAGCACCGTCTCCCAGAAGTCGGCCATCAACGGGATGTGGGAGTCCAGGCCGCTGACCTCACGGACCTGTGTGAACGGCACCCCGAGCACGTCGTCGACGAGGACCTGGCCGTAGAAGCGGCGCAGCAGGGCCTCCACATCGGCGCGGTCGGTGATGTCGGTGGTGCCGGCCGGGTCAGTCATTGCAGAACACCTTGGCGACACAGAGTTCCGGGGTGACGAACGGCTCCAGCTCCACCTGCAGCGAGGAGGCGGCGCAGCGTTCGGGTGCGGAGCCCGGATCGGCGTCGGCCAGCCCCTGCAGCAACCCCAGATGGATCCCGCAGCTGACCTCCGGATACTCCAGCGCCAGCTCACGCACCGGGCAACCACGCAACCGGATGGTGCGCTGGCGGGCGGCCCGCCCGGTGCTCGGAACATCCGCAGCGGTGGTCGAGGTGTCCGGGTCGGGGGCGAAGCCCATCCGCTCGAACACCGTGGTCGCCAACGCGGTCTGCGACTCCAACCGGTCCTCGTCGTCGCTGGCGGCGCCGTCGGCCTCGGGGGTCTCGGTGAGGATGCGCGCCGCCCACCGGCGGCCCGCGCGCTGCGCCTTCTGGCGGCGCTCGGCGACGGTGTCACCGAGCTCCATCGCCAGCACCTCCACCACGCTGCGGTAGTCCATGCGCCCCTGCACCGCCACATACCCGGTGCGGGGTCGGCCCACGCCTTGGCGGTTGATCCGGGTGCGCGCGACCAGTCCCGCGGAGCACAGCCCGTCGAGATGGAAACGGATCGTGGTCACGTGCAGACCGGTGCGCTGCGCCAGGGTGGTGACGTCCACCGCGCCGTTGTACTCGCGGACCAGGCCCAGTACCCGGTCGCGCTGCCGGTTGCGTGGCCAGCGCGCCTGGCGATCCGGCTGCTGTCCGGTGCGGTCCTGGTCCACTCGGATAGCCTCCTTCAACCGCGTGACGATACGTGACACCTGCAGGTCGCCAACGTATTTAGCGGACAGCGATCCTTGATTTTAGCATCGGGGCCGGCTGCCGGGGGTGTGCCGGTGATCACCCTCGTTCGCCGATCGCCACCATAACCGACACCGCCGGTAGCCTCAGGTTCGTGCTGTTGACCTCGCTGAATCCCGACACCGGGCCCGATCTCGCCGACGCCGTCCGCATCGACGGCGCCACGCTGAGCCGCAGCGACCTGATCGGCGCGGCCACCGCGGTCGCCGAACGGGTCGGGGGGCTCTCCCGGGTCGCGGTGCTGGCCACCCCCACCGTGTCGACCGTGCTCGCAGTCGCCGGCGGGCTGCTCGCCGGAGTGCCGGTGGTGCCGGTGCCCCCGGATGCCGGCGCCACCGAACGCGCCCACATGCTCGCCGATTCGGCCGCCCAGACCTGGCTCGGCGCCGCCCCCGACGACGACGGGGGCCTGCCGCAGATCCCGGTGCGCCGCTACGCACGGTCGTTTCACCGCTACCCGGAACCGCCCGCGGAGGCCACGGCGCTGATCATCTACACCTCCGGCACCACCGGGCTGCCCAAGGGGGTGCCGGTGACCCGCCGGGCCATCGCCGCCGACCTCGACGCGCTCGCCGCCGCGTGGCAGTGGGGCCCCGAGGACGTTCTGGTGCACGGGCTGCCGCTGTTCCACGTGCACGGCCTGGTGTTGGGGCTGCTGGGGTCGCTGCGGGTCGGCAACCGCTTCATCCACACCGGCAGACCCACCCCCGCGGCCTACGCCGAGGCCGCCGGCCACGGCGGCAGCCTGTATTTCGGGGTGCCCACCGTGTGGTCGCGGATCATCGCCGAGCCGGCCGCGGCGGGCACGCTGAGCGCGGCACGGCTGCTGGTCAGCGGCTCCGCGCCGCTGCCGGTGCCGGTCTTCGACGGGCTCGCCGCGCTCACCGGCCACCAGCCGATCGAACGCTACGGCAGCACCGAGTCGTTGATCACGCTCTCCACCCGGGTGGCGGGGGAGCGGCGCGCCGGCTGGGTGGGGTTGCCCCTCGACGGGGTCACGACCCGGCTGGTCGACGAGACCGACGCGGCCGTCCCGCACGACGGAGAGACCATCGGCCGGCTGCAGGTGCGCGCCCCCACGCTGTTCGACGGCTACCTCAACCGGCCCGAGGCCACCGCCGAGGCGTTCGACGCCGACCGCTGGTACCGCACCGGCGACGTGGCCGTCATCGACGACGTCGGCATGCACCGCATCGTCGGGCGCGAATCGGTGGACCTGATCAAAACCGGGGGCTTTCGGGTCGGCGCCGGCGAGATCGAGACGGTGCTGCTCGGCCACCCCGGCGTGGCCGAAGCCGCGGTCGTCGGTCTGCCCGATGCGGATCTGGGCCAGCGGATCGTGGCGTTCGTCGTCGGCGCGGCCTCCGCCGAGGAGCTGATCGGGTTGGTCGCCGAGCAACTGTCGGCACACAAACGCCCCCGCGAGGTGCGGCTGGTCGACGCACTGCCCCGCAACGCGATGGGCAAGGTGTTGAAAAAGGAATTGATCACCGAGAGCTGACCCGGCGCCGCGCGGCTGTGGTTAGGCTAATCCGCAACGGGGAACCACACACCCGAACACCGGACGGTCCGGTGGAACTGAGAGGGGCATCCGCAGCATGAAACGACTCGGGCTGACCATCGTCACCGCCTTCACCGCGCTGGCTTTCCTGCTTTCGGGGTGCTCCGCCGGGGTGATCAACAAGGGCGGGGACACCACCTGCAAGGAATACAACGGCCTGGAGGACGACAAGCAGCGCGACGCGGTGGAGAAGATGATCCAGGACCGCAAGTCCGAGGAGGGCTCCAACCTGGAGGTCTCGGCCGTGCAGGTCTCGGTGGGGGCGTTCTGCAAGACCGTCGGCAAGGACAGCAGCACGATCAGCGAAGCCGACCTGGGCTGACCCGCCCCGGTCGGTCAGTTGGCGTGCAGGGCCTCGTTGAGCGCGATGCCCTGCCCGTCCCGGGAGACCGCCTCCACCGCACCGGAGACCGAGTTGCGGCGAAACAGTAGATTGTTCGCCCCGGAGAGTTCGCGGGCCTTCACCGTCGTGCCGTCGGGCAGCGCCACCTTGGTGCCGGCGGTGACATACAGGCCGGCTTCGACCACGCAGTCGTCGCCGAGGGAGATGCCCAGCCCGGCGTTGGCGCCCAGAAGGCATCGCTGACCGATCGAGATGACCTGGGTGCCGCCGCCGGACAGGGTGCCCATGATCGAGGCGCCGCCGCCGACGTCGGAGCCGTCACCGACGACCACCCCGGCCGAGATGCGGCCCTCGACCATGGAGGCCCCCAGGGTGCCGGCGTTGAAGTTGACGAAGCCCTCGTGCATCACCGTGGTGCCCGACGCCAGGTGCGCGCCGAGGCGCACCCGGTCGGCGTCGGCGATGCGCACCCCGGCCGGCACCACGTAGTCGACCATGCGGGGGAACTTGTCCACCCCGTAGACGGTCACCGGGCCGCGCCGGCGCAGCCGGGCACGCACCGTCTCGAATCCGTCGACCGGGCACGGCCCGTGGTTGGTCCAGACCACGTTGGTCAACACCGCGAACAGTCCGTCGGCGTTGAGCCCGTGCGGGGTGACCAACCGGTGGGAGAGCAGATGCAGCCGCAGGTAGGCGTCGTAGGCGTCGGTGGCCTTGGCCCCCAGGTCGCCGACGCCGGTGCGCACCGCGACCGTCTCGGTGCCCCGGTCCTCGTCGCGCCCGGTCAGCGCCGCGAACTCGTCGGGCACCTCCGCGGCCGACAGCCGCGCGGTGCCGCCGTCGGCGTCCTCGCGAAGTTCCGGTGCCGGAAACCAGACGTCGAGAACCGATCCGTCCGCGGCCAGTGTCGCCAACCCAATACCCGAAGCTGCACTCACCCCGGTCAGGCTACTGTCCGCCGCGCACCCTCGCAGCCCCACCCCGGCGCCCGCCGGGGAACAATGGACGGTATGGCTGGGCTTCCGTCGGTGCGGGTCGCGGCGGTGCTGGCCGCCCCGGTCTTCCTCGACCTGCCGGCGACGCTGGACAAACTCGACACCCTGGTCGCCGAGGCGGCCGCCGGCGGGGCGCAGCTGGTGGTGTGCGGGGAGAGTTTCGTCGCCGGGTTCCCGATCTGGAACGGGGTGCTGGCGCCGATCGACCAGCACGGTTTCCATGAACAGCTGGTGGCGTCGTCGCTGGTGGTGCCGGGTCCTGAAACCGAGCGACTCGGCGCGATCGCCCGCGCACACCGGGTGGTGCTGTCGGTGGGGGTCAACGAACGCAACCCCGACAGCCTGGGCCAACTGTGGAACGCCAACCTGATCTTCGATCGCCGCGGGCGCCTGATCAACCACCGCCGCAAACTGGTGGCCACCTGGTACGAGCGCCTGACGTGGTCGCACGGCGACGCCCACGATCTGTGCCCGGTCGAGCTGGACGGCTGGCGACTCGGAGCGTTGATCTGCGGGGAGAACACCAACACGCTGGCCCGGTTCACCCTGCTGGCGCAGGGCGAGCGCATCCACATCGCCAGCTACCCGCCGGCGTGGCCGTTCGACGGTCGCTCGGCGGACTACGACTACGACCTGGTGCGCAACATCGAACTGCGCGCGGCCGCCCACGCCTTCGAGGGCAAGGTCTTCGTGGTCGTGGCCGCCACCGCCCTCGACGCGGCCGCGCTGGGCGCGGTGGCCGGTGACGACGAGCGCCTGCGGGCCGCGCTGACCGCCACCGCCCCGGCGGCGATGATCCTCGGGCCCGACGGGCGGCTGGTGTCCGGGCCGCTGACCGAGCCGGGAATCCTGCACGCCGAGCTGGACCTGCAGCGCGAGATCGTCGCCAAACAGGCCCACGACATCGTCGGCACCTACAACCGGGCCGACATCTTCCGGCTGACCGTCGACACCCGCCGCCCCACCCTCCTGCAGCGCCGCGACCGGCCCGACGGTCCCGACGAGCTCGACCTGCCCAGCCCAGAGGGCTAATAGCCGGGTGTGGCGCCGGGGGCGGCGGCACGCAGCCGCCGCCGCCAGCCACCGAACTGCTCGGCCAGGACCGGTTCCCCCAACTCGGTCAGCCGCGCGATGTGATCGCCGAGATAGTCGTCGTAGAGCGCGACGAACCCGGCGTGAAGCAGCGCGGTCGCCGTCTGGCCGCTCGGGGCGGTGGTCCGCCACTGAAACGCCGCGGCCACCAGATCGGCGGCCGGACCGCTGTGGCCGTCCAGGTAGTGGCGCACCGCGGCGTCGTTGGTGCCCTCCTCGCCGGTCTCGGCGGTGAGCAGGAACCGCGCCGGGAACAGCACCACCTTGGTGGCGCGTCGCACCCCGGCGGCCAGCAGCCCCGCCGGGTCGGCGGCGTACTGGACAACCTGGTCGGCCAGCACGTCGAGCGCGAACTGCGCGCCGGCGACGATCAACTCCGCGCGGGCGGGCCGCGGCAGGTCGGCACGGATCTCGGCACCGGCGAGCAGCCGGCCGTGCTCGAACAGGCAGAGCCGATCCAGCGGCGGAAACCGGCCCGCGGCCGTGCCGTCGCGCAGCGACGCCGGTGACCCCCAGAACAGCGAGACCCGTTCGTGCAGCGCCGATCCGCCGGCCCGCAGCGCGGCGCCCACCCGGTGCACCGCCGCCGCGTCGGTCGCGGCGAGCGGATCGGTGAGGATGGCGGCGACGTCGACGTCGCTGACCAGCGGGCTGAACCCGCCGTGGGCGAGGCTGCCGAGGGCGTACACCGCGGCCAGCCGGTCACCGAACGTGGCGGTGAGCGCCGCGGTGGCCTCGGCCAACACGTCCTCGCCGTCGCTGCTGTTGTCCACCGGTGTCCTTTCGCCGCGCCGCTACGCCGACCGTAGAACCTCCACCGGCGTCGGGGTAGAGGCCACCGGTCACTAGGCTGCCGGTGTGCTCGATCTGCATGGCGACCCCATCGACCTGACCGCCTCCCTGGTCGATATTCCCAGCGAATCCCGACACGAGCGGCGCATCGCCGACGAGGTGGAGGCGGCGCTGCGCGCCCAGACCGACGGGTGGGAGATCGTGCGCAACGGCGACGCGGTGCTGGCGCGCACCCGGTTGGGGCGGCCCAGCCGGGTGCTGCTGGCCGGTCACCTCGACACCGTGCCGGCCGCCGACAATCTGCCCAGCCGCCGCGACGGGGCGCTGCTGTACGGCTGCGGCACCGCCGACATGAAATCGGGGGTGGCGGTGTTTTTGCACCTGGCCGCCACCGTGGCCGCCCCCGCCCACGATCTGACGCTGGTCCTCTATGACTGCGAGGAGATCGACGCCAGCGCCAACGGGCTGGGCCGCATCGAACGGGAACTGCCCGACTGGCTCGACGCCGACCTGGCGGTGTTGGGCGAGCCCACCGACGGCTACATCGAGGCCGGCTGCCAGGGCACCCTGCGGGTGGTGGTGCGCGCCGGCGGAACCCGCGCGCATTCGGCGCGGTCCTGGCTGGGCGACAACGCCATCCACAAGCTCGGCGCGGTGCTCGACCGGCTGTCCGGCTATCGGCCGCGCCACGTCGACATCGACGGCTGCACCTACCGGGAGGGCCTCTCGGCGGTGCGCATCGACGGCGGGGTGGCCGGCAACGTCATCCCCGACGCCGCGTCGGTGACGCTGAACTACCGGTTCGCCCCGGACCGCACCCCGCAGCAGGCGCTGGCGCACGTCCACGACGTCCTCGACGGTCTGGACGTGAGCATCGAACAGACCGACGCGGCCGCCGGCGCCCTGCCCGGGCTGGCCGCACCGGCCGCCCGGTCGCTGGTGGAGGCCGCCGGCCAGGTCCGGGCGAAGTACGGCTGGACCGACGTGGCGCGCTTCGCCGCCCGCGGGGTGGCCGCGGTCAACTACGGACCGGGGGACCCGAACCTGGCCCACGCCCGCGACGAACGGGTACCGGTGGCCACCATCACCGCGGTCACCGCGCTGCTGCGCGGCTACCTGGGCGGCTGACCGGAGGCCACCGCCTGGGCCTCGGCCAACGCCGCCCGCCCGGCCGCGCAGTCCACCCGGGCCGCCAGCCGCGCCAACGGCTCGTGGGCGTGGATGTCGCCGAGCTGCGCCGCGGTGCGCCAGGCGCCGAGCGCCACCGCCAGCTGGCCGCCGCGTTCGGCGGCGCGGGCCGCGTCACGGGCGGCGGCGATCGCGCCGTGCCCGTCGCGCATGCAGGCCCGCCGCCACGCCCGCGCCACCCCCAGTTCGGGGGTGAACAACGCCGATTTCGTGCCGTGGCGCGACTCGGCGCGGCTGAGCGCCTTGGAGGCGCCGGCGACGTCGCCGCGGCGCGCCAGCGCGGTGGCCAACAACATCAGCGACAGCGGCCCCCACGAGTAGCCGGTCGGTTCCAGCGCCGCCGAGGCGGGCCCGAGCAGCGCGCCCGCCGCCGCGAACTCCTCGGCGGCGATCAGCGCCGTCGCCAACAGCACCTCGCCGATGGCGCGGCCGGGCTGCTGCAGCTCGGCGAAGTCGGTGAACCGTTGCGCCAGGTCGCGGGCGGCGGTGAGGTCGTCGGCCATGATCAGCGTGGTCACCTCGGCCAGCCCGATGGTGAACCGCAGCAACCCGGGGTGTTCGACGGCCAGCGCGCGCCCGGCGGCCGCGCCGACGTCGCCGAACCGGCCCTGCCGTGCCGCGCAGAGCGCGGCGGCGCTGCCCGCCCAGGCCACCGCGGTGTCCTCGGCGTCGGGCGCGTCGAGGACCGTGGCGGCCACCGCGACAGCACGGTCGAGGTTGCCGGCGTTCATCGCGAACGTGGCGCTCAACGCATCCAGGGTGATCCGGCCCGCCGCCCCGGTGACCCGCCCGCGGGTGGTCTGCAGAAACGCCGTGGCCCGCTCCGGCTCGCTGAGCATGAAGAACTGGTTGGCCGCCCGCGGCAGGGCCCAGGCGATCACCTCGGCCTCGGTCAGCGTGGCCGGGTCGACGGCGGCCAGCACCGCATCGGCGGCCCGGCCGCGGCCGCGGTAGCCGAGCGCCTGCGCCAACACCAACCGGGCCGGCAGACCCGCACCGGCGTCGAGGGCCGCATCCGCCAGGCGCTCGGCCAAGCCCAGGTCGCCGAGGCGCAGCGCCTGCTGGGCGGCGGTCACCGTCTCGGTACGCGGCGGTGGGCTGTCACTGGCGATCGCCAGCCCGGCCAGCCGCAGCCGGTCGCTGACCTGGGGGTCGGCCCGGGTGCTGAGCAGCGCCACCACCGCGGTGCGCCGGTCGCGTGCCTCGGGGCCGTCGGTGCCGCCGAGGGCGGCCAGCGCCCGCTCGGCGAAGAGCGGATGGGCGGTGTAGACGACCGGGTCGGGCCCGCGCCCGCCCCGCACCCGGGTCTCGGCCGCCCCGCACCGTTCGGCGTCGGCCACCGCGTCGGGACCGGTCAGCGTCGTCAGATCGGCCACCGCCAACGGTTCGGTGACCGCCAGGTAATCCAGGACCGCGCGGGCCTGCGGCGCCAACTCGGCCAGGAACGCGTCGACCTCGGCGGCCTCGGCGGCGGCGGTGGCCGGCCGCGGCGGCGCGACCTCGATGCGCTCCAGCAGCCGGTCGCTCCAGAGGGCGGCGATGACCGGCGCGGCCAGTTCGGCGCGGGCGCTGACCACCATGCGCGCCGCCCCGGCCAGCGCCAGCTGATACACCAGGGTGGCCGAGAGCACGTCCAACAGGTGCGCGTCGTCGACGACCAGCAGCAGGTCGCGTTCGCGGCCCGCCCCGACCAACGAGGCGCGCGCCGCGCGCAGCAGGGCGGCCGGCTTGCCGATGTCGGCCACGTCGATGAGATGGCTGAACGCGCCGAACGGCACACCGCGCTCGGTGGGGGTGCCGGTCACCCAGCGGATCACGGTGGCGGGCTGCTGCTCGTCGAGCCGCTCGGCGGCGCGGCGGGCCAACGTTGATTTGCCCACCCCGTCGGGGCCCACCAGCACCGCGCCCCGCCGGTCCGGCCGGCCCAGCGCCGCGTCGAGGCGGGCCAGCGCATCGGCCTGCTCGGGCACCCTCCACTGGATCGACATCGGCCGGAGTTTACGGTGCCGGGCACCCCCCGGCTAGCCTTTCCGATGTGCGATGGCCAGAGGAATGGATGGTGTGCGTCTACTGCGCGTCCGGGCCGACGCACCCGGAGCTGTTGACGCTGGCCGCGCAGGTCGGCACCGCGATCGCCGAACGGGGCTGGGCGCTGGTGTGGGGTGGCGGCAACGTCTCGGCGATGGGGGCGTTGGCCACCGCGGTGCGCGACCGCGGCGGGCGCACCGTCGGGGTGATCCCGGCCGCCCTCGTCGACCGGGAGGTCGCCGACGTCGACTCCGACGAGCTGATCGTCACCGAGACGATGCGCCAGCGCAAACAACTCATGGAGGACCACGCCGACGCGTTCCTCACCCTGCCCGGCGGCATCGGCACGCTCGAGGAGCTCTTCGAGGCCTGGACCGCGGGTTATCTGGGCATGCACGACAAACCGGTGGTGGTGCTCGACCCGACCGGACACTACGCCGGGCTCTGGCGGTGGCTGGCCGAGCTGGTCGATGCCGGCTACGTCTCCAAACACGCCCTGGACCAACTGGTGATCGTCGACGACGTGGACGCGGCGTTGAGGGCCTGCGGCGCCCGGGCCGCGCGGGATTAGGCTGACGGCAGGGCGGCCACCAGCCGGCGCGATACAGAGCGAAACGAGGAACAACCGTGTCCGAGCACGAATCGGCCGCACTGCCATCGGTGCGGCTGCGCGACATCGCGGTGCGGCTTCCCGCGCTGGTCCCCGACGTGCCGGTGATGCTGCGGGCCGCGGTGACCGGGCTGCGCGCCCAGCCGGGCACCGCGACCTCGATCGGCAAGGTCTTCCAGCAGCGGGCGGCGCGCTACAGCGACCGGGTCTTCCTGCGGTTCGAAGACACCCGGCTGACCTACGGCGAAGCCAACGCCGCGGTCAACCGGTACGCCGCGGTGCTCGCCGGCCGCGGCGCCGGCCGCGGCGACGTCGTCGGGATCATGCTGCGCAACTCGCCGAACGCGGTGCTGATGATGTTGGCGGCGGCCAAATGCGGGGCGATCGCCGGGATGGTCAACTACCACCAGCAAGGTGAGGTGCTCGCCCACAGTCTCGGCCTGCTCGACGCCAAGGTGCTGGTCACCGAGACCGACCTGGTCAGCGCCGTCGCCGACTGCGATGCGCCCGGTCCCGACCCGCTGACCATCGACGAGCTGGTGGCCGCCGCCGCCACCGAGTCCCCGGTCAACCCCGCGTCGGTGAACGCGGTGCGGGCAGGCGAACCCGCGTTCTACATCTTCACCTCGGGCACCACCGGCTTCCCCAAGGCGAGCGTGATGAGCCATCAGCGCTGGCTGCGGGCGCTCACCGCGTTCGGCGGACTGGGCCTGCGGCTGCACGGCGGCGACACCCTGTACTGCGCGCTGCCGCTGTATCACAACAACGCGTTGACGGTGGCGCTGTCGTCGGTGCTGGTCTCCGGGGCGACCCTGGCGCTGGACCGGTCGTTCTCGGCGTCGCGGTTCTGGGATCGGGTCATCGCCGCCGACGCCACCGCCTTCGTCTACATCGGGGAGATCTGCCGCTACCTGCTCAACCAACCGCCCAAGCCGACCGATCGGGCCCACAAGGTGCGCGTCGTCTGCGGCAATGGTCTGCGCCCGGAGATCTGGGACGAGTTCGCCGAGCGGTTCGCCATCCCGCGCATCTGCGAGTTCTACGGCGCCAGCGAAGGCAACGCCGCGTTCATCAACATGTTCAACCTGCCGCGCACCGCCGGGTTCGCGCCGATGCCGCTGGCCTACGTCGACTACGACCCCGAGACCGGCGAGCCGGTGCGCGGGCCCGACCACCGGGTGCGCCGGGTCACCGGCGGGCAGCCGGGGCTGCTGCTCAGCCCGGTGAACCGGCTGTCACCGTTCGACGGCTACACCGAGCCGGAGGCCACCGAGAAGAAGCTGGTCCGCAACGCGTTCAAGGACGGCGACTGCTGGTTCAACACCGGCGACCTGATGACCCCGCAGGGCATGTCCCACGCCGCGTTCGCCGACCGGCTCGGTGACACCTTCCGCTGGAAGGGCGAGAACGTCGCCACCACCGAGGTCGAGGGCGCGCTCACCGAGTACGACGCCGTCGAGGAGTGCGCGGTCTTCGGTGTCGAGGTCCCGCGCACCGGCGGTCGCGCCGGCATGGCCGCGCTGAAACTGCGCGACGGCGCCGAGTTCGACGGCAAGGCGCTGGCCGATGTCGTCTACGACCTGCTGCCGCCGTACGCGATGCCGCTGTTCGTGCGGCTGGTCGACACCATGGCGCACACCACCACCTTCAAAAGCCGCAAGGTCGAGTTGCGGGAGCAGGCCTACGGCCCGGACGTGACCGATCCGCTGTTCGTGCTGGCCGGCCGCGCGGACGGCTACGTGCCGTTCTACCCCGCGTTCGCCGAGGACGTCGCGGCCGGCACCCGGCCGGTTTAGCGCAGGTGAGCGGGGAGCAGAGCGCGGTGCCGGCGACGCTGTGCGGGCGCCCGGTCGCCGGGGACCGGGCGCTGATCATGGCGATCGTCAACCGGACCCCGGACTCGTTCTACGACCGGGGCGCGACCTTCGCCGACGACGCCGCCCGGTCGGCGGCCGACCGGGCGATCGCCGAGGGCGCCGACGTCATCGACGTCGGCGGGGTCAAGGCCGGGCCCGGCGAGGTGGTCGACGCCGACACCGAGATCGCGCGGGTGGTGCCGTTCATCGAATGGTTGCGGTCACGGCACCCCGATCAGCTGATCAGCGTGGACACCTGGCGCTCCGAGGTGGCCAAACAGGCCTGCGCCGCCGGTGCCGACTTGATCAACGACACCTGGGCCGGCGCCGATCCGCAGCTGCCGGCGGTGGCCGCGGAGTTCGGCGTCGGGCTGGTGTGCTCGCACACCGGGGGCGCGCTGCCGCGCACCCGACCGTTCCGGGTCAGCTACGGCACCAGCACCCGCGGTGTGGTCGATGCGGTGATCACCGAGGTCACCGCGGCGGCGCAGCGCGCCGTGGCCGCCGGGGTGCGCCGCGACCGGGTGCTGATCGACCCCACCCACGATTTCGGCAAGAACACGTTCCACGGGTTAGCGTTGTTGCGTCATCTAGGCGACCTTGTTAAAACCGGGTGGCCCGTGCTGATGGCGCTGAGCAACAAAGATTTCATCGGCGAGACGTTGGGTGTGGGCGTGGACGAACGGCTGGAGGGCACCTTGGCGGCCACCGCACTGGCCGCCGATGCCGGTGCCCGGATGTTCCGGGTGCACGAGGTCGGGCCCACCCGGCGGGTGTTGGAGATGGTGGCCTCCATCGGCGGTGAGCGCCCCCCGACACGCACGGTGAGGGGATTGGCATGACGACATCGGACCTGGCCGCCGGCAACGGCGGCGTCGGTGCCGTCGGCCCGATCACCACCCGCCCCGGCGACACCTGGCTGGGCGGGCGCAGCTGGCGGCGGCCGACGTGGACCATCGCCGAACTGGAGGCCGCCAAGGCGGGACGCACGATCTCGGTGGTGCTGCCCGCGCTCAACGAGGAAGCCACCATCGAGTCGGTCATCGACAGCATCACCCCGGTGGTCGGTGGGCTGGTCGACGAGCTGATCGTGCTGGACTCCGGATCCACCGACGACACCGAGATCCGCGCGATCGCCGCCGGGGCCCGGGTGGTCACCCGTGAGCAGGCACTGCCGGAGATGGCGCCACGGCCCGGCAAGGGCGAGGCGCTGTGGCGCTCGCTGGCGGCCACCGGGGGCGACATCGTCGTGTTCGTCGACTCCGATCTGATCGACCCCGACCCGATGTTCGTGCCCCGGCTGGTGGCGCCGCTGCTGCTCGACGACGGCATCCACCTGGTGAAAAGTTTCTACCGCCGGCCGTTGAAGGTCGCCGGCGGTGAGGACGCCAACGGCGGGGGCCGGGTCACCGAGCTGGTGGCGCGTCCGCTGCTGGCCGCGCTGCGCCCGGAGCTGAGCTGCGTTCTGCAACCGCTGGGCGGCGAATACGCCGGCAGCCGGGAGCTGTTGACCTCGGTGCCGTTCGCCCCCGGCTACGGGGTGGAGATCGGGCTGCTGGTCGACACCTACGACCGGCTCGGCCTGGAGGCGATCGCCCAGGTCAATCTCGGCGTGCGGGCCCACCGCAACCGGGCACTGGCCGACCTGGGCGCGATGAGCCGCCAGGTCATCGCCACGTTGCTGTCGCGCTGCGGGATCGCCGACTCCGGGCGGGAACTCACCCAGTTTCTCGCCAACCAGCACGGGTATCTGGCCCGCCCGACGCCGGTGTCGTTGGACGACCGGCCCCCGATGAACACACTGCGCCCGCGCTGAGGACCCGTTCTGCGGCCCCGCCGCGCCGATAGGGCACTATCGAGGGCGTGACGTTGGTGCTGCTCTACACGCTGGTGCTGGTGTTGCTGGCGGCCGTGCTGTTCGGTCTGGTCAGCCTGCTGTTCGGCCGCAGCGAACCCCTTCCGCCGTTGCCGGCGGGAACCACCGCCACCGTGCTGCCCGCCTCCGGGGTGACCGGCGCCGACGTCGATGCGGTCAAGTTCACCCAGGTGCTGCGCGGCTACAAAACCAGCGAGGTCGACTGGGTGCTCGACCGGCTCGGCCAAGAACTCGACCTGCTGCGCGGTCAACTCGCCGCCGTGCAGGCCGGGCAGGCCGACGACCCGGCCGTGCAGGCCCGGCAGACCGAGAACGCCGGGGGAGCCGGGGCCGCTGCGCCCGCCGAGCAGGACGGTAGCGACAGCCCGGCCCCGTCGTGACCGCGCCGCCGGCGGCGCACCGCCCGGCCGACGACGGCCTGATCCGGTGCGACTGGGCCAGCGGGCTGCGCGGGGTCGGCGCTGAGCTCTACCGCGACTATCACGACCGGGAGTGGGGCCGCCCGGTGCGCGACGGAACCGCGCTGTTTGAACGGATGAGCCTGGAGGCCTTCCAAAGTGGGCTGTCGTGGCTGACGATCCTGCGGAAACGGGAGAACTTCCGCCGGGCCTTCGACGGCTTCCGGGTCGCGTCGGTCGCCGGGTTCACCGCCGCCGACGTGCAGCGTCTGCTGGCCGATCCGGGCATCGTGCGCAACCGCGCCAAGATCGCCGCGACCATCCACAACGCCCGCCTGGTCGCCGCGCTCGACTCGCCGGCGCAGCTGGCCGAGCTGCTGTGGTCGTTCGCCCCGCCGCCCGGCCGCCGGCGTCCGGTGACCCACGCCGAGATCCCGGCGCGCACCGCGGAATCGACCGCCATGGCCACCGAACTGCGCCGCCGCGGGTTCCGTTTCGTCGGGCCCACCACCGCCTACGCGCTGATGCAGGCGACCGGAATGGTCGATGACCATCTGCGTGACTGCTGGGTGCCGCCGCAGCGATGCCGATCACATTAGAGCCGGGTCCTGAACACCCGTCGACCCCGATAGGGAACAATGGAGGGACAAAGTGGCGCGTGACCGCCGGACGTGTTGGCCGTGGGGGCCGCGTCCGGCGGATCAACCGGCATAGCTTGGAGGGAGCACTCGATGGCGGCTATGAAGCCCCGGACCGGCGACGGTCCACTGGAAGCGACCAAGGAGGGGCGCGGCATCGTGATGCGGGTACCGCTGGAGGGCGGCGGTCGCCTCGTCGTCGAGTTGACCCCCGACGAAGCGGCCGCCCTGGGTGACGAACTCAAAAACGTCACCGGCTGATCCTCCACCCGTCGTCGGCTATCCGCACAGTGTGCGGTAAATCTGGAAGGTCTCCGCGGCGCTGCGCGCCCACGAGAACCGTTCGATGCAGCGCTGCCGGCCCGCGCGGCCGAACTCGCGCGCGGTGGCCGGATCGGCGACCAGCGCGTTGACGGCATCGGCCAGCCGTGCGGCATAACCGGGGACGTCGGGGCCGTAGTGCACCAACGTGCCGGTGACGCCGTCGGCGACCACCTCGGGGATGCCCCCCACGTCGGAGGCGACCACCGCGGTCTCGCACGCCATCGCTTCGAGGTTGACGATGCCCAGCGGCTCATACACCGACGGGCAGACGAACACGGTTGCCGCCGACAGGATTTGGCGAACCCGGTCGGTCGACAGCATCTCCGGTAGCCAGAACACCCCGTCGCGTTCGGTGGTCAGCTCGTCGACGGCCACCGAGACCTCCGCGGCGATCTCCGGGGTGTCGGGGGCGCCGGCCGCGAGGACCAGCTGAACCTGCGGGGCGAACCGGTGGGCGGCGGCCAGCAACTCGGTGACGCCCTTCTGGCGGGTGATCCGGCCGACGAACGCCACGATCGGGCGCGCCGGATCCACCCCCAGTTCGGCCAGTAGCGGCGCACGCGGTTGCCCGTCGTCGAAGCGCACCGGCGCCCAGGTGTCGGCGTCGATCCCGTTGTGCACCACGTGGACGGTGGCCGGATCCAGCGACGGGTAGACCCGCAGGACGTCGTCGCGCATGCTCGCGCTCACCGCGATGATCGCGTCGGCGTGCTGGGCGGCGGTCCGCTCCACCCACGACGACACGTGGTAGCCGCCGCCGAGTTGCTCGGCCTTCCACGGTCGCAACGGTTCCAGCGAGTGCGCGGTGAGCACGTGCGGGATGTCGTAGAGCAGCGCGGCCAGGTGCCCCGCCAGCCCGGTGTACCAGGTGTGGGAGTGCGCCACCGCGGCCGACGACGCGGCGTCGGCCATCGCCAGATCCGCGGAGAGCGTGGCCAACGCCGGGTTCGCGCCCCGCAACGCCGGGTCGGGCCCGTGGACGAACGCGTCCGGGCGGGGCGCGCCCATGCAGTGCACATCGACCTCGCAGAGATGACGCAGCTGGGCGACGAGTTCGGTGACGTGCACCCCGGCGCCGCCGTACACCTCCGGCGGATACTCCCGCGTCATCATTGCCACCCGCATACCGCAAACGGTAGTGGTCGCCGGGCTCGGTGGCGCGCCGGCCGCGGGGCAACAGCCGCATCGCTGGCAGCCGCGCCCGGGGGCCGATAGGTTTAAAGCCATGAGGGAAGCGCCACATGTGCTCGGCATCGTGCTGGCCGGCGGGGAGGGCAAGCGGCTGTATCCACTCACTGCAGACCGGGCGAAGCCGGCGGTGCCGTTCGGCGGCGCCTACCGGTTGATCGACTTCGTGCTGTCCAATCTGGTGAATGCGCGGCTGCTGCGGATCTGCGTGCTCACCCAGTACAAGTCGCACTCGCTGGACCGCCACATCTCGCAGAACTGGCGGTTGAGCGGCCTGGCCGGGGAGTACATCACCCCGGTGCCGGCCCAGCAGCGGCTGGGGCCGCGCTGGTACACCGGCTCGGCCGACGCGATCTACCAGTCGCTGAACCTGATCTTCGACGAGGACCCCGACTACATCGTCGTTTTCGGCGCCGACCACGTCTACCGGATGAATCCCGCGCAGATGGTGCGCTTCCACGTCGACAGCGGCGCGGGGGCCACCGTCGCCGGCATCCGGGTGCCGCGCGCGGAGGCCTCGGCGTTCGGGTGCATCGACGCCGACGAGTCCGGCCGCATCCGCCAGTTCATCGAGAAGCCCGCCGATCCGCCGGGCACCCCCGACGACCCCGAGGTCAGCTACGTCTCGATGGGCAACTACATCTTCACCACCAAGGTGCTCGTCGACGCGATCTGCGCCGACGCCGACGACGACCACTCCGACCACGACATGGGCGGCGACATCATCCCCCGGTTGGTGGCCGACGGGATGGCCGCGGTCTACGACTTCTCCGACAACGAGGTGCCCGGGGCCACCGACCGCGATCGCGGCTACTGGCGCGACGTCGGCACCCTCGACGCCTTCTACGACGCCCACATGGACCTGGTGTCGGTGCATCCGGTGTTCAACCTGTACAACCAGCGCTGGCCGATCCGCGGGGCCACCGAGAACCTCGCGCCGGCCAAGTTCGTCAACGGCGGATCCGCACAGGAATCGGTGGTCGGTGCCGGCAGCATCATCTCGGCGGCGTCGGTGCGCAACTCGGTGCTGTCGTCGAACGTGGTGATCGGGGACGGCGCGATCGTGGAGGGATCGGTGATCATGCCCGGCGCCCGGGTGGGCCGCGGCGCGGTGGTGCGCCATGCCGTGCTGGACAAAAACGTGGTGGTCGGGCCGGGGGAGATGGTCGGCGTCGATCTGGAGAAGGACCGGGACCGGTTCGCGATCAGTGCCGGAGGTGTGGTCGCGGTCGGCAAAGGGGTGTGGATCTGAGTCCTCAGCCGTCGATCCCGGGATAAACATTCGCACGTGTGCATGTATGCTGATTGCGGGTGATGCCGACGACACCACCGAGGAGTGAGGCGATCGGCGGCCACGGTGCCGCCGTCGCGGTGGGGAGGAGCTGTGGACGTCGTCTTGGGGGTCTCGATGACCCCGTCGGCGATCTACACGTCGCTCGCCGACGGCGACCGGGCCGCCGGCGTGACGATTGATGAGGACATGCTGGCGGTGCCCGCCGACGCCCGCGCCGCCGACGAGGTGGTGGCGGCGGTGCTCGCGGCCCGCCAGCAGGCGCACGACGGCGGCTACCGGTTGTCCTCGATCGGGGTGACCTGCGTCGATCAGGGCGACACCGCGGCGCTCAGCGACGCGTTGGCCGACCACGAACTCGGCACCGTGATGGTGGTGTCGGGGTTTCTGGCCGCGGCGGCGTTGACCCAGACCGTCGGCAAGGCGTTGGGCTATCCGCACACCGCGCTGCTGTACCTGGAGCCCCAGACGCTGACGGTGGCGGTGGTGGACTCGGCGACCGGGGCGATCGGCGCGGTGCATCGGCGTGCTTTGACCGAGTCCGGTGCGGATCGCACCGCGGTGCTGTCCGAGGCGCTGACCGAACTGACGATGCTCGAGACCCGCCCGGGCGGGCTGTATCTGGTGGGAGCCGGCGCCGACGTGCGGACGCTGCGTGATGCGGCGGAGGCCTTGACGGCGTTGCCGGTGAACCTTCCCGAAGAGCCGGCGTTGGCCCTGGCGCAGGGCGCGGCGGTCGCCGCGGCGCATGCGCCGCTGTTCACCATGTCCACCCAGGCGTTGGCCTACTCGCGCGACCCGGGCACCGATGGGGTGGCACCGGAGGAGTTGGCGCGTCGATTCGCCGACGGGGTCGCCGGCGGGGTCGCCGATGACGGCCGGGCCTACAGCGCCGAATCGTCCGGCGCGGACCACGGCGAGGACCCTGACTCCTCGACGCGTCCCGCGGGGGCGCTGCGACGGCGCCGCACGCCGCTGCTGGTCGGAAGCTCGATGGCGGTGATCCTGGTCATCGGCACGGTGGCTCTGGTGATCTCACTGGCTTTGGACATCCGCCCGGCCGCGCGGCTGTTGCCCAACTTCGGCGACGACACCCCCGCCGCCCCGGCCCCGCCGCCGGCGCAGACGATCGAACAACCCGCCCCGGTGGTGCAGCAGGTCCCGCCGCCCGATGCCGTGGTGCCCCCGCAGGCGCCGGCCGCCTCACCCGCCCCGAAGGCGCCGCCGCTCGCCCCGCCGGCCCCGCGGGCACCGAGCGTTCCGGAGGTCGTCGTTCCGCCGCCGGCGCAGGCGGTGCGGCCCGACCCGCCGGCCGCTCCGGCGCCCGAACCGCCGGCCGTGCAGGCTCCCGACCCGCCGGCCGTGCAGGCTCCCGACCCGCCGCCGGCGGCGCCGGTGCCGGTGCCGATCCCGCTGCCGGTGATGGTGCCCGACGTGCCGATCTTCTCGCCCCCGAAGGCCCCGGTGGAGAAATCGCCGCCAAAGAGCCCGCCGAAGGTGGATCCGCCGAAGGCCCCCCGCGTTCCCAAGGCCCCCGACCCGCCGCGTTGGCAACCACCGTGGCAACCGGAGAAACCCAAGGCCCCCAAGGTCCCCAAGACACCGGAGTTGCCCAAGGCCCCCAAGGCCCCCAAGACACCGGAGTTGCCCAAGGCCCCGAAGGCCCCGAAGGTGCCGAGCTGGCAACCGAAGGCCCCCAAGGCCCCGAAGGTGCCGAGCTGGCAACCGAAACGTCCCCCGGCGTGGCAGCCCAAGGCGCCGTCACTGCCGAAGCTGCCGTTCCCCGATCTGCGGCTACCGTTCTAGACGGCGGTCACCACAGGTAGGGCACCAGCCGGTAGCGAACCTGCCGCTGATAGTCGGGGTAGCCGGGCAGTTGCCGGCTGAGCAGCCGTTCCTCGTCGCGCAGCCGCAGCACCAGGATCGCCACCGTCGCCGGGAGCATCGCCAGCGCCCACCAGGAGCCCAGGGCCAGCGGGACGCCGATCATCAACACCACGGTCGCCGTGTACATCGGGTGGCGCACCCAGCCGTACAGGCCGTCGGTCACCAACCGGTGGTCGGCGTCGACGGTGACGGTCGCACCCGCGTGGGCGTTCTGGACCACCACCAGCATGCTGGCGCCCAGGCCGACGGCGACCAGGGCGTCACCGAGCAGCACCACCGCGAGCGGCACCGACGACCAGCCGTATCGGTGATCGATCGCGCCGAGGAGCAGCGTGGCCAGCACCGCCGCCACGAGCAGGCTGACGAGGATCTTCTGCGCCCGTCGGGTCTCGGCGCGCGGTCCGGCTCGCATCCGGCGCTGCAGCGCCGCCGGGTCGGTGCGCCCCAGGACCACGGTGGCCAGCACCGAGACGAGGGTGAACACCGCGAGGAAAACCCAGGCCTGCCAGTAGTCGGGGCCCCCGGCGGCACCGACGAGCACCAGCGCGAACAACCCGATACCGACCACTGACCTGATCGCTACGCTCACCGCCATCTTCACCGTCGACATCGCCTCACCCACGCAGGTCACGCCGTTGGAACGCGACGATGCCCACCGCGGCGAGCACCCCATCGATGAGCACCAGCCACGTCAGGCTCACCGCGGTGAAATCGCCGGCGCCCACCCGGGGCACGTGGGCGAACGGCTCCAGATCGAGCAGCCACTGCGGCACCGTGGACAACGAGCCCAACAGGTACACCGCGACGAACCCCACCAGCACCGCCCAGACGGCGGGGGTGAACCGGGGGAGCACCCCGAACAGCGCCAGGGTGAGCGCCACCAGCAGCCACACCGCCGGCACCTGGGCCGCGGCGGTGCCGACGACGGTGCCGAGTGCGCCCGCGACGTCGCCGGCGGCCACCCCGTAGACCAGGCCGGTGACCACCCCGCAGCACAGCAGCGCCACAGCCGGGGCGCCCGCGGCGAACACCAGATGACTTGCCAGCCACCGTGTTCGACTCACCGCGCCGGCCAGTATCTTCTCGGCGCGTCCGTCGGTCTCCTCCTGGTGCAGCCGCAGGGCCAGTGACACCGCGAACGCCGCCGCCACCATCGCCAGCGTGGTGAAGGCCACCGCGAGGAACGCGGCCTCCAACTCGGCGGTGCCGCCGAGGCGTGCCACCACGTCGTGGGCGGCGGTGCTGTCGCCCAACTCGTCGGCGATGCCGTGGGTGACGCTGCCGACCAGCAGCCCATACAGCAGCAGCCCCACCGTCCACACCAGCACCGACCCGCGGTCGAGGCGCCAGGCCAGCCCTACGGCCCCGCTCAGGGCGGGGGCGGCCGCGGTGGGGCCGGGCCGGTCGGGCAGCAGGCCCGCCCCGACGTCGCGGCGGGCCTGCAACCGGTAGGCCACCGCCCCCAGCACGACGGTGCTCAGCAGCGGCAACAGCAGCACCCACCACCGCTCCCCGGCGTAGGGGCGCACCTGCAGTGCCCAGCCCAGCGGGGACAGCCACGACAGCGACCCGGATCCGGCATCGCCGACCGCACGCGCCGCGAATGCGGCACCGAGCACCGCGAACGCCACCCCGCGGCATACCCGGGCGCTGGCCGAGAGTTGGGCGGCCACTGCGGCGGCCGCGGTGAACACCAGCCCCGACCCGGCCAGCGCCGCGCCGAACGCCAGCGACCCCGCCGCCGGCACGCCGGTGGTCAGCAGGCCCGCCGCGCCGATCAGTCCGGTGCCGATCGCCGCACCCCCGGTCAGCAGCAGCGCCGCGGTCAGCCCGGCGGCGCGACCGACCACCGCGGACCCGACCAGCTCACTGCGGCCGGTCTCCTCCTCGGCACGGGTGTGGCGGATCACGGTGAGAATCACCGCCACCGCGATCAGCAGATGGAAGATCCCGGCCTTCCAGATGCCGACCGCACCGAGGCTGTCGTTGTAGACCGGACCGTAGAGCGCCCGCTGGGCCGGGCTGGCCATGATCGAGGCGGCCAGCCCCGCCCGGTCGGCCTCGCTGGGGTAGACCGCCTGGATGCTGCCGATGTACACCGGCGCCAGCGGCACCGAGAGCAGCAGCATCCACAGCGGCATCACCACCCGGTCGCGGCGCAGCGCCAGCCGCAGCAACGTGGCGGTCCCGGTGAAGCGCCCGGAGCGCAGTGCGGGCGAGGCCGCGGGCCGGGGAACCGCCAGGGTGCTCATCGCGGCCCCCGGTGGGCGAGCGGCTGCGGCGACGGCGGCGGTGCCGTGGCCTCCCCGCTGCCGTCGTAGTGGCGCAAGAACAGCTCCTCCAACGTCGGCGGTTGGCTGGTGAGGCTGCGCACCCCGGCCTCCCCGAGCAGCCGGATCAGTGTGCCCAGGCTGGCGTTGTCGACCTGGGCGCGCATCGTGGTGCCGTCCCACCGCAGGTCGTGGACGCCGGGGATCCGGCGCAGATCCCCGGGATTGCTGGCCACGTCGGCGGTCACCGAGGTGCGGCTGAGGTGGCGCATCGACGCCAGCGACCCGCTCTCCACGGTCCTGCCGGCCCGGATGATCGTCACCCGGTCGCAGAGCGCCTCGGTCTCGGCGAGGATATGACTGGAGAGCAGCACCGTGGCGCCACGCTGCCGGGCCTCGCTGACACATTGCTGAAACACGTTCTCCATCAACGGATCCAGGCCGCTGCTGGGCTCATCGAGGAGCAGTAGGTGCACATCGGAGGCCAATGCCGCGATCAGCGAGACCTTCTGACGGTTGCCCTTGGAGTAGGTGCGCACCCGTTTGCGGGGGTCGAGGGCGAACCGTTCGATGAGTTCGTCGCGGCGTCGCGGGTCGAGTCCACCGCGCATGCGGGCCAGCACATCGATCGTCTCGCCGCCGGTCAGCGACGGCCACAACGTGACGTCGCCGGGCACGTAGGCCAGGTGGCGGTGCAGCGGCACCGCGTCGGCCCACGGATCGCCGCCGAGCAGCCGCACGGTGCCGCCGTCGGCGCGGACCAGGCCCAGCAGGATGCGCAAGGTGGTGGTCTTGCCCGCCCCGTTGGGGCCGAGGAAACCGTGGATCTCCCCGCGCTGCACGGTCATGGTCAGACCGTCGAGGGCGCGAACGCCCCCGAAGTGTTTGACCAATCCGTCGATGACCACCGCGGGCTCGGCGTAGTCAGCGTGCATCGGCGTCTCCTTGGGGTTGCGGGCCGCGGTGTTGCGCCTCGCGCGCATCCGGCCGGCTTCGCGCGAGAAATGCGTTGTACATGGTGTGGTCGGTGAGCAGGCCGTCGCTGTAGAGCTCGAGTGCGGGCAGCGTCATCTCGTCGGCGTAGTCGCGCAGCACCGCACGCAGGTCGGTCGGGGTCGGGTGCAGTTGCAGGTACAGCAGAAACCCGCCGCCGCCGGTGATCGCCAGATACCGGGCACGGGCGTGCAGGTCCCGGCTGGGCTTGAGGGTCCCGGCGCGCACCCCCTCGTCGAGGTACTCCGCGGCGTTGTCGATCATCCGCTGCCACAGCACCGCCGCGAGCGGGCTGGCGGACTGCATGCTGCGCACCAGGTAGGCCATCAGGGGCGCGTAGGACTCGATCTCGGCCAACGCGGCAAACCAGGTGGCCGGGTCGTGGGAGCGCAGCGCCTCGGATTTGCCGACGCGGATCTCCTCGGCGACGTAGTCGTCGCAGGCTTGCAGCAGCCCCTGCTTGGAGCCGAAATGATGGATCACCAGCCCGGGACTGACGTCGGCGGCCTGCGCGATGGCTCGAATCCCCACGGTGAAGCCGTGCTCGCCGACCTGGGCGAGGGCGGCGTCGCGGATCCGCGCCACCGTCGTCCGATCCTCGGCTGAACGCATGTTTAAGACATTAAACGACCGTTCAACGCTCGGTCAAGGGGGATCCGCCCCCGACGGGAGCCGGAGCCGGGAGATCAGGTCGGGGCGCTCAGTCGCGGACGGCGGCGAGAAGACCCTCGCCGAGCGGGATCAGTGCGGGGTTGAGGCGCTCGTCCTCGGCGATCAGCCGGGCGGCCTCGCGCACCGCGGTCACCTCGGCGTCGTGGGCGCCCGGATCGCCCGCGCGTCCGCCCAGGGCGGAGCGGTTGACCACGATCACTCCGCCGGGGCGCAGCAGGCGGATGCCCTCCACGACGTAGGTGGGCTGGTCGATCGGGTCGGCGTCGATGAACACCAGGTCGTAGGAGTCGTCGGCCAGGCGGGTCAGCACCTCCTGGGCGCGGCCGGCGATGAGCCGGGTGCGCGAGGGCGCCGAGCCGGCCTCGGTGTACGCCTGTTTGGCGACCCGCTGGTACTCCGGTTCCAGGTCGATGGTGGTCAGCACCCCGTCGTCGCTCATCCCGGCCAGCAGCCACAGCCCGCTGACCCCCGCGCCGGTGCCGACCTCGACGATCGCCTTGCCGCCGCTGAGTCGGGCGAGCAGGCTCAGCAACGCACCGACCGCGGGGCTGATGGCCCCGGCCCCGATCTCCCCGGCGCGATCGCGCGCGGCGGCCAGGATCTCGTCTTCGGAGATGGACTGCTCGGCGTGGGTGTAGAGCGCCTCAGCCCGGCTGCGCTGGGCCGTCTCGTCGGAGGGATTGTCCGTGCTGGCCATATTCGCAGCGTAGAGCCAACGCGGGAACCGCGGCGTCAGGCGCGCCCGACGAGCGTGGACACGCCCGGCACGAGAGCAGAATCACACCGCTGCGCTCGCCATTGACGCAGGTCACGGCCGTGGCGTCGGCGCCGGGGAGCAAGTCTTAGTCAACGTTCAGGGCACTCACACGGTCGGCACAAACTGGTGGGTAACCGTAGGGGCGGAGAACGTGGTTTGGTCAGCTAAGGACTTGGGGAATACCGACAGCGACCGTCACGTTATCGACCTTGACAGCATGTCGATGTCGCGAGTCAATAGAGTTGGAGGGGATTGACCATCACCACACCGATGAATCCGGCGAGTATGTCGCATCCGGCCCCGCAGCGCGAGATGGGGTGGGTTGAGCCATCCGAGGAGTTGCAGGGCACCGCGGTTTTCGACGCGACCGGCGACAAGGCGGCCATGCCGTCCTGGGATGAATTGGTGCGGGAACACGCCGACCGGGTGTACCGGCTGGCCTATCGTCTCTCCGGCAACCAACACGACGCCGAGGATCTCACCCAGGAGACCTTCATCCGGGTGTTCCGCTCGCTGCAGAACTACCAGCCGGGGACCTTCGAGGGCTGGCTGCACCGCATCACCACCAACCTGTTTTTGGACATGGTGCGCCGCCGCGCCCGGATTCGGATGGAGGCGCTGCCGGAGGATTACGATCGGGTGCCGGCCACCGACCCCACCCCGGAGCAGATCTATCACGACGCGCGCCTGGGACCGGATCTGCAGGCCGGGCTGGCGGCGCTGCCCCCGGAGTTCCGCGCCGCGGTGGTCCTGTGCGACATCGAAGGCCTCTCCTACGAGGAGATCGGCGCCACTCTGGGGGTGAAACTCGGCACCGTCCGCAGCCGTATCCATCGGGGTCGGCAGGCGTTGCGCGAGCACGTCGCGGCCCACCGCCGGCACGGCGAGCAGACCGCGTCCGCGCCGTCCTGATCGTGGCCGCTCGGCGGGCCTGCACTCGCCGGGGCCGCTATCCGCGCTACATTCGTGGTGGTGAGTCAGCGGCCGAGGAGAGGAGCGGTGATGGCCGATCCGGGGCATGTCTTCCGGCGGGCGTTCTCCTGGTTGCCGTCCCAGTTCGCGCCGCAGAGCGACGCGCCGGTCGGTGCCCCCCGGCAATTCGGCTCCACCGAGCACCTCTCGCCTGAGGCGATCGCGGCCTTCGTGGACGGCGAACTGCGGATGAGCGCCCACCTGCGCGCCGCCCACCATCTGTCGCTGTGCCCGCAGTGCGCCTCCGAGGTGGAGGGGCAGAGCAGCGCACGGGCCGCGCTGCGCGAATCCGGCCCGGTCCAGGTGCCCAGGGAACTGCTGGGGTTGCTGGCCCAGATCCCGGAGGCGCCGCCGGAGGACACTCCGGCGCCGCCATCGCAGCCCCCCGCCGACCAGGAGCGCCGCCCCCGTCGCCGACGCCGGTAGGCTAAGTGCCGGTAATGACCCGACGGGTGGCCGCTGCTCGTGGCGAAGCGAGTGTTCTGCCGCGCGACTCAGAAGCGGAGTAAGAGGATCAGGTGAGCCGCAACCAGGACAAACCAGAAGCGCCGCGACTGGCTCCGCGCCCGGTCTCCCGCCCGCCGGTCGACCCGGCGGAGCGCCAGGTGTTCAGCCGTCCCCGCGGGGTGCGCGGGTCCTTCGTCGCCGAGGAGGTGCGTCCCGGCAAGTTCCGCGGGCAGCAAAGCTCCGCCTCGCCGCGGCGCCCCGCGGACCCGGTGCTCAAGGAGGCGTTCAGCCGACCGTTCCCGCAGGCCGCGTCGCTGCAGCGGCACCCGATCGACGCCAACGCGCTGGAGCGCAACGGCGACCACGACGACGCCGGTGCGGCCGACCCGTGGCGCGACCCCGGTGCCGGTGCGGCCCTCGGCGACCCGGCGATGTCGCCACCGCCGCCGCACGGCGGCACCGCCGAGGACGGCAAACTCGGTGTGCGCGACGTGCTGTTCGGGGGGCGGGTCTCGTATGTGGCGCTGAGCGTGCTGGCCGCGCTCGCCCTGGTGGTCGGGCTGGTCGGCGGGGTCATCGGCCGCAAGACCGCCGAGGTGGTGGAGGCCTTCACCACCTCGAAGGTGACGTTGTCCACCGCCGACAACGGCGAGGAGCCGGCCGGTCGGTTCGCCAAGGTCGCCGCCGCCGTCGAGGACTCGGTGGTGACCATCGAAGCGATGGGCGACGAGGACGGGGCGCAGGGCTCCGGTGTGGTCATCGACGACCGCGGCTACGTGGTCACCAACAACCACGTCATCTCCGACGCCGCCAAGAACCCGAACCGCTACAAGATCTCGGTGATCTTCAACGACGGCACCGACGTACCGGCCAACCTGGTCGGGCGCGACCCGAAGACCGACCTGGCGGTGCTCAAGGTCGACAACGTCGACAACCTGACGGTGGCGCGTCTCGGGGACGCCGACAACGTGCACGTCGGCGACGAGGTCATCGCCGCCGGTGCGCCGCTGGGGCTGCGCAGCACCGTCACCCACGGCATCGTCAGCGCCGTGCACCGTCCGGTGCCGCTCTCCGGCGACGGGTCGGACACCGCGGCGGTCATCGACGCCATCCAGACCGACGCCTCGATCAACCACGGCAACTCCGGTGGGCCGCTCATCGACATGGACTCCCAGGTGATCGGCATCAACACCGCGGGCAAGTCGCTGTCGGACAGCTCCAGCGGTCTCGGGTTCGCGATCCCGGTCAACGAGATGAAGGCGGTCGCCGAGGCCTTGATCCAGGACGGCAAGATCGCGCACCCGGCGCTGGGGCTGACCACCAAGTCGGTGAGTAATTCGCTGGCCTCCGGCGCACAGGTGGCCAACGTGATGACCGGCGGCCCCGCCGACCAGGGCGGCGTCGTGGAGAACGACGTGGTGGTCAAGGTCGGTGACCGCAAGGTCGCCGACGCCGACGAGTTCGTGGTCGCGGTGCGCCAGCTGGAGATCGGGAAGGAGGCCCCGATCGAGGTGCTGCGGCAGGGGCGGCCGGTGACCTTGACCGTCACCCCGATCGCGGACAGCTGATGTTCGCCAACGTCGGGTGGGGCGAGATCCTGGTGCTGATCGTGGTGGGGCTGGTGGTACTCGGCCCCGAGCGGCTCCCCGGCGCCATCCGCTGGACCTCCGATGCGCTGCGCCAGGCCCGTGACTATCTCAGCAACGCCAGCCACCAGCTGCGGGACGAGATCGGGCCGGACTTCGATGAGCTGCGTCAACCGCTCAGCGAACTGCAGAAACTGCGCGGCATGAGCCCGCGCGCCGCGGTGACCAAGCACCTGCTCGACGGTGACGACTCCCTGTTCGGGATGTTCGACACCCCGCCGTCCGCTCCCGGGGCGCCACCGCCCCGGGTGTCGACCCCGCCGCCGTCCTCGCCGTCCTCGCCGGCGGAGCCCCCGGGCGGGCGCCCGCCGTTCGACAGCGACGCGACCTGACCCGGCCCGCGGCGGCGTCTAGCGTCCCGCCGGGTCCAGCCCCAGCGACATGCCGGCCAGGCCGCGCCGTCGCGTCGAGAGGCTGTCGGCGATGCTGCGCAGCGCTTTGCCGGCGGCCGAATCGGGTGCGCTGAGCACGATCGGTTCACCGGAGTCCCCGGCGGTGACCAGCGCCGGGTCCTGCGGAACCTGACCGAGCAGCGGAACGTCGGCGCCGGTGGAGCGGGACAGGTTGTCCGCCGCCCGCTGGCCGCCGCCCTCACCGAAGAACTTCACCGTCGACCCGTCCGGTGCCACCCACCAGGACATGTTCTCCACCACCCCGGCGATGCGCTGGCGGGTCTGCAAGGCGATGCTGCCCGCCCGCTCGGCCACCTCCGCGGCGGCCATCTGCGGGGTCGTCACCACCAGGATCTCCGCACCCGGGATCAGTTGCGCCACCGAGATCGCGATATCGCCGGTTCCCGGCGGCAGGTCCAGCAGCAACACATCGAGGTCGCCCCAGTAGACGTCGGCGAGGAACTGCTGCAGCGCCCGGTGCAGCATCGGCCCGCGCCACACCACCGCCTCGTTGCCCTTGGTGAACATCGCGATCGAGATCAGCCGCACATCGTGGGCGATCGGCGGCAGAATCATCTTCTCCACCTGCGTCGGCCGCGCGGAGCAGCCCATCATCCGGGGCACCGAGTGGCCGTGGATATCGGCGTCGAGCACCCCGACCGACAGGCCGCGGGCGGCCATCGCGGTGGCCAGGTTCACCGTCACGCTCGATTTGCCGACGCCGCCCTTGCCGGACGCGACGGCGTAGACGCGGGTCAGCGAATCCGGTTGGGCGAACGGGATGACCGGTTCGCGGGCGTCGCCGCGCAGGTGTTTTCGCATCTCGGCGCGTTGTTCATCGCTCATCACGTCCAGGCTCACCGTCACCGGCCCGGTGCCGGGGGTGTCGGCGACGGCCTGGGTGACCATATCGGTGATGTCGCCCTTCATCGGACATCCGGCGATGGTCAGATAGATCTCGACGTGCACGCTCCGGTCGGGTGCCACGGCGATGTTTTTGACCATCCCGAGTTCGGTGATCGGGCGACGGATCTCTGGATCCATCACCTTCGACAGCGAGGTACGGATGGCTGCCGTCAGTTCGGCAGTGTCATCGTTTGTTTCCGACACACTGTCGAGTGTAGGCGTTGACGATTACCGTGCAGGTCCGGGGACTGGACCGTGCGGGCCGGGGGCCGGCCCCGGCGGAGCGCCCGGCGGCATCCCGGGCGCCGGTGGTGGTGGCGCCGGCGGCAGCGCCTGGGGGGAGAACGGCTGAGGGGGTGGCGGTGCCTGGCCGGCCGGTGGCGGGGGCGCCCACGGCGGCGGCGCCGGCGGCGGGAACAGCGGTGGCGGCATCGGGTTCTGCTCGCCGATGCAGAACACGTCGCAGTTCTGCGGGCCGAGCGGCGGCTGGCCCGGGCCCTGCGGGCCGCGTGGCCGACCGAAGTGGATCAACGGCAGATGCGACTGCGGCAGGTCGCTGTCGAGTTCGGTGGGCGCCGGCAGGTCCGGACCCAATCCGTGCGGGGTGTCGTAGTGCGCGTCGGCCAGCGGCGGCACCGGACCGACGATCGGCGGCAGATCCACCGGCACCACACCGGTCGCGTAGGCGGCCGCCCAGCCCAGCACGTTCTGGGCGTAGGGCACCGAGTTGTTGTAGCGCAGGATCGCGGTCATCACATGCGAGCGGTCCCGCAGGTTCATGTTGCCGCTACACAGGTAACGCGCGGCCGCCAGGGTGGAGTCGTAGAGGTTCTGCGGGTCGGCCTTGCCGTCGCCGTCGCCGTCGACGGCGTAGCGCGACCAGGTTCCGGGCAAAAACTGCATCGGCCCCATCGCCCGGGCATAGGTGACCTTGCCGTTGCGGTTGCTCTGCACGATGATCTCGTTGCCCGGCAGGGTGCCGTCGAGGGCGGGCCCGAAGATCGGGTTGACCGCGGTGCCGCGCGCATCGGTCGCCCCGCCGTTGGCGTGCCCCGACTCGATGCGCCCGATCCCGGCCAGCAGGTTCCAGCTCACCCCGCAGTCGGGATTGGACTCGGCCATCATGCTTTCGGCGTTGCGGTAGGCCGTCAACGCCACCCCCGGGATCCCGAGCATCCCCGGGGAGGTCACCACCTTCGGCGGGGGCGGCGCGGAGGCTGCGGCGACGGCGATGTGGACGCTGCTGGGCGGACGTTTGATGCTGATGACCGTCGGCCCGTCCTCGTCGGCGGGCTCGGGCTCCGGAACCGGCATGATCGCGGCCAACGGGGTGACCGGGGTCTGCTGGGTCGGTACCGCGGCCTCGGTGTGCACCTCCCCGGGGCGCGGCGGGGCGGCGCTGACGGTGCCGGCCAGCACCAGCGGGGTGAGCACCGCCAGCCCGAACGCCGGGGTCCGCGCCACCCGGCCCAGCCGCTGCTGGGCGGCGGTGCGCAGCCGGCGAGCGCGCCCAGCAGGAGCCGACGTCTCCGTCGGCTCGCCCCCGTTGCGCACGCGCCCGTCCTCACCTGTTTGGGCGGATCGTCGACGACCCGCCTGGCCGTTGGGAACCGTTGGGAACCCTCCGTGAACTAGGTCACCATACATAACATCCGTGACGGCAGTGGCAGGATTGGCGGGGTTGCTGCGCAGTTGCGTGGCCGGCCCGATCACGGCCCGATCAGGGCCGAGCAAGCCAAGCCGCCGTTTGCCACCGGCGCGAGGGAACCGAGTTGAGGAGTACCACCGTGTCCACCGTGTACCGCCCCCGGCGAACCTGTCTGTCGGTGCCGGGCAGCAGTCAGAAGATGATCGACAAGGCCAAACGCCTTCCCGCCGACCAAGTCTTCCTCGACCTGGAGGACGCGGTGGCCGGCGAGGCCAAGGCGACCGCGCGCAGCCGGGTGGCCGCGGCGTTGAGCACGCCGGGCTGGGGCGAGCAGGTGCTCGGTGTGCGCGTCAACGGGTGGGACACGCCCTGGACCCACGCCGACATCATCGAGGTGGTCGGCGCGGTCGGTGCCGCCGAGGCACGACTGGACGTGGTGGTCTTGCCCAAGGTCGGTTCGGCCACCGAGGTGTACGCGCTGGATTTGCTGCTGACCCAGCTGGAGACGCTGCACGGATTGCCGGTCGGCCGGATCGGGATCGACGCGCAGATCGAGAACGCTGAGGGGTTGACCAACATCGACGCCATCGCCGCCGCGCCGCGGGTGCAGGCGCTGGTGCTCGGACCGGCCGATCTGATGGCCAGCCTCAACATGCGCACCCTGGTGGTCGGCGAACAACCCGAGGGCTACGTCGAGGGCGATGCCTACCACCACGTGTTGATGAAAATCCTGGTCGCGGCGCGCACCCACGGCGTGGCCGCGGTCGACGGCCCCTACCTGAAGGTGCGCGACACCGAGGCGTTCCGTCGGGTGGCCGCCCGGTCGGCGGCGCTGGGCTACGACGGCAAGTGGGTGCTGCACCCCGACCAGATCGCCGCCGGCAACGAGATCTTCAGCCCGCGCCAAGCCGACTACGACCACGCCGAGCTGATCCTGGAGGCCTACGAGTGGCACACCTCGACCGCCGGCGGTGCGCGCGGCGCGGTCATGCTCGGCGACGAGATGATCGACGAGGCCAGTCGCAAGATGGCGCTGGTGATCGCCGCCAAGGGCCGAGCCGCCGGGATGCGCCGCGGCTCGGAACGGTTCGAGCCGCCGCGTTAGCGCCACCCCGCCGGCCCGGCGCGCCACCTCGCCGAACGTGAAGCTCGGTTCACGCTCGGGCGCGAGCGTGAAACTGCGTTCACGCTCGGCAGCCGAGGGGCGAGCCCAGCCGGGTCAGCCGCCGATCTGGGTGGCCAAACCGGCCACCAGTCCGGCCACCAGGGAGGGCACGCCAATCGCCAGGGCCCCCACCGCCAAGAGCATTCCGGCCTCACCGGTGCGCCGGATCCCGGTGATCGCGGACACCGCCAGGGCCACCAGAACCCCCAGCAGGACGACGAAGATCAGTGCGGGCAGGATCATCATCGCCGGCTCCATGTCGCCGGAGTTGAGCACTATCACAGTGCCCAGCAGCGCCATCAGCAGCGGGCCGAGCAGCGGTGCGGCGACGGCAAAAGCGAACGCGGCGATCGCCGCGCGGTTGAACCGCGGTGTGGGGTCCCGCGCAGGCGGTGTCCCGCGATACGGCTGGTATGCGCCCGGCGGCGCCCAGCCCGGCGGCGCCCAGCCCGGCGGCGCCGGGAACGGCACCGGGGAGCCCGGAGCGCCCGGTGGCGGCGGTGGCGGCAGCGGCGGCGGAGGACCCGGTGCCCCGGTCGGGCCGCTCACGTTGCCGGCGGCCGACCGCGGAAACCGGCCGGGAAACCGATGCGGTGCCGCCATCGGACTAACCTAGCGTATGCGTTGCTGAGCAGCAGTTGCTCCGAACCAGCGGGCGCCGGAGGACACCTGTTGGATCCGCACGAGGAGGATGACGACTATGACCAGCCCCTTCCAGCCCGGACAGCCGCCCGGGGCCGGGCCCGCGGGCACCACCGGTCGCCGGGGCCCGGTACAACTGCCCACACCCCCCAAGGGATGGCCGATCGGGTCCTACCCGACCTACGCGGAGGCGCAGCGCGCCGTCGACCATCTCTCCGACCAACAGTTCCCGGTTGAGCAGGTCACGATCGTCGGGGTGGACCTGATGCAGGTCGAACGGGTCACCGGCCGGCTCACCTGGCCGAAGGTGCTCGGCGGCGGTGTGCTCAGCGGCGCCTGGCTGGGGTTGTTCATCGGGTTTCTGCTGGGCATCTTCTTCAACAGCGAGCTGCTGCCGGTGCTGCTCACCGGCATGGTCGCCGGGGTGGTCTTCGGTGTGGTCAGCTCGGCTGTGCCCTACGCCATGGCGCGCGGCACCCGCGACTTCAGCTCCACCATGCAGCTGGTCGCCGGACGTTACGACGTGCTGTGCGATCCGAAAACCGCGGAGCAGGCTCGGGATCTGCTGGCCAAACTGGCGATCTGAGCGGATGCACAACGCGGCTGCCGGGTGGACCGGCCCCAGGGGGCGCGGGTGGGTGCACCGGCTCGGCGCGCTGCTGTCGGTCGGGGTCCTCGCCGCGATGGTGCCCTCGGGCTGTGCGCCGGTCGCCACGGGGTTGACGATCAGTTTCTACACCCCGGCCAACGACGCGACCACCTTCGCCGCGATCGCGCGGACCTGTACCGAGCGCGTCGACGGTCGCTTCACCGTCCGGCAGGTCAGCTTGCCGCGCTCGGCCGACGACCAGCGGCTGCAGTTGGCCCGCCGGTTGACCGGCAACGATCGGTCGCTGGACGTGATGGCCCTCGACGTGGTGTGGACCGCCGAATTCGCCGAGGCCGGCTGGGCGCTTCCGCTGGCCGACGACCCGGCCGGGCACGCCGAGGCCGACGCGGTCACCGATACCCTGCCCGGGCCCCTGGCCACCGCGCGGTGGCGTGACCGGCTCTATGCGGCACCGTTGACCACCAATACCCAACTGTTGTGGTACCGCGCGGATTTGGTGGATCGGCCGCCGTCCGACTGGCCGGCGATGCTCACCGAGGCGGCGCGGCTGCACCGCGCCGGTCAGCCCAGCTGGATCGGGGTACAGGCCAAGCAGTACGAGGGTCTGATGGTGTGGTTCAACACCCTTCTGGTCAGTGCCGGTGGTCAGGTGCTCTCCGACGACGGATCCCGGGTGACCCTCACCGACACCCCGGAGCACCGGGCGGCCACCGTGGCCGCACTGAAGATCATGCAGGCGGTGGCCACCAACCCCGGCGCCGACCCGTCGATCACCCAGACCGACGAGAGCACCGCCCGGCTGGCATTCGAGCAGGGCCGCGCCGCACTCGAGGTCAACTGGCCGTTTGTGCTGCCGTCGCTGTTGGAGAACGCCATCAAGGGCGGCGTGGGGTTCCTGCCGCTCGACGACGACCCGCAGTTGCGCGCCGCCATCGACCCCGGCGGGGGTTTCACCCCCAGCGACGCGCAGTTCCGCGCCGCCTACCAAGCCGCACGCGAGGTCCTCGGTTTCGCGCCCTATCCGGCCATCGCGCCCGATCGCCCGGCCCGGGTCACCCTGGGCGGGTTGAACCTGGCGGTGGCCCACACCACCCGGCATCGGGCCGAGGCGTTCGAAACCGTCCGGTGCCTGCGGGATCGGGCCAACCAGAAGTTTCTGTCGATTCGCGGTGGGCTGCCGTCGGTGCGGGACTCGCTCTACGACGACCCGGATTTCCGGGCGAAGTTCCCGCAGCACGCCGTGATCCGGACGCAACTGCGCGACGCTGCGCTGCGCCCGCAGACCCCGGTGTATCAGGTGCTGTCCACCCGGCTGGCGGCCACGCTGGCGCCGATCAGCGCCATCGATCCGCAACGCACCGCCGATGAACTCGCCCGCCAGGCCCAGAAGGCGCTCGACGGCAAGGGCCTCATCCCGTGACCGCGGCGGGCGTGACCGACCTGCGGCGCTCGGAGCGTCGGCTGGCTCTGGCGTTGATCTCCCCGGCGGTGGTGTTGATGTTGGCGGTCACCGCCTACCCGATCGGCTACGCGGTCTGGTTGAGCCTGCACCGCTCCAACCTCGCCGCCCCCGACGACACCGGATTCGTCGGGCTGAGCAACTACGTGACCGTTCTGGGCGACCGGTACTGGTGGACCGCATTGGCGGTGACCACGGCGATCACGGTGGTCTCGGTGGCCATCGAGTTGGTGTTGGGGCTGGCCCTGGCGTTGGTGATGCACCGCACGGTGTTCGCCAAGGGGATGGTCCGCACCGCCGTGCTGATCCCCTACGGCATCGTGACGGTGGCGGCCGCCTACAGCTGGTATTACGCCTGGACGCCGGGCACCGGGTATCTGGCCAACCTGCTGCCGGCGGGCAGTGCGCCGCTGACCGAACAGATTCCGTCGCTGGGGATCGTCGTGGTCGCCGAGGTCTGGAAGACGACGCCGTTCATGGCCCTGCTGTTGCTGGCCGGGCTGGCCCTGGTCCCCGACGACCTGCTGAAAGCCGCCGCGGTCGACGGGGCGGGGCCGTGGCGACGGTTGGTACGGGTCACGGTGCCGTTGATGAAGCCGGCCATCCTGGTGGCCCTGCTGTTCCGCACACTGGACGCCTTTCGGATCTTCGACAACATCTACGTGTTGACCAACGGCTCCAACAACACCGGGTCGGTGTCGATCCTGGGTTACGACAACCTGTTCATAGGCTTCAATGTCGGCCTGGGATCGGCGATCTCGGTGCTGATCTTCGGGTGCGTGGTGATCATCGCGGTCATCTTCGTCAAACTGTTCGGCGCCGCAGCGCCGGGTGCGGACGAAAACCGTGACTGAGCGGGGCGCCGGCCGCGCTACCTGGGCGCTGATCAACACCGCAGTGGTGGCGTATGCGCTGTTCCCGGTGCTGTGGATCTTGTCGATCTCGCTCAAACCGTCCTCGACGGTCAAAGACGGCCGACTGTGGCCGCAGGCGGTGACGTTGGACAACTACCGGGCCATCTTCTCCGGCGGGTTTTTCACGTCCGCACTGGTCAACTCGATCGGAGTCGGGGTGATCACCACCGTCATCGCCGTGACCATCGGCGCGATGGCGGCGTATGCGGTGGCCCGACTGGCCTTCCCGGGCAAACAACTGCTGGTCGGGTCGACGCTGCTGGTGGCGATGTTTCCGCAGATATCGCTGGTGACACCGTTGTTCAACATCGAACGCTATACCGGGCTGTTCGACACCTGGCTGGGATTGATCCTGCCCTACATCACCTTTGCCCTGCCACTGGCGATCTACACGCTCTCGGCGTTCTTCCGAGAGATCCCATGGGAATTGGAGAAGGCCGCCACCATGGACGGAGCCACGCCCGGTCAGGCGTTCCGCAAAGTGATCGTGCCGTTGGCGGCGCCGGGGGTGGTGACCGCGGCGATCCTGGTGTTCATTTTCGCGTGGAACGACCTGCTGCTGGCGTTGTCGCTGACCGCCACCGACGCGGCGATCACCGCCCCGGTGGCGATCGCCAACTTCACCGGCAGCTCCCAATTCGAGGAGCCGACCGGTTCGATCGCGGCGGGCGCGATGGTGATCACCGTGCCGATCGTCGTGTTCGTTCTCATTTTCCAACGACGGATTGTCGCCGGATTGACCTCCGGCGCGGTGAAGGGATAGCCCGATGGCCGAGATTGTGTTGGACCGGGTGACCAAGCGTTACCCCGACGGTGCGACGGCCGTGCACGAGTTCAGCGTCACCATCGCCGACGGCGAGTTCATCATCCTGGTCGGCCCCTCCGGATGCGGTAAGTCCACGACGCTGAACATGATCGCCGGCCTGGAGGACATCTCGTCGGGGGAGTTGCGCATCGGTGGGCGCCGGGTGAACGAGATCCCTCCGAAAGACCGCGATATCGCGATGGTGTTCCAGTCCTACGCGCTGTATCCCCACATGACGGTGCGCCAGAACATCGCCTTCCCGCTGACGTTGGCGAAGCTGAAGAAGAAGCAGATCGCCGAGAAGGTCGCCGAGGTGGCCACCGTCTTGGACCTCACCGCGCTGCTGGACCGCAAACCCGCGCAGCTGTCCGGTGGGCAACGTCAACGCGTCGCGATGGGCCGGGCGATCGTGCGCCACCCCCAGGCGTTCCTGATGGACGAGCCGCTGTCGAACCTCGACGCCAAACTGCGGGTGGCGATGCGCACCGAGATCGCCCGACTGCAGCGGCGGCTGGCCACCACCACGGTGTATGTCACCCACGACCAGACCGAGGCGATGACCCTCGGCGACCGGGTGGTGGTCATGCACGCGGGCCGCGTCCAGCAGATCGATACCCCCGACGCGCTGTACGCCCACCCGGCCAACCTGTTCGTCGCCGGGTTCATCGGGTCCCCGGCGATGAACTTCTTCCCGGGCACACTCACCGAGAACGGGGTGCGACTGCCGTTCGGTGCGGTCACGTTGGACGCGGCGTCGGGCGCCGCGCTGAGCGGGCGGACATCGAACCCGGAGGTGATCGTCGGGGTGCGTCCCGAACACCTCGGGGACGCGGCCCTCGCGCCCGCCGGCCCCACCGGCGCGGCGGTGAGATTCAGCGCCACCGTCGACGTCGTCGAATCGCTGGGAGCGGAGAAATACGTGTACTTCAGCAGTTCGGCGGTGCCGGCGCGGGCCCCGCAGTTGAGCGCGCTGGCCGCCGACACCGGCCAGTGCGTGGCCCGCGTGCCCGCCGAATCGCGTGTCGAGAAAGGGAAACCGATCGAATTGAGTGTGCCCGCGGATCGACTCGTCCTCTTCGACGCCGAGTCGGGGGTGAACCTGAGCGTGCCGACCGCGGCGCCGGAGGGGGAGCGGCGATGACCGACACCGTCGACGCGGTCCGCGACCACCTGCGCCGCCATTTCGTGGCCACCGGGGTCACCGCCGACCCCGACGCCGCCAGCATCACGTTCCTCGGCAGCGAGCCGATCGAGGTGCTGCGGTTCGCGCCGGGCGCCGACGGCGTGGTGCACTACGTCTCGGTCGGCTGCGCGAAACACCCGATGGCCGATCCGACCGAGATCGTCGCCGACCCGGTGCGCGGCCCGCGCGCCGAGGTGGTGCTCGGCCTGCGCAGCACCGAGCCGGCCGCCGGTCTGGCCCGCAGCCTGGCGGTGCTGGCCGCCGCACCCGCGGTCGACGGGATGGTGTTGGTCCCCGACGCGCTGATCGACTTCAGCGCCCCGATGTGGCAGCGCGACAGCGGTCCGGTGCCGTTCACCGCGGTGCTTTTGGGCCAGAGCGAGATCGCTGAGCTGCCCCTGGACTCCCCGCGCGAGCCGGTGCAGTTCTTCTCGGCGACCCCGATCACCGCCACCGAGGCGGCCTGGGTGCGCATCAAGGGCCCCGAGGCGCTGCGCCAGGCCTGGCGTGACGACCGGGTCGACGTCTTGGACCCCAACCGGCGCGCCTCGCAGCCGAGTTGACGGCGGTGCCGGACACTGACGGCGGTGCCGGACAGGTGTGGGCCTTGTGGGCCTACAGCCAGTCGTTGCGGCGGAACGTGCGATACAGCAGCAGACACACGGTCAGCATCACCAGCAGCGTCGCCGGATATCCCCACGTCCAGGTCAGCGTCGGCATGTTGGTGAAGTTCATCCCGTAGATCCCGGCGATCAACGTCGGCACCGCCAACATCGCCGCCCACGCGGAGATCTTGCGCATGTCGGCGTTCTGCTGCATGCCGACCCGGGCCAGCGCGGCGTCGACCAGGGAGCTGAGCATGTCGTCGTAGCTGGTGATCTGGTCGGCGGCGTGAACCTGGTGGTCGGCGACGTCGCGCAGGTAGCGGCGCAGCTCCTCCGAGATCAGATCCCGGTTGTCGGTCTGCAGACGCTGAAACGCCAGCGACAGCGGTGCGATCGACCGCCGGAGCTCGACCACGCTGCGTTTCAGCAGATAGATCGGCTCCACATCGGTGCGCCGGCCGGGGGTGAACGCCAACTCCTCGATGTTGTCGATGTCGGTCTCCATCAACCCGGTCACCTCCAGGTAGTGGTCGACCACGTGGTCGGCGATCGCGTGCAGCACCGCGTAGGGGCCGTGCCGCAGATGCGCCGGGTCGGTGTCCATCGCCGTACGGACGCCCCAGAGCCCGCTGTGGTCACCGTGGCGCACCGTGACGACGAAGTCGACACCGACGAAGATCATGATCTCGCCGGTCTCCACGATCTCGCGGGCCAGGCTCACCGAGTCGTGCGGCACGTAGTTGATGGTTTTGAGCACCAGGAACAGGGAGTCGTCGTAGCGTTCCAGTTTCGGCCGTTGATGGGCGAGCACGGCGTCCTCGACCGCCAGGGGGTGCAGTCGGAAAACGGTGGCGACGTCGTGCATCTGGTCCGCGTCGGGTTCGTGCAGGCCGATCCAGACGAATCCCGCATTCCCGGTGCGGCGGGCGTCGTGCACCGCGGCCAGCGCCGCGGCGGGGGTGTAGTGGCCCGGCTGGCGCACCCCGTCGAGGTAGACCCCGCAGTCGACGATGGCCTTGCCCACCGCAGGCGCCGGCTGCGCCCGGGGCGGCGGTGACGGCGTGCGGCGGCCGGACCGGCGCAGCGACGTGGGAAGTAGACGCAACGAGCGCACGGCGCGGGCCTCCTCGACGTCCTCGGGGCCGGGATCGCCCCAACCGTGACGAGGATGCCACGCGCGCCCGCGTGACGGTAGCGTTCGGCCCGGGCCGACGGTCCCGGGCGCCCGGACCGTGAGGTCCAGTACCCTGACGCCGTGGCAGAAACGGCGAACTCCCCCCATCTGGACATCGGCGACGAGGACATTTTCTCCGCCCACCGCGGCGGGAAGCTCTCCGTCGAGTTGAAGACCCCGTTGGATTCGCAGCGTGCCCTGTCGATCGCCTACACCCCCGGGGTGGCCCAGGTGAGCCGGGCCATCGCCGCCGACGCCACGCTGGCCGACCGCTACACGTGGGCCAACCGGTTGGTCGCGGTGGTCAGCGACGGCAGCGCGGTGCTCGGATTGGGCGACATCGGGGCGTCGGCGTCGCTGCCGGTGATGGAGGGCAAGTGCGCGCTGTTCAAGGCGTTCGCCGGACTCGACTCCATTCCGATCGTGCTGGACACCAAGGATCCCGACGAGATCGTGGAGACCCTGGTGCGCCTGCGCCCCACCTTCGGGGCGGTCAACCTGGAAGACATCTCCGCGCCACGGTGTTTCGACATCGAGCGCCGGGTGGTGGAGGCGCTGGACTGCCCGGTGATGCACGACGACCAGCACGGCACCGCGATCGTAGTGCTCGCCGCGCTGCACGGCGCCGCGCGGGTGCTCGATCGCGACACCGCCGGGTTGCGTGTGGTGATCTCCGGCGCCGGCGCGGCCGGGGTGGCCTGCGCCAAGATCTTGCTGGCCAGCGGCCTCACCGACGTCACCGTGCTGGACTCGCAGGGCATCGTCCACACCGGCCGCGACGACATGAGCAGCGCCAAGGCCGAGTTGGCGGCGCGCACCAACCCGGCGGGGCGCACCGGGGGCCTGGCCGAAGCGCTCTCGGGCGCCGACGTGTTCCTCGGGGTCTCCGCGGGGGTGGTGCCCGAGCAGCTCATCGCGACGATGGCGCCGCAGGCGATCGTGTTCGCGCTGTCCAACCCCGATCCGGAGGTCCATCCCGACATCGCCGGGAAGTACGCGGCGGTGGTGGCGACCGGCCGCAGTGACTTCCCGAACCAGATCAACAACGTGCTGGCCTTCCCGGGGGTGTTCCGGGGGGCGCTGGACGCCGGGGCCCGCCGGATCACCGAACCCATGAAGGTCGCCGCCGCGAAGGCCATCTTCGGGGTGGTCGGCGAGGATCTGGCCACCGACTACATCGTGCCCAGTCCGCTGGACCCGCGGGTGGAACCGGCGGTGGCGGCCGCGGTCGCTTCCGCCGCGGAGCCCACCGACGGTTAGGTCGGCTCCGGCGATGTCGGCTCTGCGCGTACTGGCGACGGCGATGCTGGTCGTGCTCGCCGTCGGGTGTACCCGGCCGGCGTCGGCACCGCCGTTGGCGGTGGGAGCCACCGTCGACACGCTCGGTCGGGTGGTGGCACACGTCTACGCCGCGGCACTGCGCAGCGCGGGCAGCCCCGGGCAGGTCGTGATCGTCGACGACCCGATCGGGGAGTTGAGCTCCGGAACCGTCACCGTGGCCCCCGGATTCACCGGCCGGCTGCTGCGCCTGTTTCAGCCCGAGGCCACTGTGCGTTCGGACAAGCAGGTGTACCGGACGATGGTCGCTGCACTACCGGAGGGGATCACCGCCGGCGACTATGCGACCGCCGCCGAGGACAAACCGGCGCTGGCGGTCACCGAGGCCACCGCCGAGCGGTGGGGGGACAGCGATCTGGCGGCGGCGGTGCGGCACTGCGGGGCACTGACCGCCGTCGGCGCGGTCACCGGCACACGCACCCCGGCGACGGTCGGTTCCTGCCGGCTGCCGACCGCACAGGAATTCAGTAGCGACACGGTGTTGTTCGCCGCGCTGCGGCAGGGTGAGCTCACGGCGGCCTGGACCTCGACCGCCGACACCGGGCTGCCCGAGGAGGTCACGGTGCTCGCCGACACCACACCGGCGCGGGTGCAGGCCGAAAACGTGGTCCCGCTGTATCGCCGTCATGTGCTCGCCGAACACCAGGTGCTGGCGCTCAACCAGGTGGCCGGAGTGCTCGACACCGCGGCCCTGGTGGAGATGGTGCAGCAAGTCGACGTCGGGACCGACCCGCGGGCGGCGGCCGAGGACTGGCTGGCCGAACACCCGTTGGGCCGGTAGCGGCCGGTGCGCGGGGGTCAGGGCCGCGACGGCAGCAGTCGCCCCACGATCCCGGAGAACAGCCGCTGGTAGCCGGAGCCGGTCAGGCGCACCAGCACGTCGAGGGCCTTGGCGTCGGGACCGACCAGCACCCGGGCCCGGTTCTTGCGGACCGCGGTCAAGATGATGCGGGCGGCGCGATCCGGGCTGGTGTTGGCCAACCGTTTGTCGAACAGCTCCGCCAACTCGTTGCTGTCGAGACCGTCGGCGGCGGTGGCGTTGCGGGCGATCGCGGTCTTGATTCCGCCGGGGTGCACACAGGTCACCTTCACCGGATGGTCGGCGAGCATCATCTCCTGACGCAGCGCCTCGGTGAATCCGCGCACCGCGAACTTCGCCGAGTTGTAGGCGGCCTGCCCGGGCACCGAGAACAACCCGAAGATGCTGGAGACGTTGACCACATGCCCGTCGCCGGATTCGATCAGATGCGGCAGGAAGGCCTTGGTGCCGTTGACCACACCCCAGAAGTCGACGTCCATCACCCGTTCGATGTCCTTGAACGGGCTGACCTCGATGTCGCCGGTGTAGGCGATGCCGGCGTTGTTGTAGATCTGGTTCACCCGGCCGAAATGGTTCTTCACCGTGTCGGCGTAGCCGATCACGGTCTCGCGTTCGGTGACGTTGAGCCGGTCGGCCTTGACCTCGGCGCCGAGTGCGGTCAGCGCAGCCTCGGTCTCGGCCAGCCCCTCGGCGTCGATGTCGCTGATCGCGAGTTTGGCGCCCGACCGGCCGAGCTCAAGGGCCAGCGCGCGGCCGATTCCCGAGCCGGCGCCGGTGACCACGGCGACTTTCCCGGCAAACCCCTCCATGTGCGAACCCTCTCCCTCGGCGATCGTCTGGCGAGCAGACTACGCCGGTGCCGGTACCGTCAGCCGAACGCCTCGTCGATGATCTCCTGCTGTTCGACGGCGTGCACCTTGTGCGACCCCGACGACGGCGCCGACATGGCGCGCCGCGAGATCCGTCGGATCCCGGTCAACAGATCCGGCAGCACCGTCGGCAGCGTCAGGCCCATCGACGGCCAGGCCCCCTGGTTGGCCGGCTCCTCTTGAACCCAGAAATGCTCGGTGGCGTTCGGGTAGCGTTCCAGGGTTTCGCGCAGCCGCCGACGCGGCAGCGGGGCGAGCTGTTCGACCCGCACGATCCCGACGTCCTCGCGGTTGTCCTTGTCCTTGCGGGCGGCCAACTCGTAGTACAGCTTGCCGCTGGTCAACAGGATGCGGGTGACCTTCTTGCGATCGCCGTCACCCTGCTCATAGGTCGGTTCTTCCAACACCGACCGGAACTTGACCTCGGTGAAGTCACGCAGGTCGCTGACCGCGGCCTTGTTGCGCAGCATGGACTTCGGGGTGAACGCGATCAGCGGGCGGCGGATGCCGTCGAGACCGTGCCGGCGCAGCAGGTGGAAATAGTTGGCCGGTGTCGACGGCATGGCCACCGTCATCGACCCCTCGGCCCACAGCTGCAGGAACCGTTCGATCCGCCCGGAGGTGTGGTCGGGGCCTTGGCCCTCGTGTCCGTGCGGCAACAGCAGCACCACCGAGGACAGCTGACCCCATTTGGCCTCCCCGGAGGAGATGAACTCGTCGATCACCGACTGGGCCCCGTTGACGAAGTCACCGAACTGCGCCTCCCAGAGCACGAACGCATCCGGGTTGCCGACGGTGTAGCCGTACTCGAAGCCGACCGCCGCGGCCTCCGACAGCGGCGAGTCGTACACCAGGAATTTGCCGCCGCTGGGGGTGCCGTCGGGGCTGGTGGCCAGCAGCTGCAGCGGGGTGAACTCCTGGCCGGTCTCCCGGTCGATGAGCACCGAGTGCCGCTGACTGAAGGTGCCGCGGCGGGTGTCCTGCCCCGACAGACGCACCAGTTTGCCCTCGGAGACCAGCGAGCCGAGGGCGAGCAACTCGGCGAACGCCCAGTCCACCTTGCCCTCGTAGGCCATCTCCCGGCGCTTCTCCATCACCGGTTTGACCCGGTGGTGGATGTTGAAGCCGTCGGGGACCGCGAGTTGGGCGTCACCGATGCGGGCCAGCAGCGACTTGTCCACCGCGGTGGACAGCCCGGCCGGGATCATCTGGTAGGACTCCACCGATTCGCTCGGCTCCGCCGCGTGTTTCTCCAGTTCGCGCACCTCGTTGAAGACCCGCTCCAACTGGCCCTGGTAGTCACGCAGCGCGTCCTCGGCTTCTTTCATCGAGATGTCGCCGCGGCCGATGAGTGCCTCGGTGTAGGACTTGCGGACCCCGCGTCGCACGTCGATGACGTCGTACATCGCCGGGTTGGTCATCGACGGGTCGTCGCCCTCGTTGTGACCGCGCCGGCGGTAGCACAGCATGTCGATGACGACGTCCTTTTTGAATTTCTGCCGGAAGTCCACCGCCAGCCGGGCCACCCAGTCGCAGGCCTCCGGGTCCTCGCCGTTGACGTGGAAGATCGGTGCACCGATCATCTTGGCGACGTCGGTGCAGTATTCGCTGGAGCGGGAGTGCTCCGGCGCGGTGGTGAAACCGATCTGGTTGTTGACGATGATGTGGATGGTCCCGCCGATGCGGTAGCCGGGCAGTTGCGCCATGTTGAGCACCTCGGCGACGATGCCCTGACCGGCGAACGCGGAGTCGCCGTGCAACATCAGCGGCACCACCGAGAACGCTCGCTGGTCCTCACTGTCGATGGTGCCGTGGTCGAGCAGGTCCTGTTTGGCCCGCACCTGACCTTCCAGCACCGGGTCGACCAACTCCAGGTGCGACGGGTTGGCGGTCAGCGACACCTGAATCTCGTTGTCGCCGAACATCTGCAGGTACAACCCGGTCGAGCCCAGGTGGTACTTGACATCGCCGGATCCGTGCGCCTGGGAGGGGTCGAGGTTGCCCTCGAACTCGGTGAACAGCTGGGAGTACGGTTTGCCGACGATGTTGGCCAGCACGTTGAGCCGGCCGCGGTGCGGCATCCCGATCACCACCTCGTCGAGGTTGTACTCGGCGCACTGGTCGATCGCCGCGTCCATCATCGGGATGATCGTTTCGGCGCCCTCCAGCGAGAACCGTTTCTGGCCCACGTACTTGGTGTGCAGAAACGTCTCGAAAGCCTCGGCGGCGTTGAGTTTGCTCAGGATGTATTTCTGTTGGGCGACAGTGTGTTTGATGTGTTTGGTCTCGATGCGTTCCTGCAGCCACTGATGTTGTTCGGGCTCGAGGATGTGGGTGTACTCCACCCCGATGTGCCGGCAGTACGCGTCGCGCAGCACCGAGAGCACGTCGCGCAGCTTTTTGGTCTCCGTGCCGGCGAACCCGTTGACCTTGAATTCCCGGTCGAGGTCCCACAGGGTCAGCCCGTGGGTGAGCACATCGAGGTCGGGGTGGCTGCGGAACCGGGAGTTGTCCAACCGCAACGGATCGATGTCGGCCATCAGGTGACCGCGGTTGCGGTAGGCGGCGATCAACTCCATCACCCGGGCGTTTTTGTCCTCGATCGGGTCCGGGTTGTCGGTGCGCCAGCGCACCGGCTCGTAGGGGATGTTCAGTTCCCGGAAGATCTCGTCGAAAAACTCGTCGGAGAGCAGCAGTTCGTGGATGGTGCGCAAAAAGTCGCCGGATTCGGCGCCCTGGATGATCCGGTGGTCGTAGGTGGAGGTCAGGGTGACCAGCTTGCCCACCCCCAACTCGGCGATGCGCTCCTCGCTGGCGCCCTGGAATTCGGCCGGGTACTCCATGGCGCCGACCCCGATGATCGCTCCCTGCCCGGCCATCAGCCGCGGCACCGAGTGCACCGTGCCGATGGTGCCGGGGTTGGTCAGCGAGATCGTCACCCCGGCGAAGTCCTCGGCGGTGAGTTTGCCGTCGCGGGCCCGGCGCACGATGTCCTCGTAGGCGGCGACGAACTGGGCGAACCGCAGCTTCTCGCAGCCCTTGATGCCGGCGACGACCAGGGACCGTTTGCCGTCCTTGCCCGCCAGGTCGATCGCCAGTCCCAGATTGGTGTGCGCGGGGGTGACCGCGTTCGGTTTGCCGTCGACCTCGGCGAAGTGCCGGTTCATGTTGGGGAACTGCTGGACCGCCTGCACCAGCGCGTAGCCGAGCAGGTGGGTGAAGGAGATCTTGCCGCCGCGGGTGCGTTTGAGGTGGTTGTTGATGACCGTGCGGTTGTCGATCATCAGCTTCGCCGGAATGGCCCGCACGCTGGTGGCGGTCGGCACCTCCAGCGAGGTCGCCATGTTGCGGACCACGGCGGCGGCCGCCCCGCGCAGCACCTCGGTCTCCCCGCTGGGTTTTTGACCCGCGGGCTTGGCGGCGGGTTTGGCCGCGGGCTTGGGCGCGGGTTTGGCGGCCGCCTTGGAGGCGGGCTCGGCCGCTTGGGCGGGCGGCGACGGGGATCGGGCCGGAGCCGGTCGGGCCTGCTCGGCGGTCGGCGTGCGCGCGGCGTCCCGTGACGGCGCGGCCGGGGCCGGTTCGGCCGACGTGGCGCTGCGCCCGTCGGTCGGCTCGGGTCGGTAGTCGACCAGGAACTCGTGCCAACTCGGATCGACCGAGGAGGGGTCGTCACGGAACTTGCGGTACATCTCCTCGACCAGCCATTCGTTCTGTCCGAATGGGGAATTTGTACTGCTCACGGCAGTTATTCGCCTCGATTCCTTCGTCCGGCAGGGCGGCACCTGCCACCGTTCGCCGCGCCGCAGGATGCCGACGCGGCAGCCACCCCGTAAAGGTTATCGCTTCCCGCCGGTCCGCTTGGCGGGTTGGGGGCAGCCGACCTGCTCACCGTCGCTCCGCGGCGAGCGGGTCGATGGTCAGCACCGCCGACGGGGCCGACGGGGCCGACGGGTACGGCTCCTCGGGGAAGCCTCCCGGTGCGACGCCGAACGCCGCACGGGTGTTGGCGATGATTTTGCGGCCCATCACCCGGTTGCCGCCGCCGCCGATCACCGCGCCGACCCCCATCGGCAGCATCTTGCCGGCCGCCAACGCTCCCCGTTTGAGCGTGTAGCGGCGCACGAAGTAGCGCAGCAGGCGGCCGTTGAGTTGGGTCAGCGTCGGCAGCGGCATCGCCGCGACCCCCTCGGTCAACCAGGCGCCGTTGGTGCGGCCCGGGCCCATCAGCGAGCGCACCGCCCGGCGCGCGTCCTCGCCGACCAGCACCGCGAGCACCAGCGCACGGCGTCGCTCCCGCTGGTCGACGGGGATGCCGAAGACGTCGGCGACCGCCAGCACGTACAGCGTCGTGGCCTCCAGGAACACCACGGTCTCGGCGGCGACCGCGCCGAGCGCGGTCAGGGTGCCGATACCCGGGACGGCGGCGCCCGACCCGACCGCGGCGCCGCTGGCGGTCACCGCACGCAGATACCGTTTCTCCAGCTTGTGCAGGATTCCGGCCGGTCCGAGACCGGGGTGAGCCGCGCGCAGCCGCAGCACGTAAGCGTGCACCGCCGGGGCCTGCATCCGCGAGCTGCGTTCCAGGATCCGGGACAACACCAGAGCCGCCGCGGTGGGTTCGGTGTCGGCCGACGCCGGCAACCGGTCAGGGGTGTCGGAGCTGGCCGTAGGTCGAAGCCGCATCAAGCCTCCCGGTCGGGGTGTGTCAGCATCACTGCCCGGTTTAACGTAGCCGGTGACCGCGAGGTGCCCCGGCGTCCCCCGACGGTGACCACCATCACCGCGACCGGCGCTGATCGCGGAGTTGTCCAGGTGAGCCGGTGTCCGTAACGTCGCACCGGATCACCCCCGGAAATCCCCGGGGTTCAATCGTGGAGGGGTGTGTGACCACCACCGGAGCCGAGCTGTCGCCGTCCGGCGACACCGGCGTGGCCAATCCGTGGCCCGCGCTGTGGGCGATGGTGGTCGGGTTCTTCATGATCCTGGTCGACTCGACCATCGTCGCGGTCGCCAACCCCACCATCATGGCCGACCTGGGGGTCGGCTACGACACCGTCATCTGGGTCACCAGCGCCTACCTGCTGGCCTACGCCGTTCCGCTGCTGGTGGCCGGCCGGTTGGGAGACCGGTACGGCCCGAAGAATCTGTACCTGGTGGGCCTGGCGGTGTTCACCGCCGCGTCGCTGTGGTGCGGGCTCTCCGGCAGCATCGGGATGCTGATCAGCGCCCGGGTGGTGCAGGGCCTGGGTGCGGCGCTGCTGACCCCGCAGACGCTGTCGACGATCACCCGCATCTTCCCCGCCGACCGCCGGGGCATGGCGATGAGCATCTGGGGCGCCACCGCCGGGGTCGCCACCCTGATCGGTCCGCTGGCCGGCGGGCTGCTCGTCGACGGGCTGGGGTGGGAGTGGATTTTCATCGTCAACGTCCCGATCGGGGTGCTGGGGCTGGCGGCGGCGGTGCGGCTGATGCCGGTGTTGCCCACCCAGCATCACCGGTTCGACGTGCCCGGGGTGGTGCTGTCGACGGTCGGGATGTTTCTCATCGTGTTCGCTTTGCAGGAGGGGCAGTCCCACCACTGGCAGCCCTGGATCTGGGCGGTGATCGTCGCGGGGATCGGTTTGATGACGGCGTTCGTCTACTGGCAGTCGATCAACACCGACGAACCCCTGGTGCCGCTGCGCATCTTCACCGACCGCAACTTCAGCCTGGCCAACCTCGCGGTCGCGGTGGTCGGGTTCGCCTCGGTGGCGTTGGTTCTCCCGCTGATGTTCTACGCGCAGGCGGTGTGCGAGCTGTCCCCGACCCGGGCTGCGCTGCTGACCGCGCCGATGGCGGTGATGGGCGTGGTGCTCGCGCCGGTCGTCGGCCGGATCGTGGACCGGGTGCCGCCCCGGCCGGTGGTCGGGTTCGGGTTCTCGGTGCTGGCGATCGGGATGACCTGGTTGGCCATCGAGATGACCCCGAGCACCCCGATCTGGCGGCTGCTGCTGATCTTCGCGGTGATCGGTGTCGGCAACGCGTTCATCTGGTCGCCGCTGGCGGCCACCGCCACCCGCAACCTGCCGCCGCAGCTCGCCGGCGCCGGCTCGGGGGTGTTCAACGCGACCCGTCAACTCGGGGCGGTGCTCGGCAGCGCCGGGATGGCGGCGTTCATGACCTGGCGGATCACCGACGAGATGCCGGCACCGCCGGCGGGTGCGCCCTCGTTCGCCGGCCGGCACGACGCGGCCACCGAGTTGCAGCTGCCGGCGTTCCTGCGCGAGCCGTTCGCCGCGGCGATGTCGCAGTCCACCCTGCTGCCCGCCTTCATCGCGGTGTTCGGGGTGGTCGCGGCGCTGTTCATGATCGATTTCGCGACATCGATCTTCATCGAGGTGCCGCCGGTCTTCGATGACCAGGACGCCGACGACACCGAGGCCGTCACCGAACTGCTGCCGATCATCGACGAGGAGATGCTCGCCGACGAACTGGTCAGCCTGGCGTTCGCCGACGACGACGGCGATGCCGCCCCGCCCGCTCACGACGCGTGGGCGGACGCCGACCCCGATCCGGTCCCGCCGGCCCGGCCGTCAGCTCCGCCGGCCCCGCCGACCCCGCCGGCCCCGCCGCCGTGGGATCTCGGCCCCGACACCGACGAGTTGTTCCGTCCCGACGACGACCCGCTGTTCTCTCCCGGTGGCTGGGCTCGGGAATCGGAGGTCGGCTACGGTCGCCACGCCCGCCGCGACCAACGGTAATCGGGCAGCTCAGCTGAACAGCACCGCGCTGTTGAGGTACCCGGTGGGATCGAAGGCGGCTTTCAGGGTGCGCATCGCGGCGATGTCGGCGGTCCCGCGCGACATCCCCAGATACTCCCGTTTGCGCACGCCCACCCCGTGTTCGGAGCTGACGTTGCCGCCGCAGCCGGTGATCAGGTCCATCATCGCCGCGTCCAGGCGGTGCTCGCGCGACTCGGTGAGCGCGCAGCGCAGCACGTTGAGATGCAGGTTGCCTTCGCCCAGGTGACCGAAGAGCACCGGGATCGCGTCGGGGGCATGCTCGGCGAGCAGCGCGCCGGCGCGGGCGGTGAACCCGGCGATCTCCTCCAGCGGCAACGACACGTCGAACTTCAGCGGGGGGCCGAATACTCCCAGAACGTCGGTGATCGCCTCGCGGGTCCGCCACAGCCGCTGCCGTGCCGCGACGTCGACGGCGACGGCGGGCTCACCGCAGGCGCGCACCGCGGCCAGGGCGTCGCCGAGCGCCTCGGTGGGGTCGTGGTCGGCGGCCACCTCGACCAGCAGCAGCCAGGTGCCGTCGACCGGGGCGGGCACCCCCAGATGCTCGTCGGTGAGCGCGGTGGCCGCACCGTCGATCAGCTCCAGCGCGGCGATGCCGTCCACGTCGGCGAAGATCCGTGCGGCGTCGAGGAGTGCGGTCAACTCGGCGAAGCCGCAGACCGCGGTGACCCGATGCGCCGTCGGCCGGTGCAAGCGCACCTCCACCTCGGTGATGACCCCCAGGGTGCCCTCCGCGCCGACGAACAGCGCCGGCAGGTCGTAGCCGGTGTTGTCGCGGCGCACCCGGCTGTATCGACGCAGGAGCTCGCCGGTCGGCAGGGCCACCTGCAGGCCCAGCACCTGCTCGCCCATGTTGCCGTAGCGGATGGTGTGTAGACCACCGGCGTTGGTGGAGGCCATGCCGCCGACGGTGGCGGTGTCGCGGGCGGCCAGATCGACCCCGAACAGCAGCCCCGCGGCGGCCGCGGTCCGCTGCAGCGCCGCCAACGACACCCCGGCGCCGACCCGCACCCGCCGTTCGGTCTCATCGACCGCACTGAGTTCGGTGAGCCGGTCGGTGCAGAGCAGCACGTCGTCGTGGTGCGGCACGGTGCCGGCGACCAGGGAGGTGCGACCGCCCTGCACGGTGACGTGCGCCCCGGACTCCTGGCAGACCTGCAGCACGGCCGCCACCTGGTCGGCGCAGCCCGGGCGCACCAAAGCACTGGCGTGGCCGCGGTACCGACCGGTGTAGTCGACGCTGCGGCCGGCGAGGACGTCGGCATCGGTGCTCAGGTGCCCGGAGCCGACCACCGACCGCAGCCGGTCGGCCAGGGAGACGCTCACGTCGTCGGTCTATCACAGCCGGGCGGTATTCACCGCACGCTGTTGGCGATCAACTCCACCCCGTTGCCGTTCCAGCGGAACTTCACCACGCTGTCGAGGCCCGCCAGGCCCGTCGAGTAGGTCAACGCCACCGTGTCGCCGGTGCACTGTGCGGTGTCGATTCCGGTGAACCCGTAGGTGTCGGGCACCCCCTCCGGGATGAATTTCCCGAGGTGGAACATGACCGCGCGGGTGTTGGGATGCTCGGCATTGGTGTTGGCCGCCACGATCACCGCCGACAGCTGGGCGCACTCGTTGTAGTTGCCGGCCAACGGTTCGGGGTTCCACGGCTGTCCGCTGCGCGGATCGCGGGGCAGCTCCGAGACGGCCCGCGCGACGGTGGGGGCGGCCAGGTTCACCGCGCACGGATCGGCCGGGCCGGGCGGGGGACTGCTCGACGGGGGACTCGACGACGCCGCGGTCGACGACTCCGGCACCGGCTCGGCGATCGTGGTGGTCGGGGTCGGGGTTTTCGCGACGGTGGAGTCCCCGGACCCGCAGGCGGCCAGCCCCCACGCCAGCAGGATCACGCCCGGCCCCGCTATCCACCGGGAGGATCTGCCCGCAGTCACCACATCGGGCACCGTACCGGCCCCCGTGCGCGGGCGGCGGGAGGCGCGGCCCCGCAGGCCGGTGGTGATCACCACAATCGGCGGCGCCCCCTGCCGACCGCGACCGTCCGACGGCGCACCGGCTGCCCGTAGACTGCAAGACGCCATGACCTCCCCCGATAGCGCCGAATCGCCCGCCGCCGAGCCGACCGCGACGGAGCCGAGCGCCGCGTCGCCGCCCGTGCCGACCTTCGCCGAATTGAACCTGCACCCCGCGGTGCTGCAGGCGGTCACCGATGTCGGCTACGAATCGCCGTCGGCGATCCAGGAGGCGACGATCCCGGCGTTGATGGCCGGCTCCGACGTGGTCGGTCTGGCCCAGACCGGTACCGGCAAGACCGCGGCGTTCGCCACCCCGATCCTGTCCAAGATCGACACCAGCGCCAAGACCACCCAGGCCCTGGTGCTCGCCCCCACCCGGGAACTGGCGCTGCAGGTCGCCGAGGCGTTCAGTCGCTACGGTGCGCACCTGTCCGGCCTCAACGTGCTGCCGATCTACGGCGGCTCCTCCTACGGGGTGCAGTTGGCGGGGCTGCGGCGCGGGGCGCAGGTGGTGGTCGGCACGCCCGGACGCGTCATCGACCACCTCGAGCGCGGCACGTTGGACCTGTCCCGGGTGGACTATCTGGTGCTCGACGAGGCCGACGAGATGCTGCAGATGGGGTTCGCCGAGGACGTGGAACGCATCCTCGCCGACACCCCGGAATACCGCCAGGTCGCACTGTTCTCCGCGACGATGCCGCGCGCGATCCGCGCCATCACGGCGAAATACCTGCACGACCCGGTCGAGGTCACCGTCAAGGCGAAGACCGCGACCGCGGAGAACATCACCCAGCGCTACATCCAGGTCTCGGGCCCCCGCAAGATGGACGCGCTGACCCGGGTGCTGGAGGTGGAGCCGTTCGAGGCGATGATCGTGTTCGTCCGCACCAAGCAGGCCACCGAGGAGGTCGCCGAGAAGTTGCGGGCCCGCGGCCTGGCCGCCGCTGCCATCAACGGCGACATCGTCCAGGCCCAGCGGGAACGCACGATCGGCGCGCTCAAGGACGGCACACTCGACATCCTGGTGGCCACCGACGTGGCCGCCCGCGGACTCGATGTCGAACGCATCTCCCATGTGCTCAATTACGACATCCCACAGGACACCGAGTCCTACGTGCACCGCATCGGGCGCACCGGACGGGCCGGCCGGTCGGGGGCCGCGCTGCTGTTCGTCTCGCCGCGGGAACGTCACTTGCTCAAGGCGATCGAGAAGGCCACCCGCCAGAAGCTCACCGAGGCACAACTGCCCACCGTGGAGGACGTCAACGCCCAACGCGTTTCGAAGTTCCGGGATTCCATCACCGACACCCTCGCCGCGCCGGGGCTGGATCTGTTCCGCAGCCTGATCGAGGACTACGAACGCGACCACGACGTTCCGCTGGCCGACATCGCGGCCGCGTTGGCGCTGCAGTCACGCAACGGCGACGAGTTTTTGATGGTGGAGCCGCCACCGGAGAAGCGCCGCGAGCGACGAGATCGGAAAACCGAGCGGGACAGCAGAACCGGGCGCCACACCGGGCCGCGTTCCGGGTTCGCCACCTACCGGATCGCGGTCGGCAAGCGCCACAAGATCGGGCCGGGCGCGATCGTCGGCGCCATCGCCAACGAAGGAGGGCTGCAGCGCAGCGACTTCGGGCACATCAGCATCCACCCGAACTTCTCGCTGGTGGAGTTGCCGGCCAAACTGCCGCGGAAGACCTTCAAGGCATTGGAGAACACCCGTATCTCCGGGGTGCTGATCAATCTGCAGCCCGACCGCGCGCCGGGGAAGTCGGGTCGTCGCGACCCGGCCAAGCCGCGCCGGAAGCCCACCGAATGATCGTCTCCCGCGATATGCCCGCCCAGGGCGGGCTCGAGCAGATCCCCAGCGGTTACCGTGTCGAGTCGCTCACCGGGATCCGCGCGGTCGCCGCCCTGCTGGTGGTCTGCACCCACGCCGCGTTCACCACCGGCAAGTATCCGGAAGGCTATTTCGGGGCGTTCTGGTCGCGCACCGAGATCGGCGTGCCGATCTTCTTCGTGCTCTCCGGTTTCCTGTTGTTCCGCCCGTGGGTCCAGGCCAGCCGGCACGGACGCGCGGGCCCGTCGTTGCGCCGCTACGCCCGCCACCGCGTGCGGCGCATCATGCCCGCCTACGTCGTCACCGTGCTCGCCGCCTACGCGGTCTACCACTTCCGTACCGCCGGACCCAACCCGGGGCACACCGTCGCGGGGCTGTTGCGCAACCTGACGCTGACCCAGATCTACACCGACAACTACGTCTACTCCTACCTGCACCAGGGGTTGACCCAGATGTGGAGCCTGGCTGTGGAAGTCGGCTTCTACGCGGCGTTGCCGTTGCTGGCCTACGTGCTGCTGGTGCTGCTGTGCCGGCGCCGGTGGCGGCCGGATCTGCTGCTGGCCGGTTTGGCGGTCGCCGCGGCGGTGAGCCCGGCCTGGCTGATCCTGGTGCACAGCGTCGACTGGCTGCCCGACGGGGCGCGACTGTGGCCACCGGCGTACCTGATGTGGTTCGTGGCCGGCATGGTGTTGACGGTGCTGCAGGCCCTCGAGGTACGGGTGTACGGGTTCGCGGTGATCCCGCTGGCGGTCGTGTGCTACGTCATCGCCGCCACCCCGATCGCCGGGGAGCCGACGACGTCGCCGCGCGAATTGATCCAGGCGTTGGTCAAAGTGGTGTTCTACGCGGTGATCGCCGCGTTGGCGGTGGCGCCGTTGGCGCTGGGCGACCGCGGTTGGTACGCCCGGGCGCTGGGCACCCGTCCGATGGTGTGGCTCGGGGAGATCTCCTACGAGATCTTCCTGATCCACATGGTGTTGATGGAGATCGCCATGGTCGACGTGCTGCACTGGCAGATCTGGACCGGGTCGATGTGGGTGCTCTTCGCGGTCACCGTGGTGCTCACGGTGCCGTTGGCCTGGCTGTTGCACTACCTCACCTGGGATCTGCCGGCGCGGCGGCGCGCGCGACGGCAGCGGCCACGGTGAGTCAGCCGCGCCGGACCGACGGCACCACCAGCGGCGCGACGAACTCGGTGAGCATGGCGGCCTCCTCGGCCTCATCGCGGCCGGGGAAGACCAGCAGGGAGGTCATCACCCGCACCACCCAGCGGGCGCGTCGCTGCGCGTCGGGGCCCATCGGAGCGGCATCCGGCTGTAACTGCTCCAGGAATGCCGCGACCATCGCGATGATCACCTCGGACCGATCGGCCATCTCACCGCCGAGCGGTCCGGTGCGGGCGAACCAGGAACTCAGGGCGGGGTCGCGGCGCACCAGTGCGATCGCCTCGGTCATTCCGCTCACCAGTCGCGTGCGCGGGTCGGTGATTTCGGCGAGGCGCTCGGTGAGCAGTCGATTCAGTGCCCGGGCCTCCCGGTGCACATAGGCGCGGTGCAAAGCCTCCCGGTTCTCGAAATAACGGTAGACGGTCGCGCGTGAACACCCTGCGGCCCGGGCGATCTCGTTCATGCCGACGGTCTCGGGGTCGTGGCCGGTGAACAACGTCGCGGCGGCGTCCAGGATGCGCTCGGCGGCCACCTCGCTGCGCCGGTCGGCCAGCCAGCCCCGGGCGCGGGGAGCGGGGGCCATCACGGGGTGAACGGCATCGACAGCGGCCGGCGCACGTAGCTGCCGCCGGCCCACTCGATGCCCGCCTCGTCGACGGTGAACTCCGGGCAGCGAGCCAGCAGTTCCTCCAGTGCCACCCGTGCCTGCATGCGGGCCGCCTGATTGCCGATGCAGTGGTGAGCGCCGTAGCCGAAGCTCAAGATCTGCGTGGGTTTGCGCCCGACGTCGAGTTCCTCGGCGTCGGGACCGAATCGTCGTTGGTCGCGGTTGGCCGAGGCGTAGAGCAGCAGTACCTTGCGGCCCGTCGGGATCGTGGTGCCCTCGATCGTGACGTCACGGGTGGCGGTGCGGCACAACCCCTGGACCGGGGAGGTCAGCCGCAGCAACTCCTCGACCGCGTCGCGGATCGCCGGCGGATCGGCGACGAGCTGCCGCCGCTGCTCGGGATGGGTGTGCAGCAGTTGCGCCGAACCGCCCAGCATCCCGGTGGTGGTGTCGTTGCCGCCGGTGACCATGGTGAACGCGAACGCGAGGATCGCGAACACCCCGGCGTGGTCGTCGGGGTCGGCGCCGAGCCCGGCCGCGACCAGATGCGAGATCGTGTCGTCACCGGCGTCGGTGCGGCGTCGGTCGATGAGCCCGGCGAAGTAGCCGGTCATCTCGCCGACCGCGCCGCTGGCGCTGGCCACCCCGTCGGGCCGGGTGGTCGCCGCGACGATCGCGTCGGTCCAGCCGTCGAACTGTCGGCGGTCGGCCTCGGGCACTCCGAGGAAATGCGCCACGACCATCGACGGCAGCGGTTTGAACACCTCGGTGACCAGGTCGCCACCGCCGGCGGCGCGCAACCGCTCGAGACGCTCCACCACGAAGGCCCGCACCGCCGGTTCCAGCGCCGCGACTCGGCCCGGCGTGAACGCCCGTGCCACCAGCTTGCGGAATTCGGTGTGCCGGGGCGGGTCCTGCATGACCATCGGCGGGTTGTCGGCCAGTCCGATCATGTCCAGTTCGCCGTCGTTGACGGTCAGTCCTTGTGCCGAGGAGAACGTCTCGTGGTCGCGCGCGGCCTCCCAGACGTCGCCGTGACGTGACAACACGTAATAGTCGGCCGGGCCGGCGGAGCCGCTGCCGTCGGTGACGTGGTGAACCGGGTCGTGGTCACGCAACGCGCGATAGCAGGGCCACGGGTCCGCCCAGGTGTCGGCGTCGAACAGCTGAAACGCCGGCGGCAACGTGTGAGACAGTTGAGCAGCCATGTCTCATTGATAGAACACGTGCGCCTATGTGTCAACCGCTGGTGATGGTCAGATCGCCGCCCCCGGATTGAGGATCCCGGCCGGGTCGAGGGCGTCTTTGATGCGCCGGTTGAGCGCCATCACCTCCTCGCCGAGTTGATCGCCGAGCCACGGCCGCTTCAGCCGGCCCACGCCGTGTTCGCCGGTGATGGTGCCGCCCAGCGACAACGCGAGTTCCATGATCTGGCCGTAGGCCACCTGGGCGCGACGGGTGTTCTCGGCGTCGGCCGGGTCGTGCACGATCAGCGGATGGGTGTTGCCGTCGCCGGCGTGGGCGATCACCGAGATCAACACTTGCTGCTCGGCGGCGATCTGTTCGATCCCGACGACCAGGTCGGCCAGCGCGGGCAGCGGAACCCCCACGTCCTCCAACAGCAGCGGGCCCTTGGCCTCCACGGCCGGGATCGCGTAGCGCCGCGCCGCGATGAACTCCTCACCTTCGGTGGGGTCGTCGGTGGAGAACACCTCCTTGGCGCCGTGCTCGGTGAACACCGAGCCGATCAGCGCGATGTCCTCGGAGCCGGCGGCGCCGCGCTCGTCGGAGGCGGCCACCAGCATCGCCGCCGCGTCGCGGTCCAGGCCCATCCGCAGTTTGTCCTCGACCGCGTTGACCGCCGCCGCGTCCATGAACTCCAGCATCGCCGGACGCATCCGGCCGGCCACCTCCAGAACCGCCTCGCAGGCCTGCCGCACCGAGGCGAAGGTCGCCACCACCACACACGACGGGGGTTGCGCCGGCAGCAACCGCAGCGTGGCCTCGGTGACCACGCCCAGCGCCCCCTCGGAGCCGACGAACAGTCGGGTCAGCGAGAACCCGGCCACATCCTTGAGCCGGGGCCCCCCGAGGCGCACCGCGGTGCCGTCGGCCAGAACCACCTCCACCCCCAGCACGTAGTCGGTGGTGACGCCGTACTTCACACAGCACAGCCCGCCGGCGTTGGTGGCGATATTGCCGCCGATGCTGCAGATCTCGAACGACGACGGGTCCGGCGGGTACCACAGCCCGTGCTCGGCGACCGCCTTTTTCACCTCGGCGTTGAGCAGTCCAGGCTGACACACCGCGGTCTGGGTGACCGGGTCGACGGTGATGGCCCGCATCTTCTCCGTCGACAGCACGATCCCGCCGTCGACGGCGGTGGCGCCGCCGGAGAGCCCGGTGCCCGCACCGCGGGTGATCACCGGCACCCGATGGGCGCTGGCCCAGCGCAGGACCGTCTGCACCTCATCGGTGCGGTGCGGTCGGACCACCGCCAGCGGTGTGCCGGCGGCGGAATCCAGGGCCCGATCCTGGCGGTAGCCCTCGGTGATGGTCGGGTCGGTGACCACCATGCCGTCCGGTAGCGCGGCGACCAACTCGGCCACGACGTCGGCGGTGTCCGCGGCCCCCGCAGGCCCTGCAGTGCTCATGTGTTTCCTCCAGCGGTGTCCGCTCCGATCGTACGGTCGGTCGGGTTTCGGCCTGCCCGGTTCGCCGGGCACGATGGGCAGGTGCTCCCACATCCTCGAACCGGTCGCCTCTTCGATTCCCCGGTCCCCGCCGGTGGCGGGTGGCCCGGAGATCCGGCCACCGCGGCCACGGCGGTCGCCGAGACCGTCGAGCGGGTCGTCGAGTTGGCGGCAGGCGCCGAGTCACTGGCAGAACTCGACGCCGCGGTCAGTGTGTGCCGCGCCTGCCCGCGGCTGGTGCAGTGGCGTGAACAGGTCGCGGTGGAAAAACGCCGGGCCTTCGCCGGTGAGCCGTACTGGGGGCGCCCGGTGCCCAGCTGGGGGGCGGCGCGGCCGCGGATCCTGGTCGTCGGGCTGGCGCCGGCCGCCCACGGCGCCAACCGCACCGGACGGATGTTCACCGGGGACCGATCCGGTGACCAACTGTATGCCGCGCTGCACCGCGCCGGGCTGGTCAACCAGCCGACCAGTGTCGACGCCGCCGACGGACTGCACACCGACTCCGTGCGGATCATCGCGCCGGTGCACTGCGCACCGCCGGGCAATGCACCGAGCACCGTCGAACGCAACACCTGTCTGCCGTGGCTGCACGCGGAATGGCGGCTGATCGCCCCGCATGTGCGGGTGATCATCCCGCTGGGCGGCTTCGCCTGGCAGATCGCGGTGCGGCTGCTGGCCGAGCAGATCACGGCCAAACCCAAACCCAAATTCGGCCACGGTGCGACGGTGACGCTGACCTCGGGGGCCACCCTGCTCGGCTGCTTCCACCCCAGCCAGCAGAACATGTTCACCGGCCGGCTCACCCCGGCCATGCTCGACGACATCTTCACCCGGGCGGCCCGGCTGTCGGGAACGTCTCGGCCCGACCCGGCGTTGTAGGCAGTCGTGCGTCTCTCCGTCCTCGATCTGATCCCGGTTCGTACCGACCAGGCCACCGCCGACGCGTTGGCCGCCACCGTCCGGTTGGCTCAGGTGGCCGATCGGCTCGGCTACACCCGCTACTGGGTGGCCGAACACCACAACATGCCCTCGGTCGCCGCGACCAGCCCACCGGTGGTGCTGGGATATCTGGCCGGCCAGACCGCCGAGCTGCGGCTCGGCTCGGGCGGGGTGATGCTGCCCAACCATGCGCCGCTGGCGGTGGCCGAACAGTTCGCGCTGCTCGAGGCCGCCGCGCCCGGGCGCATCGATCTGGGCATCGGCCGCGCCCCCGGCAGCGACCCGGTGACCTCGATGGCGCTGCGCGGCTGGAGCGGACGCGACGCCGCGGCGCTGGACTCCGACATCGCGAACTTCCCGGACTACCTCGACCAGGTGCGCGCCATGATGAGCCGGCGCGGGGTGCGCGTGGCGATCCCCGACCGCGACTACACCCTGAGGGCCACCCCCGCCGCGCGCGGCGAACCGGTGCTGTGGCTGCTGGGGTCCTCGCTCTACTCGGCACGACTGGCGGCCGCCAAGGGGCTGCCCTACGTGTTCGCCCACCATTTCTCCGGGCGTGGCACCGCCGAGGCGCTGCAGGTGTACCGCAGTCAGTTCCGGCCCAGCGCGTGGTGCGGCGAACCCCGGACGTTCCTCACCGCCAACGCCTCGGTGGCGCCGACCCGGGCCGAAGCCGAGGAGTTGCTGTTGCCGAACCTGCAGATGATGGCGCGGCTACGCACCGGGGAGGCGCTCGGGGCCCTCGACGTGGTCGAAGACGCCCAGGATGCGCATCTCTCGCAGGCCCAGCAGCGGATCGTGGCGGCCGGTTTGGCGCGCGCTGTCGTCGGCGCACCCGCGGAGGCCGCCGATCAGGTGCGTCGGCTCGCCGACGAATTCGACGTCGACGAGGTCATGATCAGCCCGGCCGCCTCGGTGCGCCGCGGCACCGACCCGGCCACCAGCCCCGGTCGGGAGCGCACCCTGGAGCTTTTGGCCCACGAATTGCTGTGAGGGTAGGGCGAATACCGGGTCACCGCGGAGTCAACACCACGACCGGGATCGGCCGTGAGGTCCGCCGCTGATAGGCCGTGTAGCGATCGGAGTTGTTGGCGTTGACGATTCGCCACAACCGAGCGTATTCGTCCGCGTCGGGCAACACCGGCCGGGCGGTCACCGCCATCCGCCGGGGTCCGAGGTTGATCTCCACCTCGGGTCGGGCTTTGAGATTGTGGTACCAGCCCGGCGAACGGTCGGCGCCGGCCAGCGAGGCGACGATCAGATAATCCGCACCGTCGCGGGCGTAGGTCAGCGAGACGGTGCGCGCCAGACCTGTCTTGGCCCCGACGGTGTGCAGCAACAGGCTCGGCGGCGCCCCCGGTACCCGGTGCCCGATCCAGCCGTTGGTGGATCGATACACGGTGTCGTGCAGGCGCAACAGCCGGAAGCCGACGTTGCGCTCAAGCCACTGGGGGATGCTCCGTGAGACACTCATTGCCTTCTCCTCGATCCGTCGATGTGTGATGGTGCGACCGGGTGAGCGGTTCACCGGTCCGCCCGGGGATGGGCCGAGCGGGCCAGCGCGTTGCGCGGACGCAAGAACCCCGGCTGCTGGCGTTTGCGGACGGCGCGTACGACCCCGGCGGGGATGACCCGTCGGAAGAAGGCGTTGGCGTCGAAAGCGGCCCGGACGTCCTTGACGTAGGAAGCCGGTAGCCCGAAGCGGATGAGGCCCTGGCTGACGTCGACCAGGTCTGCGCGCCGCACGGCTTCCACCAGCGGCGCGTGGGGGCGGTTCGGTCCGTACCGGACCAACCTGTGGTGCTCGGCGATCATGAGGGCCAATTCCTCGGACCACGCCTGTCGGCCGGTCCGATGCAGCCAGGTGTCCTGCGCCTGGATCGACGGCACCAGATAGTCGAGGGTGTCGAATGCCGCCAGGTCGTGGAACGCGCCGGCGATCGCCAGTTTGTCGTCGCGGTCCGGGGCGTCGGCACTCAGTGCGCGAGCGAAATTCACCACCCGGTACACGTGGGCTTTGTAAGCCTCCCATCCCGCGTCGTCGCCGCGGCTGTGATGCCGGTGCTCGTCGAGGATCTCGTCGATCAGCGGCAGGCGTCGGATGATCTCGGGCACGGCCATATCGCAACGCTACCCGCGTCACGCGGATCCCACTCCCACCGACCCGTTGACTCATATACCCCTACGGGGTATGGTTTGGGCATGAACAAATACACGATTCACCAAACCAAGTCCGCGGGCTGCCGGTGTGGCGACCCGACCTGCACCCAGGCTCCCGGTTGTGCGTGCGCTCGCCCCGGTTGCACGTGCGACGACTGATCAATGGGTTCTCCGCCAAGGCTGCTCGGCTCCGGCCCGACCGTTGTCAGAGTGTTCAGTTTTAGAGAGGTTGCATGATGGATTTCCCTCCGACCGCACCATCACCGGCCGCGCCGGGATCGGGCACCCTTGCCGGCTCGGTGTGGGTGTCGAACGACGGGGGCGATAGCCTCAGCGTCATCGACGCGGCGACCAATGCCCTCACCGTCACACTGCGCGGACTGACCAATCCGCACAACATCCAGGTGGGTTTGGCCGGTACCGCGGTGTATGCCACCGATACCAGCGACAGAGTGGTGACGGTCGACCCCGCGACCTACACCGTCGCCGCCGTTGCCGGCACCGGTTCGCACCCCGCGCACGTCATCGAGGCGCCTAACGGCAGGGTCTACGTCACCAACGCCGGCGATGCGACGGTGTCGGTGTATCACGCGGGGGGACTGCAGCCGGCCAAAACGATTCAACTCACCGGCATGCCGCACGGGCTGCGGGCCGCTGCGAATGGATCGGTGATCGTGGTCGCCGACATGCACAGCGGCGCACTGGATCTGATCGACCCGGCTGACGACCGCCGGCTGGGGTCGATACCGGTGGGCCCCGAGCCGGTACAGGTCGCGGTGAGCGCCGACGGCCGTCACGCGTATGCGACCGTGACCGATCCGCCCGCGGTGGTCAAGGTCGATTTGGTCGACCGCAAAGTGGTCGGCACCGTGCCGGTGTCGGCACGACCGGTCCAGCTCTACCTGACCCCCGACGACGCGACGGTGCTCTCGGCCGACGAGGGGACCCCGGAGCAACCCGGTAATCAGTTGTCGGTCATCGATACCGACTCGATGACCGTGCGTCAGTCCATCACGGTGGGTTCTGGCCCGCACGGCGTGGTGATCGATGACTCGGGTGCTCGCGCCTATGTGACCAACAGGTTCGACGACACCGTGTCCGTCGTCGACCTGGCCGGTCATTCGTTGATCGCAACGGTCCCGGTGGGCCCGGGCCCCACCGGTGTCAGCTATTCGACGCGTGCACCGGCGGCGACAAACCCGGCTATTGCGCTGGATGTCGGGTCCGCCCGGACGCACGCAACCCAGTGATGATCGGTGGCCGGGCGTCATGAGTGAGCGGCTGGTGGTGGTTGGCGGGGATGCCGCCGGGATGAGTGCAGCTTCGCAGGCGAGACGGCGACGCGGCGCGGATGACCTCGCGATCACGGTGTTCGAGCGCGGCAACTACACCTCGTATTCGGCGTGCGGAATCCCGTATTTCGTCGGTGGCGTCGTTGAAGAGTTGGACTCGCTGATCGCGCGCAGCCCGGAGACCTTTCGGCGCAAGCTGTCCATCGATGCCCGGCTGGGCCACGACGTCACCGAGATCGATGTCGACCGGCGCGCGGTACGGGTTCGCGACCACACCGGCGAGCACTGGGAGGGCTTCGATCAGCTGGTGATTGCGACCGGGGCGGTGCCGGTTCGCCCGGCCATCGACGGCGTGGACGCGGCCGGGATCTACGGAGTGCAGACCCTCGATGACGGGTTGGCCGTGCGTGACGCCCTCGACGACGGCCGTCCCCGAACCGCCGTGGTGGTGGGCGCGGGCTACATCGGCCTGGAGATGGCCGAGGCGTTGGTCCAACGCGGACTGCAGGTCTCGGTGGTGGAAAGATCCCCACAGCCGATGTCCACCCTCGACCCGGACATGGGCGCGCCGCTGGCCGAGGCGCTGCAGAGCATCGGGATCACGCTGTATTTGGGGGAGTCGGTCGTCGGTTTCGAAACCCGCGGCGGTCACGTGCGCGCTGTGCGCACCGAGGCACGCACCCTTCCCGCCGATCTGGTGGTGTTGGGCCTCGGCACGCGTCCCAACGCCGCACTGGCGCAGGACGCCGGTATCCCGACCGGCGTCACCGGCGGAATCGTCACCGACCGGCGGATGCGCACCGGAGTCGACGGGATCTGGGCGGCCGGGGACTGCGTCGAGACCGTCCACCGGGTCTCCGGCCGCGCGGTGCACATCGCACTCGGTACCCACGCCAACAAACAGGGCCGGGTCGCCGGCATCAACATCGGCGGCGGCTACGCCACCTTCCCCGGTGTGCTGGGAACCGCGGTGACCAAGATCTGCGGGATCGAGGTTGCCCGCACCGGGCTGGGTGAACGCGAGGCGGAGCAAGCCGGGTTCGCCTACCAGGTGACCGTGGTCGACTCCACCACCCGCGCCGGGTACTACCCGGGGGCCGCGCCGATCAAAACCAAGCTCATAGCCGAACAGCGGTCCGGCAGGCTGCTCGGCGCCCAGATCGTGGGCGAGGAGAACGCCGCCAAACGCATTGACGCCCTCGCGGTCGCCTTGTGGAACCAGATGACCGTCGAGGAGATGTCCGGGCTCGACTTGTCCTACGCGCCGCCGTTCTCCCCGGTCTGGGATCCGGTCCTGATCGCCGCCCGTAAAGCGGCCGAGAGCATCGAAGCCACCGCCGCCGGGCGTCAATAGCCGTCGATTCGTGGTCGGTCGCCGCCGGCGGCCGCCGCGGGCGACGGTCGCGGCGACAGCACGGGTCAGTCGAGGGCCGCCAGCGCCTCACGCAACACCCGACCGGTGGCCTCCCGGTCCGGGTCGCGACGCCACACCATGCCCTTGGCGAACGCCAATCGGTCGCCGGTGCGCCGCGGCACCACATGCAGGTGGATGTGGAACACGCTCTGAAAGGCGGCGCGGCCGTCGTTGATCGCCAGATTGTTGCCGTCGGCGTGCAACCCGGAGCGGCGCGCCGCGACGGCGATGCGCTGTCCGAGCGCGCTCATCCCCGCCAGCGTCGACGCCGGGGTGTCGGTCAGATCCACCGTGTGGGTTTTCGGCACCACCAGCGTGTGCCCGCGGGTGAACGGCCGGGTGTCCAAAAAGGCCAGATAGTGCTCATCGTCGTGGATCCGCACCGCCGGAGCGTCCCCGGCGATGATCGCGCAGAACACACACGACCCAGCTGGCGCAGTCGACATAGTCGGCACGGTAGCGCATCGGCGCGCCCAGCCCGCGGCGCCGTCGATCGGCCGACCGGCGGGCGGCTCGCGCGGTAGGTTGACCGGATGACCGATCCGGGTGTCGACGATCTGCTCGCCGGTTTGGAAGGCCAGGCCCGCACCGAACGCGCGGCGCTGCTCACTTGGCTGTTCGATCAGGGCGTCACCGCCGCGGAGATCCGCACCACGGTGGCCCCGATGCTGTTGGCGATGCGCCGTCAGATCGGCGACGACGGCCACTACGTGTCCGCGCGTGAGATCGCCGAGCAACACGGGATGGACCTGGCGCTTCTGCAGCGGGTGCAGCGCGCCATCGGTCTGGCGCGCGTCGACGACCCGGACGCGGCGGTGTTCACCCGCGCCGACGCCGAGGCGGCCGCCGGGCTGCAGCGTTTCGTCGACCTCGGATTGGACCCCGATGATCTGGTGTTGGCGTCCCGAGTGCTCGCCGACGGGCTGGCCGACGCCGCCGAGGTGATGCGCCACGCCGCGCTGGGGGCGGTGCTGACCCCCGGGGCCACCGAACTGGAGACCGCGCAACGGTCCGCGGCGCTGCTGGAACAAGCGGCGCCGCTTCTGGGCCCGGCCGTCGCGGACCTGCTGCTGGTGCAGCTGCGCCAACTGATGGAGACCGAGGCCGTCACCGCCAGTGAGCGGGCCGCCGGCACCCCGCTGCCCGGCGCCCGCCAGATCGCGGTGGCCTTCGCCGACCTGGTCGGCTTCACTCGGCTGGGCGAGACGGTGCCGCCCGAACAGCTCGAACGCCTGGCCAACCGGCTCGCCGACCTCGGTCACGAGGTGGCGGTCCCGCCGGTGCGGATGATCAAGACCATCGGCGACGCGGTGATGCTGGTCTGCCCGGAACCGGCGCCGCTGGTCGGCGCGGTGCTGCGGTTGGTGAGGCTCGCCGACGCCGACGACGATCTGCTGCGCCTGCGGGCCGGGGTGGCCGCCGGGCCGGCGGTCGGGCGCGCCGGCGACTGGTTCGGCAGCCCGGTGAACTTGGCCAGCCGGGTCACCGGTGTGGCTCGCCCGGGTTCGGTGCTGGTCACCGAGGAGGTCCGCGATGCCATCGGCGCCGACGACGAGACGTTCCGGTGGTCGTTTGCCGGGGGACGCCGCCTCAAGGGCATCGGCGGTGAGGTGAAACTGTTCCGCGCCCGCCACAGCGATTCACCGGGCTGAGCGCCGCATGTCTCGGGCGCCAACCAGGGTCTAACGGCCCTGTCGGTGTCGGCGGTGCCGCGCCACCCTGGAGCTGAGCCACCAACGGTGAAAGGGAGGTGCGTCGTGACCGCAACGTCGGCGCCGATGCTGGATGTCGAAATCATCAAGGATGCGGTCTCGCTGGCGTGCCGGGCGCCGTCGCTGCACAACAGCCAGCCCTGGCGGTGGGTGCGCGACCGTGCCGGGCTGCAGCTGTTGGTCGACCCCAGTCGCGCGGTCCACACCGACGACACCTCCCGGGAGGCGCTGATCTCGTGCGGCGCCGCGCTGGATCATCTGCGGGTGGCGTTGGCCGCCGCCGGGTGGCGGGCGGTGATCGAGCGCTTCCCCGACCCGCACAACCCTGCGCACCTGGCCTGCATCACCTTCGAGCGCGGTGCCGCGGTCACCGGGGCGCAGCGCCGCCGCGCCGACTCGATTCTGTTGCGGCGCACCGATCGGCTGCCGCTGGCCGCGCCGCGGAACTGGGCCGCCGTCGAGGCGCTGCTGGCCGCGGAGTTGGCGTCGGGACCGGTGCGGCTGCACACGCTGCCCAGCGCCGCGCGCTCCCGGCTGGCCGAGGTGTCGCAGTTCAGTGAGGCGTTGCGGCTCTACGACGGCGAATACCACGCCGAACTCGACTGGTGGACCGCGCCGTTCGAGGTGGCCGACGGGATACCGCAGAGTGCGCTGATCTCGGCCTCCGAGAGCGACCGGGTCGACGTGGGGCGGGTGTTCCCGGTGACCCGCGCCGGGCAGCGACGTGCCGACCTCGGCGAGGACCAAGCCGCCATCCTGGTGCTGTCCACCCCCGGGGACCGGCCGACCGACGCGTTGGGCTGCGGGGAGGCGCTCTCGACGGTGCTGCTGCAGTGCGCCGCCGCCGGGCTGGCCACCTGCCCGTTGACCCACGTCACCGAGGTGGCGACCAGCCGGGCGATGGTGGCCGCGCTGATCGGCGACGGCGACGACGTTGTGCCGCAGGTCCTCATCCGGGTCGGCACCGCACCGGCCATCGAGAACCCGCCGCCGCCCACACCGCGGCACCCGGTCAGCGAGGTTCTGGCGATCGAGGTGGCGTGACACCGTGCGCACGGACCGGCGTCATCCCGTGACCGTCATCGCGTAGTAGGCGCCCCGGCGGGCCAGCAGCTCCGCGGGGCTGCCCTGCTCGACGATGCGGCCCCGCTCGAGGACCGCGATGCGGTCGGCGTTGCGGATGGTGGAGAGCCGGTGGGCGATGATGAGAGTGGTTCGGCCCCGGCGCAGCTCGGTGATCGCCCGCTGGATCAGCAGTTCGGTACGGGTGTCGACCGAACTGGTCGCCTCGTCGAGAACCAGCATCCGCGGCCGGCTCATGATGGTGCGGGCGATCGTGATCAGCTGTTTCTCCCCGGCGCTCAACGCGCCGCCGTCGTTGCCGACCCGGGTCTGGTAGCCCGCGGGAAGGGCGCGCACGACGTGGTCGACCTGGGCTGCCCGGGCGGCGGCCACCACCTGCTGGTGGCCGGCACCGGGCCGGCCGTAGGCGATGTTCTCCTCGATGGTGCCGTCGAACAACCAGGTGTCTTGGGAGACCACTCCGATCTGGGAGCGCAGCGCCCGGCGCTCGAGGGTGGCGGTATCGACCCCGTCGAGCGCGATCTGGCCCTCGTCGGGTTCGTAGAAACGCAGCAACACGTTGACCAGGGTCGTCTTTCCGGCCCCGGTCGGTCCGACCAGCGCCACCGTGCTGCCGGGCTCGATGGTCAGCGACACGTCGGCGAGCACCGGTCGGTCCGGCCGGTAGCCGAAACCGACGCGGCGAAACTCCACCCGCGGCGCCGGCTGCTCGGGTGTCTCCCCGGGGGCCTCGCCGGGGGCCTCGCCGGGTGCCTCGTCGGGTTCGGCGTCGGGTTCGGCGTCGGTTTCGTCGAGGAATTCGAAAACCCTTTCCGCGCTGGCCATTCCGGACTGCAGTGTGTTGTACATGGAGGCCAGCTGGGTCAACGGTTGATTGAACTGGCGCACATAGACGATGAACGCCTGGATGGCGCCCAGGCTGACCTGGCCGGTGGCGACCTGCAGCCCGCCGATCACCGCCACCGCGACGTAGGCGAGGTTGCCGATGAACCCGGCCGCCGGAGAGATCAGGCCGGAGTACAGTTGCGCGCCGAAGCTGGCGCGGTGCAGCTCGTCGTTGCGCCGGTGGAACTCCCGGCGCGCCCGATCCCGGTGGCCGAACGTGCGCACCACGGTGAACCCGCTGTAGGTCTCCTCGATGTGGGCGCCCAGAGCGCCGGTGGCGGCCCACTGCGCGGCGAACAGCCGCTGGGAACGCCGGGTGACCGCGCGCACCGTCAGCACCGACAGCGGCACCGCCAGCAACGTGATGCCCGCCAGCAGAGGTGAGATCGACACCATCATCGCCACCACCGCCACCACGGTGAGCACCGAGGTGAGCAGCTGACTGATCGTCATCGACACCGACCCCGAGATGTTGTCGACATCGTTGGTGACCCGGCTGAGCAGCTCCCCGCGCTGACGGGAATCGAAGTAGGACACCGGCAACCGGTGCAGTTTGTCCTCGATGTCGCGGCGCAGCGCATACATGGTGCGCTGCACCGTCACGTTCAACACCCGGGCCTGCAGCCACACCATCGCCGCGCTGAGCAGATACACCGCGAGCGCCACCATCAGGGTGCGCGCCACCGCGGCGAAGTCCACCCCGTGGCCGGGGGTCACCGCCATGCCCGACAGCAGATCGGCGAACGTGGTGTCGCCGCGGGCCCGGGCGGCCGCGATCGCCTGCTCGCGGCTGATCCCGGCATCCAGCCGCCGCCCGATCACCCCGTTGAACACCACATCGGTGGCATGGCCGAGGATCCGGGGCGCGGCCACCCCGGCGGCGATGCTGCCCAGCGACAGCACCACCGAGACCGCGACCAGCCGCCGCTGCGGGGCCAGTCGGCGCAGCACCCGCACCGCGGTCGCCACCACGTCACGCGACCGCGCCGGTGGGGTCGCCAGCGTCTGGCGCAACGCCGAGGTCTGTGCGGTCACCGCCGGGCCTCCGACGGCAGCGTCTGCGAGTCGACCAGTTCGGTGTAGCTGCGACAGGTGTCGAGCAGCGCCGCGTGGGTGCCGACGCCGGCCACCCGCCCGCCGTCGAGTACGACGATCTGATCGGCGTGGCTGATCGTGGCGATGCGCTGGGAGACGATCACCGTCGTCGCCGAGGCCGCCACCTGCGCCACCGACCGGCGCACCCGGGCGTCGGTGTGCACGTCGAGCGCGGAGAAGGCGTCGTCGAACAGATAGATCGCCGGGTCGGCCACGACCGCCCGGGCGATCGCCAGCCGCTGGCGCTGGCCGCCGGAGAGATTGATCCCGCCCTGGGCGACCGGCATCGCCAGCCCGTCGGGGTGGTCGGCCACGAAATCGTCGGCGGCGGCCACCGTCAGCGCCTCCCACATCTGGGTGTCGCTGACCTGCTGGCCGGGGCGCGCACCGTAGCGCAGGTTGTCGGCCACCGTGCCGGAGAACAGATAGCCGCGCTGGGGGACCAGCCCGATCATCGCCCACAACCGCTCGAGGTCCTGCTCGCGCACGTCGACGCCGCCGACGCGCACCGACCCGCCGGTCACGTCGTAGAGCCGGCAGATCAGCGACACCAACGTCGACTTGCCCGATCCGGTGCCCCCCACGATCGCGGTGCTGGTGCCCGGACGCGCGGTCCAGCACACCTGATCGAGCACCGGGCGCTCGGCTCCCGGGTAACGGAAGTCGACGTCGCGGAACTCCACCACCCCGGCCTGCGGGGCGGGCGCGACCTGCGGGGCGCGCGGGCGCGCCGGGCTGGTGATCGCCGTGCGGGTGTCGAGCACCGCACGGATCCGTTCGGCGCAGACCGTGGCGCGCGGCAGGACCATCACCACCATCGTGGCCATCACCACCGCCATCAGGATCTGGGTGAAATAGGACAGGAACGCCACCAGCGCACCGATCTGCATCTGAGCGGAGTCGATGCGCAGCGCGCCGAACCAGATCAACGCGACGCTGGAGCCGTTGATGATCAGCGTGGTGGCTGGCAACAGCAGCGCCTGCCAGTTGCCGGCGGCGACCGTGGTGGCGGTCAGGGCCCGGTTCGCCTCGGCGAACCGGGCCCGTTCGGCGTCCTCGCGGGCCAAGGCGCGCACCACCCGCACCCCGCTCAGCTGGTCGCGCAGCACCCGGTTGACGCCGTCGATCAGCCGCTGCAGGCGCCGCACGATCGGCAGCATCCGGGCGGCGATCGCGTAGTTCGCCACCGCCAGCAGCGGCACGCTGACCACCAGCAGCCAGGACAGTTTCGCGTCGAGGCGCACCGCCATCACGATCCCGCCGACGCTCATGATCGGCGCGGCGATCAACACCGTCGCGATCAGCTGCACCAGCACCTGGATCTGACGCACATCGTTGGTGCTGCGGGTCAGCAACGACGGCGTCCCGAACCGCAGCGTCTCCGGCTCGGAGAAGCCGATCACCCGGTCGAAGACGGCCGCACGCAGGTCACGGCCGAACCCGGTCGCCGAGCGGGCCCCGAGGTAGACCGCCGCGAGCGCACAGAGCACCTGCAGCGCGGCGACCGCCAGCATCACCGCGCCGAAACGGACGATGACCGCGGTGTCGCCCACCGCGATGCCGTCGTCGATGATGCGCGCGTTGATCGTCGGCAGGGCCAGCGAGGCCAGCGAGCTCACCGCCTGCACCGCCAGCAACACCGCCACCGGTGCGCGGTACGGCCGGAGGTAACACCGCAGCAGCGCCAGCAGCATCAGGTAACTGTCGCATACACCCCGCTGCGACTCGCCCTGGTCACGTGCGGTGTCGCCGCGGCCACGGCGACCGACGGCCACGGTGCGGCTACAGTGCAAGATGTGACAAGCGGTAGGTGTGCGTGACGGTGCGGCGGAACCTGATTCTTCCGACACTGGCGGCGACGATGGCGCTTCCGTTGGCCGCTTCCTGCAGCACGTCGAGCCCCGAGCCGACGGCGCCGGGCCAGGCCCCCACCAGCGAGCCCAGCAGCGCTCAGCACGGTCCGACGTTTCCGCAGTGCGGCGGGATCAGCGACCAGGAGATCGCCGAGCTGACCCGGGTCAGCGGGCTGGTCAACACCGCCCAGAACTCGGTGGGCTGCCAGTGGCTGGCCGGGGGCGGCATCATGGGCCCGCACTTCTCGTTCTCCTGGTATCGGGGCAGCCCGATCGGCCGCGAACGCAAAACCGAGGAGCTGACCCGCACCAGCGTCGAGGACATCACCATCGACGGCCACGACGGGTTCATCGCGGTCGGCACCGTGCCGATGCTCGGCGACTCGCTGTGTGAGATCGGCATCCAGTTCGACGACGACTTCATCGAATGGTCGATCAGCTTCGACCGCGAGCCTTTTCCCGACCCGTGCGAGGTGGCCACCGAACTGACCAGCCGATCGATTGCGAACGCGCGATGAGCGACGAGATCACCGCGAGGCGGCGCACCGCGGCGGCGGTGCTGCTGGCGCTGCTGGCCGCGCTGGGCCTGCTCGCCGGCTGCGCCCGGACGGTCGGGGGCACCGCGGTCAAACCCGGCAGCCCCGGCGTGAACCGCAACGACGATTCCCGCCAGCAGTTCCCGAACCTGCTCAAGGAGTGCGACGTGCTCGGCGAGGACATTCTGGCCAAAACCGTCGGTGCGGACCCGCTGGACATCCAGGGCACCTTCGTCGGGGCGATCTGCCGGTGGCAGGCCGGCACCCCGTCGGGGCTGATCGACATCACCCGGTTCTGGTTCGAGCAGGGCAGCCTCGACAACGAGCGGGACGTGGCCCAGCAGTTGGACTACCGGATCGAGGAACGCCGGATCGAGGGCATCGAGTCGATCGTGCTGCGCACCGCCGACCCCAACGGGGCCTGCGGGGTCGCCAGCGCGGCCGAAGGCGCGGTGGGATGGTGGGTCAACCCGCAGTCACCGGGGGTGGACGCCTGCGATCAGGCGATCAAACTGATGCAGATGACCCTGGCGCGCAACTACTGACCGCGCGGCGGGTCAACGCGGCACGTGGAACCGGGTCAACGCCGCACCGCCGAGTTCCAGGTGATCCCAGCGGCACGGAACCCGCAGCACCGCGATCCCCGAGGTGGGGAACTTGGCGGCGACCCGTTGCACGGCGGCCCGGTCGCTGCCGCCGGGACCGGCCAACCCGAGCGTCACCTGGGAGATCGCCGGCTCGTGGCCGACGACCAGCAGCGTGGCCACGGTCTCGGCCACCGAGTTGATCTCGGCGATGACGGTGCCGGCGGTGGCGTTGTAGAGCCGCTCCACGTAGCGCACCGCGGCGCCGGGCAGGTCGAGCCCGGTGCGGGCGAGAGTCTGGCGGGTACGCACCGCGGTCGAACAGAGCACCGCGTCGATCGTCGGGACCTCGGCGCCCAGCCACCGGCCGGCCAGCGGGGCCTCGCGCCGCCCGCGCGGCGCCAACGGTCGGCTGTGGTCGTCGACCCCGGCCGGGTAGTCCGATTTGGCGTGCCGCAGCAGGACGAGGGTGCGAAAGTGCTGACTCATCCGCCCAGACTAGATCCGCGCCGTGGAGGCCACCGCGGGACGGACCGCTCGTCGGCTCGGATGCCGCGGGCGCGGCACGCCCCGACGTGTCGGGGCCCGGTCCTACACTTTGCGGTGCCGGGGTCGGCCCGGTTTTGACACGACTGGAAGGCACCGACGTCGTACCCGGCAGCTACGGAGGAGGGCGGCTTGCTTGTCGTTCACGCGGCGGATATCCACCTGGACAGTCCGCTACGCGGTCTGAGCCGCATCGGCGATGACCGCGCGCAGGAACTGCGGCGCAGCACGCGGCGCGCCCTGGAGAACCTGGTCGCGATGGTGGTGGACCGCGGGGCGGATCTGCTGGTCATCGCCGGGGACCTCTACGACGGCGGCTGGCACGACTTCGGCACCGGACAGTTCTTCATCGAGCAGATGAGCAGGCTCAACGACGAGGGGATCCCGGTCGTCATCGCGTCGGGCAACCACGACGCCGAAAGCCAGATCACCCGATCACTGACCCTGCCGCCCGGCGTCCACCTGCTCGACACCCACCAACCGCAGAGCATCGTCTTCGATGATCTCGGTGCGGTGGTGCACGGGCAGGGATACGCCCAACGCGATGTGCAGACCAACCTGGCGGCCGCCTACCCCAGCCGGGTCGCCGATCTGGTCAACATCGGGGTCCTGCACACCGCCGCGACCGGCTCCCCCGACCACGACACCTACGCACCGTGCTCGGTCGCCGATCTGGCGGCGCTGCGCTACGACTACCTGGCGCTGGGCCACATTCACCAGCGCGGTCCGGTCGTGACCGGGGAATTCCCGGCGCATTTCAGCGGCAACCTGCAGGGCAGAAACCCCAGAGAGACCGGCGCCAAGGGCGCGCTGCTGGTGGAATTGGAACACGGTGCCCCGGCGCGGGTCGGTTTCGAGGCGCTCGACGTCGCCCGGTGGGAACGCGTCGAGGTCGATATCTCCGACTGTGCCGACCATGACGAGGTCGCCACCCTCACCCGGGACCGGCTGCGGCAGACGGTCGCGGCGGCCGACGGCCGCACCCTCGTCGCGCGGCTGGAGATCACCGGGACGACGGCACTGGCCGCCCGGCTGACCGACGACGAGTGGCTGCGCGCCGACATGGCCAACATCGCGACGCAGGCCGGGGCGGTCCTGGACAAGGTGACCGCGCGCGTGCAACCGCCGGCACCACCGGATCCGGAGGCCCAGCGGCTCCGCGACGCCGTGGCCGAGGCGGCGGTGGCGCTCCCCGACGAGCAGGTGGCGGCCGCGCTGCGCGAGCTGGACCGCGAGATCCGCGAGATCGCCGGGGGCGCCGGGGTGAAGCTGGCCGATCCGGCGGGCCGCGCAGACCTGCTCGACCGCGCCCGGCGCGGACTGGATGCCCGCCTCGCGCAGAGGCAGGCCTGATGCGCCTGCAACGGCTGACACTGGCCGCCTACGGCCGCTGCACCGACGTCGCCATCGAGATCGGCGAGACCGTGACCGTCGTCCTCGGCGCCAACGAGGCCGGCAAGTCGACGGCACTCGATGCGCTCAACGATCTGCTGTGGGGTATCCCGCGGCAGACCGCACGGGCCTCGGAGGTGGTGCGGTCCAAACTGCGGATCGACGCCGAGCTCGACGTCGACGGCACAGCCCAGACGGTGGTCCGCAAATCCGGTGGGCTCGTCGCCGGCGACCCGGCGACGCCGATCCCGCCGCCGTGGGATCCGGCGAATCAGCTGACCGCGCAGTGGTGGCGTACGCGCCTGGGCATCGACCACGCTGATTTGCGCCGGGGCGGTCAGGAGGTGTTCGCCGGCACCGGAGACATCGCCGAACTCATCTTCGCCGCACGCCAGGGCCGCAGCGCCCGGGAGCTCCTCGCCGAGATCACCGACGAGGCCGCAAAACTGTTCAAGGCCGACGGCCGGGCGCGGAACGTCGAACTGCGTCTGGCCAAAGCCGAGTACAGCAAGGCCGTCCAAGAACGTGACGACCGGCTCACCCGTGCCGATGTGGTTGTCGAGCAACGCGTTCTGGTGGACAAGCTGCAACGCCGTCGCCGCGACGCCAAGGCGGCGGTGACCGAAGCCGCCCGCCGGCTCAAGCGGGCCGAGGAGAATCGGCGCGTCATCGACAGCGTCCTGGATCTGGGCCAGGCGCAGACCGACCTGCAGGCCATCGCCGCCGAGGGTGAACGCCTGTCGCCCGCTGACCTGGCCGGCTACCTCGAGGCCACCGAAGCCGGGGACGACGCCCGGCGGCGCCTCGTCGAGCTCGACGCCGAGATCGAGGCGCGAGCCAACGACATCGCCGAGCTGGCCGTCGATGACCGGCTGCTGGCCGACCGGGCGACCCTCGATCGCCTGCAGTCCGAGGTCCGGGCCCGCATCGAAGAACTCCATCGCGCCGACCAGGAGTTCGGTCCGGAGGCGACGACCCAGACCGCGAGGTTGCAGGAGTTGCTCCACAGCATCGGTGTCGCCGTCGACGACGTGGACCAGGCCCTGGCTCGAGCCAGGGTCCGGGTCGACCACGCGGCGACCCTCGATGACCTCGCCGACCGGATCGAAGCCTTGGAGGAGCGGCGACGCAACGCTAAATCACTGCGCGACAAGGCGCTTGAGGATTTGGCGGCCAAAGGTATCGGTGTGGACATCACCGAGTCGGCCGCGCCCAGCGTGGACGCGGTCACCAGGCTGTGTGAGGAGCTCGACAGGGCCCACGGCGCCGAGGCCACCGCGGAGACGCTGCTGGCCAAGGCGCGCGATGCGGTGATCACGCTTCGTGACGCGGCGCCCGCGCCGCGTGTCGAGGCCACGCTGACCCGAACCGCTGTGGTCGCCGCGCGTCGTGACCGCGATGCGCGATGGGCCGCGGTTCGGGAGTTGTGGCTGTCCGAGAAGGCGACCGACCGGGCCGATCGCGCCGTTCTGGCCGCCGATCTGGACACCAGCCTGGCCCGGGCCGACACCGTCGCTGACGACGAGGCGGTCCAGCGATCCCGGGTCGCCGCCCACGACGCCCGGATCGAGGCGCACGTCGAGGGCCTCGATGCGGCCCGCCGGGAGGAGCTCGCCGCGGAGAAGGATGTCGTGGCCGCCGCCGACCACCGCCTCCGGGTGGCCGACGAGTGGGCAGCGGTGTGGGCGCGCATCGGGCTTGTTGAGGCCCCCGGTGTCAACGAGGGTCCCGCGGTGGCCGGTCTGCTCGCCACCGCGCACGCCGAGCACGCCGCGCAGCGCGCCGCCGGCGAGGAGCTGGCCGAGCTCGCCGGGGCCTGGGCCGGCGCCGCCGAGCTGGTCGGGTTGTCCGCTGCGTGCACCACCGCGGCCTGGCGCACCCAGTCGACGGTGTTCGAAGAGATCGAGGTGGTGCAGTCACGCCGTGTGGAGGCCCGAGACCGCGACGCGCAGGCGCGTCGACGGTGGGAGACCTTCCTGACCGAGGCCGTCACGCTCATGGAGCGCCACGGTGTGCTCGACGAAACACCGTCGTCTGCCGGCGCGGTCGAACAGGGACTGACCACGCTGGCCGGGAGACTGACGACCGCAACGGCGGCAGCAGCCAAACGCACGGCCTACCAGGAGCAGATCGAGCAGAAGGACGCCGAGCGCACCGACGCGCAGCAGGCCCACCACCGCGCGACCGAGTCGTTGCGGCAGCTGGCCGAGACCTATTCGGTCGGCGTCGGCCCGGACCTCGATGTGTTGGCCGAACGGGCTGCGCGAGCGTCCGATCCCGCTGCGCGCGAGGCCGCCGCCCGCCGAGGCATCGAGCACGGCCTGGATCCGGGCAGCGACCTCGCCGGGGTGCTCGACAGGCTGGCCGACGACGATCGGGTCAGCGTCGACCACGCCGTCGATGAGGCCGCCGCCGACCATGAGGAGGCCCGCGACGTCGCCGAATCCATCGGCGAGCAGTACACGATCGCCCGAGACCGGCTCGCCGTGTTGGAGGACGCCGGCGGCGCCGCCGATGCGGAGGCCGAGGTGGCCGTGCACCAGGCGAACGTTGCCCAACTCGCCGAGTCCTGGGCGATCCTGACCCTGCAACGACACCTGCTGGAGGCCGTGCTGGCCGGGATGGGTTGCGACGACACCAGACCGTTGCTCGACCATGCGGGCCGAATGTTGGAGCGGCTCACCGAAGGCCGGTGGGTCGCCCTGCACGCACACGACGACGGCGGCTCGCGGCAGCTGAAGGTGATCCGGGCCGACGCGCAACGCTTCGGCACCTCGGCGCTGTCGGAGGGCACCCGCGACCAGGTCTTCCTCGCCCTGCGGCTGGCCGCCGTGGCCGAACTCCACAACGAGCGCGTCGTGGCCGGCGAGCCGGCGCTGCCGCTGGTGCTCGACGACGTCCTGATGGCCTTCGACGAGACGCGGATGATCGGCGCGCTGAACATCCTGGTCGACCTGGCGCCGCGGCTGCAGGTGATCGTGTTCACCCATCACCGCCATGTCGCCGACGCCGCCGCCGGCATCGACCGGATCACGGTGTCGGAGCTACCCGAGGCGGCCCGCATCGACGATCCGCTGGACGCGGAGCTGGTGCGCGCACAGGCGTAGCGAGCGCCGGCCGAAAAACCCTCACTGCGGCAGGAACCCGATCGCGGTGTAGTCCAGGTCGGCCAGGCCCGGCGCCCCGAAGTTGGCCAGCGTGCTGCGGACCGCGACGTTGCCGGGGGTCTGGATCAGCGGCAGGCTGAACCCTTCGGCCCACAGCAACGCGTCGACCTCGTTGGCGCGCTCGCGGGCGGCTTGTGGATCCAGTGCCGCCAGGGTCTGTTCGATCTTGGCGTCGATGGCGGGGCTGCCGATCCGGCCGAAGTTGGATTCGCCGTAGGAGGCGTAGATCTGGGTGAGCCCGGCCAGCGGGAACGCGTCGCCGACCCAGCCGAATTGGGCGATGTCGAAATCGCCGGGCACCACATAGTCGCGGAAGAACCCGCCGCCGGATTTGGCTTCCAATTCCAGGTTCACCCCGATCTGGGCCAGGCTGTGCTGGGCGACCTGACCGAATATCCGGGTGCTCTGGGCGTCATAGAGCAGATGGCGCAGTACCAGCCGGCGGCCGTCCTTCTCCCGGTACGCCCCGTGGCGCATCCAGCCGAGTTCGTCGAGTTCGCGGCTGGCGCGCTGCGGGTCGTAGGCGACCACGGCGCTGTTGTCCCGGTAGCCTTCCTGGCCCGCCACATAGATGTGGTTGTTCAACGCCACCGGGTCGGCGGTCAGGCCGCGCTGGGTGACCTTGGCGATCGTGGCCCGGTCGATGCCGCGCATGATCGCCAACCGCAACCTCTTGTCGGCCAGAATCGACCCGGGCGCCCCGTTGAACGTGAAGTGGGTCCACGTGGGGGTGGGGGCGCGCCGGATCGCGATCCCGTCGGTGCGCCGTGCGATCGTCAGCTGGTCGAGGGTGGCGACCCCGGCGGCGTCGATGGTGTGGTTCTGCAGCGCGGGCATGCGGGCGGCCTCGTCGAGCACCAGGTAGGTGATCGAGTCCAGCCGCGGGGTGCGCCCCCACCAGCGCGGGTTACGGGTCAACACGATGCGCTGCGTGGTGCGATCCAGGGAGGAGAGGATGAACGGCCCGGCCGACGGGCCCGGCCGGTCCAACTGGGCCTTGTTGAACGCCTCCGGGGTGGCGGTCATCGATTTCGGCAGCAGCATGCCGTTGCCGGCGAACATGCCGCGCCACTCCGCGTAGGGCTTGGCGAAGGTCACCACCGCCTGCCGGTCGTCGGCCCCGCGGGTCACCGACGCCACCCGCTCGGCGCCGCTGGTGCTCGCGATCGCGAACTCGGGGTCGGCGCCGCTGATGGCGTGGATCTGGCTGGCGATGTCCTCCCAGGTGATCGGGGTGCCGTCGGACCAGACGGCCTGCGGGTTGATGGTGTAGGTGACCTCCTGCGGGTCGGTTCCGGTCAGCTCGACGGCGGTGAAATAGTCGGTGTCGACGGTGGCGGAGCCGTCGGCGCCGATGACGAACGCCCGCGGCATGGTCGCCTTGAGCATGGCGGCGTTGTCGGCGAGGTTGCCGTCGATGTGCAGCGGGTTGAAGTTGGGCGGGAACTGCGCCAGCGACAACCGCAGATCGCCGCCGTCGCGCAGGGTGGCCGGATCGTGCGGGTTGATGTCGCTGCTGGTGCCGATCGTCGCCGACGTCTCCGGCAGCGCGGCCTCGTCGGGAACCGCGCAGCCGCCGGCGAACACCATCGCGGTCAACAACACGCTGCCCAGCCGGGTGAGGTGGCGGTTGGTGCGCACCGGGTTACCTCCTTGCCGCCGGGTCGGGGTGGGGGACCGCCGCCAGCAGGCGGCGAGTGTATTCCTCGCGGGGATCGGCGAGCACCGTGTCGGCGGGGCCGTGTTCGACGACCCGACCGCCGTGCATGACCACCACGTCGTGGGCCAGATGTTTGACCACCGAGAGGTCGTGGGAGACGAACAGATACGACAAACCGAACTGCTGTTGCAGATCGAGCAGCAGATTGATGATGCCGGCCTGAATGGAGACGTCGAGTGCGGAGACCGGTTCGTCGAGGGCGAGGATCTTCGGATGCAGCGCCAGCGCGCGGGCGATGCCGACGCGCTGCTTCTGTCCGCCGGAGAACTCCGCGGGGTAGCGGGTCGCGTCGGCGCGGCGCAGCCCCACGATGTCCAACAGCTCCGCCACTCGGGACCGCAGGGAACGATCGTCGAATCGGTTGGCCCGCAGCGGCTGAGCCAACACCTCGAAGATCGGCAGGCGAGGGTCCAGGGAGGCGACCGGATCTTGGAAGACGACCTGCAGGTCCCGGCGCAGGGCGCGGCGGGAGCGGGCGGCCAATGCCGCCACGTCGGTGCCCAACACCTCGATCGATCCCGACTGCGGGGCACGCAGTTCCAAGATCTGGCGCAGTGTGGTCGATTTACCCGACCCGGATTCGCCGACGATCCCCAACGTACGGCCCTCGGCCAACTCAAAACTCACCCCGTCGACGGCGCGCACCTCCCCGACGGTGCGGCGGAGCACCACTCCCTTGGTCAGCGGGTAGGTGCGCACCAGGTCGCGCACCCGCACCACGGTGGGGGCGTCGGCAGGTGGCGGCGGCGTGGGCGGGGCGCTGACCCCGTAGACCTCGGCGGCGCCCCGTCCGGCCACCTGATCGGTGTGGATGCAGGCCACCCGGTGGGCGGCGGCCACCTCACGCAGGGCCGGCTCCTCGCGACGACACTCGTCGGTCGCCAGCGGACAGCGCGGCGCGAACGGGCAGCCGGGACGCAACTCGGCCAGCGACGGCGGTGCCCCGGGGATCGGGACCAGCCGGGTTCCCTGCCCGGCGTCGAGTCGCGGCACCGAGCCCAGCAGGCCGGCGGTGTAGGGCATTTGACGATCGGAGTAGAGCACGTCGACGGGTGCGGACTCCACCACCCGCCCGGCGTACATGACCAGCGCCCGGTCGGCGAATTCGGCGACCACCCCGAGATCGTGGGTGATGATCAATACTCCCGCGCCGGTGGCGTCACGCGCGGTCTTGAGTACGTCGAGGATCTGGGCCTGCACGGTGACGTCGAGCGCGGTGGTCGGCTCGTCGCAGATCAGCAGGTCCGGGTCGTTGGCGATCGCGATCGCGATCACCACCCGCTGGCGCTCACCGCCGGAGAGCTCGTGGGGAAACGCCCGCGCCCGCTGGCCGGGTCGGGCGATGCCGACCAACTCCAGCAGCTCCACCGCGCGGTGCCGGGCCGCGCGGCGACCGACCCGCGGGGTGTGGATACGGATCGCCTCGGCGATCTGGTCGCCGACGGTGTAGACCGGGGTCAGCGCCGACATCGGGTCCTGGAACACCATCCCGATGGTGGTGCCCCGCAACGCCGACAGTGACTTGTCGCTCATGCCGAGCAGTTCGGTGTCGTGGAGGCGCACCGACCCGGAGACAGCGGCGTACTCCGGCAGCAGCCCCATCACCGCCATGGCCGCGGCCGATTTGCCCGACCCCGATTCGCCGACCATCGCGACCACCTCGCCGGGGTCGATCCGATAGCTCACTGCGCGCACCGCCTGCACCCTCTCGGTGTCGGTGGGGAAGGTGACGGCGAGGTCGCGCACCTGCAGCAGCGGGGTCATCGGCGGCTCCGGCGCAGGGTCTGGCTCGCCGGGTCCAGCGCGTCGCGCAGGCCGTCGCCGGCGAGGTTGGCGCAGACCAGAATCACCACCAGCACCCCGGCCGGGAACAGGAACACCCACGGGAACGTGATCGCCGAGGCGGTGCCGTCGGCGATCAGGGTGCCCAGCGAGACGTCCGGCGGCTGGATCCCGAACCCGAGGAAGCTCAGACCGGTCTCGGCCAGGATCGCCACCGCCACGTTCAACGCGGTGTCGATGATCAGGATCGACGCGACGTTGGGGATGATGTGGCGGGTGATGATCTGGTGATTGGGTACACCCATATAGCGGGCGGCCCTGACGAATTCACGGTCGCGCAGGCTCATCGTCAACCCGCGCACCATGCGGGAGCTGATCATCCAGCTGAACGCCGCCAGCAGCACGATCAGGGCGCCGATGTTGCCGGAGTTCTTGGTCCGCGGGGTGACGATCGCGATCAGGATGAAGCTGGGCACCACCAGCAGCAGATCGACCAGCCACATCAGCACCCGGTCGCGCCACCCCCCGAAATACCCGGAGATCGCGCCGACGGTCGCCGCGATGACGGTGGAGATCAGCGCCACGCAGACACCGATCAGCATCGATTTCTGCATGCCGCGCAGGGTCTGGGCCAACAGGTCCTGGCCCAGCGCGTTGGTGCCCAGCCAATGCCGCGTGCTCGGCGGATGCAGCAGGGCGTCGTAGTCGAGGTCGGTGTAGGAGTACGGCAGCAGCCCGGGTGCCAGATAGGCCCCGGCGAACAGCAGCACCAGCACCGTCAGGGAGCCGACCGCGGTGCGGTTGCGCAGAAACCGGCGCGCCACCAGGGTGCGCCGGGAGGCGAACACCGGCACATCATCGACACCGTCGACCGCGCCGCCGTCGGTGGGTCCGGTCTGCGCGGCGCTCACGAGGCCCGCACCCGCGGGTCGAGCAGCGCGTAGATGATGTCGGAGAGCAGCCCGGCCGCCAGCACCGCCGCACCGGAGAACACCGTGATCGCCGCGACGATGTTGGTGTCCTGGGTGGCGATGCCCGACACCACCCATTCACCCATGCCGTGCCAGCCGAAGATCTTCTCCACGAACACCGCGCCGGTGACCAGCCCGGCCACCCCGTAGGCGAACAGGGTGGCCATCGGGATCAACGCGGTGCGCAGGCCGTGTTTGAACAACGCCCGGCGCCGGGTCAGGCCCTTGGCGCGCGCGGTGCGGATGAAGTCCTGGCCGAGCACGTCGAGCATGGCGTTGCGTTGATAGCGGCTGAAACCGGCGGCGGCGGCCAGCGCCAACGTCAACGTGGGCAGAAACAGGTGTTGCAGGCGGTCGAGCAGCGCCGCCCAGCCGCCGTCGAGCATGCCCGGCGAGGTCTCGCCGACGTACTCGAACAGCTGCGCACCGAGCAGCCAGTTGGTGTGCAGGCCGACCTGGATGAGCAGGTTCGCCAGCACGAACGTCGGGATCGACAGCACCAGCAGCGACGCCATGGTGATGACCCGGTCGCTGAGCCGGTACTGGCGCACCGCGCCCCAGGCGCCGGCGACGACGCCGAGCACGGTGCCGGCCACCGAGCCGATGATCAGCAGCCGCAGGCTCACCCCGACGCGGCGCCACAGCTCCTCGGAGACCGGCTGACCGGTGACGGTGACCCCGAAGTCGCCGCGCACCGCGTTGCTCGCCCAGTGCGCATAGCGCTGCGGGATCGGCTTGTCCAGGCCGAGTTCGGCGGCCTTGGCGTCGATCACCGCCTGCGGCGGGCGGGGGTTGCGCTGCATCAGGGCATCCAGCGGGGCGAAGGTCACCGACGTCAGACAGAAGGTCAGAAACGAGGCCAGCGCCAACAGCACCAGATAGTTGAGGATCCGGCCCGCCAAGAAACGCGTCATGCCCAGGTCTGTCCGCGTTGCATGGGCTCAGGGTAGGAGATGGTCCGAAGATCGGGCGCAGGGTGGCTGCGCGTGGCGCCCGCAATGTCGCGGGAGCCCCGACGCGATTTCCGGCCCCGTTCCCGCGATGTGCCTTGTTAAACTGCGGTTCGCGGGGCCACCGGGCGCCACGAGAGGATTCAGGAGAACGGCGTGACCGTCACCGATGACTATCTGGCCAACAACGACGAGTACGCCCGGGGTTTCTCCGGGCCGCTGCCGATGCCGCCGAGCAAGCAGGTCGCGATCGTGGCGTGTATGGACGCGCGGATGGACGTCTACCGGCTGTTGGGCCTCGCCGAGGGGGAGGCGCACAGCATCCGCAACGCCGGCGGGGTCATCACCGAGGACGTGATCCGGTCGCTGGCGATCAGCCAGCGGTTGCTGGGCACCCGCGAAATCATCCTGATCCACCACACCGACTGCGGGATGCTGACCTTCACCGACGACGAGTTCAAACGCGACATCGCCGCCGACACCGGCATCCGGCCCGGGTGGGCGGGGGAGGCGTTCCCCGACCCCGCCGAGGACGTCCGGCAGTCGATCCGTCGGGTGCAGGCCAGCCCGTTCGTGTCGCACGCGTCGCTGCGCGGGTTCGTCTTCGACGTGGCCACCGGCAAACTGACCGAGATCACCCTGTAGAGCCGGCTCGCACCGGGGCCGCCGGCCCGCGCGGCGCCTGTGCGGCGGGTCGGGTCACGACGTGTTTTGACATTCGCCGCCGCCCTTGGTTGCATGGTCGATTATGCAGATAAATCTGGTCAAATCAACCAACTTAACCGGGGAATCGTGAGCGCGCCGACTGCGACCCGGCCGATGCCCGGGCAGTACGAGCTGAGCCAGCTGCGCGCCCTGGAGGCCGAGGCCATCCACGTCATCCGCGAGGTGGCCGCCGAGTTCGAGCGTCCGGTGCTGCTGTTCTCCGGCGGCAAGGACTCGATCGTGATGCTGCACCTGGCGCTCAAGGCGTTCCACCCCGGCCGGTTGCCGTTCCCGGTCATGCACGTCGACACCGGGCACAACTTCGACGAGGTGCTCGCCACCCGCGACCAGTTGGTCGCCGACACCGGCATCCGGCTGGTGGTGGCCTCGGTGCAAGACGACATCGACGCCGGCCGGGTCGCCGAGACGTTCCCGTCGCGCAACCCGATCCAGACCGTCACGCTGCTGCGCGCCATCCGGGAGAACCGCTTCGACGCCGCCTTCGGTGGGGCCCGCCGCGACGAGGAGAAGGCCCGCGCCAAGGAGCGGGTGTTCAGCTTCCGTGACGAGTTCGGCCAGTGGGATCCCAAGGCGCAGCGCCCCGAGCTGTGGACGCTGTACAACGGCCGGCACCGCAAGGGCGAGCACATCCGGGTGTTCCCGCTGTCGAACTGGACCGAGTTCGACATCTGGTCCTACATCGGCGCCGAGAACATCACGTTGCCGCCGATCTACTACGCGCATCGCCGTCGGGTGTTCCGCCGCGACGGCATGCTGCTGGCGGTGCACCGGCACCTGCAGCCCCACCCCGAGGAAGAGGTGTTCGAGGCGACGGTGCGCTTCCGCACGGTCGGCGACGTCACCTGCACCGGCTGCGTGGAGTCGACCGCGACATCCGTCGAGGACGTGATCGCCGAGACCGCGGTCTCGCGGCTCACCGAACGGGGCGCCACCCGCGCCGACGACCGCATCTCCGAGGCCGGGATGGAAGACCGCAAACGGCAGGGCTACTTCTGATGAGCACCCCCACCACGTTGTTGCGCATCGCCACCGCCGGCAGCGTCGACGACGGCAAATCCACGTTGATCGGCCGGCTGCTCTTCGACTCCAAGGCGGTGATGGAAGACCAGTGGGCGGCGGTGGAACGCACCTCCGCCGAGCGCGGCAACGACTACACCGATCTGGCTCTGGTCACCGACGGGCTGCGCGCCGAGCGTGAACAGGGCATCACCATCGACGTCGCCTACCGCTACTTCGCCACCCCCAAACGCAAATTCATCATCGCCGACACCCCCGGCCACATCCAGTACACCCGCAACATGGTGACCGGCACCTCGACCGCGCAGTTGGCGATCGTGTTGGTCGACGCGCGCCACGGGTTGCAGGAACAGTCCCGCCGCCACGCGTTTCTGGCCGCGCTGCTGGGGATTCGCCACATCGTGCTCGCCGTCAACAAGATGGACCTCATCGACTGGGACCAGCAGCGTTTCGAAGCGATCCGCGACGACTTCCACGCGTTCGCGACCCGCCTGGACGTCCAGGACGTCACCACGATTCCGCTCTCGGCGCTGCACGGCGACAACGTCGTCACCAAATCCGACCGGGCGCCCTGGTACGAGGGGATCTCGCTGCTCTCGCATCTGGAGGAGGTCTACATCGGCGGTGACCGCAACCTCGTCGACGTCCGGTTCCCGGTGCAGTACGTGATCCGGCCGCAGACCCGTGAACACTGGGATCATCGCAGCTACGCCGGGACCGTCGCCAGCGGGGTGATGCGCCCCGGCGACGAGGTGGTGGTGTTGCCGGCCGGCAAACCGACCCGGATCACCGCGATCGACGGATCCACCGGGCCGGTGGCCGAGGCGTTCCCGCCGATGGCGGTCTCGGTCAGCCTCGCCGACGACATCGACATCTCCCGCGGCGACATGATCGCCCGGGCCAACAACCAGCCGCGCATCACCCAGGATTTCGACGCCACCGTCTGCTGGATGTCGGACTCCTCGGCGTTGGAGCCCGGGCGCAGCTACGTCATCAAACACACCACCAAGACCACCCGGGTGCGGGTGGCCGCGCTGGACTACCGCCTCGACGTCAACACGCTGCACCGCGACAAGAGCGCCACGGCGCTCAAGCTCAACGAGCTCGGCCGCATCGCGTTGCGCGCTCAGGTGCCGCTGCTGCTCGACGAGTACTCCCGCAACACCGCCACCGGGTCGTTCATCCTCATCGACCCGGAGACCAACGCCACGGTGGCCGCCGGGATGGTGCTGCGCGACACCTCGGCGCGCACCGCGAGCCCCAACGCGGTCCGGCACGCCTCGCTGGTCGGCGCCGAGGACCGGCTGACCCGGGGACGCACGGTGTGGTTCACCGGGCTGTCCGGCTCCGGTAAGTCGTCGGTGGCGGTGCACGTCGAGCGCCGGCTGCTCGAACTCGGGGTCGCCGCCTACGTGCTCGACGGCGACAACCTGCGCCACGGACTCAACGCCGACCTCGGGTTCTCGATGGCCGACCGCGCCGAGAACCTGCGCCGACTGGCCCACGTCGCCACCCTGATGGCCGACTCGGGCCAGATCGTGCTGGTCCCTGCGATCAGTCCGCTGACCGAGCACCGCCAACTGGCCCGAGGGGTCCACCTCGACGCCGGCGTGGAGTTCTACGAGGTGTTCTGCGACACCCCGCTGGAAGACTGCGAACGTCGTGACCCCAAGGGGCTCTACGCCAAGGCCCGGGCCGGGGAGATCACGCACTTCACCGGGATCGACAGCCCGTATCAGCGGCCCAGGAACCCGGACCTGCGGCTGGTGCCCGACCGCGGCGTCGGCGAGCTCGCCGAGCAGGTGATCGCGCTGCTCGACATCCCGCGATGAACGACCACCGGCTGGCCGCGCGGCTGGCCACCGAGGCCGGTGCGCTGCTGCTGGGGGTGCGCGCCGAGTTGGCCGAGGCCGACCCGGCGGACCGGCGCGCGGCCGGCGATCGGCGCGCCCACCGGTTCCTCATGGCGGAGCTGGCCGCGGCGCGCCCCGACGACGCGGTGCTCTCCGAGGAGGGTGCCGACGATCCCGCCCGGCTCGCCGCGTCCCGGGTGTGGATCGTCGACCCGCTCGACGGCACCCGCGAGTTCGCCGAGCCGGCCCGGGTGGACTGGGCGGTGCACGTGGCGCTCTGGTCCGACGGCGACCTGGTGGCCGGGGCGGTCGCACTGCCCGCCCAGCGGCGCACGCTGGCCACCCCGCAGGTCGCCGCGCCACCGCCGGCGCCGGGCACCCCCCGGGTGGTGGTGTCGCGCACCCGGCCGCCGGCGGCGGCGCTCACGGTCTGCGACCGGCTGGGCGCGGTGCAGGTGGGCATGGGGTCGGCCGGCGCGAAGGTCGCCGCGGTGGTGGCCGGTGAGGCCGACGTGTACGTACACGCCGGCGGGCAGTACGAGTGGGATTCGGCCGCGCCGGTCGCGGTGGCCCGGGCCGCCGGGCTGCACACCTCGCGCCTCGACGGGTCGGCGCTGCGGTACAACCGGGCCGACCCGCTGCTGCCCGACGTCGTGGTGTGCCGGCCCGAATACGCCGCCGCGGTCTGCGCCGCGCTGCGCTGAGCCGCCCGACACCGCGGTGTTCCGGCGGGCCGGGTGGCAGAATTCGCGGCATGCGGATGTCGGCCAAGGCGGAGTACGCGGTGCGCGCGATGGTGCAGCTGGCCACCGTCGAGACCGGCACCGTGGTGAAAACCGACGATCTGGCGCACGCCCAGGGCATCCCGGCGCAGTTTCTGGTCGACATCCTCGCCGCCCTGCGCTCCGATCGGTTGGTGCGCAGCCACCGCGGCCGCGACGGCGGGTATGCGCTGGCACGGCCGGCCACCGAGATCAGTGTGGCCGACGTGCTGCGCTGTATCGACGGCCCGCTGGCCAGCGTGCGCGACATCGGCCTGGGTGATCTGCCGTATTCGGGGCCGACCGCCGCGCTCACCGATGTCTGGCGGGCACTGCGCGCCAGCATGCGTTCGGTGCTCGAGGAGACCACGCTGGCGGCGGTGGCCGCCGGTGCGCTGCCCGGCCACGTCGGGCGCCTCGCCGACGACTACCGCGCCCAGGAGCGCACCCGTCGCGGCTGAGCGCGCACCCGGCGGCTATCCGCCCGAGCCGTAGGGGCGGGTGAGGATCTCCAGGTTGTGGCCGACGGGGTCGCAAAAATACACCCCGCGGCCGTTGTCGCGGCGGTTGATCTCGCCGGGGCGCTGGTGGTGCGGGTCGGCCCAGTGCTCGATCCCGTCGGCGGTGATCCGCCCGTAGATGGTGTCGAACTCCGCCTCGGAGACCAGAAACGCGTAGTGCTGCGGGTGAATCGGCTCGTCGGGGTCGACGTCGGCGTAGTCCAGGCTGGCCTGGTGGGCCAGCGTGACGACCTGGAAACGACCGTAGGGCTGCGGGTCGGGCAGCCCGAACAGCTCGGTGAGGAAGCGGGCCGAGTGCGCCTTGTCGCGAGCGGCGACGATGGTGTGGTTGAAACTGATCGACATGGCGGCCTCCGGCTCGGGTTATTTGGGTGCGGTGAGTTCTAAGGCGATGTTGTCCGGGTCGCGGAACTCCAGGATGTAGGACGGTCCGATGTCCTTGACCGGTCCGTGCTGGATACCCAGGTCATCGAGATGGGTGGCGGCCGAATCGATCTCAGCCTTGCTGGTCAGTCGCAACGCCAGGTGGTCGAGCCCCACCCGGTTCTCGTCGAAGGTGTCGGTGGCCACCGGGCGCAACCCGAGCAGCGCGCCGCCGAGGTCGTAGATGACGCCGCCGAACAGGAAACTCAGCTGCTGGCGGGTCGCGGTGTCGGCGTCGGTGGGCACCTCCAGCAACACCGACCAGCCGAACACCGACTCGTAAAACCGGCGCGACCGTTCGATATCGGTGACGGTCAGCCGGACGTGGGCGATGGAGGTGCTGGTGATCGGCATCTCTCCATGGTGCCACCGTGTCCGTGCCAAAATCAGTGTCATGCGGGTCGGTATGACGCTTCCGGTGATGGAGCCCGGGGTCTCGGCGCCGACTCTGCGGCGCTGGGCCGCGGCGGTCGACGACGGCCCGTTCTCGTCGCTGTGCTGGGGGGAGCGCATCGCGTTCGCCAACCCCGACAGCCTGACCCTGCTCGGGGCGCTGTCGGCGTGGACCGACCGCGTGCGGCTGGTCGCGACCGTCGTCGTGCCGCAGCTACACGACCCGGTGCTGCTGGCCAAGGCGCTGGCCACCGCCGACCAGCTCTGCGGCGGCCGGCTGACCGTGGGACTCGGCGTGGGCGGACGCCACGAGGACTACCGCGCGGTCGGCGCCGATCCGGGCACCCAGACCAGAGCGGTGATGGCCGAGCGGGTCGCCGTGCTCAAGGCGGTCTGGGCGGGCCGGCGGGTCACCGACGCCATCGAGCCGGTCGGCCCGGCGCCGGTCCAGCCCGGTGGCCCACCGCTTCTGGTCGGCACGATCGGTCCGAAAACCCTGCGCAGCGCGGCCGGCTGGGCCGACGGGCTGGCCGGGATCACCCTGGACCTCGACGTGGAGAGCCAGCGCGCGCTGTTCGACGTGGCGCGCAGCGCCTGGTCGGCGGCCGGCAGGGCGGCGCCCCACCTGGCGACCTCGTTCTGGTTCGCCCTCGGCGAGCCCGACACCGCCCGCGCCCAGGTGCACCGGCATCTGCGCCATTACATGAACTGGATACCGCGCGACGCGGTCGACGCGCTCGCCCCCCACACCGGATTCGCCGGCACCGAGGACGAACTGGCGGCCGTGCTGCGCGGTTTCGCCGCCGCCGGGACCGACGAGGTGTATCTCATCCCGACCAGCGACGACGTCGCGCAGCTGCAGCGCGCCGCCGACGTGGTCGCCGCCCTGAACGATTCCCGGTGAGGCGACGGTGGGGTCGGCGGGTTGCGACACGATCACGAACGCGCATCCGTTTACGCACCACTACTCACATGGGTAACAATTACCGCTAACGTCACACGGGCCAATGATGGGCGTCCCACGGCGTCCGGCCGTGGAAAGGTGTGACATGTCGCCGATTATCCGGATCGCGTCGATGTCGGTGGCGGTGGTGACCGCGCTCGAACTCGTCGTCGCGATCGGACTCGCCCCGCATGCGGTGGCCGAGCCGTGCTCGGATCCGGCCGCCAACGCGGTGCCCGGTACGGCGCCGGCCATCCCCTCCCCGGGCCCGGCGGTCCAGCCGCCGACCGGGCACCGTCCGCCGGGCACCAACGACAATGCGCCGCTGCCGGATGTCGGTGCGCTGCTGGCGGGAGCGCAGAACACCGTGCACCAGCAGGCCGGGGTCGTGCCGCCGGCCCCCGCCCCGGAACCACAGCCGGCCGACCCCGGCGCCGCCCCGCAACCGCAGGCCGCCCAACCGGCGCCGGCGACACCGGATCCCGGCGCGGCGATGGCGGGAGCACGCACGTCGATCATCAACTGGGTCAGCGGGCCGCACAGCCCCAACAGCACCCTGCAGCGGTTCGGCATCTCCGGCACCGACCTGGGCATCATGTGGGACAACGGCAATCCGGGCAACCGGCAGGTTCTGATGGCGTTCGGCGACACCTTCGGGTTCTGCCGGGTGCAGGGCAAGCAGTGGCGCTACAACGTGCTGTTCCGCACCCAGGCGCGCGATCTCTCCGGCGGATTGTCGGTGCCCCAAGGCGTGCCCGGCAACCGCTTCTCCGGGGCCCCGGTGTACCGCTCGGGGATCGCCAAACAGGTCGTCAACAGCATCCGGTGGGCGCAGACGGAGAACGGGGTGATCCCCACCGCGGGCACCTCGGTCGGCGGGGTGCAGTACATGAACTTCATGTCGATCCGGAACTGGGGCCGCGACGGCGAATGGTCGACGAACTACTCGGCGCTGGCCGTGTCGCGCGACAACGGTGAGACGTGGGGGATCCTGCCCACCACGATCCGCACCCCCGAGCCGGGCACCACCGCGAGGGCCCGCCACATTCCCGGCAACCAGAACTTCCAGCAGGGGGCGTTCCTGCAGCCCGGAGACGGCTACGTGTACTCCTACGGCACCCCGTCGGGGCGCGGCGGCCCGATCTTCTTGTCGCGGGTGCCGCAGAACGCGCTGCCGGATCTGAACAAGTACCAGTACTGGAGCGAGTCGGACTGGGCGGCGGCCGATCCGGCGACCGCCACACCGATCGTCCCGGGCCCGGCCGGGGAGATGTCGGTGCAGTACAACGACTACCTGCAGCAGTATCTGATGCTCTACACCAACGGCGCCTCCAACGACGTGGTGGCACGGACCTCGCCGACCCCGCAGGGCCCGTGGAGCCCGGAGAGTGTGCTGGTGCGTTCACCGCAGATCCCCGGCGGGATCTACGCCCCGTTCCTGCACCCGTGGGCGACCGGCCAGGACATCTACTACAACCTCTCGCTGTGGTCGGCCTACAACGTGATCTTGATGCACACCAAGCTCGGATAGATGACGAGTCGGTTGAACGAGGGGATGCGTTATCTGACCGCAGCGGCCGCCGCGTTCGCGGCGGTAACGCTGACCGGTGCGCCGCCCGCCGGCGCCGACCCGCCCCCGGACCTGCCCGACCTCAGCTCCTACCCGATCGCCGAGGGGCACTTCAGCTCTGACGCGCCGGAGGACTTCTACTGGACATTCTTCCGCACCCCCGACGGACGTCACTGCGGAATCGGCCCCAACGGCGGGCCGGTCGGCTGCGACGCGGTGCCCTACGACGCCCCGGCGGACACCAACCAGACCATCGTGGGTTCCTATCAAGCCGCGCAGTACCGGCACTCCGACACCGCGAGGTTCACCCGCGACGTCGACGTGCTGCCCGAGGGCCACCGGCTGGAGAACTGGGGCGCGAGCTGCGCCGTCGGGTATCAGGGGGCGGTGACGTGTCAGACCTACGGGGAGCACGGGTTCGTGCTGTCGAATGCTTACGGGGTGCTGTGGTAGGCGGGCCGACGCGTGCTGCGCCGCGCGCACACAAGGGTGATCAGCAGGATCCCCCACGCGCCTAGGGCGGTGACGTACGACAGTTCGGCGACCCGATTGCTCAGCGCCAGAGTGTGGTCGCTATACCCGGCCAGGTTGATCAGCACCGACTTCTGCGGGTCGGTCCGAGACGTGGACGGGTCATCAACGTCGACCCACCCCACCCCGAAGGCGATCAGCGCGACCCATACGGTGATCTGGCTGAGCGCGGCTACCGCTGCCACCCACGGCGCCAGCGGCGCAGGGGAGGGTCCGCGGTGGACCGCCCGCGCCAGCAGCGTGGTCGCGGTCAAGGCGCATGCCACGATCAGTAGACCGGTCACCCCGAAGATCACCGTGGCCCACCCGTCGACACCGAGAACGAAGCGGGCCGGCAGCAGCCAGACCAGGATCGCCGCGTTCATCGGGATCATCGACATGCGCACGATGCGCCAGAGGCGGGTGGGTGTCTCCGTGAGGAGGGGCATGTGGGCATTTTTTCAGCCAACGGGGCCGCCGCGTCCACCAGTGCGTCCACCAGTCCCGCGCCGAGCCTTCTGCGGCCAGGTCCGCGCGCCCAGACTCACGTTTGCGTGCGGTTACGCGCCGGAAACGCACGCAAACGTGAGTCTGGAGGTGGCGGCGCCTGTGTAACGCGGTTATTGCATCACCGCAGGTCAGGTGGTACCCCCGGTAGGATTCGAACCTACGACCTTCTGCTCCGGAGGCAGACGCTCTATCCCCTGAGCTACGGGGGCGCAGCGATCAAGAGATCTCGCGCCGGTGGGCCTGCACAGCGTAACGCATGGCCACCGCCGGGCGACGACCGGAACGGATTCGGGTGCTGACCACGTCAGACCATAGGATGGAGCCTCGTGACCCCCGCCGACCTGGCCGAGCTGCTCAAGACCACCGCCGCCGCGGTGCTGGCCGAACACGACCTGGACCCCGCCGCGCTGCCCGCGACGGTCACCGTCGAGCGGCCGCGCAACCCCGAGCACGGCGACTACGCCACCAACCTGGCCCTTCAGCTGGGCAAGAAGGTCGGGGTCAACCCCCGCGAGCTGGCCGGCTGGCTGGCCGACGCGCTGGGCGCGGCCACCGGCGTCAGTGCGGCCGAGGTGGCCGGGCCCGGCTTCGTCAACCTGCGCCTGGACGCCTCCGCGCAGGGCGTGGTGATCGACAACGTCATCGCCGCCGGCCCCCGCTACGGGCACTCCACCGACCTCGCCGCGCTCAACATCAACCTGGAGTTCGTCTCGGCCAACCCCACCGGGCCGATCCACATCGGCGGCACCCGCTGGGCCGCGGTCGGCGACGCCCTGGGCCGGCTGCTCGCCACCCAGGGCGCGGCGGTCACCCGCGAGTACTACTTCAACGACCACGGTGCCCAGATCGACCGGTTCGCCGAGTCGCTGATCGCCGCCGCCACCGGCGAGCCCGTCCCGGAGAACGGCTACGCCGGGGCCTACATCACCGAGATCGCCGCCGCCGTGCAGGCCACAGCCCCCGACGCGGTGAGCAAGCCGCCCGCCGAGCGCCACGAGACGTTCCGCGCGATCGGGGTGGATCTGATGTTCGCCCACATCAAGGCCTCGCTGCACGAGTTCGGCACCGACTTCGACGTCTACACCCACGAAGACTCCATGCACACCTCCGGGCGGGTGGACGAGGCCATCGCCAAGCTGCGCGACAACGGCAACATCTACGAAAAAGACGGTGCGACCTGGCTGCGCACCAGCGCCTTCGGTGACGACAAGGACCGCGTCGTGATCAAAAGCGACGGCCAACCCGCCTACATCGCCGGCGACCTGGCCTACTACCTCGACAAGCGACACCGCGGATTCGACCTGTGCATCTACATGCTCGGTGCGGACCACCACGGCTACATCGCCCGGCTCAAGGCCGCCGCCGCGGCGTTCGGCGAGGACCCGGCCACCGTCGAGGTGCTGATCGGCCAGATGGTCAACCTGGTCCGCGACGGGGCGCCGGTGAAGATGAGCAAACGCGCCGGCACCGTGATCACCCTCGATGACCTGGTCGAGGCGATCGGTGTCGACGCGGCCCGCTACAGCCTGATCCGCTCGTCGGTGGACACCCCGATCGACATCGATTTGGCCCTGTGGTCCTCGGCGTCGAACGAAAACCCGGTCTACTACGTGCAATACGCACACGCGCGGCTCTCGGCGCTGGCCCGCAACGCCGCCGACCTCGGCATCGTCGCCGACACCGGCCACCTCGAGTTGCTCACTCACGACAAAGAGGGCACGCTGATCCGCAGCCTCGGCGAGTTCCCCCGGGTGCTCAAAACCGCTGCCGCACTGCGGGAGCCGCACCGTATCTGCCGTTACCTGGAGGAGCTGGCCGGTGACTATCACCGGTTCTACGACTCGTGCCGCGTGCTGCCGCAGGGCGACGAGGCGCCCAGCGACCTGCACGCCGCGCGGCTGGCGCTGTGCCAGGCGACCCGGCAGGCGGTCGCCAACGGTCTGGACATCCTCGGCGTGCGCGCACCGGAGCGGATGTGAGCGCCCATCCGGTCGGTGCGCCGCCGCGCCCGGGCAGCGTTGACGATGCGCTGCTGCTGGCACCGCACGTCTGGCCGCGCGGCGCCGCTCGCGGTGACGACGGGGTGGTCCGCGTCGGCGGTGTCGGAGTCGACGCGCTGGCCCGCGAGTTCGGCACCCCACTGTTCGTCGTCGACGAAGACGACTTCCGCGGCCGCTGCCGGGAGATCGCCACGGCGTTCGGCGGCGGTGACCACGTGCACTACGCGGCGAAGGCATTCCTGTGCAGCGAAGTCGCCCGCTGGGTCGCCGAGGAAGGTCTGTCGTTGGACGTGGCCACCGGCGGCGAGTTGGCCGTCGCCATGCACGCCGGGTTCCCACCGGAGCGAATCGCGGTGCACGGCAACAACAAATCGGTGAGCGAATTGCGCGCCGCCGTGACGGCCGGCGTCGGGCACGTGGTCCTGGACTCCCTCATCGAGATCGACCGCCTCGAGGCGGTGGCCGCCGAGGCCGGTGTGGTCCAAGACGTGCTGGTGCGGGTCACCGTCGGTGTCGAGGCGCACACCCATGAGTTCATCTCCACCGCCCACGAAGACCAGAAGTTCGGGCTGTCGCTGGCCGGGGGAGCGGCGCTGGACGCGATCCGGCAGGTCTTCGCCGCCGAGCATCTGCGGCTGGTCGGACTGCACAGCCACATCGGTTCGCAGATCTTCGACGTGGCCGGATTCGAGATCGCCGCGCACCGGGTCATCGGGCTGCTGCGCGACGTCGTCGCCGAATTCGGGGTCGACAAGACCGCCCAGATCCGCACCGTCGACCTCGGCGGAGGATTCGGGATCGCCTACCTGCCCGAGGACGACCCGCCACCGGTGGCGCAGCTGGCGGCGAAACTCACCGCCATCGTCGCCGACGAGTCCGCCGCGGTGGGCCTGCCCGCCCCGAAGCTGGTGGTGGAGCCGGGCCGGGCGATCGCCGGGCCGGGCACCGTCACCCTCTACGAGGTGGGCACCGTCAAAGACGTCGACATCAGCGCCTCGGCACGGCGGCGTTACATCAGCGTCGACGGGGGTATGAGTGACAACATCCGCCCGTCGCTGTACGGGGCTCACTACGACGTGCGGCTGGTCTCGCGAAGCAGCGAGGCGCCGCCGGTGCTGGCCCGTGTAGTCGGAAAACACTGTGAGAGTGGGGATATCATCGTGCGTGACACCTGGGTTCCCGGGGATGTGGAGCCGGGGGACCTGCTCGCGGTGGCCGCCACCGGCGCCTACTGTTACTCGATGTCGAGCCGATACAACCTGGTGTGCCGCCCGGCGGTGGTGACGGTGCGTGACGGTCACTCCCGGTTGGTGCTGCGCCGGGAGACCATGGATGATTTGTTGAGCCTGGAGGTGGGCGGTGGCCACTGAGCAGAAACCGGTCGGTGTTGCGGTACTCGGGTACGGCAACGTCGGCAGCGAGGTTGTCCGCATCATCGAGAACAGCGCCGCGGACCTGGCCGCGCGCATCGGCGCCCCGCTGGTCCTGCGCGGTGTCGGGGTGCGGCGGGTCAACGCCAACCGCGGTGTGCCGATCGGGCTGCTCACCGACGACATCGACGGACTGGTGTCCCGCGACGACGTCGACATCGTCGTGGAGTTGATGGGACCGGTGGAGCCGGCCCGCGCGGCGATCATGACCGCGATCGAGCACGGCAAATCGGTGGTGACCGCCAACAAGGCGCTGCTGGCCAGTTCCACCGGGGATCTCGCCCGTGCCGCCGAACGCGCCCACGTGGACCTGTATTTCGAGGCGGCGGTCGCCGGGGCCATCCCGGTGATCCGGCCGCTCACCCAGTCGTTGGCCGGCGACACGGTGCTGCGGGTCGCCGGCATCGTCAACGGCACCACCAACTACATCCTCTCGGAGATGGAGACCACCGGCGCCGACTACGCCAGCGCCCTGGCCGACGCCAGCGTGCTCGGCTACGCCGAGGCCGACCCGAGTGCCGACGTCGACGGCTACGACGCGGCTTCCAAGGCGGCCATCCTCGCCTCCATCGCGTTTCACACCACGGTCACCGCCGACGACGTCTACCGAGAGGGGATCACCACGATCACCCCGGACGATTTCGTGTCGGCGCGGGCGCTGAACTGCACGATCAAGCTGCTGGCGATCTGCGAACGCATCACCGACGCCGACGGCACCGAGATGGTGTCGGCCCGGGTCTATCCGGCACTGGTGCCGGCCACCCACCCGCTGGCCACCGTCGGTGGGGCGTTCAACGCGGTCGTGGTGGAGGCCGAGGCCTCCGGCCGGGTGATGTTCTACGGGCAGGGCGCCGGCGGTACGCCGACCGCCTCGGCGGTCACCGGCGACCTCGTGATGGCGGCGCGCAACCGGGTGCAGGGCGGCCGCGGGCCGCGCGAATCGAAATACGCCCAGTTGCCCATCGCCCCGATCGGCAAGGTCTCCACCCGCTACTACGTCAGCATGGACGTGGCCGACAAGCCCGGTGTGCTCTCCGCGGTCGCCGCCGAATTCGCCACCCGGGAAGTCAGCATCGCCGAGGTGCGCCAGGAGGGCGTGGTCGACGACGGCGGCCAACGGGTCGGTGCGCGCATCGTGGTGGTCACCCACCGCGCCACCGACGCCGCGTTGTCGGAGACGGTGCGCGCCCTGGAAGACCTCGACGCCGTCGCCAGTGTGGCCAGCGTGCTGCGATTGGAAGGAACCAACCCATGAGCCCCGCCCCGACGAATCCGCATCAGCCCTGGCCCGGTCTGATCGCGGCCTATCGCGACCGGTTGCCGGTCGGCGACGACTGGACCCCGGTCACGCTGCTCGAGGGCGGGACCCCGCTGATCCACGCCGGCCGGATCTCCGAGCGGACCGGTTGCACCGTGCATCTGAAGGTGGAGGGGCTCAACCCGACCGGGTCGTTCAAGGACCGCGGCATGACGATGGCGGTCACCGACGCCCTGGCCCGCGGTCAGCAGGCGGTGCTGTGCGCCTCGACCGGCAACACCTCCGCCTCGGCCGCCGCCTATGCCGCCCGTGCCGGGATCACCTGTGCGGTGCTGGTCCCGCAGGGCAAGATCGCCATGGGCAAGCTGGCCCAGGCGGTCATGCACGGGGCGAAGATCATCCAGGTCGACGGCAACTTCGACGACTGTCTGGAGTTGGCCCGCAAGATGACCACCGACTTCCCGACGATCGCGTTGGTCAACTCGGTCAACCCGGTGCGCATCGAGGGGCAGAAGACCGCGGCGTTCGAGATCGTCGACGCGCTGGGCGCCGCCCCCGACGTCCACTCCCTGCCGGTCGGCAACGCCGGCAACATCACCGCGTACTGGCGCGGCTACCGCGAGTACCACGCCGACGGGGTGGCCGACCGGCTGCCGCGGATGCTGGGCACGCAGGCCGCCGGGGCGGCACCGTTGGTCTCGGGCAAGCCGGTGAGCAATCCCGAGACCGTGGCCACCGCGATCCGGATCGGCTCCCCGGCCTCCTGGGCGTCGGCGGTAACGGCGCAGCAGGACTCCGACGGGCGTTTCCTGTCGGCCACCGACGAGGAGATCCTCGCGGCGTATCACCTGGTTGCCGAGGCCGAAGGGGTGTTCGTCGAGCCGGCCTCGGCGGCGAGCATCGCGGGCCTGCTCAAATCCGTCGAAGACGGCTGGGTGCCGCGCGGGTCCACGGTGGTCTGTACCGTCACCGGCAATGGCCTCAAAGACCCCGACACCGCCCTGCGGGACATGCCCACGGTGACCCCGGTTCCGGTGGACGCCGGTGTCGTGGTCGAGCAGTTGGGGCTGGGCTAGATGTCGCCGGTGACCCCGACCCTGCCCGTCGGCCTGTCGGCCACCGCCGCGGTGGCCGCCTCCAGCGCCAACCTGGGCCCCGGGTTCGACAGCCTCGGACTGGCATTGAGTCTCTACGACCAAATCATCGTGGAGACAACCGATTCCGGTCTGGTTGTTGAGGTCGAAGGGGAGGGGGCCGGCCAGGTTCCGTCGAACGCCGAGCATCGGGTGGTCCAGGCCATTCAGCGGGGGCTGGCGGCCTGCGGTGTCCGCGCCCCCGGAATGGTGGTGCGCTGTCGCAACGCCATCCCGCATTCGCGGGGCCTGGGATCATCGGCAGCCGCTGTCGTCGGCGGGTTGGCGGTCGTCAACGGCCTTGTGGCACAGACGAATGTCGCAACGCTGAGCGAACAGCAGTTGATTCAGCTGTCGTCGGAGTTCGAAGGGCACTCCGACAATGCGGCGGCATCGGTGCTCGGCGGTGCGGTGGTGTCGTGGATCGACGACAGCGCCGGCCCGGCACGTTACGCGGCGGTGCCGCTGCGACTGCATCCGGACCTGCGGTTGTTTCCGGCCATCCCCGAACAGCGGTCGTCGACGGCCGAAACCCGGGTGCTGCTGCCGGCGCAGGTCAGCCATCAAGACGCCCGCTTCAACGTCAGTCGGGCCGCGTTGCTGGTGGTGGCGCTGACCGAACGTCCCGACCTGCTGTTGGCGGCCACCGAGGATGTGCTGCACCAACCGCAACGGGCTGCGGCCATGCCCGCCTCGGCGGAGTATCTGCAGCTCCTGCGGGATCATGGCATCGCCGCGGTGCTCTCCGGGGCCGGTCCGACGGTGATCGCGCTGAGCACCGAGGATCGGCTGCCTCCGGAGGCGGTGGACTTCGGTCGTGCGCACGGGTTCACCGTCGGCGAGATGGCGATCGGGGAGCCCGTGCGCTGGGGCGCCGGGGCGTTGTTGTCGAGTTGATATCGCGGCGCGCGGCGGGTTTGGTTGCGAACAATCGTCCGGCGCGTTATTCTCGGAGCTGTCCGGTAATCGCAGCATCTACGTCTGCGCTGAACACAGGGACACCTACCAAATTCTTCTCGGGGATCATTTAGCGACCGCCACCCTGGTGGTCACCGTCGCGGGAATGTTGCGGTAGCACGCGTTCGGTGTATGAGCTGAATGCCACTGAACCCCTCGTCCGATGAAGCCTGCGGGGGAAGAAAGGAAATCCGTGACCGATACGGACCTGATCACAGCTGACGACAACGGCGGGGCCGACGTGTCGGGCACCGCCGGCGCCGCGGCACAGACCGACACCAAAAAAGACAAGCGTGGTGGGCTGTCGGCGATGGTGCTGCCCGAGCTACGGGTGTTGGCCGTGCAATCCGGCGTCAAGGGAGCCTCCGGTATGCGAAAAAGTGAACTGATCGCCGCGATCAACGAGAGCCGTGAAGGAAAAAACGGCGGATCGCACGAGGCGCCGGCGACGCCCGCGGCGCAAGACAGCGACACCGGCGACGCGCCCCGGCGCGAGCGGCGCGGTGCCGCCCGCGACAGCGGTGCACCGGCCGCGGACCGCGGTGACGCGCCGCAGACCGGCGGCGACACGTCCGGGCCGGCCGAGCCCGCGGCCACCGGCGGATCGGACAGCGCAGCCAGCCAGGCCGATACGCCCCCCGCGCAGACCAAGGACCGCCCGAAGCAGGCCAGAGACGCCCAGGGCGCCGGTGACGGCACGGACGCCAAGGACGCCAAAGACGCCAAGGACGGGCCCAAGGACGGGCCCAAAGACACCAAGGACGGGCCCAAGGACGGCGCCAAAGACGGTCGGGGCCAGAACAAGAACGACAAACCGCGCGACAAGGGCGACGGCGCCGGCGGGGACTCGGGCCAACACGGCCAACAGAGTCAACAGAGTCAGCAGGGTCAGCAGGGTCAACAGAACCGTGGCGACGACGACGGTGAGGGCCGCGGCGGTCGGCGGGGCCGGCGGTTCCGCGACCGGCGCCGCCGGGACCGTTCCGGCGACGGCGGTGACACCGAACTGCGCGAGGACGATGTCGTGCAGCCGGTGGCCGGCATCCTCGACGTGTTGGACAACTACGCATTCGTGCGCACCTCGGGCTACCTCGCCGGACCCAACGACGTGTACGTCTCGATGAACATGGTGCGCAAGAACGGCTTGCGACGTGGCGACGCGATCACCGGCGCGGTGCGCGCCCCACGGGAAGGCGAAGGCGGCGGCCAGAACTCCCGACAGAAGTTCAACCCGCTGGTGCGGTTGGACACCGTCAACGGGGGCCCGGTCGAAGATGCGAAGAAGCGCCCGGAGTTCGGCAAGCTCACTCCGCTCTACCCCAACCAGCGGCTCCGGCTGGAGACCTCGCCGGATCTGCTCACCACCCGGGTCATCGACCTGATCATGCCGATCGGCAAGGGGCAGCGGGCCTTGATCGTGTCGCCGCCCAAGGCCGGTAAGACCACGATCCTGCAGGACATCGCCAACGCGATCACCCGCAACAACCCCGAGTGCCACCTCATGGTCGTCCTGGTCGACGAACGCCCCGAAGAGGTGACCGACATGCAGCGCTCGGTCAAAGGTGAGGTCATCGCCTCCACCTTCGACCGTCCGCCGTCGGATCACACCTCGGTGGCCGAGCTGGCCATCGAGCGGGCCAAACGACTTGTCGAGCAGGACAAGGACGTCGTGGTGCTTCTCGACTCGATCACCCGACTCGGCCGCGCCTACAACAACGCCTCACCGGCGTCGGGGCGCATCCTCTCCGGGGGTGTAGACTCCACGGCCCTGTACCCGCCGAAACGGTTCCTCGGCGCGGCGCGCAACATCGAGGAAGGCGGGTCGTTGACGATCATCGCGACCGCGATGGTCGAAACCGGGTCGACCGGTGACACCGTGATCTTCGAGGAGTTCAAGGGCACCGGTAACGCGGAGCTGAAGCTGGACCGCAAGATCGCCGAGCGCCGGGTGTTCCCCGCCGTCGACGTCAACCCGTCCGGCACCCGCAAGGACGAGCTGCTGCTCTCGCCCGACGAGTTCGGGATCGTCCACAAGCTGCGTCGGGTGCTGTCCGGGCTGGACTCCCACCAGGCGATCGACCTGTTGATGAGCCAGCTGCGCAAGACCAAGAACAACTACGAGTTCCTGGTCCAGGTCTCCAAGAACACGCCCGGCGGGTTGGACAACGACTGACCCTCGGGGTCGGCGACCTACCGGAAAAGGACAGCTCCCCGAGGCCCTCAGGGCCCCGGGGAGCTGTCTTGTGTCGGGTCTAATACCCCACCGAGGGCACCGGCGGCACCGGGGGCACCGGCGGCGGTGAGGGCACCTCGGGCACCGGCGGCACCGGGGGCACCGGCGGCGGTGAGGGCACCTCGGGCACCGGCGGCACCGGGGGCACCGGAGGCGGTGAGGGCGCCTCGGGCACCGGCGGTACGGGGGGCACCGGCGGGGGTGCGGGCGCCTCGACGTTGGGAACCGGTGGCGGCGGTGGCGGTGTCGGGTCGGCCAGGGCCACGCCGGCGCCCAGGCCGAACGCGACCGCAGCGCTCGACACGCCAAGCGTGGCCTTGGTGATCAGGCTTCGGATCTGCATCGTCATCGTCGCCTCTCCTTGTTCGAATCCGGGACCGCCGGCGACACCACCGAGCCGGTCTCGAAGTTATCCGTCGTCTCATACCCAGGTTCCTAGATTGTCAAACAATCCGCCACTCGGCGGGCGTTCGGGAATAGTGGCGGCCGCCCCGGCGTTTTGGGGCCACGATGCCTGGCCTGGCATAATGAGACGCCGGATCAGGTTGGCAACCCAACCCGTCACCTCAGGCTCCGGTTCACGCCCTGGTGGGCGACCCGGACCAACGATTGCAGAGGACAGCATGAAAACCGACATTCACCCCGCCTACGGCGAGACCACCGTGGTCTGCGGTTGCGGCAACAGCTTCACCACCCGCAGCACCAAGCCGGGTGGGCACATCGTGGTCGAGGTCTGCTCGCAGTGCCACCCGTTCTACACCGGCAAGCAGAAGATCCTGGACACCGGTGGCCGGGTGGCGCGCTTCGAGCGGCGGTATGGAAAGCGCAAGGCCAACACCGCGAAGACGCAGAACGCCGAGAGCTAGCAACCATTCCGACGCCCGGAGCGCACAGCCGCGGTATCCGGGCGTCGGTTTGTGTCCGGGGAAGAAGTTGACATGACGCAGAGCGTGCACGCCATCGATGCACTGCTGGTCGAGCATGCGCAACTGGAGACCCAACTGGCCGACCCCGACCTGCACGGCGATGCCGTCCGGGCCCGCAAGGTGGGGCGACGCTTCGCCCAGCTGGCGCCGATCGTGGCCACCCACCGCAAGTTGACCGCCGCGCGCGACGACCTGGAGGCCGCGCGCGAGCTCGCCGCCGACGACGCGTCGTTCGCCGCCGAAGCCGACGAGCTGGAGACCCGGGTGGCCGAGTTGGACGCCCAGCTCACCGACATGCTCGCCCCCCGCGATCCGCACGACGGCGACGACATTCTGCTGGAGGTGAAATCCGGGGAGGGCGGCGAGGAATCCGCGCTGTTCGCCGCTGACCTGGCGCGCATGTACACCCGCTACGCCGAACGGCACGGATGGACGGTCACCGTGCTCGATCAGACCACGTCCGACCTGGGCGGGTACAAGGAGGCGACGCTGTCGATCACCAGCCGGGGCGACGCCGCCGACGGGGTGTGGTCGCGCCTGAAATTCGAGGGCGGCGTGCACCGGGTGCAGCGGGTTCCGGTCACCGAATCGCAGGGCCGGGTGCACACCTCGGCGGCCGGTGTGCTGGTCTACCCCGAACCCGAGGAGATCGGCGAGGTGCAGATCGATGAGGCCGATCTGCGCATCGACGTCTACCGCTCCTCGGGCAAAGGCGGCCAGGGCGTCAACACCACCGACTCGGCGGTGCGCCTGACCCACCTGCCCACCGGGATCGTCGTCACCTGCCAAAACGAACGGTCGCAGCTGCAGAACAAGACTCGTGCCCTGCAGGTGCTCGCCGCGCGCCTGCAGGCGCTGGCCGAGGAGAAGGCGCTGGCGGAGGCCTCGGCCGACCGGGCCAGCCAGATCCGCACCGTCGACCGCAGCGAACGCATCCGGACCTACAACTTCCCGGAGAACCGGCTGGCCGATCACCGCATCGGTTTCAAGAGCCACAACCTCGACCAGGTGCTCGACGGTGACCTCGATGCGCTGCTCGACGCCCTGGCCGACGCGGACAAACAAGCCCGCCTGCAACAGTCATGACCCGCTGCGGCGTGCCGACACGGCGCTCGCCCGGCGGGCTGTCGCGCGCGATCGCCGAGGCGGCCGCCGCCTTGGCGCACGCCGGGATCGACTCGGCGCGCCGCGACGCCGAGGAGTTGGCGGCGCACCTGATCGGCACTGAGCGGGGGCGGCTCGCGCTGGTCGATCCGCCTGTGCGCACCTTCTACGCCGAGTACCGCCGGCTGGTCGACGCCCGTGCCCGCCGGGTCCCGCTGCAGCACCTCACCGGTACCGCGTCGTTCGGTTCGGTCACGCTGCACGTGGGCCCCGGGGTGTTCGTGCCGCGTCCCGAGACCGAGGCGCTGCTGGCCTGGGCGCTCGCCGAAGACCTGCCGGACTCACCGACCGTCATCGACGCCTGCACCGGCTCCGGTGCCCTGGCGCTGGCGTTGGCGCGGCACCGGCCCACCGCCCGGGTGTTCGGCATCGAGATCTGCGAGTCCGCCCTGGCCTACGCCCGCCGCAACGGCGCCGACAGCCCGGTGCAGTGGGTGCAGGCCGACATCGCCACCCCGGGCCTGCTCGCCGAGCTCGACGGTGCCGTCGACCTCGTGGTGGCCAACCCGCCGTACCTTCCCGAGGGTGCGTCGTTGACACCCGAGGTGGCCGACCACGATCCGCGCCATGCCCTGTTCGCCGGGTCCGACGGGATGGCGGTGATCGGCGCGGTCACCGCGCGGGCGGGCTCCTGGCTGCGTCCCGGCGGCCGGTTCGCGGTCGAACACGATGACAGCACCGCCGGTGCCACCGTCGAATTGATCGCCCACACAGGGCTTTTCGATACCATCGTGAGTCGCCGCGATCTGGCAGGACGACCGCGGTTCGTGACCGCCCGCAGGAAGGTGTCACGGTGACACACAGCACCGGTGAGCAAGACCGCCCCCCCGCGCACCACCGCGACGTGTACGACTGTGCGGACCCGCACCGGCGCGCCGCCGGGATCGCCGCCGCCATCAGCGCGGTCAAGGCCGGCCAACTGGTGGTGGTGCCCACCGACACCGTCTACGGCATCGGCGCCGACGCCTTCGACCCCGCCGCGGTGGAGTCCTTGCTGGCGGCCAAGGGGCGGGGCCCGGACATGCCGGTCGGTGTCCTCGTCGGATCGTGGCGCACCATCGACGGCCTGGTGTTCACCGTCCCCGACGCCGCCCGGACCCTCATCCGCGCTTTCTGGCCGGGAGCGTTGAGCCTGGTGGTGACCGCCGCCCCCTCGCTGCCGTGGAATCTCGGCGACACCGGCGGCACCGTGATGCTGCGCATGCCCCTGCACCCGGTCGCCATCGAGGTGCTGCGCGCGATCGGACCGATGGCGGTCTCCAGCGCCAACGTCTCCGGCCGCCCTGCGGCCGGTACCGCGGCCGAGGCCCGGGAGCAGTTCGCCGACCGCGCGGCGGTGTATCTCGACGCCGGCCCCGCGGCGCAGCAGGCGGCCTCCACGATCGTGGACCTCACCGGCGCCGGCCCGCGGATCCTGCGCACCGGACCGGTCAGCGTCGAGCGTGTCGCCGCGGTCCTGGAGGTCGACCCCGCGACGCTGACGGACTGACCTCGGGCGCGCCGCGGTGCAGTACGGTCGCGGAATGACCGGTGCCGTGCCCACTCTGACCGCCGGGGTGTACACCGTCGCCGAGCAGGGCGCCGGGGTGCCGTTGCGCGAACTCGCGCTGGTCGGCCTGACCGCCGCGATCGTCACCTACTTCGCGACCGGGCCGGTGCGGGTGCTGGCCACCCGGCTGGGAGCGGTCGCCTACCCGCGCGACCGCGACGTCCACCGCACCCCCACCCCCCGGATGGGCGGGCTGGCGATGTACGTCGGGACCATCGCCGCGGTGTTCCTCGCCTCGCAACTGCCGGCACTGACCCGCGGGTTCGTCTACTCCTCGGGGATGCCGGCGGTGGTCGTCGCCGGTGGCGTGATCATGGGCATCGGGCTCATCGACGACCGTTGGGGTCTGGACGCGCTGACCAAGTTCGCCGGTCAGATCACCGCCGCCAGCGTCCTGGTCACGATGGGGGTCGCGTGGAGCGTGCTCTACATCCCGTTCGGGGGAGTGGGCACGATCGTGCTGGACCAGGTGTCCTCGATTCTGCTGACCCTGGCGCTGACCGTGTCGATCGTCAACGCGATGAACTTCGTCGACGGCCTCGACGGGCTCGCCGCCGGCCTCGGGTTGATCACCGCGCTGGCCATCTGCATCTTCTCGATGGGTCTGTTGCGCGACCACGGCGGGGACGTGCTGTTCTACCCGCCCGCGGTGATCTCGGTGGTGCTGGCCGGGGCGTGTCTGGGGTTTTTGCCGCACAATTTCCACCGCGCCAAGATCTTCATGGGCGATTCCGGGTCGATGCTGATCGGGCTGATGCTGGCCGCCGCCTCCACCACCGCGGCCGGCCCGATCTCCCAGAGTGCCTACGGCGCCCGCGACGTCTTCGCGCTGCTGGCGCCGTTCCTGCTGGTGGTCGCGGTCATGTTCGTGCCCGCCCTGGACATGCTGCTGGCGATCGTGCGCCGGACCCGCGCCGGGGTGAGCCCGTTTCACCCCGACAAGATGCACCTGCATCACCGGTTGTTGGAGATCGGGCACTCGCACCGCCGGGTGGTGCTGCTCATTTACCTGTGGGTGGGGATCGTGGCCCTCGGGGTGGCCAGCACCATTTTCGTCGACCCGCGCTACACCGGCGCGGTGATGCTCGCGGCGATTCTCGTCGCCGTCGTGGCGACGTTGATTCCCCTGGTCAGGGGCCGTGACAACGTGTACGACGAAAAGTAGTAGGCCCCGGTTTCAAGGGGCCCGCCGTGTGGTACGGTTCCGATCGGCGTCGACATCCGGCCACCAAAAAGGAGCGTTTCCTTGGGTGATTCCTGTGCGCCCAATGCCGTCCGATACGCTCGGCAGGTCGCACGGGATGCAGGTGAGCGACGCCAGGCTTACGTCGGATTTGCGGAGAATGCAGGGACTTCGGTGACTGAGGTGACACGGTGACGACACCAGCGCAGGATGCGCCGTTGGTGTTTCCGGAAGTGGCGTTTCGGCCGCTGCGCCTCTTGGTCATCTGCCTGGCGCTGACCGCGGCCGCCATCGGGGCCACCTTCCTGCTGGATCGCCCGATGATCGGGGTCTACCTCGGCGTCGGGATGGCGATCGGGCTGGTCAATGCGCTGCTGATCCGTCGGTCGGTCAACGCCATCACCGCCGGTGAGCATCCGCTCAAACGCAAAATGGCGCTCAACTCCGCGACCCGACTGGCGGCCATCACGGTGATCGCCCTGGTCATCGCCTACCTCACCCGCCCCGACGGCCTGGGTGTGGTGTTCGGGCTGGCGCTGTTCCAGGTGCTGCTGGTGGGCGGCACCGCGCTGCCGGTCTGGAAGAAGATTCGTACCTCGGCGGACGACGCGGGTCCGGCCGGCACGACCGACGGATACACCGAAGGGACCGCATGATGGACGAGACGATCCTGGCCGAGAGCAAGGTCGAGGTCGGTCATCACGTCACGACCACCTGGTTGGGGATGACCATCAACCTCGACACGGTGATCTCCAGTGCGATCGCGGCCGTCATCGTCATCGCGATGGCGCTGTACCTGCGCGCCAAGGTCACCTCGACCGGGGTGCCCGGGGGTGTGCAGCTGTTCTTCGAGACCATCACCACCCAGATGCGCGGCCAGATCGAGGCGACGATCGGGATGCGGGTGGCGCCGTTCGTGCTGCCGTTGGCGGTCACGTTGTTCATCTACATCCTCATCGCGAACTGGCTGTCGGTGCTGCCGGTGCAGTACGCCGACGAGGACGGGGTCTCGCGGGAGCTGTTCAGCCCCGCCGCCGCCGACATCAACTTCGTCGCCGCGTTGACGGTGTTCGTCTTCCTCAGCTACCACCTGGCCGGCTTCTGGCGTCGCGGCCTGTTCGGCCACCCCCTGCAACTGGTGAAGGGGCACGTGACCTTGATGGCCCCGATCAACCTGGTCGAAGAGTTGGCCAAGCCGATCTCGCTGGCCTTGCGTCTTTTCGGCAACATCTTCGCCGGCGGCATCCTGGTGGGGTTGATCGCGTTGTTCCCGCCGTATATTTTGTGGGCCCCCAACGCGGTGTGGAAGGCGTTCGACCTGTTCGTCGGTGCCATTCAAGCGTTCATCTTCGCCCTGCTGACCGTGCTGTACTTCAGCCAGGCGATGGAACTCGAAGAAGAGCACGAGCACTAACACAGACCTGGTAGACAGCTACCGGATATCAAGGAGGAGAAGGTAATGGGAGACCCGAATCTGATCGGGATGGGCGCCCTCATCGGCGGCGGCCTGATCATGGCCGGCGGTGCGATCGGTGCCGGTGTTGGTGACGGTATCGCCGGTAACGCGCTGATCGCCGGGATCGCGCGACAGCCCGAGGCGCAGGGCCGGCTGTTCACCCCGTTCTTCATCACGGTCGGTTTGGTGGAGGCCGCATACTTCATCAACCTGGCCTTCATGGCCCTGTTCGTTTTCGCCACCCCGATCGCCGCGCAGTAGTCCGCTGACATGGGTGACTTAAGCGCTGCAATCCTGGCCGCCGGCCAGGGTGGTGAGGAAGCCGAAACAGCCAACTTCCTCATTCCCAACGGCACCTTCTTCGTCGTACTGGCGATCTTCCTGGTCGTGCTGGGCGTCATCAGCGTTTTCGTGGTGCCGCCGGTGACGAAGGTGCTGCGTGAGCGCGAGAACATGGTCACCAAGACGCTGGCGGACAACAAGCGGTCCGCCGAGCAGTTCGCCGCCGCCGAGGCCGACTACGAGCAGGCCATGTCCGGGGCGCGGGCGGAGGCGACCGCGGTCCGCGACGAGGCCCGCAACGAGGGGCGCACGGTCCTGGAGGAGATGCGGGGTCGTGCCGGTGAGCAGGTGGCCGAGACCCTGCAGGAGGCCAGTGAGCAACTCAAGCGTGAGGGCGACACGGTCGCCGAGGATCTGCGGACCCGGGTGGAGACCCTCTCGACGACCCTCGCCGGTCGGGTACTGGGTGTCAGTGTGGGCGATGCCGACGCGACGACGGCGGCAGGACGGTAATCGGCGATGTCGACATTCATTGGTCAGTTGATCGGGTTCACCCTCATCGTGGTGTTGCTGTGGCGGTACGTGGTGCCCCTGATACGCAGGATGATGGCGGCGCAACAGAACTCGATCCGCGAGCAGTTGGACGAGGCCGCCGGCGCCGCCGCCCGGTTGGCCGACGCCGACCAGGCGCACAGCAAGGCGGTCGAGGACGCCAAGCGCGAGTCCACGCGAGTCGTCGAGGACGCCCGCGCCGACGCCGAGCGGATCTCGGCGCAGCTGCGTTCGCAGGCCGACGCCGAGGTGGAGCGGATCAAGACCCAGGGTGGCGAGCAGGTCCAGCTGCTGCGTGCCCAGTTGATCCGGCAGCTGCGCGCGGACCTGGGCCGCGAATCGGTCGCACGAGCCGGTGACCTGGTCCGTGACCACGTCAGCGATCCGGGCCGTCAGGCCGCCACCGTGGACCGGTTCCTCGATGAGCTCGAGGCGATGGCGCCGTCGGCGGTGCAGATCGAGGACCCGGTGCTGGCCCGATTCCGGTCCGGCAGCCGCCGCTCCTACAACAGCCTCTCCGAGCGGTTCGTCGAGGTCGTCGCCGACCTCGACGACCAGGGCCTGTCGACCCTGGCCGACGAGTTGGTGGCGGTGGTCAAGCTGCTGCAGAACGAGGCGCTGGTCACCCGGTATCTGACCATTCCCGGTGAGGACGCCGCACCGCGGCTGCGCCTGGTGCAGCGTCTGCTCTCGGGCAAGGTGGGCACCGCCACGACGAACCTGGTCACCGCCGCGGTCGCCGAGCGGTGGTCGGAGACCGCCGATCTGGCCAAGGCGCTGGAGTACCTGGCCCGCCAGTCGCTGCTGGTCCGCGCCGAGCGGTCCGGTCACATCGACGAGGTCGAAGACCAACTGTTCCGGTTCTCCCGCATCCTCGACGCACAGCCGCGGTTGGACACCCTCCTGGGCGACGACACCGCCCCGGCGCAAGACCGGGTGCGTTTGCTGCACCGCGTTCTCGACCGGGCCGGCAACGCCAACCCGGTCGCGGTGGCGTTGCTGTCGCAGACCGTGGAGCTGCTGCACGGTCAGCCCACCCAGCACGCGGTGCTCGGACTGGCCGAGGCGGCGGTCTCGCGCCGCGGCGAGGTGGTGGCGCACGTTCGCGCGGCCGCCCCGCTCGGCGAGGCCCAGCGCACCCGGGTGACCGAGGTGCTCAGCCGGGTCTACAGCCACCCGGTGACCGTCCAGATGCAGATCGCCCCCGAGCTGCTCGGCGGTCTGGAGATCTCGGTCGGCGACGAGGTGATCGACGGCACGCTGTCGTCGCGTCTGGCGGCCGCCCAAACCCAGCTCCCCGACTGATCCCCAACGACAGACCACCATCCACACCGAAGGCAGGAAGACGAAAAGCCATGGCAGAGTTGACAATCTCCGCTGATGACATCCAGGGTGCGATCGAGGAGTACGTGGACTCCTTCTCCTCCGACACCGCCCGGGAGGAGGTCGGCACCGTCATCGACGCCGGTGACGGTATCGCCCACGTCGAGGGCCTGCCCTCGGTGATGACCCAGGAGCTGCTCGAGTTCCCCGGCGGGGTGCTGGGCGTGGCGCTCAACCTCGACGAGCACAGCGTCGGTGCGGTCATCCTCGGTGACTTCGAGAACCTCGCCGAAGGCCAGCAGGTCAAGCGCACCGGCGAGGTGCTCTCGGTGCCGGTCGGTGACGGCTTCCTGGGCCGGGTGATCAACCCGCTCGGCCAGCCGATCGACGCCCGGGGCGACATCGAGGCCGAGACCCGCCGCGCCCTGGAGATGCAGGCCCCGTCGGTGGTGCAGCGCCAGAGCGTGAGCGAGCCGCTGCAGACCGGTGTCAAGGCCGTCGACGCGATGACCCCGATCGGGCGCGGCCAGCGTCAGCTGATCATCGGCGACCGCAAGACGGGCAAGACCGCGCTGTGTGTGGACACCATCCTCAACCAGCGCCAGAACTGGGAGAGTGGTGACCCCAAGCAGCAGGTGCGCTGCGTGTACGTCGCCGTCGGGCAGAAGGGCACCACCATCGCCAGCGTGCGCCGCGCGCTGGAAGAGGGCGGCGCGATGGACTACACCACGATCGTCGCCGCCCCGGCCTCGGACTCGGCCGGTTTCAAGTGGCTGGCCCCCTACACCGGTTCGGCGATCGCCCAGCACTGGATGTATCAGGGCAAGCACGTGCTGATCGTCTTCGACGACCTGACCAAGCAGGCCGAGGCCTACCGCGCCATCTCGCTGCTGCTGCGCCGCCCGCCGGGCCGCGAGGCGTACCCCGGTGACGTGTTCTACCTGCACTCGCGGCTGCTGGAGCGTTGCGCGAAGCTCTCCGACGAGCTCGGCGGCGGTTCGCTGACCGGGTTGCCGATCATCGAGACCAAGGCCAACGACATCTCGGCCTACATCCCGACCAACGTCATCTCGATCACCGACGGTCAGTGCTTCCTGGAGAGCGACCTGTTCAACCAGGGTGTGCGCCCGGCCATCAACGTCGGTGTCTCGGTGTCCCGTGTCGGCGGCGCCGCCCAGATCAAGGCCATGAAGGAGGTGGCCGGCTCGTTGCGTCTGGACCTGTCGCAGTACCGCGAACTCGAGGCGTTCGCCGCCTTCGCCTCCGATCTGGACGCCACCAGCAAGGCCCAGCTGGATCGCGGCGCCCGGCTGGTGGAGCTGCTCAAACAGCCGCAGTTCGCGCCGATGGCCGTCGAAGAGCAGGTCGTGTCGATCTTCCTCGGGACCGAGGGGCACCTGGACTCGGTGCCGGTGGAAGACGTCGGCCGGTTCGAGGCCGAGCTGCTCGACCACATCCGGGCCTCGGAGGCTGAGATCCTCAACGACATCCGCGACAGCACGAAGCTCTCCGAGGAGACCAGCGAGAAGCTGGTCGCGGCGATCAACAAGTTCAAGAAGGGCTTCGCGCCGACCGGTGGCGGTTCGGTGGTGCCCGACGAGAACGTCGACGCCCTCGACGAAGACGAATTGGGCAAGGCGGCCGTCAAGGTCCGCAAGCCCGCGCCGAAGAAGAAATAGTTCACGGGGAATCGCATGGCAGCCACACTTCGCGAGCTACGGGGACGGATCCGCTCCGCCGGGTCGATCAAGAAGATCACCAAGGCCCAGGAGCTGATCGCGACCTCGCGCATCGGCAAGGCGCAGGCCCGGTTGGCCGCCGCCCGACCGTATGCCACCGAGATCACCAACATGTTGACCACGCTGGCCGGGGAGAGCGCTCTGGACCACCCTCTGCTGGTCGAGCGGGACAACCGGACGCGCGCCGGTGTGCTGGTGGTGACCTCGGATCGGGGGCTGTGCGGGGCCTACAACGCCAACGTGCTGCGTCGCGCCGAGGAACTGTTCGCCCTGCTGCGTGAGGAGGGCAAGCAGCCCACCCTCTATGTGGTGGGCCGCAAGGCGTTGGGCTACTACACGTTCCGCAACTGGGAGATCACCGGGTCCTGGAACGGGTTCTCCGAGCAGCCCACCTACGAGGACGCCGCTGAGATCGCCTCGACGTTGATGAGCGCGTTTCTGGCCGGGGCCGATGACGAGCAGGGCGGTTCCGGTGAGGCCGCGGTCGATGAACTGCACATCGTGGCCACCGAGTTCAAGTCGATGCTGTCGCAGTCGGCCGAGGCGTTGCGGGTCGCGCCGATGGTCGTCGAGTACGTCGAGGAGGACACCGGTCCGCACACCCTGTTCTCGTTCGAGCCGGACGCCACCACGCTGTTCGACTCCCTGCTGCCGCGTTACCTCACCACCCGTGTGTACGCGGCGCTTCTTGAGGCCGCGGCCTCGGAACTGGCGTCCCGTCAGCGCGCGATGAAGGCGGCCACCGACAACGCCGACGACCTCATCAAGGCGCTCACTCTGGAAGCCAACCGCGAACGGCAGGCCCAGATCACCCAGGAAATCAGTGAAATCGTCGGTGGCGCGAACGCCCTCGCCGGCGCCTCCCAATAAGCCCCACCCAGGAAGCGAAGAAGGAAATGACTGCTACCGCTGAAAAGCCCGCCGGCGCCAAAGGCACCGACACCAACGGTCGCGTGGTCCGGGTCACCGGACCGGTCGTCGACGTCGAATTCCCTCGGGGTGCCGTGCCCGAACTGTTCAACGCGCTGCACGCCGACATCACCTTCGAGTCGCTGGCCAAGACGCTGACGTTGGAGGTGGCCCAGCACCTCGGCGACAACCTGGTGCGCACCATCTCCATGCAGCCCACCGACGGCCTGGTGCGCGGCGTCGAGGTCGTCGACACCGGCTCGGCGATCTCGGTGCCGGTCGGCGACGGGGTGAAGGGCCACGTGTTCAACGCGCTGGGGCACTGCCTCGACGAACCGGGCTACGGCGAAGAATTCGAGCACTGGGCCATCCACCGCAAGCCGCCGTCCTTCGACGAGCTCGAGCCGCGCACCGAGATGCTCGAGACCGGTCTGAAGGTGGTCGATCTGCTCACGCCGTACGTGCGTGGCGGCAAGATCGCGCTGTTCGGTGGTGCCGGTGTGGGCAAGACGGTGCTCATCCAGGAGATGATCAACCGCATCGCCCGCAACTTCGGTGGTACGTCGGTCTTCGCCGGTGTCGGTGAGCGTACCCGTGAGGGCAACGACCTGTGGGTCGAGCTCGGCGAGGCCGACGTGCTCAAGGACACCGCCCTGGTCTTCGGTCAGATGGACGAGCCGCCGGGCACCCGTATGCGCGTGGCGCTGTCGGCGCTGACGATGGCGGAGTTCTTCCGCGACGAGCAGGGCCAGGACGTGCTGCTGTTCATCGACAACATCTTCCGGTTCACCCAGGCCGGATCCGAGGTCTCCACGCTGCTGGGGCGGATGCCCTCGGCGGTGGGTTACCAGCCCACCCTGGCCGACGAGATGGGTGAGCTGCAGGAGCGGATCACCTCGACCCGCGGGCGATCGATCACCTCGATGCAGGCCGTCTACGTGCCCGCCGACGACTACACCGACCCGGCGCCGGCGACGACGTTCGCCCACCTCGATGCGACCACGGAGCTGTCGCGCACGGTGTTCTCCAAGGGGATCTTCCCGGCGGTGGACCCGCTGGCATCGAGTTCGACGATCCTGGACCCCGCGGTGGTCGGCGATGAGCACTACCGGGTCGCCCAGGAGGTCATCCGGATTCTGCAGCGCTACAAGGACCTGCAGGACATCATCGCTATTCTCGGTATCGACGAGTTGTCCGAGGAGGACAAGCAGCTGGTGAACCGGGCGCGGCGCATCGAGCGGTTCCTGAGCCAGAACATGATGGCCGCCGAGCAGTTCACCGGCCAGCCCGGCTCCACGGTGCCGCTGAAGGAGACCGTCGAGGCCTTCGACAAGCTGACCAAGGGCGACTTCGACCACCTTCCCGAGCAGGCGTTCTTCCTCATCGGTGGGCTCGATGACCTGGCGAAGAAGGCCGAGAGCCTCGGCGCCAAGATGTGACGATGGGCGCTTCTGCACAGATAGTCGAGATCAAGCGAAAGGCGGTGTGACATGGGCGAGTTGAATGTCGACATCGTGGCCGCCGATCGCAGCGTGTGGTCGGGCGAGGCCAGTTTCATCTTCACCCGCACCACGGTCGGGGAGATCGGCATCCTGCCGCAGCACATTCCGCTGGTCGCCGAACTCGTCGAGGACGCGATGGTGCGTGTCGAACGCACTGACGCGGAAGACCTGCGGATCGCGGTGCACGGTGGGTTCCTGTCGGTGACCGAGGAAGGCGTCATCGTCTTGGCCGAGTCCGCCGATTTCGCCGAGGAGATCGACGAGACCACGGCCCGTCACGACTCGCAGTCCAGTGACCCGCGGATCGCCGCCCAGGGGCGCGCCAGGCTGCGCGCACTGGGCGTCCTTGATTAGCGGGGTGTGAGCCGATGAGCGCGTCCATGGTCGGCATGGTCGTGCTCGTCGTCGTGCTGGTGGTCGCGCTGGCCGCCTTGAGTTACCGGCTGTGGAAGCTGCGCCAAGGCGGCACCGCGGGCATCATGCGCGATATCCCCGCGGTGGCCGGCCACGGGTGGCGCCACGGCGTGATCCGGTACCGCGGCGGCGAAGCCGCGTTCTATCGGTTGTCGAGCGTGCGGCTCTGGCCGGATCGGCGGCTCAGCCGGCGTGGCATCGAGATCGTGTCCCGGCGTGCCCCGCGGGGCGACGAATTCGACATCATGACCGACGAGATCACCATCCTGGCCGTCCACGACACCGGTCAGGGTGGGGCCGACTACGAGATCGCGTTCGACCGCGGCGCGCTGACCGCGTTCCTGTCGTGGCTGGAGTCGCGGCCCTCACCGCGGGCGCGGCGGCGCACCACCTGAGCGTCAGCGCTTCGGTTTGTCGGGCTTGTCGCTGCGTTGGCCGCCGGGTTGCCACAGCACGTCTCCGCCGGGGTTGGCCACCCGGCACAGGATGAACAGCAGGTCCGACAGCCGGTTCAAGTACTTCGCCGGCAGCACATTGGTGTCGTCGGGGTGGGCGTCGACCGCGGCCCACGCCGCCCGTTCGGCGCGGCGCACCGCGGTGCGCGCCACATGCAGCAACGCCGACAACGGTGAGCCGCCCGGCAGGATGAACGAGTTCAGCGGGCTCAACTCCGCGTTGTAGCGGTCGCACCAGTCTTCCAACCGGTCGATGTAGTCCTGGGTCACCCGCAGCGGGGGGATCTTCGGGTCCTCCACCACCGGGGTCGCCAGGTCGGCGCCGGCGTCGAACAGTTCGTTTTGGATCTGGCCCAAGGTGGCGGCCATCGTCTCGTCGGGGGCGCCGAGGGCCAGGGCGGTGCCGATGGCCGCATTGGCCTCTTCGCAGTCGGCGTAGGCCGCCAATCGGGTGTCGTTTTTGCTGACCCGGGAAAAATCGCTCAACCCGGTGGTTCCGTCATCACCGGTGCGGGTGTAAACGCGCGTCACATGAATGGCCATGAGGAAACCGTACCGGGACGCCCGACCGGGCACCGAGGCCGGCGGCCCTTCATTACACTAACCGCGTGGCGGAGCGATTCCTGGTGACCGGCGGCGGACGTCTGGTCGGTGAAGTGGCCGTTGGTGGCGCCAAAAATAGCGTGCTGAAATTGATGGCGGCCGCATTGCTCGCGGAGGGCACCAGCACCATCACCAACTGCCCCGAGATCCTCGACGTGCCGTTGATGGCCGAAGTGTTGCGCGGGTTGGGCGCGACCGTCGAATTGGACGGTGAGACCGTGCGGATCACCTCCCCGGATGAGTTGAAATACGATGCCGATTTCGCCGCGGTGCGCCAATTCCGGGCGTCGGTGTGTGTGTTGGGGCCGCTGGTGGGCCGGTGCAAGCGGGCCAAGGTGGCGTTGCCCGGCGGCGACGCGATCGGGTCGCGGCCGTTGGACATGCACCAGGCCGGTCTGCGCCAGCTCGGCGCGCGGTGCAACATCGAGCACGGCTGTGTGGTCGCCGAAGCCGACTCCTTGCACGGCGCGGAGATTCAACTGGAGTTCCCCTCGGTCGGGGCGACCGAGAACATCCTGATGGCTGCGGTGCTGGCCACCGGGGTGACGGTGATCCACAACGCCGCCCGCGAACCCGACGTGGTGGACCTGTGCACGATGCTCGCCCAGATGGGGGCCCAGATCACCGGGGCCGGGTCGCCGACGTTGACCATCACCGGAGTGCCGCGGCTACACCCCACCGAGCACCGGGTGATCGGGGATCGCATCGTGGCCGCCACCTGGGGCATCGGTGCGGCGATGACCCGCGGGGACGTCACCGTCGCCGGGGTCGACCCGGCGCACCTACAGCTGGTGCTGCACAAGCTCAGCGACGCCGGGGCCACGGTGACCCAGACCGAGAACAGTTTCCGGGTGGCCCAGTACGAGCGGCCCAAGGCCGTCAATGTGGCGACGCTGCCGTTCCCCGGTTTCCCGACCGACCTGCAGCCGATGGCGATCGCGTTGGCGGCGATCGCCGACGGCACGTCGATGATCACCGAGAACGTCTTCGAGGCGCGGTTCCGGTTCGTCGAGGAGATGATCCGGTTGGGCGCCGACGCCCGCACCGACGGCCACCACGCGGTGGTGCGGGGTTTGGCCCAGCTCTCCAGCGCCCCGGTGTGGTGCTCGGACATCCGGGCCGGCGCCGGGCTGGTGCTGGCCGGGCTGGTCGCCGACGGCGAGACCGAGGTGCACGACGTCTTCCACATCGATCGCGGTTATCCGAAGTTCGTCGAGAACCTGGTCGGCCTCGGTGTGGAGGTCGAACGCGTCGTTGGGTAGGATGGTCGCCAGATCACACCGGCCCCGGTCGGTGCGATATGGCCCGGCCCGCCAACCCGACGACCGCAGTTGACGGTTTGTCATTAACGGTGTACGCTGGCCGGGTTGCCCAAAACAGGGTGTGTTGTTTGAGAACTCAATAGTGTGTTTGGTGGTTTTTGTTTGTTGTTGTTTTTTGCCATGCCTTTGGCCGCCCCGTGGTTGGGGGTGTGGTGTTTTTTTGCCAGAGTTTTCTGGTTTGTTGTCAGGTATTTCTGAATGGCCTTTTGAGAGGTTTTGTTTGGAGAGTTTGATCCTGGCTCAGGACGAACGCTGGCGGCGTGCTTAACACATGCAAGTCGAACGGAAAGGCCCCTTCGGGGGTGCTCGAGTGGCGAACGGGTGAGTAACACGTGGGTGATCTGCCCTGCACTCTGGGATAAGCCTGGGAAACTGGGTCTAATACCGGATAGGACCGCGCATCGCATGGTGTGTGGTGGAAAGCTTTTGCGGTGTGGGATGGGCCCGCGGCCTATCAGCTTGTTGGTGGGGTGATGGCCTACCAAGGCGACGACGGGTAGCCGGCCTGAGAGGGTGTCCGGCCACACTGGGACTGAGATACGGCCCAGACTCCTACGGGAGGCAGCAGTGGGGAATATTGCACAATGGGCGGAAGCCTGATGCAGCGACGCCGCGTGGGGGATGACGGCCTTCGGGTTGTAAACCTCTTTCAGCCTCGACGAAGCGAGAGTGACGGTAGGGGCAGAAGAAGCACCGGCCAACTACGTGCCAGCAGCCGCGGTAATACGTAGGGTGCGAGCGTTGTCCGGAATTACTGGGCGTAAAGAGCTCGTAGGTGGTTTGTCGCGTCGTCCGTGAAATCCCATGGCTTAACTGTGGGCGTGCGGGCGATACGGGCAGACTTGAGTACTGCAGGGGAGACTGGAATTCCTGGTGTAGCGGTGGAATGCGCAGATATCAGGAGGAACACCGGTGGCGAAGGCGGGTCTCTGGGCAGTAACTGACGCTGAGGAGCGAAAGCGTGGGGAGCGAACAGGATTAGATACCCTGGTAGTCCACGCCGTAAACGGTGGGTACTAGGTGTGGGTTTCCTTCCTTGGGATCCGTGCCGTAGCTAACGCATTAAGTACCCCGCCTGGGGAGTACGGCCGCAAGGCTAAAACTCAAAGGAATTGACGGGGGCCCGCACAAGCGGCGGAGCATGTGGATTAATTCGATGCAACGCGAAGAACCTTACCTGGGTTTGACATGCACAGGACGACTGCAGAGATGTGGTTTCCCTTGTGGCCTGTGTGCAGGTGGTGCATGGCTGTCGTCAGCTCGTGTCGTGAGATGTTGGGTTAAGTCCCGCAACGAGCGCAACCCTTGTTCCATGTTGCCAGCGCGTGATGGCGGGGACTCATGGGAGACTGCCGGGGTCAACTCGGAGGAAGGTGGGGATGACGTCAAGTCATCATGCCCCTTATGTCCAGGGCTTCACACATGCTACAATGGCCGGTACAAAGGGCTGCGATGCCGTGAGGTGGAGCGAATCCTTGTTAAAGCCGGTCTCAGTTCGGATCGGGGTCTGCAACTCGACCCCGTGAAGTCGGAGTCGCTAGTAATCGCAGATCAGCAACGCTGCGGTGAATACGTTCCCGGGCCTTGTACACACCGCCCGTCACGTCATGAAAGTCGGTAACACCCGAAGCCAGTGGCCTAACCCTTTTTGGGGGGGAGCTGTCGAAGGTGGGATCGGCGATTGGGACGAAGTCGTAACAAGGTAGCCGTACCGGAAGGTGCGGCTGGATCACCTCCTTTCTAAGGAGCACCGATACCGTTTTTTCCCCCGTGCCTTGCTCGATGTGAGGGTTCATCGCGGTTAGGGAGAGTGCGCCGGCGCCTGTAGTGGGTGCTGGTGGGTGCGCAACAACAAACGTTTTCGTGTGAAGTGACGTGCAGTGGCTTTGCGTGAAGGAATTGCCAGACACACTGTTGGGTCCTGAGACAACAGGCCCGTGGCCCCCTCTTGGGGGGTGGGTTGGTTGTCGCCTCGTCTTGGTGGTGGGGTGTGGTGTTTGAGTTGTGGATAGTGGTTGCGAGCATCCAAGCGATGACCGTGTGCTCATGTTCCGGGGTGTCTCGGGGTGTGGGTGGTTGTTGTTTGTTTGTGCAATTTTGTTGTTGAAACACATTTTTGGTTTTTGTGTTTGTAAGTGAATCAGGGCGCATGGTGGATGCCTTGGCATTGGGAGCCGATGAAGGACGTGGGAGACTGCGATATGCCTCGGGGAGTTGTCAACCGAACGAAGATCCGAGGGTGTCCGAATGGGGAAACCCAGCACGAGTGATGTCGTGTTACCTGCCGGTGAATGTATAGCCGGTAGGGGGGAACGCGGGGAAGTGAAACATCTCAGTACCCGTAGGAAGAGAAAACAAACAGTGATTCCGTTAGTAGTGGCGAGCGAACGCGGAGGATGGCTAAACCGTATGCATGTGTGACCGGGTAGGGGTTGTGTGTGCGGGGTTGTGGGAGTGTCGTGTCCGGGTCTACCCGCCTGGAGGGCAGTCAGAAAGTGTTGTGGTTAGCGGAAGTGGCCTGGGATGGTCTGCCGTAGACGGTGAGAGCCCGGTACGTGAAAACCCGACGCCTGTCTTGCGATGTTTCCCGAGTAGCAGCGGGCCCGTGGAATCCGCTGTGAATCTGCCGGGACCACCCGGTAAGCCTGAATACTTCCCGATGACCGATAGCGGACGAGTACCGTGAGGGAATGGTGAAAAGTACCCCGGGAGGGGAGTGAAAGAGTACCTGAAACCATGCGCCTACAATCCGTCAGAGCCCTCGTTTTGTGGGGTGATGGCGTGCCTTTTGAAGAATGAGCCTGCGAGTCAGGGACATGTCGCGAGGTTAACCCGTGTGGGGTAGCCGTAGCGAAAGCGAGTCTGAATAGGGCGTATCCGCTGGTTATGCTGGTGGTGTAGTGGCGTGTTCTGGACCCGAAGCGGAGTGATCTACCCATGGCCAGGGTGAAGCAGCAGTAAGATGCTGTGGAGGCCCGAACCCACTTAGGTTGAAGACTGAGGGGATGAGCTGTGGGTAGGGGTGAAAGGCCAATCAAACTCCGTGATAGCTGGTTCTCCCCGAAATGCATTTAGGTGCAGCGTCACGTGTTGCGTGCTGGAGGTAGAGCTACTGGATGGCCGATGGGCCCTACTAGGTTACTGACGTCAGCCAAACTCCGAATGCCGGCACGAGGTAAGCGTGGCAGTGAGACGGCGGGGGATAAGCTCCGTGCGTCGAGAGGGAAACAGCCCAGATCGCCGGCTAAGGCCCCTAAGCGTGTGCTAAGTGGAAAAGGATGTGCAGTCGCGAAGACAACCAGGAGGTTGGCTTAGAAGCAGCCACCCTTGAAAGAGTGCGTAATAGCTCACTGGTCAAGTGATTGTGCGCCGATAATGTAGCGGGGCTCAAGCACACCGCCGAAGCCGCGACAACCCCCCTTGGGGGGTTGGGTAGGGGAGCGTCCCCTCACCAGCGAAGCGTCCGAGTGATCGAGGCGTGGAGGTGTGGGGAGTGAGAATGCAGGCATGAGTAGCGATAAGGCAAGTGAGAACCTTGCCCGCCGAAAGACCAAGGGTTCCTGGGCCAGGCCAGTCCGCCCAGGGTGAGTCGGGACCTAAGGCGAGGCCGACAGGCGTAGTCGATGGACAACGGGTTGATATTCCCGTACCCGTGTGTGGGCGCCCCTGACGAAACAGCGGTACTAACCACCCAAAACCACACCGACTTCGATCCCTTCGGGGTGAGAAGCGGTGTGGGGCTGCGTGGGACCTTCGCTGGTAGTAGTCAAGCGATGGGGTGACGCAGGAAGGTAGCCGTACCAGTCAGTGGTAACACTGGGGCAAACCGGTAGGAAGAACGATAGGCAAATCCGTCGTTCACATATTCCGAGAGGTGACGCATAGCCGATTGAGGCGAATTCGGTGATCCTACGCTGCCGAGAAAAGCCTCTAGCGAGCACACACACGGCCCGTACCCCAAACCAACACAGGTGGTCAGGTAGAGAATACCAAGGCGTACGAGTGAACTATGGTTAAGGAACTCGGCAAAATGCCCCCGTAACTTAGGGAGAAGGGGGACCGGAACACCGTCAACACCCTCGCGGTGGGAAGCGGGATCCGGTCGCAGAAACCAGTGAGAAGCGACTGTTTACTAAAAACACAGGTCCGTGCGAAGTCGCAAGACGATGTATACGGACTGACGCCTGCCCGGTGCTGGAAGGTTAAGAGGACCGGTTAGTGGACACACGTCCGCGAAGCTGAGAATTTAAGCCCCAGTAAACGGCGGTGGTAACTATAACCATCCTAAGGTAGCGAAATTCCTTGTCGGGTAAGTTCCGACCTGCACGAATGGCGTAACGACTTCTCAACTGTCTCAACCATAGACTCGGCGAAATTGCACTACGAGTAAAGATGCTCGTTACGCGCGGCAGGACGAAAAGACCCCGGGACCTTCACTACAACTTGGTATTGATGTTCGATGCGGTTTGTGTAGGATAGGTGGGAGACTGAGAAACCCGCACGCCAGTGCAGGCGGAGTCGTTGTTGAAATACCACTCTGATCGTATTGAACCTCTAACCTCGGACCGTCTATCCGGTCCAGGAACAGTGCCTGGTGGGTAGTTTAACTGGGGCGGTTGCCTCCTAAAAAGTAACGGAGGCGCCCAAAGGTTCCCTCAACCTGGACGGCAATCAGGTGTTGAGTGTAAGTGCACAAGGGAGCTTGACTGCGAGACTGACACGTCAAGCAGGGACGAAAGTCGGGACTAGTGATCCGGCACCCCCGAGTGGAAGGGGTGTCGCTCAACGGATAAAAGGTACCCCGGGGATAACAGGCTGATCTTCCCCAAGAGTCCATATCGACGGGATGGTTTGGCACCTCGATGTCGGCTCGTCGCATCCTGGGGCTGGAGCAGGTCCCAAGGGTTGGGCTGTTCGCCCATTAAAGCGGCACGCGAGCTGGGTTTAGAACGTCGTGAGACAGTTCGGTCTCTATCCGCCGCGCGCGTCAGAAACTTGAGGAAACCTGTCCCTAGTACGAGAGGACCGGGACGGACGAACCTCTGGTACACCAGTTGTCCCACCAGGGGCACCGCTGGATAGCCACGTTCGGACAGGATAACCGCTGAAAGCATCTAAGCGGGAAACCTTCTCCAAGACCAAGCTTCTCACCCATCAAGTGGGATAAGGCCCCCCGCAGAACACGGGATCGATAGACCAGACCTACACACGCAGCAATGCGCCCAGGGAACTGGCACTAACCGGCCGAAAACTTACACACACCAAAACCGCAACCACACCACACAACCCACACCACACCCCCAAAGCCCCACACAAAACAAAACAAGGGGCCCCACCACAAAAAGAAAATAAAGTTACGGCGGACACAGCGACAGGGAAACGCCCGGCCCCATCCCGAACCCGGAAGCTAAGCCTGCCAGCGCCGATGATACTACCCAACCCGGGTGGAAAAGTAGGACACCGCCGAACACACATTAACCTGTGCCCCCCGAATTCGTTCGGGGGGCACAGGCATATTCGCAGCCCGGTCATAGAGTCGAAACTCTGAAAACACGTATCCGATACGCATCCCGGAATTGTCGATCACTTCCGGCCGGGCTGGCCGCCGTCGGAATTCGTTTCGGGTGGGCACCCCGAAGCCGGTGTGCGAGAAAGCCGTATCCTTGATTGACCGGGCAACGAAAACGGAAGGCGGTACAGGTGAGCCAAGGCAGCGGTGGGGAACGGCGGCCGCGCTCGGGCGGCCCTCAACGCGGCCCGCGCCCGCGACCGCAGCCGCCGCGCAGCTCCGGTCCCGGCCGGGCCGGCCGCGCACAGCCGCACCCCGCCGCGCGTGCCCAGAGCGCGCCGCACGAAGGCCCGGCGATCCCGCCCGAGGTGCAAGCCAAGCAACTGGCGCCCGAGGTACGCCGCGAGCTGTCCACGCTGGACCGCTCGACCGCCGACACCGTGGCGCGACACCTGGTGGCCGCCGGGACGCTGCTCGACGAGGACCCCGAGGCGGCGTTGCAGCACGCCCGCGCCGCCCGGGCACGCGCGGCCCGGATCGCCGCGGTGCGCGAAGCGGTGGGGATCGCCGCCTACCACTGCGGCGACTGGGCGCAGGCGCTGGCCGAACTGCGGGCCGCACGGCGGATGGGCAGCACATCCCCGCTGCTGCCGCTGGTCGCCGACTGTGAACGCGGTCTCGGGCGGCCGCAGCGGGCCATCGAGGTGGCCCGCGGTCCGGAAGCGGCCGAACTCACCGGCGACGAGGCCGACGAACTGCGGATCGTCGCGGCGGGCGCGCGCGCCGACCTCGGCCAGCTCGACGCCGCACTGGCGGTGCTGACCACCCCGCAGATCGATCCCGACCGCACCGGGGCGATCGCGGCCCGGCTCTACTACGCCCACGCCGAGATCCTGCTGGCCCTGCAGCGCACCGAGGAGGCGCTGCAGTGGTTTCTGCGCTGCGCGGCCGCCGACATCGACGGGGTGACCGACGCCGAAGAGCGCATCGGCGAGCTGAGCTGACATGGCCACTCTCCTCGACGCCCATGACTGTCTGCTGCTCGACCTCGACGGCACGGTGTTTCGCGGCCACCGCCCCACCGAGGGGGCGGTGGAGGCGCTGCGGACCGCGCCGGCCCGCGCCCTGTTCGTCACCAACAACGCCTCCCGCAGCGCCGCGCAGGTCGCCGACCATCTGCGTGAGCTGGGGTTCGAGGCCGCCGCCGAGGACGTCGTCACCAGCGCGCAGAGCGCGGCACACCTGTTGGCGCGCCGGCTCGATCCCGGGGCACCGGTCCTGGTCGTCGGCACCGATTCGCTGGCGGCCGAGATCCGCGCCGTCGGGCTGACACCGGTACGCCGGTTCGCCGAGGACCCGGTGGCCGTGGTGCAGGGGCACTCGCCGGACACCGGCTGGGCGCAGCTGGCCGAGGCCGCGCTGGCGGTGCGGTCCGGGGCGCTGTGGGTGGCGTCCAACGTCGACCGCACCCTGCCCTCGGAGCGGGGCCTGCTGCCCGGCAACGGTGCGATGGTCGCCGCGCTGCGGGCCGCCACCGACACCGACCCCCAGGTGGCCGGCAAACCGGCACCGACGCTGTTGACCGACGCGTTGGCGCGCGGACGGTTCGCCAGCCCGTTGGTCGTCGGTGACCGGCTCGACACCGACATCGCCGGGGCGAACGCGAGCGGCTTGCCCAGCCTGATGGTGCTCACGGGGGTCAATTCCGCGCGTGACGCGGTGTTCGCCGACCCCGATCAGCGCCCCACCTACCTGGGTGCCGATCTGCGCGCGTTGCATCGGGGCGCCGAGACGGTGGCCGTCGCGGCGCAGCCGGGGTGGCGGGTCACCGTCGAGGAGACGACGGTGACCGTGACGCGGGCTGCCGATCACCGTGCCGAGGACCCGCTGTCGGTGGTGCGGGCGGTGGCCCGCGCGATCTGGGACGCCGAGTCGCGGGGGCGCCCCCACACGGTCCTGGCCGGCGACGACGCCGCGCGCGCGGCGCTGCAGCGCTGGTCGCTGCTCGCCGACCCCGATCGACTAGCGTGAGACCCGTCATGAGTACCGACCCCGACCAGATTCGCGCCCAGATCGATGCACTCCTTGCCCCGCTGCCCGACGGTGACGATCCCGCCCTGGCCGACTCCGACCTGGCCGGCATCGCGCGCCGGCTCTCCGAGGCGCACGATGTGCTGGTCCAGGCCCTGGAATCGGTGGAGAAAGGCTGAGTGTGTTGTGGCGCGGCGCGTCCGTGTTGACGCCGAACTGGTCCGACGGGGACTGGCCCGGTCCCGCCAGCAGGCCGCGGAATTGATCGGCGCCGGCAAGGTCAGCATCGACGGCATGCCGGCGGTCAAACCGGCCACCGCGGTGGCGCCCACCGCGAACCTCACGGTCGACGCCGCGAACGATCGCCCGTGGGTGTCGCGCGGTGCCCACAAGCTGATCGGCGCGCTGGAGACCTTCGGTCTCGGCGTCGCGCGGCGACGCTGCCTCGACGCCGGTGCGTCCACCGGCGGGTTCACCGAGGTGCTGCTCGACCGCGGTGTCCGCGAAGTGGTGGCCGTCGACGTCGGCTACGGGCAGCTGGCCTGGCCGCTGCGCTCCGATCCGCGGGTGACGGTGCTGGAGCGCACCAACGTGCGCAACCTGACCGCCGAGCAAACCGGCGGCGCCGTCGACCTGGTCGTCGCCGACCTGTCGTTCATCTCGCTGGCGACCGTGTTGCCCGCACTGGTCGGCTGCGCGGCACCCGACGCCGATATCGTGCCCATGGTGAAACCACAATTCGAGGTCGGCAAGGGCCAGGTGGGCCCGGGAGGAGTCGTCCAGGACCCGGCCCTGCGCCACGCGGCGGTGCTGTCGGTGGCCGACCGTGCCGCCGTGCTGGGCTGGCCGCCCGTCGGGGTGACCGCCAGCCCGCTTCCGGGCCCGTCGGGCAATGTCGAATATTTTCTGTGGCTGCGCGCGCGCACCGACCACCCGTTGACCGGGGCGGCGCTCGATGACGCCGTGCAGTCCGCCGTCGCGGAAGGACCGCAATGACCCCAGAGCGCACCATTTTGTTGGTGGTACACACCGGCCGTGAGGATGCGACCGACACCGCGCGCCGAGTGGAGAAGGTCCTCGGTGAGCACGGCATCGCGCTGCGGGTGCTCTCCGCGGAGGCCGTCGACCGGGGTGGGCTGCAACTGGCACCCGAGCACACCCGCTCGATGGGCTTCGACATCGAGGTGGTCGACGCCGATGATCACGCCGCCCGCGGCTGCGAGCTGGTGTTGGTGCTCGGCGGGGACGGCAGTTTCCTGCGGGCCGCCGAGTTGGCCCACAACGCCGGCATCCCGGTGCTCGGCGTCAACCTGGGCCGGATCGGGTTCCTCGCCGAGGCCGAGGCCGAGGCCATCGACGCCGTGCTCGACCATGTCATCGCCCGCGACTACCGGGTCGAAGACCGGATGACCCTCGACGTCGCGGTCCGCGCCGGTGGGCAGGTCGTCGACCGCGGGTGGGCGCTGAACGAGGCCAGCCTGGAGAAGGGCCAGCGCCTCGGGGTGCTCGGCGTGATCGTCGAGGTCGATGCGCGGCCGGTGTCGACGTTCGGCTGCGACGGCGTGCTGGTGTCCACCCCGACCGGGTCGACCGCCTACGCGTTCTCCGCGGGTGGTCCGCTTCTGTGGCCCGACCTCGACGCGATCCTGGTCGTGCCCAACAACGCCCACGCCCTGTTCGCCCGCCCGATGGTGACCAGCCCGCACGCCACGATCGCGATCGAACTGGAGGCCAGCGGCCACGACGCGTTGGTGTTCTGCGACGGGCGCCGCGAGATGCGGGTGCCCGCCGGCAGCCGCCTGGAGGTCACCTGCGGACGCACCCCGGTCAAATGGGCCCGGTTGGACAGTGCCCCGTTCACCGACCGGTTGGTCCGCAAGTTCCGGCTGCCGGTCACCGGGTGGCGCGGGCAGTGAGGGCACGCCGGTGCTGACCGAGATCACGATCGCCTCGCTGGGGGCGATCAGCGCCGCGACCGCGGAGTTCGGTCGCGGGCTGACCGTGCTGACCGGGGAGACCGGCACCGGCAAGACCATGGTGGTGACCGGCCTGCACCTGCTCGGCGGGGCGCGCGCCGACGCCAACCGGGTCCGTTCCGGTGCCGACCGTGCCGTGGTCGAGGGCCGCTTCGCCACCGCCGACCTCGATGAGCGGACCGCCCGGCGGGTCGCGGAGATCCTCGACGCCTGCGGCGGGGACCGCGACGAGGACGGCAGCGTGATCACCTCCCGGTCGGTCAGCCGCGACGGCCGGTCCCGGGCCTACCTGGGCGGGCGCAGCGTGCCGGCCAAGTCGTTGAGCGGGTTCACCGCAGGCCTGCTCACCCTGCACGGCCAGAACGATCAGCTGCGGCTGATGCGCCCGGAGGAGCAGCGCGGCGCCCTGGACCGCTACGCCGGGGTCGGCGATGAACTGGAGACCTACCGCAAACTGCGCGACCGCTGGCTGACGGCCCGACGTGACCTCACCGAACGCCGCCTGCGGGCCCGTGAGCTGGCCCAGGAGGCGGACCGGCTGCAGTTCGCCCTCGAGGAGATCGCCGCGGTCGACCCGCAGCCCGGCGAAGACGACGCCCTCACCACCGACATCCGCCGCCTCTCCGAACTCGACACCCTGCGCGAGGCGGTCGCCGGGGCGCGCGCGGCACTGGCCGGCACCGATGAGGCCGACGATCCCGCGGCGGTGACACCGTCGGTGTCGAGCCTGCTGGGGCGGGCGCGCGCGGCGCTGGACGGCGCCGACGACCGGACGCTGCGCGACCTCGCCGACCAGCTCGGGGGAGCGCTGACCGTCATCGCCGACGTCAGCACCGAACTCGGTGACTACCTGGGTGCGTTGCCCGACGACGCCAGCGCGCTGGACACCAAGTTGGCCCGCCAGGCGGAGCTGCGCACCCTGACCCGCAAATACGCCGCCAACACCGACGGGGTGCTGGACTGGGCGCGGGAGGCCGGTGACCGGCTGGCCACCCTCGACGTCTCCGAGGAGACCCTCGCCGAGCTGCAGCGGCGCACCGACGATCTGGCCGCCCAGGTCGGGCAGGCGGCGCTGGCGCTCAGTGCGCTGCGGCACCGCCACGCCGCCGGGCTGGCCGAGGCGGTCACCGCCGAGCTGGCCGGGCTGGCCATGGCCGACGCCGAGTTCACCGTCGCGGTCACCGCGGTCGCCGCCGCCGACGATGATCCGGCCGCGCTCACCCTGGACTCCGCAGAACCGGTGCGCGCCGGAGCCGACGGCATCGACCAGGTCGAGTTCGGGTTCACCGCCCACCGGGGGACCACCGTGCTGCCGTTGGCCAAAAGCGCCTCCGGCGGGGAGCTGTCCCGGGTGATGTTGGCCATCGAGGTGGTGCTGGCCACCGCGATGCACCGCTCGCACGGCACCACGATGGTCTTCGACGAGATCGACGCCGGGGTGGGCGGGCGCGCCGCCGTGCAGATCGGCCGGCGACTGGCCCGGCTGGCCCGCACCCACCAGGTCATCGTCGTCACCCACCTGCCGCAGGTGGCCGCCTACGCCGACGTGCACCTGACGGTGACCGCCGCCGGTGACGACGGGGCCAGCGAGGTGTGCTGCCTCGACACCGACCAACGTGTCGCCGAGCTGGCCCGCATGCTCGCCGGCCTCGGCGAATCCGACAGCGGGCGCGCCCACGCACGCGAACTGCTCAGCACCGCCCAGACCGAGATCGCCGCCCCCGATGCGGCCTCGACCGGCCCCTGACCGCCGTCGCCACCTGTGGCAAATGTGACGCGATATAACTATTGAGGCTGGTGTTACGGCGCGCCTCCATGACGGGAGCGGCTTTGGCCGACAGAATCGCCGCATGAGGATGTCAGCGCTGCTTTCCCGAAACAGCTCGCGACCCGGCATTGTCGGTACGGCCCGGGTCGACCGCGATATGGATCGGCTGCTCCGCCGGCTCTGCCCGGGCGACATCGCCATCGTCGAGGCGCAGGATCTGGACCGCATCACCGCCGACGCGCTGGTGGACGCCCAGGTCGCCGGTGTCGTCAACGCCGCGCCGTCGATCTCGGGGCGCTACCCCAACCAGGGCCCGGAGGTGCTGGTCGCCAACGGTGTCGCGCTGTTCGACGAGGCGGGCCCGGAGGTCTTCAAGAAGATCAAGGACGGCGCCAAGATCCGGCTCTACGAGGGCGGGATCTACACCGGGGACCGTCGGTTGATCCAGGGCACCGAGCGCGCCGACCACGACATCGCCGAGTTGATGCACGAGGCGAAAAGCGGGTTGGTCGCCCACCTCGAGGCCTTCGCCGGCAACACCATCGAGTTCATCCGCAGTGAAAGTCCGCTGCTCATCGACGGCATCGGCATCCCCGACGTCGACATCAACCTGCGCCGCCGTCACGTCGTGCTCGTCGGTGACGAGCCGACGGCGATCGACGACCTCAAGGTGCTCAAACCGTTCATCAAGGAGTACCAGCCGGTGCTGCTGGGGGTGGGCGCCGGCGCCGACGTGCTCCGCAAGGCCGGCTACCGGCCGCAGTTGATCGTCGGCGACCCCGAACACATCAGCACCGAAGTCCTCAAGTGCGGCGCCGAGGTGGTGCTGCCGGCCGACGCCGACGGCCACGCCCCCGGGCTGGAACGCATCCAGGACCTCGGGGTGGGCGCGATGACCTTCCCGGCGGCCGGTTCGGCCATGGACCTGGCGCTGCTGCTCGCCGACCACCACGGCGCCTCGCTGCTGGTGACCGCCGGGCACAACGCCAGCATCGAGGAGTTCTTCGACCGCACCCGCCAGCAGAGCAACCCGTCGATGTTTTTGACCCGCCTGAAGGTCGAGGACAAACTCGTCGACGCCAAGGCCGTGGCCACCCTCTACCGCAACCGGGTCTCCGCGGGAGCCATCGCGTTGCTGGTGTTCACCATGCTGATCGCGGTCATCGTGGCCCTGTGGGTGTCGCGTACCGATGTCTCGGTGCTGCACTGGATCACCGAATACTGGAACCGCTTCTCGGTGTGGGTACAGGGCTGGATCACCTAGGAGGCCTCGGTGGTTTCACTACGGCACCATGTGATCTCGTTGGCCGCGGTCTTCCTGGCGCTGGCAGTCGGGGTGGTGTTGGGCTCGGGGTTGCTCTCCGACTCGCTGCTGTCGGGCGTGCGTGCGGAGAAAAAGGATCTGCGCAGCCAGATCAGTGAGCTCAACGACGAGAAGAACGCGCTCAACGAGAAGCTCGACGCCGTCAACCATTTCGACTCCCTGGTGGCCGGGCGCATCGTGCGCGACGCGCTGGCGGGGAAGTCGGTGGTGATCTTTCAGGCGCCGGATGCCGACGGCGACGACGTCGAATCGCTCACCCGTACCGTGGGGCAGGCCGGGGCGACGGTCACCGGGACGGTGTCGCTGACCCAGCAATTCGTCGAGGCCAACTCCGCGGAGAAGCTGCGCTCGGTGGTGACCTCATCGGTGCTGCCCGCCGGTGCGCAGTTGAATCCCGCCCTGATCGATCAGGGGGCGCAGGCCGGCGACCTGCTCGGCATCGCCGTGCTGATCAACCGCGATACGGCGATCAAACCGGCCGACGACGCCCAGCGCGAGACCGTGCTGGCCGCGCTGCGCGACACCGGGTTCATCTCCTACGGCGATCAGCAGATCGGTGCGGCGGACACCGCGCTGGTGATCACCGGCGGCGCCGTCGCCGACGATGCCGGCAACCAGGGCACCAGCGTGGCCCGGTTCGCCGCGGCGCTCGCCCCGCGCGGCTCCGGGACGCTGCTGGCCGGTCGTGACGGCTCGGCGTCGGGTTCGGCCGCGGTCGCGGTGACCCGCGCGGACGCCGGGATGGCGGCCGCGGTGAGCACCGTCGACGACATCGACACCGAGGCCGGACGCATCACCGCGGTGCTCGGGCTGGCCGAGCTGATCGGTGGTGGTGACCCCGGTCAGTACGGCATCGGCCCCGGTGCGACGGCGATCACCGTCGCACAGTGAGGCCCGGCGGGCGTGTCAACGCCGGCTGGTTCGGTCGGGTGTTAAGGTGAGATTCCGTGGGTCGGCAGGCCCCACTAGCACAAGCTAGGTCTCGCCCTGCGCGTCGTCACGGAGGTGGCTGTTGCCAACACTGCGCAAGCACCCCTACATCGCCACCCACTATCTGTTCGTCACCGGCGGTGTCGCCTCCTCGTTGGGCAAGGGGTTGACTGCCAGCAGCCTCGGACAGCTGCTGATCTCCCGCGGTCTGCAGGTCACGATGCAAAAGCTCGACCCGTACCTCAACGTGGACCCGGGGACGATGAACCCGTTCCAACACGGTGAGGTCTTCGTCACCGAGGACGGTGCCGAGACCGACCTCGACGTCGGGCACTACGAGCGCTTCTTGGATCGCGACCTGTCCAGCACGGCCAACGTGACCACCGGACAGGTCTACTCCACGGTGATCGCCAAGGAACGGCGAGGCGAGTACCTCGGCGACACGGTGCAGGTCATCCCGCACATCACCGACGAGATCAAAAACCGGATCCTGGCGATGGGCGAACCCGACCAGGACGGGAACCGACCCGACGTGGTGATCACCGAAATCGGTGGCACCGTAGGCGATATCGAATCCCAGCCGTTTCTGGAAGCCGCCCGGCAGGTTCGCCACGACGTCGGCCGGGACCACTGTTTCTTCCTGCACGTCTCGCTGGTGCCCTACCTGGCGCCCTCCGGCGAACTCAAAACCAAGCCGACCCAGCATTCGGTGGCCGCGCTGCGCAGCATCGGGATCACCCCGGACGCGTTGATCTTGCGATGCGATCGCGAGGTGCCCGAACCGCTGAAGGAGAAGATCGCGCTGATGTGCGACGTCGACATCGACGGGGTGATCTCCACCCCCGATGCGCCGTCGATCTATGACATCCCGAAGGTGCTGCACCGGGAGGAACTCGACGCCTACGTGGTGCGCAGGATGAACCTGCCGTTCCGCGACGTCGACTGGACCGAGTGGGATGATCTACTCTCCCGCGTCCACGACTCTCACGAGTCGGTCCGAATCGCGTTGGTGGGCAAGTACATCGAACTCTCCGACGCCTACCTGTCGGTGGCCGAGGCGCTGCGGGCCGGCGGATTCAAACACCGCACGAGGGTGGAGATCCGGTGGGTCGCCTCCGACGACTGCGACACCCCGGCCGGTGCGGCCGCCGCACTCGGTGACGTCGACGGGGTGCTCATCCCGGGCGGCTTCGGGATCCGCGGCATCGAAGGCAAACTCGGCGCGATCCGCTACGCCCGGGCCCGCGGACTGCCGTTGCTGGGTCTGTGCCTCGGGCTGCAGTGCATCGTGATCGAGGCCGCCCGCTCGGTCGGCGTCGACGACGCCAACTCGGCGGAATTCGACCCCGACACCCCCGATCCGGTCATCTCGACGATGGCCGACCAGAAGCAGGCCGTGGCCGGGGAGGCCGACCTGGGCGGCACCATGCGCCTGGGTGCCTACCCGGCGATGCTGGAAGCCGATTCGATTGTCGCGCAGGCGTATCAGTCGACCGAGGTCTCCGAGCGTCACCGGCACCGTTACGAGGTCAACAACGCCTACCGGGAACGGATCGCCGAGAGCGGCCTGCGGTTCTCCGGGACCTCGCCGGACGGTCACCTGGTCGAGTTCGTGGAGTACCCCGCGGAGATCCACCCGTTTCTGGTCGGCACCCAGGCCCATCCCGAACTGAAGAGCCGGCCCACCCGACCCCATCCGTTGTTCGTGGCGTTCATCGGCGCGGCCATCGACTACAAGGCAGCCGAACGGCTTCCGGTGGAAATCCCTGAACACAACGCCAACGGCGCCGGGCAACCCCTGCTGGAAGAGCCCGCGGCCCGTGGCTGAGCACGACTTTGAGACCGTCTCCTCGCGGCTGGTGCACAGCGGCAAGATTTTCGCGCTGCGCGCCGACGAAGTGCGCATGCCCGGCGGCGCGACCGCCACCCGGGAAGTGGTCGAGCATTTCGGTGCGGTGGCGATCGTCGCGCTCGACGACGACGACAACATCCCGCTGATCTACCAGTACCGGGTGCCGTTGGGGCGTCGGCTCTGGGAACTGCCGGCCGGACTGCTCGACGCCGACGGCGAAGAACCGCACCGCACCGCCGCCCGGGAACTGCACGAGGAGGCCGGCCTACAGGCCGAAACCTGGCAGGTGCTCGTCGACCTCGATTCCACCCCGGGGTTCAGCGACGAGTCGGTGCGGGTGTTTTTGGCCACCGGGTTGCGCGAGGTCGAGCGCCCCGCCGCCCACGACGAGGAAGCCGACCTGCAGGTGCGCTGGTGTTCGCTGGCGGAGGCGGTGACGGCGGTGATGGCCGGCCAGATCGTCAACGCGATCGCGGTGGCCGGCATCCTGGCCGCCCACGCCGTGCGCGGCGGGGCCGCCGCGCCGCGCCCCCTCGATGCGGTGTGGATCGATCGGCCCACCGCCTTCGCCGCGCGACGGGCACGACGGTGACCGCCGCCCAGGCCGCGCCGGTGGCCCTCGACGGCCAGGTCGGCGGCTACCTGGACCATCTGACGATCGAGCGCGGGGTGGCCGCCAACACGTTGAGCTCCTACCGTCGGGATCTTCGCCGCTACAACGACTATCTGCGCCGGCGGGGGATCGAGGACCTCGGCGAGGTCAGCGAGGCCGATGTCAGCGAGTTCGTGGTGGCGCTGCAGCGCGGCGACGTCGAGGCGGGGCTGAGCCCGCTGTCGGCGGTGTCGGCCGGGCGGGCGCTGGTCGCGGTGCGCGGTCTGCACCGTTTCGCCGCCGCCGAAGGGGTGGCGCCGGCGGACGTGGCCCGCGAGGTGCGCCCACCGAGTGCGGGTCGCCGGCTGCCCAAGAGCCTCACCGTCGAGGAGGTGCTGGCGCTGTTGGAGGCCGCCGGAGGCGACCGGCCCTCCGACAGTCCGTTGACGTTGCGCAATCGCGCGCTGCTGGAGTTGCTGTACTCCACCGGGGCGCGGATCTCCGAGGCGGTCGGCTTGGACCTCGACGACATCGACACCCACGACCGCTCGGTGTTGCTGCACGGCAAGGGCGACAAGCAGCGGCTGGTGCCGATCGGGCGGCCCGCCGTGGCCGCTCTGGAGGCGTATCTGGTGCGCGGGCGCCCCGATCTGGCCCGGCGTGGCCGCGGCACACCGGCGTTGTTCCTCAACGCCCGCGGGGGCCGGCTCTCCCGGCAGAGCGCCTGGCAAGTGCTCCACGACGCCGCCGAGCACGCCGGGATCACCGCCGCGGTCTCCCCGCACACCCTGCGCCACTCGTTCGCTACCCACCTGCTCGACGGCGGCGCCGACGTCCGCGTCGTGCAGGAACTGCTCGGCCACGCGTCGGTGACCACCACCCAGATCTACACGCTGGTCACCGTGCACGCACTGCGTGAGGTGTGGGCCGGCGCCCACCCGCGGGCCCGCTAACCCGAGCCCAGATAGCGCGACTCGAGCACCAGGTCGGGGATCAGGCTCTGATACTCCGCGTGGGTCTTGTGCTCGACGGTGTCGAACAGCGTGCCCTGCTGTTCGCGCATGTAGGCCCGGTATTTCGGGGCGCCCGGCACCAGGACGTTGTCGGCGACCACGATCGCCTCCCGACGCAGCCAACCGCGGTCGAGGATGCTCTGCAGATCGGGCAGGTAGGCCACCTTGTCGTGATCGAGGAACAGAAAATCCAGCGCTCCCGGGGTGAGTCCGTGGTCGCGGGCCAGCGCGTCGAGGGTGCCGCCGCCGTCGCCGAGGGTGCCGACCACGCAGCCGATCCGATCCGAGACCCCCGCATGCGCCCAGATGGCGCGGGCGTTGGCGGCGTTGGCCTCGGCCAGCTCCACCGAGAGCACCCGCGCCTGCGGGGCGGCGCGGGCGATGCGCAGCGCGCTGTACCCGGCGTAGGTGCCCAACTCCAGTGCGAGCGTCGGCTCGGCACGGCGCACCGCGGCGTCGAGGAGCGCGCCCTTCTCGTCGCCGACGTTCATCAACATCGACTTGTCGTAGGCGAAGCGGTCGATGGTGGCGAGCACGTCGTCGACGTCGCCGGCGCGGGCGTTGGCCAGCACGTAGCGCACCACCGCGTCCTCCCGGCCGTCACCGACCTGCCCGGTCCTGGACACATTGCGGGGCAGCGTGATCATCCGCAGCACCGACCAGCGCAGGAACGGGAAGCGCTGTTTGAGACTCATAGCGCCCAGCCTATGCGGTCGGGCCGGTGATCTTGCCTGTGCACGGCGGTTGACCCGTTAGACTTTGGCCGATGTTCGCCACCACCGCAGCACCGAGTCGTTCGACGGGCCCCGGGCGCCGATGAACAGCAACGCTGACGGCACCGTCGAGCTGGGCCTGACCGGCCGGCCCCCGCGTGACATCCCCGAACCGCAACCCCGGGTCTCGCACGGTCCCGCGCAGGTCATCGCGATGTGTAACCAGAAGGGCGGCGTCGGCAAGACGACCTCGACGATCAACCTCGGCGCCGCGCTCGCCGAGTACGGGCGCCGGGTGCTGCTGGTGGACCTCGACCCGCAGGGTGCGCTCTCGGCGGGGCTGGGGGTGCCGCACTACGAGCTGGAACGCACCGTGCACAACCTGCTGGTGGAACCGCGGGTCTCGACCGACGAGGTGCTCATCGGCACCCGGATCAAAAACGTCGATCTGATCCCGTCCAACATCGACCTGTCGGCCGCCGAGATCCAGTTGGTCAACGAGGTGGGGCGCGAGCAGTCGCTGGCGCGTGCGCTGCACCCGGTCATCGACCGCTACGACTACGTCCTGGTCGACTGTCAGCCGTCGCTGGGGTTGCTCACCGTCAACGGTCTGGCCTGCGCGGACGGGGTGATCATCCCGACCGAGTGCGAGTATTTCTCGCTGCGGGGCCTGGCGTTGCTCACCGACACGGTCGAGAAGGTGCGCGACCGGCTCAACCCGAAGCTGGAGATCAGCGGCATCCTGGTCACCCGCTTCGACCCGCGCACCATCAACTCCCGGGAGGTGATGGCCCGGGTGGTGGAACGCTTCGGTGATCTGGTGTTCGACACGGTCATCACCCGCACCGTCCGGTTCCCGGAAACCACCGTGGCCGGGGAGCCGATCACCACCTGGGCTCCGAAATCCGGCGGTGCCCAGTCCTACCGTGCGCTGGCCCGCGAGGTCATCGACCGGTTCGGCGCCTGAGGTGACCGCGGAGGACACCGCCGAGCAGTCCGGGTTCCAGGTTCGGCTGACCAATTTCGAGGGGCCCTTCGACCTGCTGCTGCAGTTGATCTTCGCCCACCGGCTCGATGTCACCGAGGTCGCGCTGCACCAGGTCACCGACGACTTCATCGCCTACACCCGCGAGATCGGGGCCCACCTGGGGTTGGAGGAGACCACCGCCTTCCTGGTGATCGCCGCGACCCTGCTCGATCTCAAGGCCGCCCGGCTGCTGCCGGCCGGGCAGGTCGACGACGAGGAAGACCTGGCGCTGCTGGAGGTCCGTGACCTGCTGTTCGCCCGATTGCTGCAGTATCGGGCTTACAAGCATGTCGCGCAGATGTTCGCCGAACTGGAGGCCGCCGCGCTGCGCAGCTATCCGCGGGCGGTGTCGCTGGAGGACCGCTTCGCCGATCTGTTGCCCGAGGTGATGCTCGGCGTCGACGCGCAGCGCTTCGCCGAGATCGCGGCGAGCGCCTTCACCCCGCGCCCGGTGCCCACGGTCGCCACCGCGCACCTGCACCAGGTCAGCGTCTCGGTGCCCGAGCAGGCTCAGCGACTGCTGGCGCTGCTGGAGGCCCGCGGCAGCGGCACCTGGGCGTCGTTTCGCGAGCTGGTCGCCGACTGCGAGGTGCCGATCGAGATCGTCGGACGCTTCCTGGCGCTGCTCGAGCTGTACCGAGCGCGGGCGGTAGCATTCGAGCAGGCAGAGCCACTTGGTGTGCTCGAGGTTTCGTGGACCGGAGAACGTCCGGCCGCTGGAGACCTCGACGAACTGGTGAAAGCAGACAACCCCACATGACCCAGCCCGACGACGCGCGCCCCGAGGAGACGACCCCGGCGGCGCCCCCGCAGCCCGCGGAGCCGCTCGCCGTGGACGACAACGGCGACCCGGCGCACCGCAGCGACGCGCTCGGCATCGACGTCGCCACCGCCGACCTCGACGACGAGGAGCTCGCCGCGGTGCTCGAGGCGCTGCTGCTGGTGGTCGACACCCCGGTGGCCACCGAGACGCTGGCCACGGCCACCGAGCAGCCGGTGGATCGGGTCGCCGCCCAGCTGCGTGCGATGGCCGAGGGCCTCGCCGCCCGCGACAGCGGCATCGAGTTGCGGGAGGCCGGCGGGGGATGGCGGCTCTACACCCGGGCCGCCTACGCGCCGTATGTGGAACGGCTGCTGCTCGACGGGGCGCGCTCGAAGCTGACCCGCGCCGCCCTGGAGACCCTCGCGGTGGTGGCCTACCGCCAGCCGGTGACCCGGGCGCGGGTCTCGGCGGTGCGCGGGGTCAACTGCGATGCGGTGATGCGCACGCTGCTGGCGCGCGGGCTGATCACCGAGGCCGGACCCGACGCCGACACCGGCGCGGCGACGTTCACCACCACCGAGCTGTTTCTGGAGCGGCTCGGGTTGTCGTCGCTGGCCGATCTGCCCGATATCGCCCCGCTGCTGCCCGATGTCGACAGCATCGACGACCTGAGCGAATCGTTGGACAGCGAGCCACGTTTCATGAAACTCGGTGGCGCCTCGGCCGACGAGCCCCTGACCTTCGACGTGGACCGATGACCGAGGGAATCCGCCTGCAGAAGGTGCTCTCCCGGGCCGGGGTGGCGTCGCGGCGGGTGGCCGAGAAGATGATCCGCGACGGGCGCGTCGAGATCGACGGCCGGGTGGTCAGCGAGTTGGGCACCCGGGTGGACCCGGAGTCCGCGGTGATCCGGGTCGACGGCGCGCGGGTGAGCGTCGATGAATCCCTGGTGTACCTGGCGTTGAACAAACCCCGCGGGATGCATTCGACGATGTCGGATGATCGCGGCCGGCCGTGCATCGGGGATCTGGTCGAGCACCGGGTGCGCGGCAACAAGAACCTCTTCCACGTCGGACGGTTGGACGCCGACACCGAGGGGCTGATCCTGCTGACCAACGACGGGGAACTGGCCCACCGGTTGATGCACCCGTCCTACGAGGTGCCGAAAACCTATCTGGCGACCGTTGCGGGCACGGTGCCGCGCACCCTGGGCAAGAGACTGCGGGCCGGTGTGGACCTGGAGGACGGCCCCGCGCGGGTGGACGACTTCGCCGTGGTCGACGCGGTAGCGGGCCGCACCCTGGTGCGGGTGACCCTGCACGAGGGACGCAACCGGATCGTGCGGCGGCTGCTGGGCGCCGCCGGGTTCCCGGTGCAGGAATTGGTGCGCACCGAGATCGGTGCGGTCACGCTGGGGGAGCAGCGACCGGGAAGCATTCGGCCGTTGCGGCGCAACGAAATCGGACAACTCTACAAGGCGGTCGGACTGTGAGCGGGTTGAGGATCGCCGTGGACGGGCCGGCGGGCACCGGAAAATCCTCGGTGTCACGCGGACTGGCACGCGCGTTGAGATCGCGCTATCTCGACACCGGCGCGATGTACCGGATCGTGGCGTTGGCGGTGCTGCGGGCCGGGATCGACCCGACCGACGCGGCGCGGGTCGCCCGGCTGGTTCCCGACGTGCGCCTCGCGGTCGGTGCCGACCCCGACGGTGACCGTTTCTACCTTGCCGACGACGACGTGTCAGCTCAGATCCGCGGTGCGGCGGTGACCGGCGCGGTCTCGGCGGTCTCGGCGGTGCCGGCGGTGCGGCAGCGACTCGTCGAACTGCAGCGACAGTTGGCCGCCGGCCCCGACGGCATCGTGGTGGAGGGTCGCGACATCGGCACCGTGGTGCTCCCGGACGCCGAGCTGAAGGTCTTCCTCACCGCCTCGCCGCAGACCCGGGCGCGGCGGCGCAACGAACAGAACGTCGCCGCCGGGCAACCCGACGACTACGCCGGGGTGCTCGCCGACGTGCAGCGCCGCGACCACCTCGACTCCACCCGGGCGGCCTCACCGCTGCTGCCCGCCGACGACGCGGTCATCGTCGACACCAGCGCGATGACCGAAGCCGCGGTGGTCGAGTACCTGATCGGACTGGTCGATGACCACAGTGGGGCGCGTCGATGAGCACCACCGGTTCCGACGGGACGTGGAGCGACGAAAGTGACTGGGATATCGCCGAAGTCGGCGACTTCAGCGACTTCAGCGACGTCGACGACGCGGGGCGCTCCGAGGTCCTGGCCGGGCAGTTCGCGCCGCCGGTGGTGGCGGTGGTGGGACGGCCCAACGTCGGCAAGTCCACGCTGGTCAACCGGATCCTGGGGCGCCGTGAGGCCGTCGTCCAAGACCTCCCCGGCGTCACCCGCGATCGGGTGTCTTATGACGCCAACTGGACCGGGCGGCGCTTCGTCGTGCAGGACACCGGCGGTTGGGAGCCCGACGCCAAGGGACTGCAGCAGCTGGTCGCCGAACAGGCGGCGGTGGCCATGCGCACCGCCGACGCGGTGATCCTGGTCGTCGACGCGGTGGTCGGTGCCACCAGCGGCGACGAGGCGGCCGCCCGGATCCTGCGCCGGGCCGGCAAACCGGTGTTTTTGGCGGCCAACAAGGTCGACAACGAACGCGGCGAGTCCGACGCCGCAGCGCTGTGGTCGCTGGGACTGGGTGAGCCCCATGCGGTCAGCGCCATGCACGGTCGCGGTGTCGCCGATCTGCTCGATGAGGTGGTCGCCGCACTCCCGCAGGTCACCGGCATCGTTACCGCCGGCGAGGGCGGGCCGCGGCGGGTGGCGCTGGTCGGAAAACCCAACGTCGGCAAGAGCTCGCTGCTCAACAAGCTGGCCGGCGACCAGCTGTCGGTCGTGCACGACGTGGCCGGCACCACCGTCGACCCGGTCGACTCGCTGATCGAGTTGGGCGGGCGGACCTGGCGGTTCATCGACACCGCCGGGCTGCGGCGCAAGGTCCGTCAGGCCAGCGGACACGAGTTCTACGCCTCGGTGCGCACCCACGGGGCGATCGACGCCGCCGAGGTGGTGATCGCGCTGATCGACGGCTCCGAGCCTCTGACCGAACAAGACCAGCGGGTGCTGTCGATGGTCATCGACGCCGGGCGTGCCCTGGTGTTGGCGTTCAACAAATGGGATCTGGTCGATGAGGACCGTCGCCATCGACTGGAACGCGAAATCGATCGCGAGCTGGTCCAGGTGCGGTGGGCGCAGCGGGTCAACATCTCCGCGCAGACCGGGCGGGCGGTGCAGAAACTGGTGCCCGCACTGGAGTCGGCGCTGCGATCCTGGGACACCCGGGTGCCCACCGGACGGCTCAACACCTTCCTCAAAGAGGTCGTCGCCGCGACCCCGCCGCCGGTGCGCGGCGGAAAACAACCGCGGATCCTGTTCGCGACCCAGGCCGCTGCGCGCCCCCCGACGTTCGTGCTGTTCACCACCGGGTTCCTCGAGGCCGGCTACCGCCGTTTCCTGGAACGGCGCCTGCGCGAAGAGTTCGGGTTCGCGGGCAGCCCGATCCGGATCAACGTGCGGGTGCGGGAGAAACGCAAGAGCCGCTGACCGCGCGACACCGCGTAAGGTGCTGTCGATGTCGTTGTTCGAGGTGGCGCTGATCACGCTGGCCGGACTCGGCGCCGGGGCGATCAACTCGCTGGTGGGAAGCGGCACCCTGATCACTTTCCCGACCCTGGTCACGCTGGGGTATGCGCCGCTGACCGCCACCATCTCCAATGCGGTCGGGCTGGTGGCCGGCGGCGTCTCGGGCACCTGGGCCTACCGGCGCGAGCTGCGCGGCCAGTGGGCCCGGCTGCGCTGGCAGCTGCCCGGCTCCCTACTGGGGGCGGTCTGCGGTGCGTGGCTGCTGCTGCACCTGCCCGAGCAGGTGTTCAACCGCGTGGTGCCCGCGCTGTTGGTGTTGGCGCTGGTCCTGGTGGTGGTCGGCCCGCGCATCCAGCGATTGGCCCAGCGCCGCGCGCTCGCCGCGGGCCGCTCCCTTGAGCAGCTCAGCCGGGGCCGGTTGGCGGCGTTAACGATCGGGACCTTCGCGGTCGGGGTCTACGGGGGGTATTTCTCCGCCGCCCAGGGGATTCTGCTCGTCGGGGTGATGGGGGTGCTGCTGCCCGAGTCGATGCAGCGGATGAACGCCGCGAAGAACCTGCTGGCGCTGGTGGTGAACATGGTGGCCGCCAGCGCCTACATCCTGGTGGCCGCCGACCGGATCAGTTGGGCCGCTGCCGGACTGATCGCGGCCGGGTCCCTGGTCGGCGGGCTGCTCGGCGGCCACTACGGCCGGCGGCTGTCCCCGACCGCGCTGCGGGCGGTGATCATCGTCGTCGGGCTGATCGGGCTGTGGCGGCTGCTCACCGTGTAGCGGCCCGGCGCTCAGGACTGCCGACGGCCGCGCCACCGCTCGAACCGGTTGCGCCGGCCGCCCAGCGCGGCCAGCACCGCGTTCATCGAGGCGGGCGCCGGTCGGAGGCGGGTCGCCGCGGTGGCCGGCGCGGGCGGCGCGTCGCCGTCCCACCACACCGGGTCCAGCAGCGCACCCATCACGGTCACCGCGCGCTCGGTGCTGTCGTGGCCCCACCGGCAGGCCCGGTCGATCGCGTGGGCCGACGGCGCCAGGTTCACCGGGGACAAGGTGGGGGTGAACCGGACCAGATGATCGGCGTACGGCGCGTTGCGCACCATCTGCAGCGAGATCGCCTGGGTGATCGGCACCAGCCACAGATTGCGGGGATCCCACTGCGGATGGAAGCAGTCGAACGCCAAGTAGCACGCGTTGCGGGTGCCCAGGCGGCCGTCGCGGACCCGTTTCCACGCCAACTCGACCGGGACGTTGCTGGCCGCGCCGCCGTCGACGAGGGCACCGACGTCGTTGTCGGCGAGCAACCGGTCGAACAGCGGCACCATCGCCGGATCGGCGGTCTCGTGGTGCAGCACGCCCGGGATCGCCGAGGAGAACGACGCCGCGTCCACCACGTTGACGTCGGTGTCGGGGTTGTCACCACCGATGACGATCGGGGTGACCACCCGCGGGTCGATGAACGCCGCGGTCTGCCAGAGCCGGGCCGCCACCTGCGGGCCCAGCCCGATCGGCAGATACGGCAGCGAGCGCAGCTGCAGCGCCGCCAGCCGCTGTCGGCGATACCGGGACGGCAGTGCCGCAAACGGCTGGCGTCGCACCCCGGCGACCACCGCGTCGAACGGCACGTCCAGGTCGGACAGCGTCATCAACGCGCCGTCCTCACGCCGGAACATCGCGTCGGCGAACCGGTCGAAACGCAGCGAGAACACGCCGGTCAGACCGTGGGTGCGGTGCCGCGACTCCGGGCCGAGGATGGCGCGGAACGAGACCGACTTGGCCCACTGCACGTACTCGTCGATCGGCACCGGCAGGGTGCGCGCGACCACCGAGCCCAGCACCGACCCGAACGAGGAGCCGATCAGGTAGTCGGGCACCTGGCCGGCCTCCAGCAGCCGCTGCATGCCCCCGATGTAGACGAAGCCGGCGCCGCCGCCCCCGCCGAGCACCGTGACCAGCTTCTTGTACCCGACCTCGGTGTCCAGTTCGGCCAGGGAGAAGTCGTTGCCGTGCCGTTCGGCCAGAATCGCACGCTGCTCGTCCTGGTCGTCGCGCAGCGCGGTCAGCGCCGCGCGGGCGTCGGTCAGCGCGGCGACCGGATCCTGCTGCTCGCGCAGCGGGCCGCGCAGAGTGTCGGCCACCCTGGTGCGCCAGGGCGTCAGCTCGGCACCGACCGACACGTCCCCGCGCCCGCGGGTCCCGCCCGGGCCGGCCGCACCCGGCTCGAAGTCGGCCAGCCGAGCGAAGTTGAGCAGGTAGCGCAGCCGGCGCAGTTCCTCGGCGCCCAGCACCTCGGGATTGTTGAGGTGATTGCGGACCAGCCGATTCTCCATCTTCTGCAGCAGCAGGGTGTCATCGGAGGTGTCGACCTCGTCCTCGACGACCTCCTGGTCGAGTGGGAGGGCGAAGTCCTGGCCGGTGTCAGCGTCGTCGACCCCCTCCGGGGGTCTGCGTAACCCGGTCCGGGCGAGCACGTTGTCGACAAAGGGGATCTGCATGGGGCCCGCTTCCTGGTAGTGACGCGTTGCGCAGCCGAAGCAATCTCGACAGGTGAGCCTACGTGGTGGGTCCCCGCCCGGGCGGCACCCACGGGCCGGGTGAGCGTGGGTGTCGGGTCGACGCCGGCCTGCGCGCAGAGTCAACGGACCGGTCGCCCCGGTTGCGGGCGCGACACCGGGTGATTCGGGCCGGCGGCGGGCGTGCGGTAGGCTTTCGACCTGCCGCCGGAGTGTTTCGGCGGCACCGGGCTGTGGCGCAGTTTGGTAGCGCACTTGACTGGGGGTCAAGTGGTCGCAGGTTCAAATCCTGTCAGCCCGACAGAGGACACGCCAGCTCAAGGACGGTTTTCGGGGCTCCGGGAACCGTCTGTGGCGTCTACCGGCCCGGCCGACCTTTTAGCGACCTGACCCGCGGACCAAACGCCTACTCGCTGTCCAAGCGGGTGAACTGGCTCTGCCGATAGTGCTCGACGCAGGCAGAGCGCCGGATCTTGCCGCTCGTCGTCGTCGGGATCGAGCCGGCCGGCACCAGGACCATGTCTCGGAGATTGAGACCGTGTGCGGTCGATATCGCGGAGGTGACGTCGGACTTGATCTCGGCGAACCGGGTCATCTCCTCCGGCGCGGAACCCGTCGGCTGCTTCAGTTCGATCACCGTGACCAGTTCCTCGGTGCCGCCCATGGGGACCGAGACCGCTGCGACCCGGCCGCGAGTGATCCGTTGAACGGTCGCTTCGATGTCCTCTGGGTAGTGGTTGCGGCCACGAATGATCAACACGTCCTTGATGCGCCCGACGATGAACAACTCACCCTGCGAGATGAACCCCAGATCCCCGGTTCTCAGCCAGGAGTCCGCCGGAGTGCCAGGTGTCGGATCGCGCAGAGTGGCGTTGAAGCATCGCTGCTGCTTCGGGCTGGCACCCCAGTAGCCGTCGGCGACATTGTCGCCGCGCACCCAGATCTCGCCGACGACGTCCGGCGGGCACTCGCGATGGAAGTCGCTGTCGACGATCCGCAGCAGAGGGGAGTGCGGCAGCCGGTACCGAACCAGTGCGGTGCCCGATCCGCCCGTAGACCGTTGAACGCGTCCGGCGGATAACGCGTTGATGTCGAATCGGGCCGGCGGCGTGGATTCACACCAGGTGCCGCTCGTGACGAAGACGGTCGCTTCCGCCAGGCCGTAAGACGGCCTGAGCATGGCGTCTCGAAAGTTGAAGTGGGCGAACCGGTCCGCGAACCGCCGCAGCGTTGCCTGCTCGACCCGTTCGGCGCCACTGATGATGCCCAGTATTCCGCCGAGGTCGAGCCCGGCGAGGTCACCGTCGGTGGTGCTGCGCACAGCGAGGTCGAAGGCGAAGTTGGGTGCGGCCGAAAATGCGGCGGGATTCTCGGCCAACGCCCGCATCCACCTCGCCGGCCGTTCCAGGAACGCCACCGGGCTGGACAGCTGACCGCGAAATCCGCCCAGGATGGGCGCGCAGACCCCCAGCACGAGGCCCATGTCGTGGTAGAAGGGCAACCACGACACCATCGTGGCGGTGGGAGGGACGGTGATACCGGAGTCCGCGAAGAGGCAGCGCATCAACTGATCGAAATTCACCTGCAGGTTGCGATGTGAGACCGTGACCCCGGTCGGTGTCCGTGTCGACCCCGAGCTGTACTGCAGATATGCGATGTGTGGTGTGTCCGCGACCAGGAGGTTCGACTCCGCTCCGCCGCTGTCCAGGTTCAGCGCATCGACCTCGATCACCGTCGGTGCTGTGTCCAGGCGCGCTTCGGCGACATAAGCGCGGACGTCATCGGTGGCCGCCGAGGTGGTGAGGACGACAGCCGGGGAGGTGTCGGCCAAGACCGCACCCACCCGTTCATGGCTCGAACCGCGATTGGGCAGCGGCAGCGGTACCGCGATCAGCCCGGCCTGCATCGCACCCAGGAAAGCCAGAATGTACTGCAGGCTCTGCGGAGCCAGGATCACCGCTCGGTCCCCCGGCGCTGCGCAAACGCTGAGCTGGCTTGCCAACGCCATCGTGCGGTGCGACAGCTCGGACCAGGTGAGATCCTCAGGAACTCCCGCCGGATCCTTCTCGTAATCGGTGAAGGTGAACGCGATGTCGTTGGGCCGCAAGCTGGCGCGGCCATGCAGGATCGAGAGGATGGATGACTGATTAATCGTCGTCGCCGTCACATCGAATCCGTTGCGGACGGGGTCACGGGGCACCGGGAGCCATGAACGACATGACGCCGTCGATGAGCTCGGAGATCGGGTCGTCGCCACCGGCGCCGCCACCGTCACCGAATGTCGCCTCGTTGGCCGGTTCGGTGACTTCGATCGGGTCGAAGCCGTGCTCCGGATCCACCTGCACCGGGGCGGTCGCCGGATCATCGTTGCGCGAATAGCCCGCGTTCACCCGTGGCATCAGGATCGCATCGAGTCGGTTCAGGGTGTCCTCGTCGTATCCGAGGTATTTGAAGGGGAAGACCAGGGGCAGATGTTGCTCGGGAATCAGGTACGTCGTCGTCTTGGCGCCCCGGGAGTTCACCGTCGTCCGGATGTTCTGTGCGGGCACCATGCTCGGGTCGGTGAACGCGACGGCGGTGTGACCGGTTGCCAGACCCGCTATCGAGTTGGCCAGGGCGAACAAGTTGTCCGGCCGGTCCGGAAAATCGGCGATGCTGTCGTAGGCGGAGACGAACTGGTGGGTGTCGTACTGGCTCTCCACCGGTTGCGGCATCGGATAGTCCATGAACGGCACGACGCTGCCCGGGGGGAATACCTGGGTCAGGAACCCCTCCCCGAACGGGTGCTTGGCCAGCGGATCGCCGAACGTCGCGAAATTCAGTTGATCCGGCGGCGGTGCGGTCGGATCGTTGGCCAGTCGCGCTTTCACGGCGTCGAGCACCAGCGCGCCCTCCGACAGCCCCATCGCCGTGCCGGGGCCGCCGGCACGGATGGCGGCATCGAGGTTGTCCTCGCCGACGACGACGGACTCACCGATGCTGGGGCCGTCGAGCCCCAGGCCGGGATGGATCTCCTCGCCGATCGGACCGATCCCGGGGAAGAACCGCTCAAGAGTATGCCCCTGGACCTGTCCAGCCGGGTAGTCGACCTTCACCCTCTTCATGTTGGGGAACCAGTGCTCCCCGGTCCGACGGATGTACTCGTCGTAGGGGATGCCCAGCACGTGAGCCCCACCCAAGGCGTACGCGGTGCCCGGCTCGGACGGTGGCGGAGCGGGCGGAGGGGGCGGATCGTCGGCGCGTGCCGATCCGATACCGAAACATCCTGTGGTACCAGCTGTTATCAGCACGACGAATCCCGAGAGGAACTTCTTCATCCCGCCCCCTGATGTCTGACTCTTGCCAAGTTTTCCATAGATGTACATGGCGGTCTACCTCACTCCTCCGTACCGGCCGGTTCTTCGATGACGTCACCCGGCGCCGTGATCTGCGACGGTGGTGAGCGTCTGGCACCCACTCGGGACGGCCACCAGTTCGCCCGCCCCACCAGCGTCGCGATGGCCGGCACCGTGATGGTGCGCACCACGAAGGTGTCCAACAAGATGCCCACTCCGATCACGAATCCGCCTTGCACCACGACGCCGATGCTGGAGAACAGCAGGCCGGCCATCGACGCGGCGAAGATCAAGCCCGCCGCGGTGATGACGCCGCCGGTCGAGCTCAGCGTGCGGATGACGCCAAACCGGACGCTGTGCGGAGACTCGTCCCGCAGTCGCGAGACCAAGAGCATGTTGTAGTCGGCTCCGACCGCGATCAACACCACGAACGCTAACGGTGGCACGCTCCAGTGTAATTGCTGATCGAAGAGGAACTGGAACGTCAGCACACCGATCCCGAGCGCAGCGAAGAATGAGATCACCACGGATCCAACGAGATACAGCGGAGCGATGAGCGCACGCAACAGCAGCATCAAGGTGAGCAGGACGACGATGAGGGTTGCGATGATGATGTATCGGATGTCGTGCTGGTAGTAGTCGCGGGTATCGCGCAACGCGGCAGGATAGCCGCCCATCGAGATCGTGGCGTCGGCGAGCGTGGTGTTCGGTTGGGCTCCGGCCGCGATGTCGCTGATCCGGTCGACTTGATCCATCGCCTCGGCGCTGAACGGGTTGAGGTTGGTCTGCACCAGGTACCGCACCGTGTGCCCGTCCGGTGAGATGAACGCCCTGGCGGCCTCCTGGAACTCCGGCAGACCCAACGCTTCCTGCGGGATGTTGAACCCCGCCGCCGACGGGCCCGCCGCTTCGTTCCGCATCGTCAACAGGAACCCCGCGGCCTCGTTGAGGCCAGCGGCGATCACTTTGACCTGGTTGACCAGCTCGTCCACTCCGCCGGCCACTTCTTGGCTGCCGTCGGCCAGTCGGGCAGCGTTCTTCCTGAGGTCGGTGAGGGCAGCCTGTGCGCCACCCGGCTCGTTCAGCCCCATCGAATTGGCGGCCGCGGCGACGTCGGCCAACGCAGCGTTGAGCCGTTTCACCGTTGCGGAGAGGGTCTGTCCGCCGCCGAAGTCCTGCAACTGGCGGGCCGCATCGTTGATCTGATCGAGGCTGCCGTTTTCGTGTGCGACGGTGAGTCGCTCGAACTGCGCGCGGGTGGCACGGCAGGAGGGATTCGCATCGCAGACCGCGTTGCCCTGCAGCGCCGTTAACACCGGCCCAATCCACAGGAACATGTCCTTGACAGCGGAGAAATTGATGCCCATGGAGTTGCCGAGCAGGTTGATGCTGTCGACGAGCTTGGCGGCAGTGTCGACGTCGCGTACCAATTGGTCGCCGCCGTAAGCGGTTCTGGCTGAGGAGAACGTGGTGACCAGATTCTCAAGGCTGGGTACGATTTCGTTGACCTGGTTGCGGACGTCGGCGAGACTGTCGGCCAGCGTACCGGCTCCGTCCTTCAACCGGTTCAGGTCGCCGCCGCGCTCCTTGATCTGACCGGAACCGTCGGCCAGCCGGTCGCCGACCAGGCCCGCCTGATAAGTGGCCCGGAACTCCGGGGGCACATCCCCTAACGGCCGGGTGATGCCGCTGACCCGAGCGACGTCCGGCAACTGGGCTACCCGGGACGCCAGCTGTTCGAGGTCGGCCAGGGCGCGTGGCTCGCGCAGATCGCGCGGTGACTGGATCAGGATGTATTCGGGGATGGACTGGCTGATCGGGAAGTGGCGTTCCAATGCGGCGTAGCCGATAGAACTCGGCGCCGACGCCGCCACACTTTTACGGTCGTCGTAGTTGTAGTGCGCGAAGATCGCGGAGCCGGCCAACAACGCCAGAATGATTGCGCTGGAAACCAGATTGATCACCGGTCGCCGCACGATGCGGATGCCGGCGCGCCGCCAGAGCCGGGCGGTCAGTTCGCGGCGCGGCTTGACCCATCCGCGCGGTCCGGCAAGGGTCAGGATCGCCGGTAACAGCGTCAGCCCGGCGAGATAGGCGATGCCGATGCCGATCGCCGAGGAGATCCCGACCGTCTTGAACACGCCCATCTTGGCGAAGCCCAGCAGCAGGAAGGTGATCCCGACGGTCGCGGCCGATGCGGTGATGACCTTCCCGATCGAGACCATCGCCGCCTTCACCGCCTCGTCGAAGTCGGTATCGGCGCGCAGATAGTCGTGATATCGGCTGATCAGGAACACTGCGTAATCGGTTCCCGCGCCGGCCATGATCGCGCTCAGGAAGACGATGGACTGATTGGAGACACCCGATCCGGTCAGCTCGGAGTAAGCCGCCACCACGGACTGTGCGATCAGCAGGGATGACCCGATCGTGATCAGCGGCAGGAGCATCGTGACCAAGTTCCGGTAAACCACGAGCAATACGGTGAGCACCAGTACCGCGATCGCGATCTCGATCGGCATCCGATCACGCTGCCCGGCGACGGTGAGATCCGCGACGGTAGCCGCGGGGCCGGTGAGGTGCACCGACAGCGAACTGTCGCTGACGGCCTGCCGGATGACCTCGGAGACCCGGTTGAACGATTCGAAGGACCGCGGCGTGCCCAATTCTCCGACCAGCCCGACCGGCAGCACCCAGGTCGTGTTGTCTTCGCTGGTCAGGAACTCGCGTAGCTGCGGCGTACCGACGAAATCCTGCACCGTCTCGACGTCGGCGAGATCGTCGCCGAGGACCTTGACCAGGTGGCGGTAGGTCTGCTCGTCGGCTTTCGTCAGCCCGTCCTCGTTGATCATCGCCACGATGAGCAGGTCGTCGCTGCCGGATTCGTTGAACGCCTCCGCCATTTTCTGTGCGGTGACGCTCGAAGGCGCGTCGTCGGGCAGGATCGCGAGCGGGTGCCGCTCGGACATCTCGGTCAGGGACGGGACCGCCAACGGCAAGGCGACGGCCATCATGATCCAGACCGCGATGACCGCCCAGGGCCACCCCACCACGAGGTCGGCGAGCGGACGCATGGCGAACTCGCCGTCGCCTCGAGACGTCACCCGACGGAGAAGGCTGCGCGTCCGGTTCCTGACCCCGGCTATGCGATCCGCCCCCAGGACCCGCTGCGGGCGACCTGCGTACACACCGAGCGAACCGCGTCCATGTACCGGATGACCGACTTCGCCGCCACGGGATTGTCGGGATGCATGATCGCCATGGTTGTGCCCTCCCCGTATCGGAAAATGTATATGGTCAGTTGATAGGAGTATCGCCCGTCGGGGTAAATGCCGATGTTCTCGGCAAGGCCCATGTCGGCCGCGGCGAGTATGGCGTTAAGCGGTGCGGCGCCGCCATGGAAGAAGTTCGACACCGGAAAGTTCGGTTGCGGCCAGTCCAGCCACGGCGCTAATTCGCGTGCGCGGTAATACGGCACCTTCGCCATATCCAGCGCGGAATCGAACGAGGTTTGCGCCGCCCAAGCAGCTTCGCTGAACGTGGTCGCCGCGATCGGGACGATGATCGGGATCAACCCGGTGAACCAACCCTGAGTCATGAAATTGTCACCGGCTTTGCGAGAATCCCTCGGAGTGAGACCGTAGTACGTCAGAGCGCCGGTGAACTCGTGCTCGACCAAGGCCAGACAGGCAAACAAACCGCCCACGAAGCGTGCGCCGGCCGCTGTGCAGGCCGATTCGAATTGGTCGGTCTGGGCCGGGTCCATCAACACCGTCGATGTCATGTCGCTGCCGGTCGTCTTGAGTGGATCACCCAGCGGCAGAGGGAATTCAGGGAAGCCGCCGCCGCTGTTCTCGGCGAAATCGATCCAGTCCCGGACCTCGGGCGAATCCACTGTCAGGCCGGCCGTGGATTCGCGTTCACGAATGCAGAATTCATCAAAACTGCCCGCATCGGGAAGTGTGAGGGACTGTCCGCTCCCGCTCAAAGCCGAATACATTCCGTTGGCTTCGACCATCGTGGTCCCGATCAATGTCGCATCGCCGTGCACGTGATCCATGGCCGCGAAAAAGGTGAATCGACCGTCGTTCTGGATAATCCCGAAGGTGAAGCAACCCCACTCCAGGGGGGAGGGGATCGACACGACGTGGGTGCGGATCTCGTCTTCGGTCATGTAGCCGTGGTCGATCGGTCCGAACTCGATATCTTCGGGATCCTCGAGCGCATGCCGGACGAAATCTCCGGAGTCGGTTTGTTCGAACCAGCTCCGGAATGTGTCGTGGCGGCGCAGATATTCGTTGACAGCACGGTCCATTGCGTCGATATCGCATTCGCCGGCGACTTCGCAGCTGGCGATGATCTGCCGGGAGAAGGTCAACCCCGCGGCGGTGCGCTCGCAGTGGTTGCGCAGATGCTGGTGCTGCATGTAACTGACCGGCACCGAGCTCACCGGTGCGCGCCGCGCCTTCTCCGCCGCGGCGGGCACCGGGTGCCACGAGGTGACCGAACCCGGCCGCAACGACCATTCGTCGAGCGTTCCGATCGTGACTTCGCCAATGCGCACGACGCTGTACCTTCCCGTCCCCGGCTGGCAGCCCAGCCAGCTCGCATCCCCCGTGGCCGCACGACTATACCTACAAGACAACCCGCACGGTCCTTAGGGAAACGCTGGGAAATCCTTACTTGCGCCTCGGGGCACCCCTTCGTGCATACTACGGGTGATCTTGCAACACTGCCGGGGGGTGACCGTTGGTTCGCAACGGGTTTGCCGCGTTCTGGCGGAGGCGTTGAGCCCCGCCCGGGGAGGACGACGATATGGAATTTCACGAGAATTTCTCAGACGAGACCCCGAGGTTTGCCATCATCGGCTACGGGGCGCGCTTTCCCGAGGCAGCGGATCCGGACGCCTTCTGGAGCGTGTTGCGAGACTGTCGGGATGCGGTCTCCGAGGTGCCGCCGGACCGCTGGGATGTCGATGATTTCTTCGATCCGGAGCCCGGGGCGCCGGGGAAGGTGGCGACCCGGCGGGCCGGATTCGTCGATGACGTCACCGGATTCGATGCACCGTTTTTCGGAATCTCGGTGCGCGAGGCCCGGCTGCTGGACCCACAGCACCGGTTGCTGCTGGAGACCGCGTGGCACGCCGTGGAGCACGCGGGTATCGCACCGACGTCACTGGCCGGGAGCAATACCGGCGTTTTTGTCGGCCTCGCCACCCACGACTACCTGGGTATGGCGTCCGACGAGCTGACCTACCCGGAGATCGAGGCCTACATGGCGATCGGGACGTCGAACGCCGCGGCCGCCGGGCGGATCAGTTATCGGTTGGGGTTGCAGGGTCCCGCAGTCGCGGTCGACACCGCGTGCAGCTCGTCGCTGGTCGCGATTCACCAGGCGTGCCAGGCGCTGCGCTCGGGTGAATGCGACCTTGCGCTGGCCGGCGGTGCCAACGTTCTGTTGACCCCCGCGACCATGATCACGTTCTCCCAGGCCCACATGCTCGCCCCGGACGGCCGGTGCAAGACCTTCGACGCAGCCGCGGACGGCTACGTTCGTGGTGAGGGCTGCGGCGTGGTGGTGATCAAACGCCTCGAAGACGCGATCGGCGACGGTGACCACATCCGAGCCGTGATCCGCGGCAGCGCCGTCAACCAGGATGGCGCATCCGGCGGTCTGACGGTGCCCAACGGCGTCGCCCAGCAGCGGGTCATCGCCGATGCGCTTCAGCGCGCCGGCCTGAAACCCCATGAGGTGGGATACCTGGAGGCGCACGGCACCGGGACGTCGCTGGGTGACCCGATCGAGGCGCAGGCCGCCGGCGCGGTACTCGGTACCGGGCGTGCGCCGGACGAACCCCTGTTGATGGGGTCGGTGAAGACCAACATCGGGCACCTGGAGGCGGCCGCGGGGATCGCCGGTGTCCTGAAGGTCGTCCTGGCCTTGGAGAACGAGCTGATCCCACGGCACCTCAACTTCCAGAACCCGTCGCCGCACATCCCGTGGGACCGTCTTGCGGTCGAGGTCGTCAAGGAGGCCACCCCCTGGGAACGCGACGCCCAGCGGCCGCGGGTCGCCGGTGTCAGCTCGTTCGGATTTGCCGGGACCAACGCCCACGTGATCATCGAAGAGGCTCCGCTAGCAGCACGGCCGTCGGTCGTGGAACCGGACCGGTTTGATGAGCCGGAGAGTTCGCGGTTCGGTATCTTGCCGCTCTCCGCGCGAACGCCGGGGGCATTGGCCCGGCTCGCCGCCGAGTACCGCCGCTGGTTGGAAGAGCATCCGGCGGCCACCCTGGCCGACGTGTGTTTCACCGCAGGGGCGGGGCGCGCGCACCTGGAGCATCGAGCCGCGCTGGTGGTCAACACCAGGCAGTCCGCGGTCGACCTGCTCGGCGCGCTCGCCGATGAGCGTCCCGCGCCCGGCCTGGTCCGTGCAGAGAGCCACAGCGCACCGAAGACCGCGTGGCTGTTCACCGGTCAGGGCAGTCAGTACCCCGGAATGGCCCGGGCGTTGTTCGACACCGAGCCAGTCTTCGCCGACACCGTGACACGGTGCGCGACGGCGATCTCCGATGTGCTCGAAAAGCCGCTGCTGGACGTGATCTTCGATACGGCCGGTCCGGGGGGTGAGGAAACGCTGCGGAACACCGCCTACGCCCAGCCCGCCTTGTACGCGATTGAGATGGGGCTGGCGCGGCTCTGGCAGTCGTGGGGGCTGGAGCCCGACGTGGTGCTGGGCCACAGCGTGGGCCAGTACGCGGCGGCCTGCGTCGCGGGGGTGCTCAGCCTGGAGGACGGCTCCCGGCTGATTGCCGAACGGGGGCGACTCTTCGGCAGTCTTCCCGCAGGCGGGCGGATGGCCGCGGTGTTCGCCGCCGCCGAGCGGGTCGAGAGTCTGGCCAACGAGTTCCCGTCGCTCTCCGTCGCGGCCTACAACGGTGCCAACACCGTGTTGTCCGGCCCGGCGTCGGATCTGGAGAAGGCGGTCGCTGCACTGGGAGCCGACGGGGTGCGGTGCGATTGGCTGGACACCAGCCACGCCTTCCACTCGTCGCTGCTCGATCCGATCCTCGACGAATTCGAGACATACGCCGACGGATTCGCGTTTCAGGCGCCGCAGTGCATGCTGATCGACAACCGCACCGGGGTCGCGCTCGGCCGTAGCGTGAAGCTCGACGGAGCCTACTGGCGCCGGCACGCACGCCAGCCGGTGGAGTTCGCTACCAGCGTGCGCACCCTGGCGGAGCTGAACTGCAAAGTGCTACTGGAGATCGGTCCACAACCGATCCTCACGGCCGCAGCGCTGCGGGCATGGCCCGATCCGGCTACCGCGCCGCAGGCGATCGCTTCTCTGCGCCGCAACACCGCCGACGATCGGCAGATCGTCGAGGCCCTGGCCGCGGTCTACACCGCGGGCAGTCTCCCCGATTTCGCAGCGGCCGCAGGGCAGTCCGCACGCAAGGCGGACCTGCCCACCTATCCTTTCGAACACCGCCAGTACTGGTATCGCGACAACCGTGAACAGCCCAACGCGTTACAGAACGTGCCCGCCCGCACCCGAGCCGTCGCGCTGCTCGAAGACGGACGGATCGAGGAGCTTGCAGCGCTGCTCGACGGAGCCGACGGGGACCGCCGAACGGTGAGTGTGCTGGCCAAGCTCGCGGCCCAGCACAATCGGCAGCGGACAACTCAGTCCATCGCCGACGATCGTTACGAGATCCGGTGGGAGAAGACCACCCCTCCGATCGCACACGCGGAAGCCGGCGGACAGTCCAGCTGGCTTCTCGTCGGGGACGGCTCCGAAGACGTCGAGCCGCTTGTCGCTGCGCTGACCGAGCGCGGGGAGCCGTACCGGATCGTCGGTTTGCCGCTGACCGACGTCGATGAGGAACAGTTCGCCCAGGAGTTGCGCGCCGAAGCGGAGAACGAGTCGGCGTCGGGAACAGAGCTGCGCGTCGTCCATGTGGCCGCGCTGGGACCGGAACCCGAGTCCTCCACCCGGTCGCTGTCGCGGATGCAGCATCGGATCCTGACGGGAACCCGGCGGCTGTTCCGCGCCGCGGCCGCCGCTGAACTGCGCCGGCCGATCTGGTTGGTGACCCGCGGAGCGCAACGGGCCACCGACACGGACGCGGTGTCACCGGATCAGAGCTGCCTGTGGGGCTTCGGCCGTGCCGCAGCGCTGGAAATGCCGCAGGTGTGGGGCGGCCTGGCCGACCTCATGACCGCCTCCGGGGAGGAATGGTCGGCGCTGCTGGCCCGGATCGCTGCGGGGGCCGGCGCCGGCAGCCGGGAAGATCAGGTGGCGGTGCGCGGGTCCGAATCCTTCGTCCCCCGGCTGGTCCGGAGCGCCGAGCAGCCCAGCGGCACACCGCTGGCGTTGCGTGGTGACGCCACCTATCTGGTGACCGGTGGTCTCGGCTCGATCGGAATGGAGATCGTCGGCTACCTGGCGGCACAGGGCGCCAAGCACCTGGTGCTGACCGGCCGGCGCGCCCCCAGCGACGATGTCCGGGGACGCATTCATGCGTTGAGTGAACAGTACGGCTGCGACATCCGTGTCATCGGTGCCGACGTCGCCGACCTCGACGACGTGACCCACGTGCTGGCCACCGTGCAGGACGAGCTGCCGCCGCTGGCGGGAATAGTCCACGCGGCGGGCGAACTCGGCACCACCCCGTTGAGTGACCTGACCGACGCCGAGGTAGAGCGCGTCTTCGCAGGGAAGGTTTGGGGTGCTTGGCATCTGAGCGAGGCAACCGCCGAGCGCGACCTCGACTTCTTCATCAACGTCTCATCGATCGCCTCGGTGTGGGGCGGATTCGGGCAGACCGCCTACGGTGCGGCCAACGCATTCCTCGACGGGCTGACCTGGCGGCTGCGCCAGCGGGGGGCCTCCGGCGTCAGCGTGAACTTCGGGCCGTGGTCGACGGGTATGGCCGACCCGGAGTCGCGGGCACGCCTGGATCAACGTGGCGTCAAGACGCTCGGGCCGGCCGACGCGCTCGCGGGGCTCGCCGAGGTCGTGGCGGCTTCGGGACAGGGCTCCGCGCAGGGCATCATCGCCCGGATCGACTGGGCGCGGTTCCTGCCGCTCTACCAGCAGGCGGGCCGGCGGGCATTCCTGGCGGAGTTGGAACGCGAAGCACCGACCCGGGAGTCGGACGCGACCGCAGCGATGACCTCGTCAGGGAAGACGGCGTTCGTCGAGCGGCTCGGCAACGCCCCCGTTCAGCAACGGAAGCGTCTGCTCAGCGATTACCTGCGGGACACGGTCGCCGATGTGACGCGGGTGGATCCGAGCGAGATCAGCGAGGACGCCGGGTTCTTCGACCTCGGCATGGATTCGTTGATGGCCGTCGAATTGCGGCAGCGGATCGAGCAAGGACTGGGCCGCGACATCCCGGTGACCCTGGTGATGGACCACCCTCGGCTCTCCGATGCAGCGCGGTATCTGCTCGGCGAGGTGCTCGGCCTTGACGAGGCCGCCGCAGTCGACGGAACGGGGTCGCGTTCGGCCGGCGTGGCGCCGACCCGTACCGACGAGCCGATCGCGATCGTCGCGGTCTCCTGCCGGTTTCCTGGTGCCGCGGACCCCGAAGCATTCTGGGAGCTGTTGGCCGCCGGCGGCAATGCGATCCGGGAGATTCCCGAGGACCGTTTCGATATCGACGAGTTCTTCGACCCGGATCCCGAGACCGCGGGCAAGACCTACACGCGTCGCGGCGGATTCCTCGACGCCGTCGACGGATTCGACCCGGAGTTCTTCGGTATCTCCCCGCGGGAAGCCGGCTGGATCGAACCGCAGCAGCGACTGATGCTCGAGACGGTCTGGGAAAGCCTCGAACGCGCCGGGTACGCCCCTGCCGGTCTCCGCGGCAGCCGGACCGGCATCTTCGCCGGCGTGGGCGCCAACGAGTATGCGCATCTGCTGTCGTCGGAGTCCGTCGACAAGATCGAGCCCTACTTCATCACCGGCAATGCCGTCAACGCCATCTCCGGCCGGGTCGCTTTCGCGCTCGGATTCGAAGGGCCGGCGGTGGCGGTCGACACCGCGTGCAGTTCGGCGCTGGTCGCCGTTCATGAGGCCTGCCGGGCGTTGCACGCCGGAGACTGCGATATGGCCTTGGCGGGCGGGGTGAACGTCCTGCTGAGTCCGGTGACGTTCATCGCCGCCTCCCGGGCCCGGATGCTGTCGCCGGTCGGCCAATGCAAGACCTTCGATGCCTCCGCCGACGGCTACGTGCGCGGTGAGGGCTGCGGCATGCTGGTGCTCAAGCGCCTCAGCGACGCCCAGCGCGACCACGATCGCGTACTGGCGGTGATCCCGGCCAGTGGAGTCAACCAGGACGGCGCTTCGAGCGGTTTGACGGTCCCCAACGGCGGCGCCCAGCAGCGCCTTATCGGATCGGTGCTGGCCCGTGCCGGTCTGTCCGGCGACGAGGTCGACTACCTCGAGGCACACGGAACGGGCACACCGTTGGGGGATCCCATCGAGGTGCAAGCCGCCGCGGCCGCCTTCAGGGCGCGGGAGACGGATCGGCCGTTGCTGATGGGAGCGGTGAAGACCAATGTCGGTCACCTCGAGTCGGCATCCGGTGCCGCCGGTCTGATCAAGGTCGTGTTGTCGCTGCAGAACGAGACGCTGCCGCAGAGCCTGCACTTCGATACCCCGTCGCCGCACATCCCATGGGATTCCCTTCCGGTGCGGGTGGTCGACACGGCGATGCCGTGGTCTTCCAACGGCCGGGTGCGTCGAGCCGCGGTGAGCTCGTTCGGGTTCACCGGCACCAACGCCCATGTGCTGGTCGAAGAGGCTCCGAGCGTGGCGGTGCCCGACACCCAGACCCCGGCTCATCCGGCCGGGTCGGCCATCGGAAGCGGAGCGAGCGGATCGCCTGACGATGACGCCGCCCCGGACCAGGTTGGCGCCTCCGAGAGGCACGACCCCGAGGTCAACGTTCTGGCGCTCTCGGCCCGGTCACCGGAGGCGCTGAACGCGGTGGTCCGGCGTTATGAGGCGTGGTTGTCTGAGAACCCCGATGTCGACGTCGCCGCCGCCTGCCTGACCGCCGGAGTCGGCCGTTCGCACTTCGAACACCGGGCGGCGTTGGTGGTCGATTCGGTGCAGAGCGCGCGAGACGGCCTGGCCGAACTGGCCGAAAACCGTCTACGGCCGGGCATCGTGCGCGGCGAACGCGCCAACCATCCGACGACCGCCTGGTTGTTCACCGGCCAGGGCAGCCAGTATCCGGGGATGGCGCGGGAGTTGTTCGACACCGAACCGGTATTCGCCGAGACCGTCACCCGGTGTGCAGACACCCTCCACGACCTGCTGCCGGTCCCGCTGCTGGAGGTGATGTTCGCCACCGATCGAGCGGCCGACGAACGCCTGCGCGACACCTCCTATGCGCAACCAGCCCTGTTCGCTGTCGAGATGGGCCTGGCTCGGCTCTGGCAGTCGTGGGGTATCGAACCGGACGTGGTCCTCGGCCACAGCGTGGGGCAGTACGCGGCGGCCTGCGTAGCCGGGGTCTTCAGCCTCGAAGACGGCATTCGACTAATCGCCCAGCGCGGGCGGCTGTTCGGCAGCCTCCCCGAAGGAGGGCGGATGGTCGCGGTGTTCACCGACGCCGAGCACGTCGAGGAAATCGCCGCCGAGTTCCCGCGGGTGTCCGTTGCGGCCTACAACGGTCCGAACACCGTACTCTCCGGCCCGGGGGAGGATCTGGAGCAGATCGTGGGCCGATTCGAGGCCGAAGCGATCCGCTGCACGTGGCTGGAGACCAGCCACGCGTTCCATTCGGAGTTACTGGACCCGGTGCTGGACGAATTCGAGTCCTACGCGGCGGAGTTGCGGTTCGCGCTGCCGACGTTGCCGCTGGTGTGCAACCGCACCGGTGCGGTGCTCACGGCGCAGACGCCGATCGACGCCGCGTACTGGCGACGACATTCCCGCCAGCCGGTGCAATTCGTCGAGAGCGTGCGAACCATTGCCGCACTGGGTTGCTCGGTGCTGATGGAGATCGGGCCGCAACCGGTGTTGATCGGCGCGGCGGCCCAGATCTGGCCGGAGCATCTCGCTGCGCCGCGAGCGATCGTCTCCCTGCGCAAGGGCGCTGACGATCGGCGTCAGGTCAGCGAGGCGCTCGCCACCGCCTACGTCAGTGGTCACCTGCCCGACTTCGCCGCCCTGTCCAGCGGGCCGCGTCACCGGCTCGTCATGCCGACCTATCCCTTCCAGCGCCGGCGCTTCTGGCCCAAGACCTCTGGTATCGCCGGCTCCGGAATCCAGGGTGACGTGGTGTCAGCGATCCTGGGTAGCGAAAAGGATCTGGCCTCCGGGGATGTGGTCTACACCAGCCGGCTGTCGGTCAAATCGCAACCGTGGCTCGCCGACCACGTCATCTACGGCACCGTCGTCGTTCCCGGGGCGACCTACGCGGCGATGGCCCTGGCCGCGGTCGGCCCGCCGGCGTCGGTGAAGGATGTCTTCTTCTACGAGCCGATCATCCTTCCCGAGAAGAGCTCTCGTGAGGTCCAGTTGACCCTGCATCCGTCCGAGGCCGAGGGTCAGTGGGGTTTCCGGGTGCACAGTCGCCCCTACGGTGAACGCGACACCGACTGGTCGTTGAACGCCGATGGCACTGTCAGCACTGAGGCCGCTGCCGACGAACCGGCGGCGGAGCCTGTGGACCCGATCGACACGGCGACCGAGCGGATGAACCGCATGCGCCCCCAAGAGCTGTTCGAGGTCTTCGCCGACATGGAACTGGCGTGGGGACCGACGTGGTCGGGCTCGCTCAAGGCGCTGTGGCTCGGCGAGGGGGAGGCGATCGGCGATATCACCGTTGGCGAGGAACTCGCCGAGCAACTGGGTTCGGAACCGATGCACCCGGTGTTGATGGATTTGTGCACCGGCGTGGCCTTCCCGGCGTTTCCAGCTCTGCTCGCGGCCGAGCAGGGTATCAACGATCTGTTCCTCCCACTGCGGTACGGGCAGGTGAGCCTGCGGGCGCGGATGCCGCGCCGCTTCTACTGTCGAGCGCGGTGGCATACCAGCGCGCTCGACAGCGAGACGCAGGTCTTCGACCTCGACTTCCTGGACCGGGACGGCAGCCCGTTGGGCGGAATTCAGGGGTTCACCGTCAAACGTGCGCCCCGCGAGGCGTTGCTGCGCGGACTGGGCGGTGACAGTACCCGGTTGCTCTACACGTTGGGCTGGCACGAAGTACCGTTGCCCGACGGTGAGAACGGGGAGATCAGCGGGACTTGGTTGATCGCCGGCTTCGACGAACTGGCGGCGCGTGTCCCGGGCTGCGTCCCGGTCGACCCGAGAGCTGACACCGAGCCGCTGGGACAGCTGCTCGACCAGGCACAAGAACGCGGCATGCCGTTCGCCGGCGTCGTATGGCGCTGCGCTGCGCCCGCAGCCGACGAGTCGGACGCCGACATCGCCGCGCGTATCGAGGCGGAGGTCGCCAACCTGCTCGGCGCCGTACACGCCGTCCAGGATGGAAAGGTGCGATTGCCGGGCGGACTGCGGATCGTCACCGAGCAGGCTGTGGCCGTCGAACCCGGCGAGCCAGTCGATCCCGGGCAGTCGGCGTTGTGGGGGCTGGGGCGCACCGTGATCAACGAGGAGCCCGGCCTACGGTGCAGACTGTACGACTGCGATCGGTCGCCGGAGGTGGCAGGGGCCGTGGCAGACCTGCTGGCCGCACCGGTCGAGGAGCCCGAACTCGCCTTCCGTCAGGGGAAGCTGTTGGCCTCCCGGCTGGTGCCGTGGGCGCGCAGTGGCCGTCTGACGGTGCCGCGCTCGGCCGACTACGCGTTGGCGCCCACCGAGCGCGGCGCAATCGACAACTTGCGGCTGGTCGAGACCGAGGTGCCCCCGCCCGGCGACGGGTACGTGCAGGTTCGGGTGGAGGCCGCGGGCCTGAACTTCCGCGACGTACTCAACGTACTCGGCCTCTACCCGGGCGATCCCGGACCGATCGGAGGCGATTTCTGCGGCGTCTTGACCCAATTGGGCGACGGCGTCTCCGGACTCGAGGTCGGCCAGCGCGTCTACGGCTTCATGCAGGGAGCGTTCTCCACCCGGTTCAATGTGCCGGCCCAATTGGTGGCGCCGGTGCCCGATGGGCTGGATCCGGTGGCGGCCGCCACCATCCCCGCAGCGGCGCTCACCGCGCGGCTTGCGTTCGATTGGGCGGAACTACAGCCCGGAGACCGGGTGCTCATCCATGCCGCCAGCGGTGGTGTGGGATTGGCCGCGATCCAGATGGCTCAGCAGCATGGTGCCACCGTCTTCGCGACCGCCAGCACTTACAAACGCGACACCCTTCACAAGATGGGTGTGCAGTACGTATACGACTCGCGCACTACGGAATTCGCAGACCAAATCCTCGCCGATACCGAAGGCGCCGGTGTCGACGTCGTCCTCAACAGCCTGACCAACGAAGGGTTCTTGGACGCCACCGTGCGGGCCACCGCACAGAACGGCCGGTTCGCCGAGATCGCCAAGCGGGACATCTGGACCCCCGAGCAGATGGCCGCAGCCCGTCCCGACATCGCCTATGAGATCGTCGCGCTGGATGTCACCACCCTGGAGCGTCCCGAGCACATCAAACGGCTGCTGACCGAGGTCTCGGACGGAATGCAGCGAGAAGAGTGGAAGCCACTGCCTGCTGAGATCTATCCGCTGACCGAAGCGCGGGCCGCGTTCCGCCGCATGCAGCAGGCTCGCCACATCGGGAAGATCGTTCTGCAGATCCCGAATCCGCTCCAGCCGAGACCGGACCGGAGTTATCTGATCACCGGCGGCCTCGGAGCGATCGGGTTGCACACGGCGGCCTATCTGGCTCAGATGGGTGCCGGCGACATCGTGTTGACCGGCCGAGGAGAACCCGACGCCGAGGCGCAGCAGGTGATCGACGACATCACCGAGCGTTATCGGTGCCGCATACACGTGTATTGCGCCGACGTCGGCGAGGAATCCGCGGTGGCGACGCTGTTGGCGAGGGTTCGTGCCGAGCTTCCGCCGCTTGGCGGGGTCGTGCATTTGGCCGGTGTGCTCGATGACGCGTTGCTGTCCCAGCAGAATGTGGAGCGGTTCCGGACGTCGTTGGCGCCCAAGGCGTACGGCGCCTGCCATCTGGATCGGCTCACTGCCGACGACGATCTGGACTTCTTCATCGTGTCCTCGTCGGTGTCCAGCTTGTTCGGTTCGCCCGGGCAGTCGAACTATGCGACGGCCAACGCGTTCCTCGACGGGTTGGTCGCGCAACGACAAGCGCGCGGCCTACCGGCAACCGGCATCAACTTCGGACCGTGGGCGCAGGGCGGGATGGCGTCGTCGGAGACCGCCAAGACGAATATCGGGGCGCAGGGTCTCGTACCGCTGGAACCGTCCGCGGCGCTGGCGGCCCTGGCCGAGGGGGTCGCCAGCGGGAACGCTCAGGCAGCCGTGATCAAGGCGAACTGGCAGCGTGCAGCGAAGGTGCTGGGCAGTTCACGTCCGCCCATTCTGGATCTGGTGCTGCCCAGTGCCGTGGGCGAGGTGACCGGAGACAGCGAGTTGCTGAAGCGGCTGCAGGAGATCCCGGTGCCGCAGCGGGCCGGGTTCGTGACCGAGTTCCTGCAGAGCGAGGTGCAGACGTTCCTGAGGCTGGCGCAACCGCCCGCCGCGACGAGCCGGTTCCTGGACCTGGGTACCGACTCGCTGATGGCTATCGAGCTCCGAAACCGGTTGCACAGCCAATTCGGCGGGGCGTTCACGATCAATGCGACCGCGGTGTTCGACTACCCGACGATCGGCGGCCTGGCCGAGTATCTGGTAAATCAGCTACCCGATGCGGAATCACCGGAACCGGCGGAATCAGCGTCTGCACAGCAGGATGCACCGGCGACACCCGGCCCACCGGCCAACACGGACGACGAGCAGGAGGCGGCCGGCACTGTGGAGTGACCGGGGTCTGGCGTGGCGCCGGGGTGCACCGTCTCCGGCCGGTGCAGGGTGAGAGGTCAGAGGCCGGCGAGGCCGGCGACGATCAGTACGCAGCCGACCGTCGCCAACAAAACGGTGAGCGCGCGGCGACGCCTGGTCTGCATCCAACGCTGCAGTGCTGCCAGTGCGGCGCGGGTGCGGTCAGGAGCGACCAGATGCAAGATCAGCGGGATCTCCACGAACCAGAACGCCACCGTGTTGAACAGCAGTACGGCACCGGTTTGAACAGTGGCAGCGGCTCCCGAAGCGGCGATGAGGGTCAGTGCGGCCAGATAGTCCACGGACGGGAGCGCGATACCGAGACCGGCGACACCCGCCGTCCACAGGGAGCGGCTGTTGAGTAGTTGTCGGGCGCGGGTGAGCAGTGGTTCGAATCGCTGTGCGGCCGGGGCGCTGGTTCCCCCCTCGCGGCGCCCCACCACGCCGGTGGCGACCACTGCGGCGTTGACCAGGAGCAGCGCTCCGACGATCAGCTGCACTCGCGGCAGGGTGAAATGAACCGACTGCACGGCCGGTCGCAAGACGAACAACACGATCATCCCGACTGTGGTGCCCATCGCGAACCCACCGGCGAGGAAGGCCGTTAGCTGCAGATCGGGGCGGGGCCGGTTGATCATCACGGCGGTCATGCCGACCCTGAACGGCTCCAGACTGACCGCAACCGCCATGGCCAACAACGTGATCCACACGCTACTGTGCCCTGGCCGGCACCCGGACGGTGGTCAGCATCAACGTCAGACCCACGGCCAGGACCACGCAGAGCCCGGCTAGGCCGGCCCGGTCGGAATCGAACAGGTCGACGAAGGTGAAGAACATCCACGGCGCCAGGAACGACGCCGCCCTCCCGGCGGTGGTGTAGAGCCCGAACGCGACGCCCTCCTTCCCTTCGGCGGAGAATCGCATCATCAAGGCTCGCGCGGACGCGAGGGTGGGACCGACGAACAAGCACAGCAGCAGCCCGCAGACCCAGAACGCCGACGGCCCGGACGCCGCCAGCAGAACCAGACCGGTGGCGATCATCGCGGTGAGCGAACCCGCGATGACGCGTTTGGAACCCACCCGGTCGTCGAGCAGACCGCCGAGCACGGCGCCGATCGCGGCGACCATGCTGGCGCAGACTCCGAACACGAGCACGTCGGCCTGCGACAGCCGGTAGACACTGACTCCCAGCACCGCCCCGAAGGCGAACACCCCGGTCATGCCATCTCGGAACACTGCGCTGGCCACCAGGTAATAGACCACGTTGTGGTCACGGCGCCACTCGGAGCGCACCTCACCCCAGAGGGCCCGATAGGACCCGACAAACCCGATGCGCGCCCGGTACCCACCGTCATTGGAGGCGCGCACCGAGATCAGCAGCGGCCAGGCGAACAACGCCAGCCACGCCGCGGCGAGCACCATCGAGGCGCGCACGTTGGCGCCGTCATGGGTCGTGATGCCCAGCAGGCCGCGGGTGTCACCGTCGCCCCCGATGAAGCCGAAATACACGATCAACAGAAGCAGCACACTGCCGACGAATCCGGCGCCCGACCCCAGCCCGGAGATGCGGCCGGAATTCTCCGCTGTGGACACCTGCCGCAGCATCGCGTTGTACGGGACGGTCGCCAAGTCGCTACACGCCGCTGTGCAGGCGAGCAACGCCAGCCCCCAACCCAGGTAGTGGTGATCGGCTCGGATCAAACTCATCGCCGCTGTCATCGTGACGACCAGGCCGGTCAAGACGGTCAGCGCCGTGCGGCGACGCCGCGGCGCGTTCACCCAGATGCCGGTGGCCGGGGCGAGCAGTGCGACACACAACCCGGCGATCGTCAGTGCCCGTCCGAGCCAACTCGCCGGAGTGGCGGGGCCGGGCAAGTCCGCCCCAACGCTCTCGGTGAGATAGACCGCGAACACGAACGTGATGACGACCGCGTTCACGCCGGTCGCGCCGCAATCCCACAGCGCCCAGGCCGCCACACGAGACCGTCGGACGACTGGGGTGTGGAGATCGTTGCTCACCGGCGCCGACCGGCTCGCATCGGGGTATCGGACGCTGTTATCCGGGGACGGTCAGACGATTCGCCGGCAAGGGCGGGATCCGCGGTATCCGCCGTCAATCCGCCCCGTCCCATCCCATGCACCTTACCGAACACGTGGTCCCGAACGGCAGCGGCCGAGGTGTGGCGGGGGCGCCGGGGTGTGTCTCCAATATGGCGTGTCCAGGCGATGCATGCGCTGAGGACTACGGCGGCTCGGTAGACGATGTGAACCGCCCCGGCGTGTCCGGGGACTCCGTTCTGTGGCAGGGATGGAGTCTTGTCGGGGGATACGTCGAGGAGGTACCCGGGCGAGTTGCGTGAGCGGGCGGTCCGGATGGTTGCCGAGGTTCGGGCCGATCACGAGTCGGAGTGGGCGGCGACCTCAAGCCGGTGAGAACTGTCAATACTGGGGAGCAAATCACATGGCCTGCGGTGCTCCAACAGGTGACTTACGGCGCGAAGGCGCGCAAGAAGGCCATCGCTGCCGAGCTGCGGCAGATTGAACAAGCCTGTGAGACAGACGATGTCAGTAACTCTTACTCGCGGGAGTACAACCTGATTCACCGCGTGCCACTACATCTGGGGGATTTTGCGCATGTGAAACACAAGGGTTTCAAGAGCGAGCATGAGTGTTCTGTGGAGCAGCATGCCGAAGACGACAACAGACGTGTGGTTTCGCGAAGGTGGGCAGGCGTTGTTCAAGCCTTACGTTGCAGTTCCATTCTCGAAGTCCGCTCTCGTCGAAGTGGTGCTCGGACCGAACGTGAACGCCGATCTCGCGGAGCCGGTCTTCAGACGGCTGCTCGATCATCACGGACACCAGCACACCGAAATTACGCCGTCGACCATTCCGTACCGCGTCTGATCTCGCGAGCGGCCGGTGAACTGCGTGTATGCGCTACCGCTACTTCCTGGGGACAGCGAGGCGCGCTTCAGGCCATCGGGGCGAGGAAGCGCCGAAGCTCGGCGAAGAACCGGTCGCCGGCCTCCAGCTGCGCCCAATGGCCGCAATCAGGCACCATCACCAACTCGGCGTGGGGCATCCGTTCGCAGGCCTGTCGCGACCCGGCCGGGTCGACGATGGGGTCGTTTTGGCCGTGGAAGAACAACGTCGGCACGGTGATCCGGCTCACCACCGGCAACAGGTTGTTGCGCATCGATCGGGGCCCCAAGGTGGCCTGGTTGTAGCGCAGATAACCGAGGGCGGCGTCGGGGCGTCGCGCCTCGCGGACGAATTCGGCCAGCACCGGCTGCGGAAGGGCGTCCGGATCGTTGAGAACAGCGCGCACCGCGGTTTTGACGAACCGGTTCGCCAGCCGTGTGAGCGGCAGCAGCAGCGGGTCGGGAAGCCGCGCCGCCAGCCATGCCGAGCGTTGAATGAGCCGGCCGTGGAACCTCGGCACCAAGCCGCCGGGTGCGATCAGTACCAGCGCCTCGACCAGGTCGCGATGACGCAAAGCCGCGTTGAGTGCGACATCACCGCCCATCGACACACCGGCGACGACGGCACGCTCGATGCCGAGCCGGTCGGCGGCGCGGGCCACGAAGTCGGCCATCGCGGCCGGCCCGCCGAGCGGTTCGAGGCCGGTGGTGGCACCGAACCCCGGCAGGTCGAACCCGATCACCGGCCGTTCGGCGCCCATCGCGGCGAACGTCTGGTACCAGGAGATGGCGGTGTTGTCGGTGCTGCCGCCGTGCAGGGCCAGCAGCGCTCGCCGTGATCGATCCGACGGTTTTGCCGTCGACCGCAGCACCCGCACCTGCCCGCCGTCCAGCGCGAGGAACGTCTCGGTGCTCCCCGGTGGGATCAAACGGTCGGCCATGGCCCCGGCAGTGCGACGGCGTCACGCAGTCGTGCCACGGTCTGCTGCGCGGCGGCGAGGCCGACGATCCCGATGATCGTGTTCTCCGTTCGTCTGGGCAGGGGCGCGCCGGTGGCGGCGGCATTCAGGGTAGCCGTTCTGGAAGGCTGGGAGTGTGAGCCACCAGGAGGGGAAGAGCCGTGAGCGGTACAGCTGAAACGATCGCCGGGGTTGCGATCCCCGACACCGCGTTGGTGCGGGATGCCACCGAGTTCGTCCGCGACGCCGTGGACGATCTGCTGTTCCATCATTCGCGGCGGGTGTTCCTGTTCGGGGTGCTGCAGGGCCGCCGCCGCGGGCTGGTCGCGGACCCGGAACTGCTCTACGTCGCCGCCATGTTCCACGACCTGGGGCTGACCGACCGCTACCGGGACTCGACCCTGCGTTTCGAGGTCGACGGCGCCAACGCGGCACGCGACTTCCTCGTGGAGCGTGGGGTCGAGGAGGCCGACGTCCGCAAGGTCTGGTTGGGCATCGCGTTGCACACCACCCCCGGCGTTCCGCAGTTCCTCGACCCCGAGGTGGCGTTGGTGACCGCGGGGGTGGAGACCGACGTGCTCGGCTTCGGTCGCGATGAGCTGCCCGCCGAGGCCCTCGAGGCGGTGACCGCGGCGCATCCGCGCCCGGACTTCAAGCGCCGCATCCTGCACGCGTTCACCGACGGGGTCAAACACCGACCGGCCAGCACCTTCGGCACCGTCAACGCCGATGTCCTCGATCACTACGATCCGTCGTTCGTCCGCGACGATTTCGTCGAGATCATCTTGGGCAACGGTTGGCCCGAGTAGCGGGGCGCCTCGACGGTCATCGGGTCACGCGGCGAGCCAGCCGCGTCAGCACCGCCCGCAGCCACGGCGACAGATAGACGGCGAAAACACCGTTGAAAATGTCCACGCGCAACCGTGTCAGCGTCGAAGTCTTGATCCGCCAGTCGCCGTCGACGTTCTCGTAGGTCTCCGTGTAGTGGCCGTAACCGCGCAAGTTGACCCCCGGACCGAACCGCACGACGTCCTCGAGTGCCCATACACCCTGCGCCGTGGTGGGCGACGTCAGCGCGATCTCGCCGGCGTGCACCTGATGCACGGTGGGCTGCGAGCGCAGGCTCCTGCGTGTGAAGGCGACAAAGGCGTCCGCGCCGGAAATGACCTTTCCACCCGCCTGGGAGGTGTCGCTGAGGAAGTCATCGGTGAAGATCTCGCGCCAGGACGCCCACTGCTTGGTGTCGAGCAGGCGACAATACCGCGCTTTGAGTTGCTTGATCGCCTCGATCTCGACCAGGGTCGTCGCATCGTCCACGGCCACTCCTCGTCGATCCGGCCGGTGATCGCGGCGGGCGCCGCGCTCGACGGGCAGCCTACCGTCGCCCTTACCGCAATGGATTCGATTTCCCACCGCGGGCCAGCGTCGAGCGGCGGCACCGGTGAGGCGCGGCCCACCGGTGCCGCTTACCCACAGTCAGCCCGAGGTGGCGCGGTGGCGCAGGTGCGCACCGGTGCGGTGGATGGGAACCTTCTCACCGGGGTGGATGTGCTTCTTGAACGGCATCACCTCATAGGTGGTGGTCGCCGAGGTCGTGCCCTTCTTGGCCACCCCGACGATGCGGCCCTCCAAATCGTGGGCCGACCGGTAGTTGAAGTAGACGGGGTCTTTGACCTTGAAGTCGGGTTCTGCGTCGCGTCTCGCGTTACTGGCCGCCATGGGATCGGTCCTTTCGAACGTGTTGGGTGTCCTGGGTCTTTACCGATTGTGGGCACGACTCCTTCTGGGAATTGCCGCATTGGCGGGGCACCAAACTCACGGGTGGGCACAGACACGGATCTGTGGACGAAACGAGCGGGGACTCCGGGCGGATTAATTCGCGGTGTTCGCCTGTTGTCGAGGTCAAGGCAACCGACGTCGGGAGGTGCGGACGTGAACATTGACGGGTGTGTGGCGGCGGTGGCCGGCGCCGAAACCTTGGAGGAGGTCGGCGAGAGGCTCACCGCGGCCGGATTTCAGGCCACCGTGCAGGATGAGGAGCTCATCGTCGACGACGGTGCGGCGACCGTGCGGGCCGACGGCGGCACCAATCAGATCGGCCACGAGTTCTTCCTGTGGTGCATCTACGGTGACGACGGCGAACTGAGCCGCTGTGTGGCACGGGGGCCGCACGGTAGTTGCCCACCGATCCGCTGACCGATCCGGCGCGGGCCCGCACCGACCGGAACCAGCGGCGGTGCGGCCGACCGCAAAGCAGCTCTCACCAGGCAATTTATCGTCCGCTGGGCTAAGTTGGAAGCATGGCCGAAGAGACGATCCACAAAGAAGAACGTATGACCACCCGCGCCGACGTGGTGGCCGAACTGCGGCGCCTCGCCGACGAACTGGAATCCGGGGCGACCATCAGCTACGGCACCGGGGGGAGCCTGGCGGTGCCCGACCGACTCGAGCGGGAATTCGAGATCGAACGCGAGGACAAGGGCGGCCGCGTGGAGTACGAGGTCGAGATCGAACTGAAGTGGTACGCGCCCAACGACCAGTGACCGGGCCCGGGATGCGCGGCTGAGCGTTCGGGACGTGCGCCGACCCGCTAGCGTCAAGGCATGCCCGAACGGGAAGCCGACGACCCGGAGCCCAAACCCGCCAGCAGGTGGCCCGGTGTCGCCGGGTTGGAGACCGCGGTGCGACCGTTTCAGCGCACCGGCCGGTACTACGCGAGGATGTGGCGGGACTACCTCGGGGACCGGGGCAGCGAGGAGGACCTGCCGGTCGCACGGCCGACGATGGCGCTTGCCACCGAGGCGTTCCGCGACGAAGTCGTCCTGCTGGGGCTGCGGGGGCGTCGTCCGGTCAGCGATCCGGAGGCGTTCCAACGTATCGACCGCGAGGTCTCCGCGGCGATCAGGTTCTACGACAAACGCGGCTTTTTGGCCGCGCCGGAGAAGTTCTTCGCCGCGCCACCACCACTGACCGACGTCACCGTGCTGCCGCGGCAGGGCCGGTTGCGCCGCCACGACCGGATCCGCTGGGAGAGCGGCTACGCCCCACGCAAAGGTGAGCCCGGTGGGCCGCGATGGCGCAGCTACACCGCCAACGACCGCGCCTACGCGGTGATGCTGCGCCACCACGAGCCCCGCCCCTGGCTGGTGGGCATCCACGGCGCCGAAATGGGCCGCGCCGGAATCGATTTGTGGCTGTTTCGTGCCCGGCACCTGCACGAGAAATACGGGCTGAACATCGTGCTGCCGGTGCTGCCCATGCACGGCCCACGCGCCCGCGACCTCCCGGCGGGGGCGGTGTTTCCCAGCGAGGACGTGATGGACACCCTGCACGCCGGGGCGCAGGGCGTGTGGGATGTGCGCCGGCTGATCAGCTGGATCCGCGCTCAAGAGCCCGATCAACCGATCGGGTTGAACAGCATCTCGATGGGCGGCTACATCGCCGGCCTGGTCGCCAGCGTCGAAGACGACCTGACCTGCGCCATCCTCGGGGTGCCGGTGGTCGACGTGGTGCAGCTTCTCGGACGGCACTCCGGGCTGAGCCGCACCGACCCGCGCTGGCAGACCGTGGCGCTGGCCGAACCACTCGGGCGGATGGCCTCCCCGCTGTCGATGACACCGCGGGTGCCGATGCGGGGACGGTTCATCTATGCCGGCATCGCCGACCGCGTGGTGCACCCTCGCGAGCAGGTGGTGCGGTTGTGGGAGCACTGGGGCAAACCCGAGATCGTCTGGTACCGCGGCGGGCACACCGGGTTCTTCCAGGCGCGCCCGGTGCAGCGCTTTGTCGAGGCGGCCATCGTGCAGTCCGGGCTGTTGGACTGAAGCCCGGCCGCGCGCTCTGCCGTCTCCCCCCGGACCGGTCCCCGTGCGCCCGTCACGCCAGTAGGCTCGACGCAGGTGCGCACGACGCGCACCCTCGGGTGAGAAGGAGGTGCGCCGTGGCCGCGCGCGACCAGGTGCTGATCGGTGTCGACGAGTTGGCGCAACGCCTCGAGGCCGGTGAGCCGATCACGGTCCTCGACGTCCGGTGGCGCCTCGACGAGCCCGACGGCCGGCCCGCCTATGTGGCCGGGCATCTGCCCGGCGCGGTGTACGTCTCGTTGGAGGACGAGCTGAGCGACCACGCCGTCACCGGCCGGGGGCGCCACCCACTGCCGTCGGGGTCGGACCTGCAGGCCGCCGCACGACGCTGGGGTGTGTGCACCGGCCGCCCGGTGGTCGCCTACGACGACTGGAACCGGGTCGGATCCGGTCGCGCCTGGTGGGTGCTGACCGCCGCCGGGCTGACCGATGTGCGCATCCTCGACGGCGGCTTGGCCGCCTGGCGCGCGGCCGGTCACACCGTGGAGACCGGGCCGGTCGACCCGCAACCGGGCGACGTGACGGTCGACCACCTCGACCTGTATGCCGGCGCGCTGCCCACCCTCAGCGCCGACCAGGTCGCCGAGGGGGCCGCGACGCTGCTCGATGCGCGCCCGCCGGAGAGATACCGCGGGGACAACGAACCCGCGGACGCGGTGGCCGGGCACATCCCCAGCGCCAAAAACCTGCCCTGCACGGCGTTGCTCGCCGACGACGGCACCTTCCTCGACGACGACGCGCTGACCCGCCTGCTGGCCGAGCGGGAGGTCGGGGCCGCCGACACGGTGGGCGCCTACTGCGGGTCGGGGATCAGCGCGACGGTCCCGGTGGCCGCGTTGGCGCTGTTGGGGCGGCGCGCCGCACTGTTTCCCGGGTCGTGGTCGGAGTGGAGCGCCGATCCCGATCGGGTCGTCGTCCGCGGCGGGGAGTAACCGACCCCCACGGACCACAACGGAGAGGTGAAGACCGTTGAGCAAAACGGTGGTCGTCCTCGGAGCGGGAACGTCGGGATGCGCTGCGGCCGAACGGCTTCGCGCCGTACTGTCCCCAGCAGATCACATCGTGATGATCGACCGTTCCTTCACCGGGAGCCTGGGTCTGTCGTCGCTTCGGGTGCTCGCCGGTTGGCGCCGCCCCGAGGAGGTGACGGCCACGGTGAAACAGACTGCACTGCTGGGGGTCTCACTGAAGGTCGGGGAGGCCACCGAAGTGGACACCGCCGCGGAAACCGTGACCTACCGCGCCGGGGACACCGAGCACCGACTGGGATACGACGCGCTGCTCGTCGCCTTGGGCGCCGACCTCGACACCGCGGCGCTGCCGGGATTGGATGCGGCGATCTCGGCGGGTCGCGCCGCCCAGTTCTACACCCCCGACGGCGCCGAGGAGCTGCGGTGGCGTGCCGAGGCGCTCAGCGCCGGGCGCCTGGTGGTGTTGATCCCGCCGCCGCCGTTCAAGTGCCCGCCGGCCCCCTACGAGGCGGCGTTCCTGCTCGCCGATCAACTCGGTGAGAAACTCACCAGCGGCGCGGTGCGGCTCGACGTCATCAGCGCCGAGCCGTATCCCATCCCGGTGGCCGGCCCCGAGGTCGGTGCGGGAGTGACCGATCTGCTGTCCGCGCGCGGTATCGGGTTCCACCCGGGACGCAGCGCCACCGGGATCGACCCGGGCAGTGCGTCGATCACCTTCGCCGACGGGAGCACCGAGCACGCCGATCTGCTCGCGGTGGTTCCCCCGCACACCGCGCCGGCCGCCGCGGTCGCCCCCGACCTGGTCAACGCGGGCGGGTGGCTCCCGGTCGAGGCGAGCACCCTGGCCACCGCGGCCCCCGGGGTGTGGGCCGTCGGCGACGCCACGGCGGTGACCCTGGCCAACGGCAAGCCCATGCCCAAGGCCGGCGTGTTCGCCGAGGGGCAGGCGCTGGTGGCCGCCGATCAGATCGCCCGCCACCTCGGCTACGACGCCCCCGACACCCGATACGCCGGTGACGGGGGGTGTCTGCTGGTCGTCGGCGGCGGCCGGGCGGCCAAGGTCGCCGGTCGCTTCCTGGCCGACCCCGCCCCGCAGGTCACCCTGTATGCGCCGACCCCGCAGTTGCACGCCGAGAAGGAACAGCTGGAACGCGACTGGTTGGCCCGCTGGCACTGAGCGGGCTCCGGAGCGGGCTCCGGGGCGGTGCGCGGCGCGGACCCCGTGCGGGACAATGACGCGATGATGCTCGCCAAGTCCGTCGTTTTGTTCGCTGTGGCCGCGCTGTTGGAGATCGGCGGCGCCTGGCTGGTCTGGCAGGGCGTGCGTGAGCACCGCGGCTGGCTTGCGATCGGGCTCGGGGTCATCGCCCTCGGCGCCTACGGCTTCGTCGCGACCCTGCAACCGGACGCCCACTTCGGCCGGATCCTGGCGGCCTACGGCGGCGTCTTCGTCGCCGGTTCGCTGGCGTGGGGGATGGCGCTCGACGGGTTCCGGCCGGATCGCTGGGATGTCACCGGCGCGCTGATCTGTCTGACCGGGGTGGCGGTCATCATGTATGCCCCACGGCCGGCGTGATGCGGCAGAGTGCACACCGATGAGTGACGACGACCGGGTGCGCTGGGACGCCCGCTACGCGGGCGGGGACCCGCCGTCGTCCGCGCAGGTCGGTCCACCGGCCGTGTTCGCCCCCTACGCCGAGGTCTTCCCGACCGCCGGCCGCGCCCTGGACCTGGCCTGCGGCGTGGGCGGCGCGGCGGTGTGGCTGGCCCGCCGCGGCCTGGCCGTCCGCGGTGTGGACGTCTCCCCGGTGGCGATCGGGCAGGCGCGGGTGTTGGCCGAGCGCAGCGGTGTGGCGCAGCGCTGCCGCTTCGACGTCGCCGACCTCGACGACGGCCTGCCGGACGGGCCTACGGTCTCGGTGGTGCTGTGCCATCACTTCACCGATCGCCGGTTGGATACGGCCATCGTCGACCGGTTGGCCCCGGGCGGGCTGTTGGCGGTGGCCGCGCTCAGCGTGGTCGGGGCCAACGGCGGGGGCCGGTACCGGGTGGCCGCCGGGGAGCTGTCGGCCGCGTTCGCCTCGTTGCAGACCATCGCGTCCGGGGAAGGGCGCGGCCACGCCTGGCTGCTGGGTCGCAAAAATGACGGATAAATGGCGAATTAAATCGCGAATCGCCGGGTTCGATGTGTGGTGCGAGTGACGCATAGTTGTTACCTTTCAGCGATTAACTCGGCCCTGTCATCAATGGCGATAAACCAGCGGATTCGTCGACGATGACCTGTTGACCTGGTGCGACGAGGGCGCACTGACTAGATATTCTGCCCCAATATGTCGTTTCGCCCATGTCCGTTCGGCAACGTGATGACTGCCACAAAATTTGATTATCGCCACCGCGGTCTTGTTAATGTTCCACCCCGTGTTTGTTCTGGCTTCGATTATGTCGCTGATCAACCAGGTCGCGGGAACGCCGTACGTTGTCGGTGGGGACTCGCCGGCGGGCACCGACTGCTCGGGACTGGTGTCGTGGATCGCCAATACCGCCACCGGGCGGCCGGCGTTCGGGGACCGATTCCACACCGCCAACGAGGAGGCGGCGCTGCTGGAACGCGGCTTTCAGTATGGAACGGCGCCGAACGCGTTGGTGATCGGCTGGAACGAGCCCCCGGCGCCCGACGCCCCGCCGCCGGAGATGGAACCCGAGCCCCCGCCGCCGCCCGACTTCGGGCTCCCGCCGGCGCCGGAGCCCGATCTTGCCCCGCCGCCGGAGCCCGCGCCTCTGTAACGGCGTCACCGTTTGTGCGCGGGGCCGTGTCGACGGACGAGCCTGCCGACCATCGCGTCGAACAGCCGATACTCTGAGATGGCTATGCAGACCCACGAGTATCTGAGCTACGACGAATTCGGGCGGCGTTTTTTTGACATCGCCGTCACCGAGGAGCGCGTGGAGTCCGCATTGGCGGCCATCGCCGGTGACGATTTCGAGCTGCCGCCGATGCGGCAGGGTCCGGGTAAGTTCGCGAAGGTCAGCGCCAAGGTCAAGATCCACCAGCCGCAAGTCACCCGGCACCTGGGGGAACCGATCACCTTCGCCATCCACATTCCGTTGACGATCGACCTGGTGGTCGACCTGCGTTTGGACAAGCCGCGCTTCACCGTCGACGGGGACATCTCGTTGCGTGCCACCGCACGGGCCGCCGAGCCGCTGCTGCTCATCGTCGACGTGGCCAAACCGCGGCCCAGTGATATCGCCGTGCGGGTCTCCTCCAGCACACTGCGGGGCGAATTGGTCCGCATCATCGGTGGTGTGGACGCCGAGATCCGCCGGTTCATCGCCCAGCACGTCGCCGGCGAGATCGACAGTCCCCAGTCGCAGGCCGCACAGATCATCAACGTGGCCGACAGCATCGACGTCGCCTGGTCGGCGACCTAGCCGTCCCGGCCGCTCACCACCACCGATGGGCGCGGGTCAGGTTGAGTTGCCGTCCCACCGAGCTGAGCTGGGTGATGATCGTCTCCAACGCCGCCTGAGGGACGTCCATCCGCCATTCCGGCAGGGTTCCGGACACCTGCACACCGCCGGTGCCGATCCGGACGTCGGTCAGTTCCAGTCCGTGCGGGAACGCCGGCAGCTGGATCGGGTAGGCCGGTGTCCGGGGTGAGAACCCCCACCGGCGTCGCCGCAACGCGATGCCGCGCGGCTGCAGCCACAGCGTCGAGCCGTCCACCTGGGCGTCGACCTCCACGCTGCCCAGATGCGGTCGACGCGCCCAGTGCAGCCTTGCCACCCCGTCGGGTCCGATGGCGCCGAGGACGTTGGGCATCGCCCACCGCATGACATCGGTGACCACCGACGCCGGAAGGTCGACGGTGATCTCCACCGGGGCGGCGACGATCACCGGTGGTGTGCTGGGGCGGAAATGCACATTGCGCAGCAGGACGACGGCGTGATCGAGTCGGTTGTCGTCCCAGCGCAGGTCCGTGGCTTCGATCTGGAGGTCATCGAGTTGGCCGACCGACAGGCTGCGCACATCCAGCCGGGCGTCGAAGCCGGTCACGGTCAGCGTGAGCGAGCCCTCATCGAGATGGACGGAGAGCTGGCGCCCGACCAAAAGCCGACGCAGCGTCATGAACAACGTGCGATAGGCGACCGCCGCGCCGGTCGACACCGGCGGAATCGCTGCGGCGGTGGAGAACAGCGACGCCAACATGTCCAGCGGCCGGAACGGGTCCCACCGTCCCAGCGGTCCCGAACGCGTCATGGCTCCAGCATCCCCGAAACCTCCTCGAAACCGCACCCGTGGGGGCCAACGGCTCGCGCGCCGGTCAGATCGTGTGCCGCGGCCCGAAGAACTCCTGGTCCTCGTTGTAGCCGCCGTGACCGCCGCCGATCTCAGTGTAGTGCGACAGGAACTCGATGCCCTTGAGCCACTTGACGTGCATGAAGCCGTGCTGCAACTCGTTGCGCAACCGCAGTGGAGCGCCGTGGCCGTAGGTCAGCGGTGCGCCGTTCATGTCGTAGGCGAGCATCGTCAGATGGTTGCTCATCTGTTTGATGTCGTGCACGTCGTAGTAGGTTCCGCCGTCGGCGCCCGAGCCCAGGGAGTAAAACGCCACCCACTTGGCCTGCGGTAGCGGTTTGGCGATGTCCATGATCGTCTGCATCCTCACCCCGCCCCATTTGGCCACCCCGGACCAGCCCTGGATACAGAAGTGCTGGGTGATCTGCTCGTGGTAGGGCAGTGTTTTCAACTCGTCGAGGGAGAAATCGGTGGGGTTCTCGACCAGGCCGTAGACGCGCAGACGCCAATCGGTGAAGTCGTTTTTCTCCAGCTCCTTGTACTCGACGGTCTCGGGATAGGTGCCGTTGTGCCAGAAGTACGGCGAGATGTCCTTTTCGGTGAATGCACCCGGTTTCGGGTCGACCTGTTCGAGTGCCAGCTGCAGCGGCCCGATCAGCGCGTAGGCGACTCGCCGCACCACATTGGGGTGGTTGAGGGTGAACGGGGTGGCCCACACCCATGCGACGACGGTGACGACCATCGCGACGGCGAACACCGAGAACCCCGCCCAACTGTCGTCGTCGCGGGAGGCGAACATGTGGTTGAGGTTGTTGAGCGCATCGGTGGCGAACACCAGCGTGACGTGCACGATGATGAAGAAGATGAAATACACCATCACCAGGAAGTGCAGCGAACGTGCCAACTGGATGCTCAGGCGCTTACTGATCATCGTCAGCCGCATCGACAGCGCCGGTGACATGCCCAATCCGGTGATCAGCGCCGCCGGGGCGGCGAGGAAGATCGTCGTGAAATAGGCCAACAGCTGAAGCCCGTTGTAGGCGACCCACCCGTTGTCGTCGGGCCAATTCAACGAGAGGTATTGCACCGCCACCGATGCCGCGTTGGGGAAAACCTCCCAGCTGGTCGGCACCACGTGACGCCAGTGCCCGGTGGTGAACAGCAGTACATAGAACACCGCTCCGTTGAGCAGCCAGAGCATATCCAGGCCCAGATGCCACCAGCGTGCCAAGCCGATGGAGTGCCGGATACCGGGCAGGCCGAATTGTCCTGGCAGACCGACTGAGTCATCCTTGGCCGTCCACAACGGGTCGTCGGGGACCGGCTTGGCGATCCGCAGCCATTCGTCTTTGCCGGGGGTGGCGTTGCGGCTCACATACAGCCGTGGATGATCGGCGAGTATCTGGATGCCCGATCGGATGATGAACATCATCAAAAACAGGTTGAAAAAGTGGGTCCAATTCGCCCACCACGGCATGCCTTCGGGCCCGGCTGTGGCGGGGTCGCTGCCCGGATGGCGTTCGATGAAGGCCTGTACCGCGGGGTTGTTGTACAACCCCTTGCCGACGGCGACCGCGGCGACGAGAACGACGAAACCGAGCGGGGCCAGCCACAGCACGTTGAACCATTTGTCGCGGCCGACACGCACGCGCGGAGCGATCGCCTGTTTGTTTTCGAGGCCGCCAGCCCAGGTTTCCGAATTAACCTCGTGTTCAGCAGGTTTCAGTTCCGAACGAAAGCTAGTGGTACTCACGTACCGGACTCTACGCTCGATTTCTCCTGTTGAAAATCAGTCGCCGCTGAAAAACAGCTGGCGGTTGTCAGATCGTTTGGTGGCGACCGAAGTATTTGTGGTCTTCACTGTAGCCTCCATGGCCACTGCCGATGTCTTTGTAGCTCGACAAGAATTCGATGCCCTTGATCCATTTGACCTGTTTGAAACCGTGCTGCAATTCATTGCGCAACCGCAGGGGCTTTCCGTGCATGTAGGGCAGGGGCTGGTCGTTCATGTTGTAGGCCAGCATCGTCATGTGGTTGCTCATCTGCTGAATCGGATGCACGTTGTAGTAGATTCCACCGGTGGCGCCCAACCCCATCGAGTAGAACGCCACCCACTTGGCCTCCGGCAGCGGTTTGACGATGTCCATGATGGTCTGCATCGTCACCCCGCCCCATTTGGCCACCCCCGACCAGGCCTGAATGCAGAAGTGCTGGGTGATCTGATCGTGGTAGGGCAGCTCTTTGAGCTCGTCCAACGACAGCGAAACCGGGTTCTCGACCAAGCCGTAGACCTGCAGGCGCCAGTCTTCGAAGTCGTTCTTCTCCAACTCCTGGTACTCCGGGGTCTCCGGCAGCCGGCCGTTGCGCCAGTGGTACGGAGAGATGTCCTCCTCGGTGAACGCCCCCGGTTCGGGGTTGAATCGCTCCAACACACGCTGGAACGGGCCGATCAGCGCATACCCGACCCGCTGGACGACACGCGGGTGCTTGATGGTGAACGGTGTGGCCCACACCCAGGCCACGACCACCACCGCCATCGCGGCGGTGAAGACCCAGAATCCGGCGTAGCTGTGGCAGTGCGGTTCGTCACCGATGCCGCAGCCGCGCGCCGCGAACATGTGGTTGAGGTTGTCGGCGGCGTCGGTGGCGAACACCATCGTGACGTGGACGAGGATGAAGAACAGGAAGTACACCAACACCAGGAAGTGCAGTGAGCGGGCCACCTGGATGTTGAGCCGCTTGCTGATCATCGTCAGGCGCTGCGACAGCGCCGGCGACATGCCCAGCCCGGTGATCAGCGCCGCCGGCGCGGCGATGAACACGGTCATGAAGTACGAGAGCAGCTGCAGCGAGTTGTAGTTGACCCAGGTGTGGTCGTCGGGCCACTGCAGCGCCATGTACTGGATCGCCGTCGACAGCGCGTTGGGGAAGACATCCCAGCTGGTCGGAACGATGCGGCGCCACTGGTCGGTGCTGAACAGCAACACGTAGAAGACCGCACCGTTGAGCAGCCACAGCGTGTCGACGCCGAGGTGCCACCAGCGGGCGAGCCCGATGGAGTGCCGGAATCCCGGCAGGCCGAACTGGGGCGGCAGGGCGACGGTGTCGGCGTTGGCCGTCCACAGCGGGTCGTCGGGCACCGGTGGGGCCACCCGCAGCCATTCGTCCTTACCGGGGGTGGAGTTGCGGCTGAAGTACAGCCGCGGGTGATCGCAGAGGATCTGGATGCCGGAGCGGATGATGAACATCATCAAAAAGAGGTTGAAAAAGTGCGTCCACCCCGCCCAGGCGGGAATCCCACTGTCGACCCGGGAGGACTCGCTGGCGCCGGGGTAGCGCTGGATGAACTCATACACCGTCGGGTTCTGGTAGAGGATCTTGCCGATCGCCACCGAGGCGAGCAGCCCGACGAAACCGATCGGCAGCAGCCACAGCAGGTTGAGCCAGCGGTCTTTGCCCACGCGCAACCGCGGTGCGATCGCGCGGCGGGTCAGGTCGAATCCGCCGCCGTACTCCTCCACGTCGACGGAGTCATGGGCCTCATGGATCTCGGCAGCGTAGTCCTGCAGCTCGTTGGGCTTCTGGCGGAACTCCAGTTCGAGCTCGACCAGCTCGGCCTCGGAGAGCTTGCCGGACTCCTCCGCGGGGGCGGCGGTGTCGACGGCGCTGACCGGTTTGGTCGGTTGGTGGTCTTCGCTGCTCACTATGACTCTCCCTCCAGCGGTCGACATACGCAGGCGCGCACGCATGCCGGGGGACGGGGACCACACAGGTGCTTTCCCGGCAGCTTTGGCTAAACCGTACCTCCTTCTTAGCCCATGGTGGTGGGGGTGTCCAACATTGTGCGGCAAACCCTTCCGGGTCGCGGACGTGGGCCTGCGGGCCGGTGGCGAACGGTCGGCCCGGCGCGGGATAGCTGGCGGCGACCGCGGCGCCGCCGCCGGCCGAAAACACCGAGATCGAATTTATCGAAATCTATTGCGGCATTTGCTAGAAGGCTTTCGGGGGATCGCGGCGCGGTCGGTTCGGATCGAGAAACGCGGGTCGCTGACACGTTGCTGCGCATCGTCGGACGATCCGCTGACCGGCTGGTCGCCCCGGTGTTGGACGGCGGTGTCGGGCGTGTCGAGGCCGCGTCGTAGCTAAGCACGCGCCCGGCTGAGCAGGGCGACGCGGTCACGGTGAAATTTGTCATAGTGCCGGCCGGCACGTGAGTCCGGCCTCGGTCCGTCGGTACCCCTCACGGTGGCGCCGACACCAGGTGAGGGCGTCGACGCCGCCCTCGCACCGGCGACTCCGGTGATCGGCGACGCACGCGATTGGCCGGCCTGCGCTCATCGCGGCCGACCCTCGCCGCCGCGTGCGGTTGCCACCGCCTCGCGCATGATCGCGCCCACGGCGTTCGCCTGCGGATCGGTGAAGATCTCCTCGAGTAGCCGGATGGTGCCGTCGGGACCGCCCAGGGGAACACGCCAATTCGGGTACTCGTCGATGGTGCCGGGCTGATTCTGGGTGCGACGTTCCCCGACCGCGTCGGGCAGCGCCACCGCCAGCATCCGCGAGGGAGTGCGGCACAGATACCGATACAGCGCGTTCACCAGCGCGGCGATGTCCACGGCCGGGTCGGCGAGGTCCGGCAGCGTCGGGATCAGGCCGACCCGGTGCACTTCGGTCAACCACGCGGTCAGTGCGGCACGGTCGGCGTGCAGCTCCTCGCCGACCGGCCGGGTCAGCAACCCCAGCTCGGCGCGCAGGCGCACGTGCTCGCCGGCCAGGTACCCCGCGGTGGGCGGAAGGTCGTGGGTGGTCACCGCCGAGAGGCAGTAGTGGCGCCACTGCTCGGCGGGGCGGGGACGCCCGTCGCCGTCGGATTCGAACCACAGGATCGAGGTGCCCAGCAGGCCGCGTTCCCGCAGATAGTCGCGTACCCACGGCTCCACGGTCCCCAGGTCTTCGCCGATGACCAGCGCCCCCGCCCGGTGTGCCTCCAACGCGACGATGCCGATGAGCGCCTCATGGTCGTAGTGCACATAGGTGCCGGCGGTCGGCGGCGCTCCCGCCGGGATCCACCACAGCCGAAACAACCCGATGATGTGATCGATGCGGACACCGCCGCTGGAGCGCAGCACCGCGGTGATCATCGCGCGAAACGGCCGGTACTCCTGCTCGGCGAGCCGATCGGGGCGCCACGGCGGCTGCGACCAGTCCTGGCCGAGCTGATTGAACTCGTCCGGCGGGGCGCCCGCGGTCACCCCGGTGGCCAACGCGTCGTGCAACGACCACGCGTCGGCGCCGGTCGGGTGGACCCCGACCGCGAGGTCGTGGACGATGCCCACCGTCATGCCCGCCCGCCGGGCCCGGGACTGGGCGGCGGCGAGCTGCTCATCGAGTTGCCACTGCAGCCACCGGTGAAAATCCACCGCACCCGTGTGGGCGGCGGCGAACTCGGCGACCGCCGCCGAATCGGGGTGCTGCAGTGCGGTGGGCCAACGGTGCCAGTCGGGGCCGTACCGGTCGGCCAGGGCGCACCACACGGCGAAGTCCTCCAGCGCGGCACCTTCGCGCCGGCGGTACGCGGCATACGCCCATTGCCGCCCGGCGGACCGGGGCAGCTGGTGGACGAGTTCAAGGACCTGCCGTTTCGCCGCCCAGGCCATGTCGCGGTCGAGGAGTCGAGACCGTTCGGCGTGCTGCTGGACCTGGGCGCGCAGGTGGCGCGCCGGGCTGTGTCGGGGCAGGTCGGCGAACTCGGTGATCTCCTCGATGCGCAGGTACAGGGGATTGACGTAGCGCCGCGACGTCGGCAGATAGGGGGAGGGCTCCATCGGTGGTGATGTCGCCGCGGCGTGCAACGGGTTGACCAGGAGAAAATCGGCGCCGTGACGTGCGGTCGACCACACGGCCAGGTCGGTCAGGTCCGTGAGGTCGCCGACTCCCCACGAGGCGCGGGAACGCACGCTGTACAGCTGGGCGGTCAGGCCCCAGCAGCGCCGGGCGCCCAGGCGCTCCGGCAGGCCCAACCAGGCCGGCGTCACGATCAGGGCGGTGTCGTGCTCCTCGGTGCCCGACCGCAGCGCGACCCGGTGATAACCCAGGGGCAGATCGGACGGCAGGACGAAGCTGGCCTCGCCGACCAGGCGGTCGGCGAGGCGGAACGGCGCGGTGAAATTGTCGATCTGGCGCACGTCGCCGCGTCGGGTGCCGTCTTCGAGGCGCACCTCCACCTCGGCCGGGTGCCCATGGGTCACGTGCGCCCAGAACGTGGTCGGCGCCCCTTCGCGGGCGACGACCGTGGCCGGCAGGGCACGCGTCCAGTACCTGCGATCCAGCTCGGCGAGGGCCGCGCGCCGTTCGGGTTCGGTTGCCGCGGCCACCCCCAGTGCGGCCAGCACCGCCACCACCGTGGCGGGTGGGACCGCGACCAGGCGCTGCGAGCCGTCCCGGTACTCGGTGGCCACGCCGAGCCGGTGGGCCAGATCCCGCAACGACGGTGCCGGGTCGGTCATGCCGATCTCCTCCCGCGTGGGCCGGTCGCGCCCACGTCGACGATCGCCCCATCGTCCACAGCCGACGCCCGGTGCGTCCAGGCCCGCCGCCGGCGCACCACGGCACACCGGCCGCCGGCGAGCGAAGCGATGCCCCCGACTCTATTTCGACGTCTGGACGACCTGCGGGTGAACGGCAGGTGACGAGCGGGAACGCCGCGGCCAGGGTGTGCGCGCCACCCCGCGGGTGGCCTACGGTATTGGGTGTGAATCGCAGGTTGACGCCGCAATCGGGCGGCTACGTGCTCCCGGTCCCGACCGGCCGGATTGCGGGGCGTCGTGGCCGCTGATCAGGAGCGCAGGCGACCCGAACAGGGCGCCGGGCTGGGGCTGTCGACCCGGACCCAGATGACCGGTCACCAGTTTCTGGCGCGCCGGACCGCGCTGGCGTTGACCCAGTGGCGGGTCCGCATGGAAGTCGAGCCGGGCCGTCGCCAGTCGCTGGCGGTCTTGGCGTCGATCTCGGCGGCGTGCCTGGTCTGCATCGGAGCCCTGCTGTGGTCGTTTCTGAGCCCGGCAGGCCAGCTGGGGGACTCGCCGATCATCCAGGACCGCGACTCCGGTGCCCTCTACGTGCGGGTGGGCGAGACCTTGTATCCGGCGCTGAACCTGGCGTCGGCGCGGCTGATCTCCGGTCGGGCGGACAACCCGCACCAGGTGCGGTCAAGCCAGATCGCCGAGCAACCCCACGGCCCGCTGGTGGGCATCCCCGGCGCCCCCTCGGACTTCTCGCCGGTCGACCCGGGCACCTCGTCGTGGCTGATCTGCGACGCGGTCACCACCACCTTGGGCGCCGGGGTCACCGAGCCGGTGACCACGACCGTGATCGACGGCGTCCCGGATCTCTCCGAGCGTCGCCGGGTGCTCGACGACCAGGACGCGGTGGTGCTGCGCTACGACGACGAGGCGTGGGTGATCCGGCAGGGCCGGCGTTCCCGGATCGACGCCGCCGACCGCCCGGTGCTGCTGCCGCTGGGGCTCACCCCCGAGCAGGTGGCGCGCGCCCGGCCGATGAGCCGGGCGCTCTACGACGCGCTGCTGCCCGGCCCGGAGCTGTCGGTGCCGCAGGTGCCCAATGTCGGCCAGCCGGCGGCATTCCCGAATGCGCCCGGGCCGGTCGGCACGGTGATCGTCACCCCCCAGGTCAGCGGACCCCAGCAGTACTCGGTGGTGCTCACCGACGGCGTGCAGACGATCTCGCCGGTGGTCGCGCAGATCCTGCAGAATGCCGGGATCACCCCGGACGGCAAACCGGCCACCGTCCAACCCCCCGATCTGGGCGACATGCCGGTGGTCGACGGGCTGGACCTGTCGGCCTACCCGACCAGCCCGTTGCATGTGGTCGACACCCGGGAGAATCCGGCCACGTGCTGGTGGTGGGAGCGTGCCGACGGCGAGGAGTTGGCCCGCGTGCAGGTGATCTCCGGGCCGACGGTGCCGGTGGCCGATACGCACAAGGTGGTGTCGTTGGTCAAGGCCGGCGCCTCGGAGGACGACCCGACGGCCGACCGGGTCTACTTCGGTCCCAGCTACGCGAACTTCATCGTCGCCACCGGCAACGACCCGGCCGCCGAGACCACGGAGTCGCTGTGGTGGCTGTCGCGGTCGGGGGTGCGCTACGGCGTGGAGAGTAGCGATGAGGCGCGGAAAGCCTTGGGGCTCACCGAGGCGCCCACTCACGCGCCATGGGTGGCGTTGCGTCTGCTGGCGCATGGGCCCGTCCTGTCGCGCGCTGATGCACTGGTGCAGCACGACACGCTACCGACCGATATGAAGCCTGAAGAATTGGTGGTACCGAGGTGAAGCGTGGATTTGCGCGCCCGACACCGGCGCCGGCGCCGACCGTCAAACCGGAGAACCTGGGCCTGCCGACACCGCTGAGTGTCCCTCCCCCGGAGGAGAAGCCGTGGTGGCTGGTGGTGATCGGCGTCCTGGTGGTCGGCCTGGTGGTCGGCATGGTCGCGATGACGGTCGCCAGCGGGTCGCGGATGTTCCTCGGTGCCGGGGCGATCTTCCCGATCTTCATGATCGGCGGTGTCGCGATGATGATGTTCAGCGGACGCTTCGGCGGCGGCCAGCAGCAGATGAGCCGGCCCAAGCTCGACGCGATGCGCGGGCAGTTCATGGTGATGCTCGACCGGCTGCGCCGGACCGCCGGCGAGTCCGCCGATTCCATGGACGCCAACTACCGGTGGTTCCACCCGGCGCCGCGGAGCCTGACCGCCGCGGTCGGATCCAACCGGATGTGGGAGCGCCGACCCGACGGCATGGACCTCAACTTCGGTGTCGCGCGCATCGGTGTCGGCATGGTGCGCCCCGAGGTGACCTGGGGCGAGCCCAACGACATGCCCACCGACATCGAACTGGAGCCGGTGACCGGTAAGGCGTTGCAGGAGTTCGGCCACTACCAGAGCGTGGTCTACAACCTGCCGAAGATGGTCTCGCTGCTCGCTGAGCCCGGCTACGCGCTGGTCGGGGAACGCGAACAGGTCCTCGCGTTGGTTCGGTCCGTGATCTGCCAGCTCGCCTTCTCGCACGGGCCCGACCACTTGCGCATGATCGTGGTGAGTTCTGATGTGGCCGAATGGGATTGGGTCAAATGGCTGCCGCATTTCGGTGACCCGCGACGTCACGACGCCGCGGGTAACGCGCGGATGGTGTACCCGTCGGTGCAGGAATTCGGTGCCGAGCACGGTGACCTGTTCGCCGGACGGGGCTCGTTTATGCCCCGCTTCGCCAATGCGCAGTCGGAGCTGCCGACGCCGCACTATGTGATCATCGCCGATGTCGCCACCGAGGAGTGGGGTTATGCGATCAGCGGCGACGGCATCGACGGGATGACGTTCATCGACGTGACCGGTTCCTCGGTGCCGGCCTGCGCCGCACCGGAACGAACACTGCGGTTCACCGACGACCACGGAGTGATCGAGGCGCTGCCGCGTGACCGCGACACCTGGATGGTCATCGACGACAACGAATGGTTCTTCGCCCTCGCCGACCAGATCAGCGTGCTCGATGCCGAGCGGTTCGCCCAGCGGATGGCGCACTGGCGCCTGGCCGAGGCATACGAGGAGATCGGTCAGCGGGTTGCCTACATCGGCGCACGAGACATTCTGTCCTACTACGGTATCGAAGACGCCGGCAGCATCGATTTCGAAGCGCTGTGGGCCAGCCGCAGTGCGATGCTGTCCCGCGACCGGCTGCGGATCCCGTTCGGAAACCGCTCCGACAACGGCGAACTGCTGTTCTTGGACATGAAGTCGCTCGACGAGGGCGGCGACGGCCCGCACGGGGTGATGTCCGGAACGACCGGATCGGGTAAGTCGACGCTGGTGCGGACGGTGATCGAATCGCTGCTGCTGGCCCACCCACCGGACCAGTTGCAGTTCGTGCTGGCCGACCTCAAGGGTGGTTCGGCGGTCAAGCCTTTCGCCGGTGTGCCGCACGTCTCCCGCATCATCACCGACCTGGAGGAAGACCAGGCACTGATGGAGCGGTTCCTGGAGGCGATGTGGGGTGAGATCGCGCGTCGTAAAGCGGTCTGCGACACCGCCGGTGCCGACGACGCACGCGAATACAACGAGATTCGCGCCCGCATGCGGGCCCGCGGCGAGGACATGGAGCCGCTTCCGATGCTGGTGGTGGTCATCGATGAGTTCTACGAGTGGTTCCGCATCATGCCCACCGCGGTGGAGGTCCTCGACTCGATCGGACGCCAGGGACGCGCCTACTGGATCCACCTGATGATGGCCTCCCAGACGATCGAGAGTCGCGCGGAAAAGCTGATGGAGAACATGGGGTACCGGCTGGTCCTCAAGGCGCGCACCGCCGGCGCGGCGCAGGCCGCGGGCGTGCCGAATGCGGTGAACCTACCCGCCCAGGCCGGTTTGGGTTACTTCCGCAAGAGCGGCGACGAGGTGACCCGGTTTCAGGCGGAGTTCCTGTGGCGGGATTATCGACGGGGTCGCTCCCTGGTGGATGGCGATGCGCCACTGACCCATTCGGTCGACTACATCCGCCCGCAGCTGTTCACCACCGGATTCACGCCGGTGGAGGTCGCCATCGGCGGTCAGGACATCGAGCCGGTCGTCGAGCAGACGCCACCGGTCATCGAACCCGACGAGGAGGACGAAGAGGAGCACATCCGCACGCCGAAGGTCGGCACGGTGATCATCGACCAGCTGCGCAGGATGGACTTCGAGCCGTACCGGCTGTGGCAGCCGCCGTTGGACGTTCCCCTGGCGGTCGATGAATTGGTCAACCGCTTTCTCGGGCGTCCGTGGCAGGAGAACTACGCGGCCGACGCCAACCTGATCTTTCCGGTCGGGGTCATCGACCGGCCGTACAAGCACGACCAGCCGCCGTGGACGGTGGACACCTCCGGTCCCGGCGCCAACTTGTTGATCCTGGGTGCCGGCGGGGCCGGAAAGACCACCGCCCTGCAGACCCTGATCTGCTCGGCGGCCCTGACCCACACCCCCGAGCAGGTGCAGTTCTACTGCCTGGCCTACAGCGGGACCGCGTTGATGACGGTGTCCGGGCTGCCCCACGTCGGTGGGGTAGCCGGCCCCACCGACCCCGACGGGGTGCGGCGCACCGTCGCGGAGATGCTGGCGCTGGTGCGTGACCGCAAACGCAGCTTCCTGGAGTACGACGTCGCCTCGATGGAGGTGTTCCGGGCCCGCCGATTCGGCGGCGAGCCCGGGAGCGTGCCCGATGACGGGTTCGCCGACGTCTTCCTGGTGATCGACAACTACCGGGCGCTGGCCGAGGAGAACGAAGTCCTCATCGAGCAGGTGAACCAGATCATCAACCAGGGGCCGTCGTTCGGGGTGCACGTGGTGGTCACCGCCGACCGCGAGTCTGAGTTGCGCCCGCCGGTGCGCAGTGGCTTCGGCTCCCGCATCGAGCTGCGGCTGTCGGCGGTCGAAGACGCCAAACTGGTGCGTTCGCGCTTCGCCAAGGACGTCCCGGTCAAACCCGGGCGGGGCATGGTTCCGGTGAACTATGTGCGGCTGGACAGCGACCCGCAGTCCGGGTTGCACACCTTGGTGGCGCGGCCGGCGGCGGCGAGCACCTCCGAGCGGGTGTTCGAATCCGACAGCATCGTGCGGGAGGTCGCCCAGGTCGCGACCGGCCGGGCTCGCCCGGTGCGCCGGCTGCCGTCCTGGTTCGAGCTCGACCAGCTGCGTGAGCTGGCCGCCGCCGATCACCGCGAGGGCGTCGGCGCCGGCGGGATCGCGTGGGCCATCTCCGAACTGGACCTGCAGCCGGTCTATCTGAACTTCGCCGAGAACTCGCACCTGATGGTCACCGGCCGTCGCGAATGCGGTCGTACCACCACGTTGGCGACGATCATGGCCGAGATCAGCCGGGTGTACGCCCCCGGCGGCAGCACCGCGCCGCCGACCACCCAACCGAGCGCGCAGGTGTGGCTGATCGACCCGCGCCGCCAGTTGCTGACCACCTTGGGCTCGGACTACATCGAACGGTTCGCCTACAACCTCGACGGGGTCAACGCCCTCGTCGACGAGCTGGCGGTCACCCTGGCCGGGCGTGAACCGCCACCGGGGTTGTCGGCGGAGGAGCTGATGAGCCAGTCCTGGTGGAGCGGGCCGGAGATCTTTTTGATCATCGACGACATCCAGCAGTTGCCGGCCGGCTTCGACTCGCCGCTGCACAAGGCCGCTGCATGGGTCAACCGCGCCTCCGACGTCGGCCTGCACGTCATCGCCACCCGCACCTTCGGTGGGTGGGCCTCGGCCGGCAGCGACCCGGTGCTGCGTGCCCTGCACCAGGCCAACACGCCGCTGTTGGTGATGGACGCCGACCCCGACGAGGGGTTCATCCGCGGCAGGATGAAGGGCGGTCCGCTGCCGCGCGGCCGGGGCCTGCTGATGGCCGAGGACACCGGGGTGTTCGTCCAGGTGGCGGCGACCGAGTTACGCCGCCCGGCGGCGACCGGAGAACAGCCGGTAGCGAAGCCGACCCCGTGACGGCGCGCCGGCCGGTGACCGGTGCGCAAAGCGGGTTCGGGTGTGTGCCCGATCACCGGCGGGAGCTTGCTGGGTGGATGTCGGCGAGACCGGCCCGAGGGTTAATCGCGCCCTGATTCTTACCGGCGGCACGCACTCCGCGCGGCGGCGCGACCCCCGGGGAGTCGAGCGACGGGCGCGATATCGGCACCGGTGGCCAGCGTTTTCGGCGGCGCGGCCCGGCGAGTGTGACCGGGCGCGCACTCCGGGTGAACAGTGGTCAACGCCGGGTGAACAGTTGGCGTCCTGGGCTGATCTAACGGAGTTTGCCCACTAATCTCGGTGCCAGAGTGATTGCTTCGGGCCGTCGAGCGAAGGGGAGTGGATGTCGGTGTTGGCTGCTGAACCGGACTGGTTGACCACTGCGACGGTGGGCTCCGCGACGGTTGTTTCGGCGGTTGTGTAGGCGATTGTTCAGGTAGGCCAAGGGCGAGCATGTTCATGGACTTCGGGCTGTTGCCGCCCGAGATCAACGCGATCCGTATCTACACCGGTCCCGGCGCGGCCCCGTTGCTGGCAGCGTCGACGGCCTGGCAGGGACTTGCCGGGGAGTTGAGCGCGGCGTCGGCGGCGTATCAGGGTGAGATCAGTGGCCTGGCGGCGGGCTGGCACGGCGTGGGCAGTGAGCGCATGACCGCGGCGGCCGCGCCGCACATCCGGTGGTTGAACCAGATGTCGGCGCAGGCCGAGCAGGTGGCTCTGCAGGCGGCGGCGCAGGCGGCCTCCTACGAGGCGGCGTTCGTGTCGACCACCCCACCGCCGGTCATCGCGGCCAACCGCAGTCTGAACATGTCGCTGATCGCGACCAACATCCTCGGGCAGAACACCCCGGCGATCATGGCGACCGAGGCGTTGTACCTGGAGATGTGGGCGCAGTGCGCCGCGGCGATGTACGCCTATGCGGCGGCCACCGAACAGTCCAGTGCGTTGCCGCAGTTCAGTCCGGACCAGCAGAACACCAATCCGGCCGGGCAGGCATCCCAGGCGCTGTCGGCCGGTAAGGCCGGAGCCGACACCGCGACGCGGACCGTGCTGGGCAGCATGGGCACCTCCACCGGAGGCCAGACCGGTGCCGCCGGCGCCGCGCAGGGCACGTTTCCGATCCTGGGTGCCCTGCCCGAATCGTGGAGCAAATACCTTCCCGGCCTCAGCGACTTGGGTGGGGCCCCCTACGATTCGCTCGCCGTCGGCTACCACCTCATGTCGGTGATTTCGTCCATCGCGCCGGCACTGCTGGCGCCGGCGTCGATGACCGGTGGCGCGACCGGGGGGCTGCTCGGCGGCACCGGCGTAATCACGCCGGGACTGCTGGGGGGCTGGGGCAACGCCGGAGCGTTGGGTGCCGCGCGGGCCGCGGCGCCGATCGCGGCGAAACTGGCCGGCTCGCCGCGGTTGGGCGGATTGTCGGTGCCGGGCAGTTGGGCCGCCGCCGCCAAGGGGCTCACCCCCGGCGGGGGTCTGTCGTCGGCGGCCGCCGGTGTCGGCGGGTCCCACGGTGCCGGGCCGATGCTCGGCGGGATGCCGTTGGCGGGCATGCGCGGGGCGGGCCAGGGGGCGGCCGGCGGCGACGGCGTCGTCCGCGTGGGGCCCCGCCCGTTCGTCATGTCGCGACCGCTCTCCGCCGGCTAGCGACCGGCCGGTCTGCCGCTGATCGGCGCGGCTCGGCTCCCGGCCCGACTCGGGTGCACTGTGACGCGGCGCGCATCGGCCGGCGACCGTGGCTCCGATCACCGTGAAAACGTTGCTGGGTGGCGGTCGCCGACGCCCGGTCACCGGGTTTGTCGCGCCCTGAATTTTTCTCGCGGCGGGCGGCGATCGGCCCCGCGCCCGACGGTGTCCGGTCGCCTCCCGTCATCGCCGTCGATGTTAAATCGACACAGGTGGCCAGCGTTTTTCGGGGGTCTGCGGCACCGGTGGATTACCGGACCGTTACCCAAGGTGAACAGTTGTCGACGTCGGGTGAACAGTAGGCGTCCTGAGCTGATCCGGGCGAGTTTGCCCTCTAATGTCTGGGGCAGAGAGATTGCTGCTGACAATCGGGAGAGGATGCAATGTCGTTGTTGACGGTTGAGCCGGAGCTGTTGACCGCTGCGGCCTTCGAGTTGGAGTCGATCGGTACCGCGCTGAACGCCGGGAACGCGGCTGCGGCGGCACCGACGACGGGTGTGGTTCCGGCGGCGGTCGACGACGTGTCGACGTTCGCGGCGTCACGGTTCGCCCAGGCGGGTCAGATGTATCAGGCGGTGGCGGCCCAGGCTGCGGCGATCCACGAGGAGTTCGTGGCGACGTTGCAGGCCAGCGCGGGATCGTATGCGCTGACCGAAGCCGCGAACCGGGCGTCGGTTCTTTAGGCGGTTCTCCGGATAGATCGAGGGTCAGTCATGTTCATGGACTTCGGGGCAGTACCTCCCGAGATCAATGCGGCCCGGATATACACCGGTCCGGGCGCGGCGCCACTGCTGGAGGCGGCGTCGGCGTGGCAGGCTTTGGCCAAGGAATTGAGCACCGCGGCGGCGGCCTACCAGAGCCAGGTCAGTGGCCTGACGGCGAAATGGCACGGTCTGTCGGGCCAGCGGATGGCGGCGGCGGCGGCGCCGCACATTCAGTGGTTGAACCAGACGTCGGCGCAGGCGGGGCAGGCCGGCATGCAGGCGGCCACCCAGGCGGCCGCCTACGAGACCGCGTTCGCGTCGATGGTGCCGCCCCCGGTGATCGCGGCCAACCGCAGCCAGAAGATGGCGCTGATCTCGACGAATTTCCTCAACCGCAACGCGCCGGCGATCATGGCCACCGACGCGGCGTACATGCAGATGTGGGAGCAGTGCGCGGCGGCGATGTACAGCTACGCGGCGAGCACCGAGCAGTCCAGTACGCTCCCGCAGTTCAGTGTCGACCGGGAGAACACCAACCAGTCCTCCCAGGCGGCAGCCACCGCCAAGGCCGCCGCCGATGGCGCTGCAGGGGCGGAGGACAAGGCCACCAACCCGGTGACCGATTACCTCAGCAACCTGTACGACGGGTACACGCCCAACGACGCGCTCAACGACACCCTCGAACCGCCCTACCGTCTGGCCGGCATCTTCAAAAACAGCCAGGGGCTGCTCCAGAGCATGACCAAGACGTCGAGTTCGTCCAGCGATGCCGTCAGCGATGCGGTCACCGGGCCCACCATGGTGACGATCCCGGGGTTGGCCGCCGCGATGGGACAGGGCGGCGGCGCGCTGGGGTCGGCACCGGCGGCGTCCGCGCCCCTGTCGGCGAGCATGGCCAACGCGTCCCGGTTGGGCGGGCTGTCGGTGCCGGGCGGCTGGGCCGGGGCCGCCAAGGCGCTCAACCCCACACTGGCCGCACCCAACCTCGGTTCGGCGCTGAGCACGCCGAACACGGCGGGGCACATGCTGGGTGGGGTGCCACTGTCCGGGGCCGGCGCCGGTGCCGGTCGCGGCATCGGCGATGGTGTCCTGCGGATCGGGCCCCGCTCGTTCACCATGCCACGACCGCTGTCTGCCGGGTAACGGGAAAGGGGCGTATCAACCAGCGGATATGCGATCATTGTCGGTAAGAAAAACAGCAGGAACGACACGACTTTTCCAGTAAGGAGTTGCCAAGATGGCTTCGCGTTTGATGACTGATCCGCAGTTGATGCGGGATATGGCCGGCCGGTTTGAGGTGCATGCTCAGACGGTTGAGGATGAGGCGCGGCGGATGTTCGCGTCGTCGCAGAGTATTTCGGGGGCCGGGTGGACCGGGATCGCCGAGCGGACGTCGTTGGACACGATGGGGCAGATGCAGACGGCGTTTCGCAACATCGTGAACATGCTGCACGGGGTGCGTGACGGGTTGGTGCGTGACGCGAACGTCTATGAGCAGCAGGAAGCCGCGGCGCAGTCGTCGCTGAGCAGCTGAGATCCGACTTTTATCGAAGGGATTTGACGATGACGATTAACTACCAGTTCGGTGATGTCAATGCTCATGGGGCGTTGATCAAGGCGCAGGCGGCGTCGTTGGAGGCCGAGCATCAGGCGATCATCCGCGATGTGGTGGCGGCCGGGGACTTCTGGGGTGGTGCCGGTTCGGCGGCCTGCCAGGAGTTCATCACCCAGTTGGGTCGCAACTTCCAGGTGATCTACCAGCAGGCGGCCACCCACGGCTCCAAGGTGCAAAACGCCGGCAACAACATGGCTTCCACCGATTCGGCGGTCGGCTCCAGCTGGCTCTAACCTCAACCCCAACGCGGCAGCACACGCCGAGTGTGCTGCCGCGTTGCGGCGTCCCGGCCAGACCAACCCCGGAGTAGCGATGGAGCAACAACACAGCCGTACCGACATCACCGTCAACGTCGAAGGCTTTTGGCTTCTGCAAGCGTTGTTGGACATCCGTCACGTGGCACCGGAGCTGCGTTGCCGGCCGTTCGTGTCGACGTCGGAATCCACCGACTGGCTCAAAGAGCACCCCGGCATGGCGGTGATGCGCGAGCAGGGCATCGTCGTCGACGACGACCTCACCGTCAACGAGGAGGTCGCCGAACGGATGGGGGTGCTGGCCGTGCCCGACATCGAGGTGGTGGCGCTGCTGTCCTACGGCAAACTGCGCTACGGCGTCAGTGAGGACGCGATCCAGCGACACCAGGACAACCCCGACCAGGGGGAGCAGCCCGCCGTCGATGACAAACAGGTCGGCTCCCGCGACATCCCCGACAATGAGTTCCGGGTGGTACTGGCCCGCCGTGACGACCACTGGGTCTCGGCGGTGCGGGTCGGCACCGACATCACCGTCGATGACGTGTCGGTCGACGATGCCGCGTCGATCGCCGCGCTGGTGACCGGCGCCATGGAGTCGATCAACCACGCGGACCCGGCGGTGATCACCGCGGTCAATGTGCCGCTCGACGAGATGCTGTCGGTCACCAAAGCCTGGCAGGCCGCCGGGTTCAACGTGTTCTCCAGCGGCGATCTCCGCCGCATCGGACTCACCGCGGCAACGATCGCCGCCCTCGGCCAGGCCTTGTCCGAACCGGCGGCGGAGGCGGCGATCTACGCGCGCCAGTATCGCGACGACGCCCGCGAGTCCAGCGCGTCGGTGCTCTCGCTCAAGGACGGGTCGGCGGGCCGCCTGGCGATGTATCAGCAGGCCCGTACCGTCGGATCCAGCCAGAAGTGGCTGGCGATCTGCCCGGCCACCCCGCAGCTGGTGCAGGTGGGTGTGCAGACGGTGCTCGACACCGTGCCGTTCGGATCGTGGAAGACCCATCGGCGGGTCTGAGCGGATCGCCGCCCGGGGGTGATCGGCGGGCCCGGCGGGATGCCGTCGGCGCCGCCCGACTCTAGGATGACAACGACATGACGAACCACGAGGTAGAGCAGATGAATTCGGACTTGCAGCCGGTGCGGCGATGACCGCGATGGTAGCGGACCCGTCCCAGCCCGACGGTCACGCCGCCAGCGCTCCGCGGGCGGCGGTGGTGGCCATCATGGCCGGCGACGGCGTCCAGATCGGGATGCTGCTCGACGCCGAAGCGCCGGTGTCGGTGATGATCGACCCGTTGCTGACCGTGGTCAACGACCGCCTGCTGGAGCTGGAGGAGTCCCCGCTGCAGGCCGAGGGCCGGGGCCGGTGGGTGCTGTGCCGTGTCGACGGCACCGCGTTGCGTTCCGCCCAATCGCTGACCGAACAACGCGTGTATGACGGGGACCGGCTCTGGCTACGGTATGTCGAGGACCCCGAGCACCGGTCCCCGGTCATCGAACACATCTCCACGGCGGTGGCCGTCACCCTGGCCCAACGGTTCAAACCGCTCACCGCCGGCTCGGCGGTTCAGGTCGGGGTGGCTCTGCTGGCCGGCGGGGTGCTGTTGGTCACCGGCCTGCTCGGCTGGTGGCGGTACGGCCACGACAGTTGGCTGCCCGCGGTGTACGGCGGGATCGTGGCGGTGCTGGTGCTGGTGACGGCGGCGTTGATGCTGGTCCGGGCCGAGACGCTGCGCGATTACCGACTCGCCGACACGCTGCTGGTCGGCTCCCTGCCCCCGCTGTCGGTGGCGGCGGCGGCCGCGGTGCCCGGGCCGGTGGCGGCGGCCCACGCCGCACTCGGATTCGGAGTGGCCGGTGTCGCCGCGCTGTTGATGCTGCGGTTCACCGGGCGTCGGCTGGCGCTGTACTCCACGGTGATCGTGCTCGGGCTGGCGGTCACGGTGGCCGCGGTGCTGCGGATGACCCTGCTGACCGGCGCGGTGACCCTGCTGACCTGCGTGCTGCTGCTCAGCATGTTCTTCTACCACACGGCGGCGTCCCTGGTCCGGTGGCTGGCCGGCATCCGGCTGCCGGTGTTCCCGTCGGCCACCAGCCAATGGGTGTTCGAGGTCCGGCCGGACCTGCCCACCACGGTGGTGACCGCGGCCGACCAGGCGCCGGTCTTGGAGGGCCCCGAATCGATCCGACAGGTCATGCTGCACGCCGAACGCGCTCGTGGTCTGCTCTCCGGTCTGCTCGTGGCCCTGGGGGTGCTGGTGGTGGTGACCACCGTCGGGTTGGCCGACCCGCATGCCGAGCGGCGCTGGCTGCCGCTGCTGATCGCGACCCTGGTGGCCACCGTCCTGCTGCTGCGCGGCCGGTCGTTCCGCGATCGGGGCCAGTCGATCACGGTGACCCTCACCGCGGTCTTCGTCGTGGTCGGCGTGGTGGTGCGCTACATCGTGGAGCTGCAGACCCCGGCCATGCTCTCGGCGGGGGTGGCCCTGCTGTTGCTGCTGCCGGCCGGGGGGCTGATCGCCGCGGCCGTGGTGCCCAACACCGTCTACAGTCCGCTGTTCCGCAAGCTGGTGGAGTGGATCGAGTACCTGTGCTTGATGCCGATCTTCCCACTGGGCTTCTGGTTGATGAATGTCTATGAAGCGATCCGGTATCGGTAGGCGGGTGGCGGCGGCGACCAGCACGGTGGCGATGATCGCGGCCCATCCGCTGCTCGCCGCCCCGACCGCGCTCGCCATCGCGCCGCCGGTCATCGACGTGGGGGCGACGCCGCCGGACGGCCCGCCCGGCCCGGAACAGGAGATGCGACAGAGTGCCTACTGCGTCGACGGGGCGGTCGCGCCGGGCAGCGACTTCCGCGTGCAGCCGAAGTTCATGGACATGCTCAATCTCCCGGAGGCGTGGCGGTTCGGCCGGGGCGCCGGGGTGAAGGTGGCGGTCATCGACACCGGGGTGACGCCGCATCCGCGGCTGCCGAACCTCACCGGCGGCGGTGACTATGTCATGGCCGGCGGGGACGGGCTCTCCGACTGCGACGCCCACGGCACGGTGGTGGCCTCCCTGATCGGTGCGGCGCCGGCGGGCGCGATCGCTCCGCTGCCCCCACCGCGGGAGACCCGCCGGCCGCCGACGGTGCCGACGACCGAGGCGCCGCCGCCACCGCCCCCGCCGCAGACCATCACCCTGGAGGTCCCCACGCCGGTGCCGGTACCGGCCGAGGAGCCGGCGCCGGCCGAGCCGGCCCCGCCGGAACCCGGCCAAGGCCCCCCGCAGGGCCCGCCTGCGCCGCAACCCGGCCCGGCCGCCAACAACCGGTCGGGGCTGGTGACCGGTGGCGCCTATTCCGGGGGCGGACACGTCGCCGCGGTCGACAACGTCGTCGAGGCGCCGGCCAACCCGCCACCACCTACCGGACCGGACGCCTTCAACGGGGTCGCACCCGACGTCGAGTTGATCTCGATCAGGCAGTCCAGTGCGGCTTTCAGTCCCAAAGACGCGTTCGGCGACCAGGATCCGCAGGTGCGGGAGAAGATCGACAATATGCGCACCATGGCGCGCGCGATCGTGCACGCCGCCAACCTCGGCGCCCGGGTGATCAACATCTCCACCGTCACGTGCATGAACACCCGCACCATGATCGACGTCCCCGAACTCGGCGCGGCGGTGCACTACGCGGCGGTCGACAAGGACGCCGTCATCGTGGTGGCGGCCGGCGACATCGGCCAGCGCGACTGCAAGAAGAACCCGGCCTACGACCCCTTGCGGCCCAACGACCCTCGCAATTGGAACGGTGTTAATACAGTGGTGACCCCGGCGTGGTTCGACGATTACGTGTTGACGGTGGGCGCGGTGAACTCCGACGGCGTGCCGCTGGCCGACTTGAGCCTCTCCGGCCCGTGGGTGTCGATCGCCGCGCCGGGCTCCGACATCGTCGGGCTGTCCAACCGCGACGACGGGCTGATCAACGCCTTCGACGGCCCGGACAACACGCAACTGGTCCCGGCCGGTCCCGCCTACTCCGCCGCGATCGTCTCGGGGGTCGCCGCTCTGGTGCGCGCCAGGTATCCCGACCTCACCTACCACCAGATCATCCACCGGCTCACCAGCACGGCGCACCCGCCGGCGCGCGGGGTGGACAACCAGGTCGGTTACGGCGTCATCGATCCGGTGGCGGCGTTGACCTGGGATGTGCCCGCCGGGCCCGCACAGCCACCGGAACGGCTCTCGGCGCCCTTGGAGCTGCCCCCACCGGAGACGCCGCGCAACATGGTGCCGATCTACGTGGCTGCCGGCGGCTTGGCGGCTGCCCTGCTCATCGCCGGTGCGGTGCTGGGCGCGACCGCGATGGTGCGCCGGTCGGAGGACCAGCAGTGAAGGCGCAGCGTCGGTTGGGGCTGGCGGTCGGCTGGCTGCCGCTGACCGTGGTCTTTCTCATCGACGTCGCGATCATGGTGCTGGTCAGCAATTGGCCGGGTACCTGGCGACCCGACATCGCCTGGTGGGTTGGGATCGGTGTCGCCGCGGTGCTCGCGTTGATGGTGCTGCTGGCAGTCCGCGGGGTGTCGTTGAGCACGCTCGTCGGCCGTTGGGTGCGCAACTTCTTCACCAAGGTGGAGCCGAAACTGGCGGCCGGGCGCACGGCGGCCATCGACCATCATCGACGCTACGGTCACGCCACCGTCGGGGTGCGCGAGTACCGCGGCGGGCTGGTGGCCGTGGTTGCGGTCGCGACGCCGGTGGAGGCCGCCGCGGGCCGGCACAGTCGGCCCGACTCCGCCGACGCCGCTGACCTACCGGTGCAGGTGATCGCCGACGGTCTGCAGCAGTTCGACGTCCACCTCGACGAAATCGACATCCTCACCGTCGCCACCACCGACGCTGACACCACCGCAGTTCGACCCGGTGCCTGGCTGGTGCTGCGGATGAACCCGCAAAGCAACGTCGGTGCGATAGCGGTGCGCGATTCGGTTGCCTCCACCGTCGCGGCCGCCGCCGAACGGATCGCCGACGACCTCGGTCGGCGGCGCTTCGACGCGTGGCCGCTCACCGCCGACGAGATCGGCGAGTTGGACACTCTGGTGCTGGCCGGCTTGCAGCCGGCCGACAGTCGGGTGCGGCTGCGGTTCATCAAGCAGCGCCGGGACGCCAAAACCGTCAGCTATGTGACGTCGTTCTGGGTCTCACCGAAGGACATCGACGTCGAGACGTTCGACCAGCTCGCCGAATCCGACACCGACGCGACGGTGGTGACCGTGCGGCTCCGGCAGCGACACGGGGAGGTTCAGGTGTCGGCCTGGGTGCGACAGCACAGTGCGGACCGACTGGCGAAGAAGGCGTGGAAAGGGCTGAATCGTCTTACCGGGCAACAACTTCGCGCGGTATCGGCCAGTCTTCCGGTGCCATCACGGACGTTGACGTTGCCCAGCCGTGCTCTTGGACGCGACGAAGACCTGAGCGTGCCGTTGCACCAGAGGGAGACGCCGAGCCCGGTCGAGGCTGGGCAATGACCGGTCCACAGTCCAGCGGAAGCGACGCCCGCAACGCGATGGTCGCCGGGCTGTTGGCCTCCGGGATCTCGGTCAACGGGTTGCAGCCGAGCAACAACCCCAAGGTGGCCGCCCAGATGTTCAGCACCGCCACCGCGCTGGATCCGAGCATGTGCGACGCGTGGCTGGCCCGCATCCTGGCCGGTGACGACAGTCTCGAGGTGGTCGCCAACGCCTGGGCCGCGGTGAAGACCTTCGGGTGGGAGACCCGGCGGCTCGGCGTGGCCGACCTGCAGTTTCGTCCCGAGGTCTCCGACGGGCTGTTTCTGCGGCTGGCGATCGGCAGTGTCGAATCATTGGCCGCCGCCTATGCCGCCGCGCTCCTGGAGGCCAAACGCTATGACGAGGCGGCCCGACTGCTCGATGAGACCACCGCGCGTCAGCCGATCGATGCCGAAGTGCTCAGCTACGTGCGGGGTCTGCTGTATTTCCGTACCGGGCGCTGGCCCGACGTACTGACCCAGTTCCCCGCCGCGACGATGTGGCGCAGCCCCGAGTTGAAGGCCGCGGCCGCGGCGATGGCCACCACCGCCCTGGCCTCCCTGGGGGTCTTCGAGGAGGCCACTCGGCGCGCATCGGAAGCCATCGAAGGCGACCGCGTCCCGGCGGCCGCCAACGTCGCGCTCTACACCCAGGGGCTGTGCCTGCGCCATCTGGGCCGTGAGGACGAGGCGGTGGAGTTGCTGCGCCGGGTGTACTCCCGCGACGCCACCTTCGGCCCGGCCCGTGAGGCGCTGGAGAACCGCGAGTACGGGTTGATCATCACCGACCCGGAGACGATCGAGGCACGCACCGACCCGTGGGACGTCGACAGCGCGCCGACCCGCGAGCAGGCCGAGGCGGCGCGGCACGCCGAGACCGCGGCGAAGTATCTGGCCGAGGGCGACGCCGAACTCAACGCCATGTTGGGCATGGAGCGGGCCAAACGCGAGATCCGGTTGATCAAATCCACCACCAAGGTGAACCTGGCCCGCGAGAAGATGGGCCTGCCGGTTCCGGTCAGCTCCCGCCATGCGCTGCTGCTCGGCCCGCCCGGGACCGGCAAAACGTCCGTGGCGCGCGCGTTCACCAAACAGCTGTGCGGGCTCACGGTGCTGCGCAAACCCCTGGTCGTGGAGACCAGCCGCACCAAGCTGTTGGGCCGCCACATGGCCGATGCGGAGAAGAACACCGAGGAGATGCTCGAAGGGGCTCTCGGTGGAGCGGTCTTCTTCGACGAGATGCACACCCTGCACGAGCGCGGCTACTCCCAGGGCGACCCGTACGGCAACGCCATCATCAACACCGTGCTGCTGTACATGGAGAACCACCGCGACGAACTCGTGGTCTTCGGTGCCGGATACGCCAACGCGATGGAGAAGATGCTCGACGTCAACCCCGGGCTGCGGCGACGGTTCTCCACGGTCATCGAGTTCTACAGCTACACCCCGCCGGAGTTGATCGCGCTGACCCAGCTGATGGGGCGCGAAAACGAGGACGTCATCACCGACGAGGCGGTGGCGGTGCTGTTGCCCTCCTACACGGAGTTCTACGAGGAGGAGAACTACTCCGAGGACGGCGATCTCATCCGCGGGATCGACGTCTTGGGCAACGCCGGCTTCGTGCGCAACGTCGTGGAGAAGGCCCGCGATCACCGCAACGCCCGTCTCGACGACGAGGACCTGGACGCGCTGCTGGCCAGCGACCTGACCGAGTTCGACGAAAGCCAGCTGTTGCGCTTCAAAGAACTCACCGCCGAGGACTTGGCGGAGGGACTGAACGCAGCGGTCGCCGAAAACAAGAACAGCGCATCGTAGTTCGCTCCACGCCGGGTCAGCCGCACGGACTCCGCGGCCGGGCCCTGGTCAGCGCGTCGAGTTGACGGCGAGCGCAGACGGTGTCAGTATTGCTGTTGCATGCACCTCGCTAGGTGAGGCGTCTGCATGGACAAAGGCCACTGACCTTGAACGTCGAGAGACGCCCCGGGTCAGGACAGCTCCTCCCGGCTTAAGGGTTGAGCCCAAGTGGCTTTCGGGAGAACCGGATACGCCGTGCAGTGCCGAAACTCAGACGAGAGGGGTGCGGCGCCCGACACATCAGTCGGGTTGCTTCTTCCCCTGACTGTGCACGCGTGGCGACACCCCCGTGTGTCCTGGCTGTGAGGAGGTGAGGGCGAGATTGAGTCCCAGCGATAGTCATTATCCGGCTTCGATGATCAGTCCGTTCCGATCCGGCTCCAGCATCATCTCCGCTGCCTGAAAAAGACTGGCTCCCCGCCGTTTTCGTGCGCGCTCGCTGTGTGTGAGCGTGCCGATCCTGCGGGCATGCCTGCGGCGGAAACGCGGGAGGCGTTGATCGGCGCTGCGTTCCGTCAGGAGGTAACCCATGTCCTTCGTCTTCACTCAACCCGAGTTTCTGACCGCCGCCGCCGCGGAACTGACCGGTATCGGCTCCGCCGTGCAGGCCGGCAACACCGCTGCGGCCGGTCCGACCACCGGGGTCTTCCCCGCCGGCGCCGACGAGGTGTCGATGTTGACCACCGCGCAGTTCGTGGCCCACGCCCAGCATTACCAGGCGGTGGCCGCCCAGGCCACAGCCATCCACGAGCAGTTCGTTGCTGTGTTGAGCGGCAACGCCGACGCCTACGCGGTGACCGAAGCCGCGAACGCGGCAGGTGCTGCCTAAACCGGAAGGGGCCGGTGATGTTTGTTGACTTTGGCGCACGTCCACCGGAGATCAACGCCGCCTTGATCTACGGCGGTGATGGTTCGGCGACGATGCAGGCCGCGGCCGCCGCCTGGGACGGGTTGTCGGCCAACCTGCAGTCGACGTCGAATTCGTACAAGGCCGTGATCTCGCGGCTGGCGACCGAGGAGTGGTTGGGCCCGTCGTCGGCGGCGATGGCGACGAAGGTCACGCCGCACCTGATGTGGATGGATACCGCCGCGACCCAAGCCGAGCAGACCGCGATGCAGGCACGTGCGGTGGTGGCGGCGTTCGACGGGGCCTTCGCGTTGACGACGCCGCCGCCGGTGATCGCAGCCAATCGGAGCCTGCAGGCGTCGTTGATCGCGACGAATTTCCTGGGGCAGAACACCGGGGCGATCATGGCCACTGAGGCGCTCTACATGGAGATGTGGGCGCAGTGCGCCACGGCGATGTACGGTTACGCCGCCAGCGCCGGGGCCGCCGCCCAACTGGCGCCGTTTGCTACGCCGACCCAGAACGCCAACCCCGCCGGGCAGGGGCTGCAGGAGGCGGCGAAGAGCGAAGCGGGGGCTCGATCCGGCGCGGGAGGCACCCAGAACGTGCTGTCGGGTCTGCTCGGAAGTCTGTTCAACTCCGGGGAGTCCGGGGGCATCCTCGGCGACGCCGGGGCCGCGGGCATCGGACCGAACGCCAACATCTGGAACACGTTGACCTCCACCGGGATGATCAACCCGGCGGTGGCCAGTTCGATGATCGCCGACATGGCGGTCGTGCAGGAGTTCAACGAGGCCGTGCCGGGGCGCTTTGCACCCGGCAGCTTCGCGCCGGCTCTGCCCGCCGTCCAACCGGCCACCACGGCGATGTTGGCCAGTGCCGGCCTACCGGCCTCGGCGACCGGCGGGCTGGGCTCGGCCCCGGCATCGGTGTCGGCGGGGATGGCGCGGGCAACCCCGGTCGGTGTTCTGTCGGTGCCCGCATCGTGGAACGCGGCGACGCCGACCGCGGCTGCGGCCAACGTGTTGCCCGGGCACAGCCCGGCGGCGGCACCGACCGGTGGCCACGGTGCTCCCGGTGTGCCACTGGCGGGAATGGCTCGCGGCGGCAGTGCCGCCGGACCGCGCTACGGGATCCGGCCGACCGTGATGGCGCGGCCACCGGCGGCCGGATACGCACCGGAGTTGTTCTGACAGTGATGATTACACAATGATGGTTACACAGTAGGGAGAGGCGATTATGGCTTCGCGTTTGATGACTGATCCGCAGTTGATGCGGGATATGGCCGGCCGGTTTGAGGTGCATGCTCAGACGGTTGAGGATGAGGCGCGGCGGATGTTCGCGTCGTCGCAGAGTATTTCCGGTGCCGGGTGGACCGGGATCGCCGAGCGGACGTCGTTGGACACGATGGGGCAGATGCAGACGGCGTTTCGCAACATCGTGAACATGCTGCACGGGGTGCGTGACGGGTTGGTGCGTGACGCGAACGTCTATGAGCAGCAGGAGGCCGCGGCGCAGTCGTCGCTGAGCAGCTGAGATCCGGCTTTTATCGAAGGGATTTGACGATGACGATTAACTACCAGTTCGGTGATGTCAATGCTCATGGGGCGTTGATCAAGGCGCAGGCGGCGTCGTTGGAGGCCGAGCATCAGGCGATCATCCGCGATGTGGTGGCGGCCGGGGACTTCTGGGGTGGTGCCGGTTCGGCGGCCTGCCAGGAGTTCATCACCCAGTTGGGTCGCAACTTCCAGGTGATCTATCAGCAGGCGGCCACCCACGGCTCCAAGGTGCAAAACGCCGGCAACAACATGGCTTCCACCGACTCGGCGGTCGGCTCCAGCTGGCTGTAGGCCGTCTAGGCCGCTCTCGATCACGCCGGTGGCGCGTGTCCATACCCCCGGCCGCGCACCGGATCTGACGCGCCCCGACATCGCCGGCGAGATCGTGTGCTGCGTGCCGATTTCGCTCGGTTTGCGACTCAGGACCAAGGAGAACAACCATGACCGGCACCGTGTATTCGTCTGTATCGGCAACCGGATCGCCGGACGGGTGATCGCGTGTTCACGCCCAACTTCGCCGCGCGGCCACCCGAGGTCAACGCCACGTTGATCCACGGTGGTGACGGGTCGGCGACATTGCTGCTCGCAGCATCGGCGTGGGACGCATTGGCGCTGAACCTGCGGTCGGCCGCGCACTCCTACCGCGGTGTCGTCACCCGCCTGACCACCGAGCAATGGTTCGGGGCCTCCTCGGCGGCAATGGCCGGCAAGCTCATGCCCTACGTTCGGTGGACGGAGACCACGGCGAGCGCCGCCGAACACACAGCGCTACAAGCGAAGAACGCAGCCGGCGCTTTCGAGGCCGCGATCGCGGTGACGGTGCCGCCCACAGCGATCGTCGCGAACCGAACCCATGTGGAGAGCTTGTTGGCGACGAACGTTTTCGGCCAGAACACCGCGGCGATCCTGGCCGCCGAGGCGCGGTACCTGGAGATGTGGGCGCAGTGCGCCGCCGCGATGTACGGCTATGCTGCCGGCGCGTCGACGGCGGTGCAGCTGACGGAATTCTGCCCACCCGGTGGGCAGAATTCCGGGCCCACCGACTCGTCGGCGACAGAAAAGACGGCACAGCAAGCGGCGCGGGCCGATGCGGCCGGACCGACAGAGTCGGGCCCGTTGGCGACGATCCTGGGTCGGCTGTGGGACTCCTCGCCGTCCGACGGATGGCTCGGCGACCCCGGTGGCGGCGGGATCGGGCCCAACGCCAACTTCTGGAACACGTTGACCTCCACCGACATGGTCAATCCGGCGATGATCACCTCGGTGCTGGCTGATCTGGCGGTGGTGCAGGAATTCAACGAGGCGGCACCGGGCGCATTCGCGCCGGGCGGTGTGGCTCCGGTGGCGCCGCCGGTGAGTTCGGCCGGGTTGGTCAACGCGAGTGTGCCGCCGGCGACCGCGCCGGCGGCCCCCGCATCCGTGACCGCCGGGATGGGGCGGGCGTTGCCGGTCGGAACACTGTCGGCGCCGGCGGCGTGGGGTGCGGTCGCGCCGACCGCGCCGAGCACCACGGTGCTGCCCGGGCACAGCCCGGCCGCCACGCCACACGGCGGGCACGGCGCCCCGGGGGTGCCGCTGGCCGCCCGCAACGGGGGCACCGCCGGCGGCCCGCGCTATGGGGTGCGGCCGACCGTGATGGCCCGACCCCCGGCCGCCGGGTATGCACCGGAGCTGTTCTGAGCGGGTGCGCACCACGGCCCCGCAGCCGCGGGCGATCGATCCCCCGTTACCTATCCGGCGTCGTGCTCGGCCTGTTCGCGGGCCCAGCGGTAGTCGGCCTTGCCCGACGGGCTGCGCAGGAGCGTCGGGCGGAACACCACCGCCTTGGGCAGCTTGTAGCGGGCGATCGACTTCGCCGCGTGCTCGACAAGGGCGGCGGAATCGGCGACCGCCCCCTCGGCCAGCGCCACCACCGCGACCACTTCTTGGCCCCACCGCTCGGAGGGGCGGCTGGACACCACCACGTCGGCCACCGCCGGGTGCGACGCGAGCGCCGACTCCACCTCCTCGGCGAAGATCTTCTCCCCGCCGGAGTTGATCGTCACCGAGTCGCGGCCCAGCAGCTCGATCGTCCCGCCGTCGAGGTGGCGGGCCCGATCGCCGGGCACGGCGTGGCGCACCCCGCCGATGACCGGGAAGGTGGCGGCGGTTTTGGTGGCGTCGCCCTTGTATCCGAGCGGAACATAGCCCCGCTGGGCCAACCAGCCCAGACCGGGGTGGGCGGGCTCGAGGATCGAACCGAGATCCTCGGCCACCACGCAGGTGTCGGGTCCGGCGGCGAACGTCCCGGTCGACACCGCGCCCGACGTCGACAGGTGATGCATCTGCGCGCCGGTCTCCGAGGATCCCACGGCGTCGATCACCGTCGCGTTCGGCAGCACCTCGACAACCTGCTCCTTGACCGCCGGGGTCAACATGGCGCCGCCGTTGGCCAGCACCGCCAACGACGACACGTCGGCGTGGCCGCTTTTGATCGCGGCGACCAGTGGGCGCACCATGGCGTCGCCGACCACCGACACCGACAGCACCTTCTCGCGTTCGATGGTGGCCACCACGTCGTCGGCGTCGAAGTGGTCGACGATCGACGGGAACACCAAGGTCTGCCCGCCGGTGATCGCGGTCATCACCGCCCACTGGGCGGCACCGTGAATCAGCGGCGGCAGGATCATCAGTTTCACGCCCGGGTTCTCGCGCACCCGCGCGACGATGTCGTCGATGGTCCGGACCGGTTCGCCGGTCATGATGTTGCGGCCGCCGAACGAGGCCATGAAGATGTCGTGCTGACGCCAGAGCACCCCTTTGGGCATCCCGGTCGTACCCCCGGTGTAGAGCACGTAGAGGTCATCGGGGGAGGGGGTGACCGGCGGCGGCTCGGGTGCGCTCTCGGCGAGGATCGTCTCGTAGTCGACCGCGCCGTCGAGCAGGGCGTTGCCGGAGTCGTCGGCGATCTGGATGAGCACCCGCAGCTGCGGCACCTTCGGCAGTACCTCGGCCAGGGTGGGGGCGAACGCGGCGTGGTAGACCAGCGCGGTCGCGCCCGAGTCGTTGAGCAGGTAGGCCAGCTCGTTTTCGACGTAGCGGTAGTTGACGTTGAACGGTGCCACCCGGGACCGGAAGGAGCCCAGCAGGGCCTCGATGAACTCGTTGCCGTTGTAGGCGTAGATGCCCAGCAGGTCCTGGCCGCACTCGTGACCGCTCAAACCGTCCCGTTCGGCGTGGCAGCCCAATCCCTGCGTGTGCAGGTAGGACGCCAGCCGGTTGGCCCGCTCACCGATCTGGCCGTAGGTGAACCGGCGGTCGCCCTGGACAACCAGTTCGCGATCGGGGATCGCGGCGACGATGGCGTCCACAACGGACGGGACGGTGAACTGTGTCAAGGACGTCACCGACGGCTCGGCGGTCTCGGACATCGTGCCTCCAAGTGCGGGGGGTGATTCGCACAGCACGGTACCGCTGCCCCACGGCGGTGGTGGCCGCAGGTCGGTGCGCCTCGGTGCGGGCCGGTCGCTACCGCCGCCGCCAGGTCAAGGTGGCGCGGCGGGGGGCGCCGCCGGCTCCGGTCGTGGTCGCCGCGAGCGTCAGGCGATCACCGTCGAGGTGGGCGTGGCGCAGCTGGGGAGACGCCAGCAGCTCCGGCACCGTGGCCATCATCACGTCGTGGTGCACGGTGGCGGTGCTGCCGTCGGCGTCGGCCTCGACGCGGAACCGGCCGCCGTAGGCCAGGTATCCGCTGCCGTCGGCGCGGGCCAACTGCGCGGACATGTGACCGTCGGCGGTGTAGAGGATGAGGCCCTGCGGTCTCTCGCCCAGCGGGGTCGACGCCGCGCCGGTGTCGACGTCGACGGCGTGAAATGACTCCAGATGCCAGCCGCCCAGCATCGCGTCGGCCAGTCCCATCAGCGTCCCACCGCCTTCCCCGGGGTGTGTCCCAGCACCCGACGGTAGCTGTCGATGAACGCACTCGGTGTCGCCCACCCGCACCGGCCGGCCACGGTGGTGACGTCGTGATGCTCGGCGAGCAGAGCCAACGCGTGGTGCAGGCGCAGTTGGGTGCGCCACTGCGGGTAGGTCAGCGCGAACTCGTCGTGAAACAGCCGGCTCAACGTGCGTTCCGCGACGGCGATGCGCCGCGCGATCTGGGCCAGGGTCAGCGGCGTCGCCAGGTCCGCGGCGACCAGCGCACAGGCCCGCCGCAACCGGTCATCGACCGGGGTCGGCAACCACACCGGCTGGCGTCCGTCGGTGGCGCCGAGCTGATCGTGCAGCACGGCAAGCATCCGATGATGTGCGGCGGCCTCGGTGTCGACGCTGTGGGAACAGGCGATGATCAACTCCCGCACCAGCGGACTGACCGCGAGCACCGCCGGGGTGGGCGGTCCGCCGGCATAGCGGTGCGGATCCAGCGCGACACCGTGAAACTGGGTCTGGCCGTGAAAGCGGTGTTGATGCCACTGGCCGGCCGGAATCCAGATGGCGCGGTTGGCCGGGGTGATCCAGGTGCCCGCCGCCGTGGTCACCGACACCGCACCGCGGGAGGGATAGACGATTTGGTGCAGCCGGTGGCGATGGCGCTCGATGTGGGCGCCCGGTTGCAGGGTCAACACCGCGGTCGCCGCCTCGTGGCTGATTTCCAACATAACTGTGCAGATTACCGAAAGCCCGCAGCCCGGTGTCCGCCGTACCGTAACGGGCACAGTGACGTGACCATGCAGAGAAAGGGCCGTGGCGATGGCGATGAACCTGCTGCACCGGTGGTTGTGCAGTTCCGAGCTGTGGGCCAACAGTGTGCGGGACGGACTGCTGCCGTGGGCGCTCGAGGGTGTCGAGTTGGGTCCGCGGACCCTGGAGATCGGTCCCGGCTACGGCGCCACGCTGCGGGTGCTCATCGAGCGCGCGAGCGAGGTGACCGCCGTGGAGGTGGACACGGTGATGGCGCAGCGGCTTCAGCACCGCTACGGTGATCGAGCCCGGGTGCTGCACGCCGACGGCACCGCCACCGGGCTGCCCGACGAGCAGTTCAGCTCGGTGGTGTGTTTCACGATGCTGCACCATCTTCCGACCGCGCAGCTGCAGGAGCGGTTGTTCGCCGAGGCCTTCCGGGTGCTGGCGCCCGGCGGGGTGTTCGCCGGCAGCGACAGCCTGTCGTCGCTGCCGTTTCGGCTCATTCACCTCGGCGACGTCTGCAATCCGCTGAGCCCGCAGAACCTGCGCGCCAAACTTCTCGCGGCGGGCTTCACCGACGTCACCGTCGAGGCGTCCGGATCACGGCAACGCTGGCGGGCGTCGAAAGCACCGGCCTGAGGGGCCCGCGCGGTGACGGGCCGCGCGCCGATCAGTGGTCGGTGCGGCTGATCGGCGTGGGCTCCATGCGGCGACGGACATGTTCGTCGAAGCCGGCGGCACCGACCTTGCCGCCGGCGACCACGACCCCGGTGGCCGCGAGGGCCCAGACCGCGAACAGCGGCAGCCAGGCCAGCCGGAACGCGGTGAACGAATAGCCCCCGGCGGCGGTGAGAATCCAGCCCATCGCCAGCATCACCATCAGCGAGGCGGTGAACCCGCCCATGTTGACGGTGCCCTGCGCGGTGCCCAAGGTGGCGGGCGGGTTGAAATCGCGTGCGAAATCGAACGCCAGCAACGACACGGGTTGCGCCGCGGAGAGCACGACCACCAATGCGACCAACAACCACAGCGGAGCCGTCGACGGTAGCGCCAGCACCGCCGCCCAGGTCAGCGCGCAGGCCGCGATCGTCGCCAACACCAGCGGCGGGCGATACCGGGGGTGACGGCCGCTGAACATCCCGACCAGCACACCGACCAGGATGAACACCGCCGTGGACAGGGTCAGCAGCCCGCTGGCGGCGCCTCGTGAGAGACCCTGCGCCTTGGTCAGATACGGCACACCCCACATCAGCGCGAACACCGTCAACGGTGACTGGGTGCCCATGTGGGTGAAAAAACCCAGTCGGGTGCCCGGGCGGGCCCACACCGTGGTGACCGCGGCCAGCCGCTCTCGCAGCCCGGTCGGTTCGGTGGCCTCGACGTGCTCGCGGGGGGTGTCGCGCACCAGCGCCAGGGTCAACGTGATCGACATGACGCCGAGCGCGGCGACCGACACGTAGGCCACCGTCCAGCCCGCATGCTGCAGCAGCGCCAAAAACGGCACCGCCGAGAGCACCTGGCCGCTCTGGCCGCACAGGGCCGTCAATTGGGTGATCAACGGCGCCCGGGTGGGGGCGAACCAATTCGGAATGAGCCGGATGACGGCGATGAAGATGAACGCGTCGCCGAGACCGACCAGCGCATAGGCGGCGATCGCCACCGGCAGCGACACGGTCAGGCCCAGGCCCAGCTGGCCCGCCGACATCAGGCAGCCGCCGGTGACGATCATCCGTTTCGGCCCGAAGTGGTCCAGCAGCACACCGCCGGGGATCTGCATCGCGGCGTAGACCACGACCTGCAGCACCACGAACCAGGACAGCACGCCCGGGCTGGCGGTGAACCGTTCGGCGGCGTCCAGGCCGGAGACACCGAAACTGGTGCGGTTGAGCACCGCGACGGTGTAGGCGAACAGGCCGGTTGACCAGACGATCCAGGGGCGCACCCGTCGATTGTGCCTGCCACGGCGCGGTGCTCGCGCCGGCCCGCACGCAGCGAAACGCCCACCCCCGATGTCGGGCACCGTCGCCCACCCCCCGCTCGCGTCGCCGTCGGACCTGGTCACACCGCTGTTCCGCGGCGCGGGGGAGGCAATCGGGTAGCGTGGGCGAGCCCCGCTCAACGAACACTCGACGAGATGGAGGTCTCTTGCCGAATTCGGTTGACGAATCGACCAATCCTGCTCCGCAACGACGGCGCAACCCCGACAAGGGCTATATCGCGTTGCTGGGCTGGAGCCTGAATGCGATCGACGCCGTGGATCGCTTCGATCGCCGCTACGTGGTGGTGGCGCCCGATTGGGCCGAGGAGTACTGCCAGCAGCACGACATCCCCTATATCGCCTGGAATTTTGAGCGACTCAACGAGCGCTCGATGGAGATCGCCGAAACGTTGAAGGACCGCGGGGTCGACGTGGCGATCCCGTTGTTCGAAGAGACCGTCGAGTGGGCGGGGGCGATCAACTCGGTGCTGCTGGACAATCCGCGGCTGCTGGGTCAAGCGATGCTGCTGCGCGACAAGTCACTGATGAAGCGGCGCGCCCAACTCGGCGGCATCCGCGTCGGGATCTTCGAGGAAGCCCTGGACCGCGACGACGTCATCCGCTTCCTCAAACGGGTCAACCAGACCCTGCTCAAACTTGACGGCGACCCCAACGACCCGATTCACGTCAAGGCGTTCGACAAGGCGGGCTGTCTGGGCCACCGGGTGATCCGCACCCCCGACGAGGTCGACTCGATTCCCGAAGAGGAGTTTCCGGTCCTGATGGAGTCGCACCTGGACGGCTGGGAGTTCGCCGTCGAAGCCTGGGTGCACAACGGCAAGATCTGGTTCCTCAACATCTCCGAGTACGTGACGTTGGGCTATTCGGTGTTCGTCCCGGCCTCGCCGGAACTGGAGAAGTACCGCCCGGAGATCACCCGCCAGATCGAGAAACTGATCAAGACCTTCGAGATCGACTTCGGGTTCGTCCACCCCGAGTACTTCGTCACCAGCGACGGCGAGATGTACTTCGGTGAGGTGGCCTACCGGCCGCCGGGCTTCAAGGTCTTCGAGTTGCTCGAGCGTGCCTACGGTTTCAACGCCTACCAGGCGCTGGTCTTGGCGTTCGATCCGAAGACCACCGACGAGGAGCTGCGGGACTTCTTCCCCACCGAGGTGGTCGACGCCACCGGGCACTCGGGCTGCTTCGGGGTGTATCCGCGGCGCCGGGTGGTCAGCAAGCTGGCGATGCCGGAGGAGACCGAGGACCACGAGTACTTCGAATCCCACGAACTCACCCCGCCTCAGGAGGAGACCGTCACCAAGCGCACCGCGTTCGGCACCCACTGGGGTCTGGTCTACTTCTTCGGGGAGGATCCCTACGAGATGCGGCATGTGCTCAAGCGCCAGGAAGAACTCGACTTCTACATCTGACTGCTCGACACTGACCTCTATCCGACATGCTGAGGAACCCGGTTGAATAGCGACGTGAGCCCCGAAGGCGCGGTGTTGGAGAAGCGGCTGGTCAAGCTCACCGACGCCACCCGATCGTTGGCCGAGGCCGGCGAGGTCGGGAAGCCCGGCCGGTTGCGCCGCGTCCTCGACGGTCTGCGCCTGGCGTTGCTGCAGCCCGGCGGCTGCGCGGCCATCCAGCAGCGGACCGCCGAACTGGAGGCGGCGGGGCTGTTTTTGGGCACCGACTGGGATGCCCCGGACACCTTGTTGCCGGCGTTGAGCATCGGGTCGCTCAACAGCGACAATCCGGACACGGTGGTGTTGGAGGCGGTCAACGAGCTGCGGTTCCTGGCGATCGCCACCGGCCAGTACCCGCACCCGTTGATCTCCGCCGAACAGGCCCGCCACCACCTGTCACAGGTGCTGGCGTTGAACCTGTCGCTGCTGTTCACCCCGCCCACCGAGGCGCAACGCGAACAGCAGGGCCGGATGGCCACCGTCACCCGGGACCTGTTCCGCTACCTGGTCGACGAGATCGGCTACGAGGGCGTCCTGGATCACCTCGTCGAGGAGATCTGGCGCATGCTGCGCCAGCGTCCCATCCAGGTCGACCCGATCAAGGAGATGATCACCCAGATCTCGATCGCGCGGGCCGACCCCGACATCGACCTGGGCAACGGCGGCCGTGGGGTCGACCGGCTGATCACCAGCCTCTACGGCACCACCGAGGCCTGCCGGGAGGACCCGGGGGTCGAGGTCTACCGGTCGCGGCTGGAGTCGATGGACGAGCCCACCCTGCAGTACGAGGCCGCGGGCTTCGCCCGCTCCATGCACGACACCGGCCTGGTCTCGCCCTACCACGCCACCCTGCTGCGGTTCCTGCTGGAGAAGGGGCCGTACCTCATCGGTGAGGCGTTGGGCCTGTCGAGCACCGGCCGGGACTGCCTGCTCTGCTACCACGACCTGGTGCACGCCCTGATCGCCACCGTCGTGCACACCGAGACCGCCCAGTGCATCTACGGGCTGGCGCTGTTGCTCGAGCGCGGCATCCTCTACCAGCCGCCGGTGGCCCCGTCGCTCTGGCGGCAGCTCGCGTTGCCGCTGTCGCAGTACTCCCGGGACCGGCTCACGTTGGCCTTCGGGTCGGGCCAGGAGCCTCGGACCTGGCTGCTGGCCGGGACCCTGTCGATGCTCGGGTTGCCGCTGGGCGTGGGCCAGGGCGACAACCCGACCTGTCAGTCCGCCCGGGCGATGTCGATGTGGTCCTACAACGACCCGGACTATCTGTTGCAGATCATCACCTGGGCGGCCCGCGACGACGAGATCGTCATGCACTTCGAGGGCCGGCCGCTGTCCTCCCGGCAGAGCTCCGGCGGGGTCGCCACCCGGCTGCCGATCGACCTGGACCCGGTGTCCCTGCTGGTGGTGCCGCATCTGGACCGCATCTACGCGGAGATGGGCCGGCGATGCGTCGGGCGCGAGGGTGATCCGCACCGGTGGGTGAACCCCGAGTTCCACGGCTGGTGGGCCGGGCGGGGTTTTCGGATCAATGTCGACGTGGCCACCGGCAACCTGGTCGACCTCGACGGGTTCCTGCGGCACTTCTACGGGGCCTATCACCCCTTCTACAACGGCAACCAGCCGCTGATCCACCCCCAACCCGCGGGCGTGGCGGTCACCGACAGCGCCGCCCGGTTCATCGGCTGGCATGCCATCACCGTGCTGCGGGTGAGCCTGGATCCCGACGAGGTGATGCGGGTGTACTTCTACAACCCCAACAACGACAGCGGGCAGGACTGGGGCGACGGGGTGGTGGTGCGCACCGCCGGGCACGGGGAGCGGTTCGGGGAGGCCTCCCTGCCGTTCGAGCAGTTCGCCTCGCGGCTCTACATCTTCCACTTCGACCCGTTGGAACCCGGTAAACCGGCCGCGGTCACCCAGGAGGAACTCGACCGGGTGCAGGGATACATCAAGCGGAGCTGGGGCGCGGGACGCATGCCCGACCTCGTCGAGGCGGCGGCCGCCGAACCCGGTGCCGGTGGGCCTGCCCGGGAGTGACCCCGCGGGCCCCGGATTTGTTTATAACGATTTGATAACGATGCAGCTGTGATCTGCGGAATTTGGCTACTCGACCGTAACCACGTCCATGCAGGACGTTTGTCCGACACCCCGTCGGCCGTGGTCAGACGTGGTGTTACCCGCAGCACGGGTTACTGATGCGTAGAACTGATGGGTAACCAAATCGAGGGTCGGACCACCCGGTTTCTTATGCCACGCTTAATGAGATGCCGCTCGGCGCAGATCGGCCGCCGAGGACGGACACGGGGGTCGGTGAGACCGGGGTTCGATGAGGAATTCCAGGCCCCGACACGCCCGGCACAGACACGACGCACGACACCAACATCGCAGGGAGATACACAACGTGACGATCTATGAGCACGACCGGGTGTCCGCTGACCGTGACGGGACGTCGCCGCAAACCCATGCTCTGGTCGATCGTCTCAACGCCGGCGAGCCCTACGCGGTGGCCTTCGGGGGTCAGGGCAGCGCCTGGCTGGAGACCCTGGAGGAATTGGTCTCCTCGGCCGGCATCGAGGCCGAGCTGACCACGCTGGCCGGTGAGGCCGAGCTGCTCCTCGAGCCGGTCGCCCGCGAACTCGTGGTGGTGCGTCCGATCGGGTTCGCCCCGCTGACGTGGGTGCGGGCGCTGGCCGCCGAGGACCCGATCCCGTCGGAGAAGCAGTTGACCTCGGCGGCGGTGTCGGTGCCCGGGGTGCTGCTGACCCAGATCGCCGCGGTGCGCGCGCTGGCCCGCCAGGGCCTGGACGTCTCGGCCACCCCGCCGGTGGCGCTGGCCGGGCACTCGCAGGGCGTCCTGGCCGTGGAGTCCCTGCGAGCCGGGGGCGTCAACGACGTCGAGCTGGTGGCGATGGCCCAGCTGATCGGTGCGGCCGGGACCCTGGTGGCCCGGCGACGCGGCATCACGGTCTCCGGGGACCGTCCGCCGATGGTGTCGGTGACCAACGTCGACCCGGAACGGATGTTCCAGTTGCTCGAGGAGTTCGCCACCGACGTGCGCACGGTGCTGCCGCCGGTGCTGTCGATCCGCAACGGCCGGCGGGCCGTGGTGATCACCGGGACCCCCGAGCAGCTCTCCCGGTTCGAGCTGTACTGCGACCAGATCGCCGAGAAGGAGGCGGCCGAGCGCAAGAACAAGCAGCGCGGTGGCGCCGTGTTCGCGCCGGTCTTCGAACCGGTGCAGGTCGAGGTCGGGTTCCACTCGCCGCGGCTGGCCGACGGCATCGACCTGGTGGGCCGGTGGGCCGCCACGATCGGGTTGAGCGAGCAGATGGTGGCGGTGGCCCGGCAGATGACCGAGGCCATCCTGGTGCGTCAGGTCGACTGGGTCGATGAGATCACCGAACTGCACCAGGCCGGGGCGCACTGGATCCTGGACCTGGGCCCCGGCGACATCCTGACCCGGTTGACCGCGCCGGTGGTGCGCGGACTGGGCATCGGTGTGGTGCCGGTGGCGACCCGCGGCGGACAGCGCAACCTGTTCACCGTCGGTGCGGTGCCGGAGGTGGCCGCGCCGTGGTCGAGTTACGCCCCGCGCGCGGTGCGGCTACCCGACGGGCGGATCAAACTCGACACCAAATTCACCCGGCTCACCGGGCGGTCGCCGATCCTGCTGGCCGGGATGACCCCGACCACCGTCGACGCCGAGATCGTCGCCGCCGCGGCCAACGCCGGGCACTGGGCCGAGCTGGCCGGCGGCGGGCAGGTCACCGAGGAGATCTTCACCGACCGCATCGAGGAGCTCGCGGGGCTGCTGGAGCCGGGCCGCACCATCGCGTTCAACACCTTGTTCCTCGACCCCTACCTGTGGAAGCTGCAGGTCGGCGGCAAACGCCTGGTGCAGAAGGCGCGCGCCTCCGGCGCCCCGATCGACGGGGTGGTGGTCAGTGCCGGCATCCCCGATCTGGAAGAGGCCGTCGAACTCATCGACGAACTGCGCGACACCGGCATCAGCCACGTGGTGTTCAAACCGGGCACCATCGAACAGATCCGCTCGGTGATCCGCATCGCCGCCGAGGTGCCCACCAAACCGGTCATCGCCCACGTCGAGGGCGGCCGCGCGGGGGGCCACCACTCCTGGGAAGACCTCGATGATCTGCTGTTGACCACCTACTCCGAGCTGCGCTCGCAGCCCAACATCACCGTCTGCGTGGGCGGCGGGATCGGCACCCCCGAACGCGCCGCGGAGTACCTGACCGGCCGGTGGGCCGAACCGTACGGGTTCCCGTCGATGCCGGTCGACGGCATCCTGGTCGGCACCGCCGCGATGGCGACCAAGGAGGCCACCACCTCACCGGCGGTGAAGCAGATGCTGGTGGAGACCACCGGCACCGACCGCTGGATCCGCGCCGGGGGCGCGCAGGGCGGCATGGCGTCGAGCCGCAGTCAACTCGGCGCCGACATCCACGAGATCGACAACACCGCCTCCCGCTGCGGGCGGCTGCTCGACGAGGTGGCCGGTGACGCCGAGGCGGTCGCCGCCCGCCGCGACGAACTCATCGCCGCGATGGCCGACACCGCCAAGCCCTACTTCGGCGACGTCGCCGAGATGACCTACGGCACCTGGCTGCGCCGGTATGTCGAGCTGGCGATCGGCGCCGGCGATTCGACCGCCGACACCGCCTCCCCGGACAGCCCGTGGCTGGCCGACACCTGGCGCGACCGGTTCGGGTCGATGCTGCAGCGCGCCGAGGCCCGGCTGCACCCGGTCGAGTCCGGACCCGTCGAGACCCTGTTCGCCGACACCGAGTCGGGCCGCGCCCTGCTGGAGCGCCCGGCCGAGGCCATCGCCGCCCTGCTGGCCCGCTACCCCGAGGCGGACACGGTGCTGCTGCACCCCGCCGACGTGCCGTACTTCACCCAGCTGTGCAAGACCCCGGGCAAGCCGGTGAACTTCGTGCCGGTCATCGACAAGGACGTGCGCCGCTGGTGGCGCAGCGACTCGCTGTGGCAGGCGCACGACGCCCGCTACGCCGCCGACCAGGTGTGCATCATCCCCGGCACCGCCGCGGTCGCCGGGATCACCCGGGTCGACGAGCCGGTCGGGGAGCTGCTCGACCGCTTCGAGCAGGCCACCATCGACGACGTGGTCGCCGGAGACGGCGACCCGCGGCCGGTGACCGCGCGGCGAACCGGCCGCACCGACGTCGCCGGGCCGTTGGCCGTCGCGCTCGACGCCCCCGACGTGCTGTGGGCCGGGCGCACCGCCACCAACCCGGTCCACCGCCTCGGCGCCGCCGACCAGTGGCAGGTGCACGACGGCTCCGATGACCGCAGCGCCACCCACCCCGCCACCGGGGCCCGGCTGGAGCTGGTCTCGGATCCGGAGGCCGCCGACGCGCCGAATACGGCCACTGTGCTGCTCAGCGTGCCGCTGTCGGACACCTGGATTCAGATCCCGCTGACCCTGCCCGCCGGTGTCGCCGACGGGGTGACCCCGATGGTGCACACCGACGACGCGGCCGCGGCCATGCGCGCGGTGCTGGCGATCGCCGCCGGAGCCGACGGGCCCGACGCGTTGGCGCCGGTCACCGACGGGGCGACCACCGTCACCGTCGCCTGGGATCCCGAACGGGTCGCCGACCACACCGGGGTCACCGCCGTGTTCGGCGCGCCGCTGGCCCCCGGGCTGACCCCGGTGCCCGACACCCTGGTCGGCCGCTGCTGGCCCGCGGTGTTCGCCGCGATCGGCGCAGCATCCACCGCGGCCGGTTCCCCGGTCGTCGAGGGCCTGTTGTCGCTGGTGCACCTCGATCACGCCGCCCGGCTGCTGGCCCCGCTGCCGGCCGAGCCGGCGGAGCTGACCGTCACCGCCCGTGCCGCCACGGCCACCGACACCGAGGTCGGTCGGGTGGTCCCGGTCGAGGTGACCGTGACCGGGCCCGACGGCACCGTGCTGGCCACGCTGGCGGAACGGTTCGCGATCCGGGGGCGCACCGGCACCCTGGAGCTGACCGACCCGGCGCGTGCCGGGGGAGCGGTGTCGCAGAACGCCACCGACACCCCGCGGCGGCGCCGTCGCGACGTCACCGTCACCGCCCCGGTGGACATGCGCCCGTTCGCGGTGGTCTCCGGTGACCACAACCCGATCCACACCGACCGGGCCGCCGCGCTGCTCGCCGGCCTGGAGTCCCCGATCGTGCACGGCATGTGGCTGTCGGCCGCCGCGCAGCACGCGGTGACCGCCACCGACGGGCAGGCCCGTCCGCCGGCGCGGCTGATCGGCTGGACGGCGAGGTTTTTGGGCATGGTCCGCCCCGGCGACGAGGTGGACTTCCGCGTCGACCGCGTCGGCATCGATCAGGGCGCCGAGGTGCTCGAGGTGGCCGCCCGGGTCGGCTCGGAGCTGGTGATGGCCGCCACCGCGCGGCTGGCCGCGCCCAAAACCGTCTACGCCTTCCCCGGCCAGGGCATTCAGCACAAGGGCATGGGCATGGAGGTCCGGGCCCGCTCCAAGGCCGCCCGCAAGGTGTGGGACTCCGCGGATAAGTTCACCCGCGACACACTGGGCTTCTCGGTGCTGCATGTGGTGCGCGACAACCCGACCAGCCTGATCGCCTCCGGGGTGCACTACCAGCACCCGGAGGGGGTGCTGTATCTGACCCAGTTCACCCAGGTGGCGATGGCGACCGTGGCCGCCGCCCAGGTCGCCGAGATGCGCGAGCAGGGGGCGTTCGTCGAGGACGCCATCGCCTGCGGGCACTCGGTGGGCGAGTACACCGCGCTGGCCTGCGTCAGCGGGGTCTACGAGCTGGAGGCGCTGCTGGAGGTGGTGTTCCACCGCGGCTCCAAGATGCACGACATCGTGCCGCGCGACGCGTTCGGCCGGTCCAACTACCGCCTGGCCGCCATCCGCCCGTCGCAGATCGACCTCGACGACGCCGACGTCACCGCCTTCGTCGCCGAGATCGCCGAGCGCACCGGGGAGTTCCTGCAGATCGTCAACTTCAACCTGCGTGGCTCGCAGTACGCGATCGCGGGCACGGTGCGCGGCCTGGAGGAGCTGGAGGCCGAGGTCGAGCGGCGCCGCGAACGCACCGGCGGGCGGCGCTCGTTCATCATGGTGCCCGGCATCGACGTGCCGTTCCACTCCGAGGTGCTGCGCGTCGGGGTCGACGACTTCCGCCGCTCGCTGGAGCGGGTGATGCCCCGCGACCAGGACCCGGCGCTGATCGTCGGTCGCTACATCCCCAACCTGGTGCCCAAGCCGTTCAGCCTGGACCGCGCGTTCATCCAGGAGATCCGCGACCTGGTGCCGGCCGAACCGCTGGACGAAATCCTCGCCGACTACGACACCTGGCGCAACGAGAAGCCGCGTGAGCTGTGCCGCAAGATCGTCATCGAGCTGCTGGCCTGGCAGTTCGCCAGCCCGGTGCGCTGGATCGAGACCCAGGACCTGCTGTTCATCGAGGCGGCCGCCGGCGGACTCGGGGTGGAACGCTTCGTCGAGATCGGGGTGAAGCCGGCCCCGACGGTGGCCGGACTGGCCACCAACACCCTCAAACTGCCCGAATACGCCCACAGCACGGTGCAGGTGCTCAACGTCGAACGCGACGCCTCGGTGCTGTTCGCCACCGACACCGACCCCGAACCCGAGGACGACGACGACGGCCTGCCCGAGGAGGCCCCCGCCGCCGAGGCGGCGCCACCGGAGGCCGTGGCCGCGGCCGCCCCGGCCGCCCCGGCCGCCCCCTCGGGGGCGCCGCGCCCCGACGACCTCGGCTTCGACGCCGCCGACGCCACCCTGGCGATGATCGCGCTCTCGGCGAAGATGCGCCTGGACCAGATCGAACCGCTGGACTCGATCGAGTCGATCACCGACGGGGCGTCGTCGCGGCGCAACCAACTGCTGGTCGACCTGGGCTCGGAGTTGAACCTCGGCGCCATCGACGGTGCGGCCGAAGCCGACCTGGCCGGTCTGCGCTCGCAGGTCACCAAGCTGGCGCGCACCTACAAGCCATTCGGGCCGGTGCTCTCCGATTCGATCAACGACCAGCTGCGCACCGTGTTCGGTCCGTCCGGCAAGCGGCCGGCCGCGATCGCCGAACGGGTCAAAAAGACCTGGGAGCTCGGTGACGGCTGGGCCAAACACGTCACCGTCGAGGTGGCGCTGGGCACCCGGGAGGGAACCAGCGTGCGCGGCGGGGCGCTCGGCGGGCTGCACGAGGGCGCGCTGGCCGACACCGCCGCCGTCGACCAGGTCATCGACGCCGCGGTGGCCGCCGTCGCCGCCCGCCACGGGGTGGCCGTCGGGCTGCCGTCGTCCGGCGCCGGCGCCGGCGCCGCGACCGTCGACGCCGCGGCGCTCAGCGAGTTCACCGACCAGATCACCGGCCGCGACGGCGTGCTGGCCTCGGCGGCGCGGCTGGTGCTCGGCCAACTCGGCCTCGACGACCCGGTCACCGTGGAGTCGGCCGGCACCGACGCCGAGCTGATCGACTTGGTCACCGCCGAACTCGGGTCGGACTGGCCGCGGCTGGTCGCGCCGGTCTTCGACGCGAAGAAGGCCGTCGTCTTCGACGACCGTTGGGCCAGCGCCCGGGAGGATCTGGCCACCCTGTGGCTGGCCGAGGACGCCGACGTCGACGCCGACTGGGGCCGCCTCGCGGAGCGTTTCGAGGGCGCCGGGCACACCGTCGCCACCCAGGCCACCTGGTGGCAGGGCAAGGCGCTGGCCGCCGGGCGCACCATCCACGCCTCGCTGTACGGGCGGATCGCCGCCGGGGCGGAGAACCCCGGCAAGGGCGTGCACAGCGACGAGGTCGCGGTGGTCACCGGCGCGTCGAAGGGCTCGATCGCCGCCGCGGTCGTCGGCCGACTCCTCGACGGCGGTGCCACCGTCATCGCCACCACCTCCCGGCTCGACGACGACCGGCTGGCGTTTTACCGCGCCCTCTACCGCGAGCACGCCCGGTTCGGGGCGCGCCTGTGGGTGGTGCCGGCGAACATGGCCTCCTACAACGACATCGACGCGCTCGCCGACTGGATCGGCAGTGAACAGGTGGAGAACCTGGGGCCGGTCTCGATCCACCTCAAGGATGCCCAGACCCCGACGCTGCTGTTCCCGTTCGCCGCGCCCCGGGTGGCCGGCGACCTGTCGGAGGCCGGTGCGCGCTCCGAGATGGAGATGAAGGTGCTGCTGTGGGCCGTGCAGCGGCTCATCGGTGGCCTGTCGAGGATCGGCGCCGAACGCGACATCGCCTCCCGGCTGCACGTGGTGCTGCCCGGTTCGCCCAACCGCGGGACCTTCGGCGGCGACGGCGCCTACGGGGAGGCCAAGTCCGCCCTGGACGCGGTGGTGGCCCGCTGGAGTGCCGAATCGTCGTGGGCCGAGCGGGTCAGCCTGGCGCACGCCCTGATCGGCTGGACCCGCGGCACCGGCCTGATGGGCCACAACGACGCGATCGTCTCCGCGGTCGAAGAGGCCGGGGTGCGGACCTACTCCACCGCGGAGATGGCCGCGATGCTGGTCGGTCTCTGCGACGTGGAGTCCAAGGTCGCGGCGGCCGGCGCCCCGATCGAGGCGGACCTCACCGGCGGGCTGGCCGAGGCGGACCTCGACATGGGCGAGCTGGCCGCGAAGGCCCGCGCGGAGATGACCGCCGAGACCGTCGAGGACGACCCGGCGGCCGCGGCGACCACCATCGCCGCGCTGCCGTCGCCGCCGCGGCTGCCGGCGCCGGCGCCCGCGCCGGAGTGGACCGACCTCGACGTCGACCCCGCCGATCTGGTCGTCATCGTCGGGGGCGCCGAACTCGGCCCGCTGGGCTCCTCGCGCACCCGCTACGAGATGGAGGTCGACGACGAGCTGTCGGCGGCCGGGGTGCTGGAGTTGGCCTGGACCACCGGTCTGGTCCGCTGGGAGGACGACCCGACGCCGGGCTGGTATGACACCGACTCCGGTGACCTGGTCGACGAATCGGAGCTGGTGGAGCGCTACCACGACGCGGTCGTCGAGCGGGTCGGCATCCGTGAGTTCGTCGACGACGGCGCCATCGACCCCGATCACGCCTCCCCGCTGCTGGTGAGTGTCTTTTTGGACAAGGACTTCTCGTTCGTGGTGTCCAGTGAGGCCGATGCGCGGGCGTTCGTCGAGTTCGACCCCGAACACACCGTCATCCGGCCGGTGCCCGATTCCGGTGACTGGGAGGTGATCCGCAAGGCCGGCACCGAGATTCGGGTGCCGCGCAAAACGAAGCTGTCGCGCACCGTCGGTGCGCAGATCCCGACCGGGTTCGACCCGACCGTGTGGGGCATCTCGCAGGACATGGCGACCTCGATCGACCGGGTGGCGCTGTGGAACATCGTGGCGACTGTCGATGCGTTCCTGTCGGCCGGGTTCACCCCCGCCGAGCTGATGCGCTGGGTGCACCCCTCGCTGGTGGCCAGCACCCAGGGCACCGGGATGGGCGGCATGACCTCGATGCAGACCATGTACCACGGCAACCTGCTGGGGCGGTCCAAGCCGAACGACATCCTGCAGGAGGTGTTGCCCAACGTCGTCGCCGCCCACGTGGTGCAGTCCTACATCGGGTCCTACGGCGCGATGATCCACCCGGTCGCCGCGTGCGCGACCGCCGCGGTCTCGGTCGAGGAGGGTGTGGACAAGATCCGGTTGGGCAAGGCCGAACTCGTCGTCACCGGTGGCTTCGACGACCTGACCCTGGAGGCGATCATCGGCTTCGGGGACATGGCGGCCACCGCCGACACCGAGATGATGCGCGCCAAGGGCATCAGCGATGCCAGGTTCTCCCGCGCCAACGACCGGCGCCGGCTGGGCTTCGTGGAGGCCCAGGGCGGCGGCACGATCCTGCTGGCCCGCGGTGATCTGGCCGCCAAGATGGGTCTGCCGGTGCTCGCGGTGGTGGGCTACGCACAGAGCTTCGGCGACGGTGTGCACACCTCGATCCCGGCGCCGGGACTCGGCGCGCTGGGCGCCGGGCGCGGCGGCCGCGACTCGATGCTGGCCCGATCGCTGAACAAGCTCGGGGTGGGCGCCGACGACATCGCGGTGATCTCCAAGCACGACACCTCGACGCTGGCCAACGACCCCAACGAAACCGAGTTGCACGAACGGCTGGCGGCCGCGCTGGGCCGCTCGGCGGGCGCTCCGCTGTTCGTGGTGAGCCAGAAGACGCTGACCGGGCACGCCAAGGGCGGCGCGGCTGTCTTCCAGATCATGGGGATGTGCCAGATCCTGCGCGACGGGGTGATCCCGCCCAACCGCAGCCTGGACTGTGTCGACGACGAACTGGCCTCCTCGGAGCACTTCGTGTGGGTGCGTGAGACGCTGCGGCTCGGGCAGCGGTTGCCGCTCAAGGCCGGGCTGGTGACCAGCCTCGGATTCGGGCACGTCTCGGGTCTGGTCGCGTTGGTGCACCCGCAGGCGTTCCTGGCGGCACTGGCCCCCGAGCAGCGTCGCGACTACACCGAGCGGGCCAACGCCCGCCTGCTGGCCGGCCAGCGCCGCCTGGCGGCGGCGATCGCCGGCGGCCCGGCCATGTACGAACGGCCCGCGAATCGCCGCTTCGACAAGGACGGGTCGGAGAAACGCCAGGAAGCGTCGATGTTGATCAATGCGGCCGCACGCCTCGGCGATGGTGAGGTCTACATCGGTTAGCGTTAGCGGCTATGGTCCCCGAAGATGAGCGCAGGCAAGCAGGAGCGCAGGCATGAGCATCGTCGGCGTGGGGATCGACCTGGTCAGCATCCCGGACTTCGCGGAACAGGTCGATCAGCCCGGAACAGTGTTCGCCGAGACCTTCACCCCCGGTGAGCGTCGCGACGCCTCGGACAAGAGTTCGTCGGCGGCGCGGCACCTGGCGGCCCGCTGGGCGGCCAAGGAGGCGGTCATCAAGGCGTGGTCGGGGTCGCGGTTCGCCCAGAAGCCGGTGCTGCCGGAGGCGATCCACCGCGACATCGAGGTCGTCACCGACATGTGGGGCCGTCCGCGGGTTCGATTGACCGGTGAGATCGCCCAACATCTGGCCGATGTCACCATCCACGTGTCGCTGACCCACGAGAACGACACCGCCGCCGCCGTGGCGATCCTGGAAATCCTGTAGTCGCGGTGAACGCCGAGGCGGGCCCGACTGCCCGCTAGGCGCCGTCGGTGCGCGATCGCTGCCCGGACGGTACTGCCACGGTCGCCGGTAACCCGAATGCGGAGAACAACTCCGGGGCGAACCACGCGGTGACGTGGTGGACGCCGCCGGCGCCGATGCTGAGCTGCTGCAACTGGAAGGCCCGGTGCACCCCGTCGGTGTCGCGCAGATAGACGGCGAAAACCGGCAGGCCGTTGGCGGCGGTGCGCCGCAGGAGCATGTCGCCGGGGTGGCGGGCCGGGCACCAGGTGGCGATCAAGGTCGCGATCTGGGCGGCGCCGTGGTACCAGCCCGCGAACGGCGGCATCTCCCACACCGCGTCGGCGGCCAACACCTCGACGAGTGCGGCCATGTCGTAGCGTTCGAACGCCCGCAGGTAGGCGTCGAGCAGGCGCCGGTCGGCGGGCCTCTGCGGCAGCGCCGGCAGCGCCGTGGCGTCGACCGCGCTCAGGCGGACGCGGGCCCGGTGCAGCGTCGAATTCACCCCGGCCACCGACATGTCCAACACCTCGGCGACCTCGCGCGCCGTGCACCCCACCACGTCGCGCAGCAACAGCACGGCGCGCGGACGGGCGCCGAGGTGATGCAGCGCGGCGACGAACGCGATCCGCACCGAGTCCCGACCGACCGCGTGCTCACCGGGGTCGACGGGCGCGGCCGACCACAGCCACGCGTCGGGCATCGGCTCCACCCATGCGCCCGGGCCCTCCCGGGGGCGCCGCCGTGGATCGGCGGGCGCGGTGCCCAGCCCGGTCGGCAGGGGGCGTCGGGACCGCTGCCCCAGATGGGTCAGGCACACGTTGGTCGCGATCCGATACAACCACGTGCGCAGCGACGACCGGTGTTCAAAGCCCGGGAACGCACGCCACGCCCGCAGGTAGGTTTCCTGGGTCAGGTCCTCCGCGTCGTGCACACAGCCGGTCATCCGGTAGCAGTGCGCCCGGATCTCCCGGCGGAACGGGGCGAGAACCGCCGCGATATCGGCCGGGTCGCCGAGTCGCGTCGAGACGGGCACCGGGCCGACGCTACCGGCTTGTGCTCGCGATGACCAGCACAAGCCCGGCCCGGATCACCCGGCGTCGGCGGCGGCCTCCAGGGCGGCGACGTCGAGTTTCACCATCGTGAACATCGCCTGCTTGACCCGCTGCACCCGGTCGGGGTCGGCATCGACCATCAGCTCCGCCAGCCGCTGCGGGATGACCTGCCAGGGCAGCCCGTAGCGGTCGGTGACCCACCCGCACTGGATCTCCTGGCCGCCGCGGGCCAGCGCGTCCCAGTAGTAGTCGACCTCGGCCTGGTCGGCGCAGTAGATCTGGATCGATGCCGCCTGATCGAAGGTGTATCCCGGGCCGCCGTTGATCGCCGAGAAGCCCCGTCCATCGAGGTCGAACAGAACCTCCAGCGGGCTGCCGTCACGGTCGGGGGCCTCCGGCCCCCAGTAGGAGACGGCGGTGATCGCCGAGTTGGGAAAGATCGACACGTAGTACTCGGCGGCCTCCAGCGCCTGGGTGTCGAACCACAGGCTCAGGCGGGTGATCGGCATGGGCGTGCTCCTTGTCGTCGGCGGTGGGCTTCGCCCATACCGACCGTGCCGGCGACCAGAACTGTGCGGGTCGGCGACAGCGAATCACACCGCCAGGTCGCGACGCAGTTTGGCGACGTGCCCGGTGGCGCGCACGTTGTACTGGGCGAGTGCGATCGTGCCGTCGGCGTCGACCAGGAAGGTCGAGCGGATCACCCCCTGCACGGTCTTGCCGTACATTTTCTTCTCCCCGAACGCGCCCCACGCGGTCATCACGGCACGCTCCGGGTCGCTGAGCAGCGGGAAGGTCAGCGCCTCGGCGTCGCGGAACTTCGCCAGCTTCTCCGGTTTGTCCGGGGAGATCCCGACGACGTCGAGGCCTGCGGCATTGAGTTCCTGCAGGTTGTCGCGGAAATCGTCGGCCTGTTTGGTGCAGCCGGGTGTGGCGGCCGCCGGGTAGAAGTACACGATCACCCGCCGGCCCGCATAGTCGGCCAGCGACACCGGGTTGGCGTCGGCGTCGGGCAAGGTGAAGGCCGGTGCGGTGTCGCCGGGCTGTAGCCGCTGGGTCAAGGCAACTCCCTTTCTGTTCCCCACGGCACCGCAGTCGGCGCCGCCTGTTCTAGGGTAGTGCGGATCGAGCCATCAAGCGGACGGCAGCGGACTAGGCGGAGGTGACCGTGGCGGATCGTGATCCCGACACCATCAAAAAGGACATCGATCAGGCCCGCGACCAGCTGGCATCGACCGTGGACCTGCTGGCCGAGCGGGCGAACCCGCGTCGGCTCGCCGACGATGTCAAGGCCACCGCGGTGCGGATCCTCAAAAAGCCCGCGGTGACGGTCTCGCTGGCCGGTGCCGGTGTGCTGGTTGTGGCGTTGACCGTCCGCAAGATCCGAAACCGCTGATCAGCCGGGCCCCACCGACAACACGATCGCCCCGAGTGGGGCCTCTTTTGACAGATCGGACGCATGAGGCTCTATGGTCTAGCTGTGCAAGAGATCAATCGTCGCAACATGATGCTGATGTCGGGGTTGGGTCTGCTGGGCGCGGGCGCGTTGGCTGCGCCCGGCGCGCAGGCGCAGCCCGCCCGGCCGCAGGCCCCGGTGGCGCCGCTGCCGGCCGAACCGCCCGGCGCGGCCCCCAGCCTGCTGTTCTTCGACGAGTTCGACGGTGCGGCGGGATCCGCGCCGGACCCGGCGAACTGGTCGATCGCCACGGCCCGCGAGACCATCAAAAACCCGGTCTTCTGGGACCGTCCGGAGAACATGGGTCAGTACCGCAACGACCGTGAGCACGTCTTCGTCGACGGCAACTCCAACCTCGTCATCCGGGCCACCCGCAACGATGACGGCAAGTACGTCAGCGGCAAGGTGCTGGGCAACTGGAGCGGCGGGATGGGCACCACCTGGGAGGCCCGCATCAAGCTCAACTGCCTCACCGCCGGGTGCTGGCCGGCCTGGTGGCTGTCGCACAGCGAGGACCCCTTCGTCGGCGGCGAGATCGACCTGATGGAGTGGTACGGCAACGGTGAGTGGCCGTCGGGCACCACCGTGCACGCCCGCCCCGACGGCACCTCGTTTGCCACCCACCCGTACCCGGTGGACGGTGACTGGCACCTGTGGCGGGTGAGCTGGACCGACCGTGGCCTGTTCTTCTGGCAGGACTACACCCCGGGCAAGGAGCCCTACTTCGAGGTTCCGGCGTTCTCCATCGATGACTGGCCGTTCAGCGACCCCGGCTACACCATGTTCCCGGTGCTGAACCTGGCCGTCGCCGGTTCTGGTGGCGGCGACCCGGCCGGCGGTGACTACCCGGCCGAAATGTTGGTCGACTGGGTGCGGGTCTTCTAGCGACGCGCCGGCCCGCACCGGCGTCGGCCGTGAGACTTCTCACTGCCGCCGACGCGGATAGGAAAAATCCCCCACCGTGGTGGGGGATTTTTCCGTGGTGCGCCGTCAGGGTTTCGAACCCCGGACCCGCTGATTAAGAGTCAGCTGCTCTACCAACTGAGCTAACGGCGCGAACCGCGTGTGCGAGAATAACAGGCAACGTGCCGCACTACGAAATGCGGTGCAGCCGATCCCCACGTCAGACCGACGACAGACTGACCGCGCCGTCGAGAAACCGGTGCGTGGAGCCATAGACTGGAGCGCGGTGGGGGCCAATCCGGGATCCTCCCGCGGTGTCAACCGGGAAGAGTCCGCGCGACAGACGCGGTAGTGAAAGGGACAACACGGCATGGGGCAGGTCGTTTCCAGGGTGCGGCGGCGCCGGACGCGAATCGGTCTGATCGTCGCGGCGCTGCTGCCGATCCTGGTGTTCGGCCTCAGCGCGTGCGGCGGGGATCCCGCCCCGGAGCCGCCGGAGATCATCTCCGACAAGGGCACCCCCTATGACGATCTGTTGGTGCCCAAACTCACCGCCAGCGTCAAAGACGGTGACGTCGACGTCGCCGTCGATACGCCGGTGGAGGTGACCGCCGAGGACGGGGTGCTGGGGTCGGTGACGATGGTCAACGACTACGGCAGACAGGTCGACGGGGCGCTGAGCACCGACGGACGGGTCTGGAGCACCACCGAGCCGCTGGGATACAACAAGCGCTACACGGTCAACGCCACAGCGCTGGGGTTGGCGGGTGCGACGACCAAGAAGTTGACGTTCCGCACCCATTCGCCGGCCAACCTCGCGATGCCCTACGCCTACCCCAGCAAGGGCGAGGTGGTCGGTGTCGGCCAACCGGTGATGATCCGTTTCGACGAGAACATCAGCGACCGCACCGCCGCCGAGAAGGCGATCACGGTGACCACCGAGCCGGAGGTCGAAGGGGCGTTCTACTGGTTGAACAACCGCGAACTGCGGTGGCGCCCGGAGCATTACTGGAAACCGGGGACCGAGGTCGCCGTCAAGGTCGACACCTACGGTGTCGACCTCGGCGACGGCGTGTTCGGCCAGGACAGTGCCGCCACCGAGTTCACCATCGGCGATGAGGTGATCGCCACCGCCGACGATAAAACCAAGATGATCACCGTGCGGGTCAACGGCGAGGTGGTCAAGACGATGCCGACGTCGATGGGCAAGGACGCGACCCCGACCGACAACGGGACCTACATCGTCGGCGAGCGGTTCGAACACATGGTGATGGACTCGTCGACCTACGGGGTCCCGGTGAACTCCCCGGACGGTTACCGCACCGAGGTGGACTGGGCCACCCAGATGTCCTACAGCGGAATCTACGTGCACTCGGCACCGTGGTCGATCGGCGCGCAGGGCAACACCAACACCAGCCACGGCTGTTTGAACGTCAGCCCCACCGACGCGATCTGGTTCTACGACCACACCAAGCGCGGTGACCTCGTCGAGGTCGTCAACACCGTCGGCCCGACCCTGCCGGGCACCGACGGGCTGGGGGACTGGAACATCCCCTGGTCGCAGTGGGAAGCCGGCAACGCCGACGCCTGATCGCCGGCGGTGCCGCCGCGCTCTCGCCACCGACCGGCTGCGGTCGGGCCGGGCCGCGGGACGGTGGCCGCACCGGCTGTCACCTACGCGCCGGCCCGGGAGCCGTCGTAGCACCGCTTGCCGCTGTCACCGCCGGCGCGATCCAACACCGCAGCAGGCGGCGCAACTCGTCGCCCGATGCGGGCAGAGGCGCCAGGATGAAGGACTGCAACGTGCGCAGGATCATCTCGATGATGTCGTCGATGGCCTGCGCGCTGAACACCGTCCAGTCCACGTCGATGCGGTCGAGGATCGAGCGGCCAAACAGGCGGGCGGTATCTGTGGTGACGGTCTGGGCGAATGCACTTGAGCGCTGCGAACGCAATAGCAGACCGACATAGGGGTCCCCCGGGAGTCGCTCCAAGGTGATGGCTATGCCTTCGACGACAGCCTCACCCGGATCGGTGATGCCGGTCAGCGCCTCGGCGAGCTGGTCGAGAAAGCCGCTGGCGCCGTCGGCCGCGGTCGCCGACAACAGCTCGTCGGTGCTGGGGAAATAACGGTAGACGGTTTGGCGAGTGACCCCGAGCTTGCGGGCGACATCGGCGATACGGGTTTGCTCACCGTGCTCATCGATGGTGCGTCGGGTCGCTTCCAATATCCGGGCCACCGCCTCGTCGTCGCTGGCCGGTACATTGCCGCCCCAGCCGCGGGTTCGCATCAGCGATCCCGCCCGCGGTCTGCACGTCGACTCATGCCTGGAACGGTAACCGATCGCCTCACACTCTTACGTCATACACTCATAGCCATGTGTATGATCGGCTGATCGCGTCAGACAGAGAGGCCGCCGATGCAAACCACGACATGTCCGTTCGGCCCGGGATTCGACTTCACCAGTCCGGACCTTCTGCAGTCCGGCCTGCCGCTGCGCGAATTCGCAGAACTACGCAGAACGGCGCCGGTGTGGTGGAACGCCCAAGCCCCCGGCACCGGTGGCTTTCGCGACGGTGGCTACTGGGTGATCAGCCGACACGAGGACATCAAGACGATCTCGCGGGATAACGACACCTGGTCGGCAAACCGCAACGGCGTGGTGGTCCGCTTTCACGACGAGATGACCCCCGAGCAGATCGAATTGACCAAGGCTCTGCTGATCAACCACGACCCCCCAGCGCACACTCGCTTGCGCAAACTGGTGTCGCGGCTGTTCACCCCGCGTTCGGTGGCAGTTCTGGAAGCCAAACTGGATGCCGCCGCGCGCCGCATCGTGGCTGAGGCCGCCCAAAGAGACGCCGGAAACTTCGTGGAGGACATCGCGGTCGGGCTGCCGCTACTGGCGATAGCGGATCTCCTCGGCGTGCCCGAGGAAGACCGTGAGCAGATATTCCACTGGACCAACATGATCCTCAACGCCGACGACCCCGACTACCCCGAAGATCCGGCCGTGGCCAATGCCGAAATACTCGGCTACGCCTACCGCATGGCCGAGGAACGCCGGCGTTGTCCGGCCGACGACATCGTCACCCGGCTGGTGAACGCCGACATCGACGGAGAATCCCTCGACGAGACCGAATTCGGATTCTTCGTGATTCTATTGGCGGTCGCCGGCAACGAAACGACACGCAACGCCATGACTCACGGCATGAATGCGTTCCTGGATCGTCCCGAGCAGTGGGAGCTGTTCAAGCGGGAGCGACCGGCCACCACAGCCGATGAGATCGTGCGCTGGGCCACGCCGGTGCACTGTTTCCAGCGGACCGCTCTGCGCGACACTGAGATCGGCGGAACGGCGATAAGGGAAGGCCAGCGTGTGGGCCTGTTTTACAGTTCGGGAAACTACGACGAAGAAGTCTTCGAGAACCCGTTCGACTTCGACATCCTGCGCGACAAGAATCCGCATCTGGGTTTCGGCGGCCACGGCGCGCACTACTGCATCGGCGCCAACCTGGCCCGCATGGAGATCATGCTCATGTTCAATGCGATCGCCGACATGCTCCCCAACATTGAAAAGCTCGGTGAACCCAAGCGCCTGCGCCACGGCTGGATCCATGGCGTCAAAGATCTTCCCGTGCGCTACAACGCCTAACGCACGGCGGCCAGCCAGACCACTCAAATGACCGATAAGGATGCGCGATGACTGTGACTGAGGTGCCACGGGTCTCCGGAGGCCACGAAGAATACGGCCACCTGGAGGAATTCCGGAGTGACCCGATCGGCCTGATGAATCGAGTACGCCGAGAGTGCGGTGACGTCGGTTGGTTCGAACTCGCCGACAAGCACGTCATCTTGCTCTCCGGCGCTCAAGCCAACGAATTCTTTTTTCGCTCCGACGATTCCGACCTTGACCAGGGCGAGGCCTACCCATTCATGACGCCGATCTTCGGCAAGGGTGTCGTATTCGACACCGACCCGGAACGCCGCAAAGAGATGCTGCACAACTCGGCGCTGCGTGGCGAACAGATGAAGGGGCACGCGGCCACCATCGAACGTGAAGTACGCCGGATGATCGCCGACTGGGGCGACGAAGGCGAGATCGACCTACTGGAGTTCTTCGCTGAACTGACCATATACACCAGCTCAGCGTGTCTGATCGGCCCCAAATTCCGCGACCAGCTCGACGGTCGCTTCGCTCGGCTCTATCACGAACTGGAACGCGGCACCGACCCGCTGGCCTACGTGGACCCGTATCTGCCGATCGAAAGCTTCCGCCGTCGCGACGAAGCCAGAATCGGTTTGGTGGCGCTGGTTCAGCAGATCATGGACGAACGCCGTGCTGATCCTCCCGGCGGCAAGAGCGATCGCGACATGCTCGACGTGCTGATCACCATCACCGACAGTCAGGGAAATCCGCGGTTTTCCGCCGACGAGATCACCGGCATGTTCATATCAATGATGTTCGCCGGGCACCACACCAGCTCCGGCACCGCGTCGTGGACACTGATCGAATTGCTGCGCCACCCCGAGATCCATTCTGAGGTGATCGCGGAGCTCGATGAGCTGTATGCCGACGGCCAAGAGGTGAGTTTTCACGCGTTGCGGCAGATCCCGCGGCTGGAGAATGTGCTCAAAGAGACATTGCGGCTGCATCCTCCGCTGATCATCCTGATGCGAGTAGCCAAGGGTGACTTCGAACTCCAAGGCCTCCCCATCCGTCAGGGCGACCTGGTGGCGGCCTCGCCCGCGGTGTCCAACCGCATCGCCGAGGACTTCCCCGACCCCGATGCGTTCGACCCGGATCGCTACAACAAACCACGCCAGGAAGACCTCATTAACCGCTGGACCTGGATTCCGTTCGGAGCCGGCCGACACCGGTGTGTGGGTTCCGCATTCGCCACCATGCAGATCAAGGCCATCTTCTCGGTACTTCTGCGGGAATACGATTTCGAGATGGCCCAGCCCGCCGACACCTACCGCAACGATCACTCGAAAATGGTGGTGCAGCTGGCCCAACCGGCCCGCGTCCGCTACCGCAAGCGCGTCTAGGCCACGGAGGAAATCATGGGCTTCTGCGTTCGCGTCGATCTCGATCTGTGCCAGGGCCACGCGATGTGCGAGGTCGAGGCTCCCGCCTACTTCCACGTCCCCAAACGCGGTCAAGTAGAGATCCTCAACGCCACACCACCCGAGGAGGATCGCGCCCTGATCGAACAAGCCGTGTGGGCGTGTCCCACCCAAGCACTGTCCATCCACGAAGACGAGGAAGAATAAACCATGGCTCAACCAGCAAGATTCTCGCGTGAGGAACTCGACGACGTCGTCGAGCGATGGCTGGAAGCCAACCTGGCGGCCGAGCGCAGCGGCGACTGGCGCCCACTGGCGGACTTCTTCACCGATGACGCCAGCTACGGCTGGAACATCGGTCCGACCGACGACGTCATGTGCGTCGGCATCGACGAGATCCGCGAGATCGCATTCGGGCAGGAAATGGAAGGCCTACTCGGCTGGCGCTACCCCTACCAGCGAGTGCTCGTCGACGAACGGCTCGGCGAAGTCGTCGGCTTCTGGAAACAGGTTGCCACCGACACCACCGGAGCCGACCACGAGATCTACGGCCTCGGTGGCAGTTGGTTCGGCTACGCCGGCGGTGGCAAATGGGCCTGGCAGCGCGACTTCTTCGACTTCGGCCACGTCAGCGAGCTGTACCTGATGCTGTTGAAGTCCGGGAACGTAACCAAGGAGTTCTCTGAGCGGGTCGCCAAAAACGCCACGGGCCAACGCCTCCCGGGCTGGTATCCGCGTGGTACGGCCCCAGCGCCCATCTGGCCGCCGAACACCGGTCACGGCTCTGCATCGTGAAGGTCTACATCAGCACCGGATTTCTGCCGACCGCCGACATCCTTACTCTCGTGGCGGCCGCCGACCGACTCGGCTACGACGGTGTCGGCATCCCCGACCACGTCGTCAACTTCGCCGAACTCACCACCCGATACCCCTACACCGCAGACGGCGAACGCCGCTGGCCGCCGTTCACCGACTGGCCCGACCCCTGGGTTCTCATCGGAGCGTTGGCTCAGACCACCAGCCGGATCCGGTTCGTTACCACCGTCTACGTCGCCGCTCTGCGTGATCCCTACTCGGCCGCCAAATCGATCGGGACCGCGGCGCTGCTGGCCGCCGGCAGGCTGGAACTCGGTCTGGGTGTGGGATGGTGCGAAGAAGAGTTCGCGCTCATGGACCAGCCGTTTGCCGGCCGCGGGAAACGCACCGAGGAAGCCGTCGAACTCATGCGTGCCCTCTGGGAACCCGGTTGGACCGAACATCACGGTCAGCACTACCGCACCCCCCGGCTGGAGATGACTCCCAACCCACCGCAGATCCCCGTGCTGTTCGGCGGCCTGACCGACCTCGCCCTGCGCCGGGCCGCCCACTACGACGGCTGGGTCGGTGACCTGATGACCACCGATCAGGCCATTGAGATCGTCGGGAAGCTGCGGGAGCACCGTGAGGCCATCGGACGCGCCGCCGATAAATTCACCGTCCTTGCACCGCTTATCGACGTGTTCGGCCCCGATGATCTGGCCCGTGCCGAAGCCGGCGGTATCACCCACATCCTCACTCAGCCCTGGGCGTACTACTGCAAACCCGATGCTCCCGTCGCCGCCAAGATCGACGCGATGGCGGCCTACCGTCGCGACTTCCGACTCGACAGCCGCTAGGAGGACGCAGATGACCCGATTCGACCTGTCCTCGGTCTTCGCGACCGTGGCCGACGCGATCCACGAACACACCCTGCTGGTCTGGCGGGGCCGCAACTACAGTTACGGCGAGATCAACACCCGGGTCGACGGTGTGGCGCGTTACCTGACACTGCGGGGCCTGGGCTGCCATACCGTGCGAGAGCAGCTCGCCGGCCACCAGTCCGGCCAAGACCACGTCGGAATCTACCTGCGCAACGGCAATCAGTATCTGGAGACGATGCTGGCCGGATTCCGTTCCCGCGTGGCACCGTTCAACGTCAGCTACCGCTACGTTGAAGACGAGCTGCTCTACCTGCTCGACAACGCCGACGCCCGTGCACTGGTCTATGGCGCTGAATTCGCGCCTACAGTGGCGTCAATCCGTGACCGGCTATCGAACCTCGAAGTGCTGATCCAGGTCGCCGACGACAGCGGCAACGCCCTGCTCCCCGGCGCGGTGGACTACGAGTCGATCACCACCACCACCGCACCGGCCGCTGAGATCCCCACCCCGAACCCCGACGACCTCTCCATTCTCTATACCGGCGGAACCACCGGCATGCCCAAAGGCGTGCTGTGGCGCCAACACGACATCTTCATGGCGTCGATGGGCGGACGACCTTTCGGAAGCGAAACCCCGTTGGCGTCCTACGCCGAACTCGCCATCCAGGCCAGCCAGGCCCCCGGCGCACTGTCGATCCTGATGCTGCCCCCGCTCATGCACGGCGCCGCCCAATGGGCCGCATTCAACATCATCACCCGGGGTGGTCGCATCGTGATCCCCGACGATGTCCACCGACTGCGACCCGCTGAGGTGCTGCGTCTGGCGGAACGGGAAAAGGTACTCAACATCCCCGTCGTCGGCGACGCGATCGCCCGACCGCTCATCGAAGAGATCGAAACCGGGTCCTATGACCTGTCGTCCCTGCTGACCATCAGTAACGGCGGAGCACCGCTGTCTCCGACGCTGCGAGAACGCATCGTCACGGCCTTGCCTCACATCATGATTCTCGACGCCGTCGGCGCCTCTGAATCGGGCCTGCAGATGAACACCATGGCCGACAAGGACACCGAGGCCGCGGTCTTCAAACCCGCGTCTGACACCAGCGTCATCGCATCGGAATTCACCCATGTGCTGCAACCCGGCGAGGGGGAAGGTTGGCTGGCCCGGCGAGACCACATCCCCCTGGGCTATCTCGGCGACGAGGACAAAACCGCCGCAACCTTCCCCACCATCGGCGGCGTGCGCTGGTCCGTACCGGGAGACCGAGCCGAATACCTGGCCGATGGTCAGATCCGACTTCTGGGGCGAAACTCATTGACCATCAACTCCGGGGGCGAGAAGATCTTCGTCGAAGAAGTCGAGCGAGCCGTCGCTGCGCACCCCGCCGTCTATGACACGGTCGTCGTCGGCCGGCCCTCGCAGCGCTGGGGCAGCGAAGTCGTCGCCATCGTCCAACTCGCCGTGGACGCTGCTGCCGTCACCGACGAGGAAATCCTCAGTACCTGCCGCCGTCACATCGCCGGGTACAAGGTGCCCAAAGCGGTGATCCGCGCTCCCAAGATCATGCGCTCACCGGTCGGCAAAGCCGACTACCGCTGGGCCAGCGACCTCGCCACGAGATAGTGCCCGTGGGGTGGCCGGAGTCCAGTGGCCGGGTCACCGACACCTGAGCCGCCGCCGTAATGCGGTGGGGCCGCAGTACGGTTCTGGGTGTGGAACCCGACGACGACCATCCACCCAGGTGGTTCCGCAGACTCGAATGCGACCTGCGCAAACCCTTACGTCGCGACGTCGGGTGGCGTTGTGCGCTGGCGGCGGCGAATTCGCGCAGATCGTGTACCTGACGTCACACGCGACCGCCCCGGTTGCCGGGCAGGACCCGCCGGTCGCCCACCCGTCGGCCTGACCGTCTCGCAGACTGACCCGCCTGCCGCCGATGAGGTCGACCCTCTTGCCCTGATCGTCTCAACCGGGCGGCGATCACCCGTCTAAATACCCTAGGGGGTATTATGTCGGAATCGGACGCGATGCGCGTCATGGCCGGGATTGTCGCCACCGACAATCCCCCGAGAAAGGGGGCGGGCTGAGATGACAGTGCTCAAACGGGCATGGATTCCGCTGCTGGTGGCTGGGGCCCTCATGCTCGGCACGCTCGGCGTGACCCATTTTCGCGCCCTGTTCGGCTCCGATCCGGTTTTCACCCAGCCGACCGGGACCGAGTCGATCGTCTCGGTGAACGTCAAAGAGGTGCGCTACGAGGTCTACGGCCCGCCGGGAACCGTCGGAAAGGTGAGCTACCTCGATGAGTACAGCGAGAACCGTTCCGACCGATTCTCCACCTTGCCCTGGACGCACACCCTGAGCACCACCTTGCCGGTGGTGGTCGCGCAGATCGTCGCCCAGGGCGACAGCGCCGCACTCGGCTGCCGCATCACCGTCAACGGCGTGGTCAAAGACGACCGCTCGGCCACCGGGCACGGCGCCCAGGCCTCCTGTCTGGTCAAAGCGGCATGAGCGGCCTCGAGAAGCCACCTTCTCGGCTGATGCGCGCGATGCGCGCGCTGGCCTGGCCGATCCTCATCGGATGGGTGCTGCTGACGGTCGCGGTCAACGTGTTCGTCCCGCAGATCGAGGCGGTCGCCCGGCAGCATGCGGTGTCGATGTCGCCGGAGGACGCCCCCGCGGTGATCGCCGCGAAGGAGATCGGGGCGAAATTCGACGAGTCCGATTCCGACAGCATCGTCATGATCGTCCTCGAGAGCGACGACGAACTCGGCGAGGCGGCGCGACGCTACTACGACACGCTGGTGGCCCGACTCGGCGAGGACCCCACCCACGTGCAACACGTGCACAACCTGTGGGGTGACCTCGTCACCGCCGGCGGAGTGCAGAGCGCCGACGGCAAGGCCGCCTACACCCAGGTCAACGTGGCCGGTAACCAGGGCAGCACGTTGGGCATCGCATCGGTGGACGCCGTGCGCCGCATCGTCGACGAGACCACACCCCCGCCCGGGGTGCGGGTGCATGTGACCGGTCCGGCCGCGCTGACCGCGGACATGACCGAGGCCGCCGACAAGAGCATGTTCACGATGATGGGCGTCACCGGCGTCGTCATCATCGTCATGTTGGCGTTGACCTATCGCTCGGTGAGCACCACGGTGCTGGCGTTGGTCATGGTCGGTGTCGAGATGGGCACCGCCCGCGGGGTGGTGGCCCTGCTCGGTGATCTCGGGCTGCTCGGGTTCTCCACGTTCGTGGTCGCACTGCTGTCGTCGTTGGCGATCGCTGCGGGCACCGACTACGCCATCTTTCTCATCGGCCGCTACCAGGAGGCGCGCCAAGCCGGACAGGACCCGAAGACCGCGTATTACACGATGATCCGCGGAACGGCGCACGTCATCGTCGGGTCGGGGTTGACGATCGCCGGCGCGACGGCGTGCCTGCACCTGGCCCGTCTGGACTACTTCAAGACCCTGGGGCTGCCCTCTGCGCTGGGCATGCTGATCGTCATCGCCGGGGCGATGACCGCCGGGCCCGCGGTGGTCGCGATCGGCAGCCGCTTCGGGTTGCTCGAGCCGCGTCGCAAGGCCACCGCACACCGGTGGCGCCGGATCGGTACCGCGGCGGTCCGTTGGCCCGCACCGGTGTTCGCGGCGTCGTTGGTCACGGTCGTCATCGGGGTGTTGATCATGCCGACGATGAAGATCAGCTTCAACGACCGCTATTACATCCCCTCCGATCTGCCCTCCAACGTCGGCTACGACGCCGCCGAGCAGCATTTCTCCGCGGCGAGGCTCAACCCCGACATCTTGATGATCGAAGCCGACCACGACATGCGCACGCCGGCGGACATGATCATCTTGGACCGCATCGCCAAGGACATCTTCCGGCTGCCCGGAATCGCCCGGGTGCAAAGCATCACCCGGCCGCTGGGCGGGCCGATCGAACACAGCTCGATTCCGGCCAACCTGCAGTTCATGAAGGACCGGATGGCCGACATGCTCACGATGAGCGACGATCTGGGCACCATGATCGGCTCGATGGAGCGGCTGCAGTCGTTGATGGCGACGATGAGCGGTACCACAGGCGACATGGTTGGTCACATGGACACGGTGAAGAACACCATCGACGAGATGCGCGACCACCTCGCCGATTTCGACGAGTTCTGGCGGCCGGTGCGCAACTACCTGGTGTGGGAGCCACACTGCTACACCATTCCCCTGTGCTGGTCGACGCGATCGGTTTTCGACGCCCTCGACGACGTCGACAAGTTCAGCGAGAACATGGAGGCGTTGATCGGAGACGTCGGTGCCATGGACACCGTGGTCAACCAGATGACCGCCGAGTTCGCGCCGATGATCGCCGTCGCCAAGACCATGCGGGGCACCCTGTTGACGTTGCACAGCAGTTTCGACGGGATGGTCACCCAGATGGAGCGGATGACCGACACGGCCGCCGCCATGGGACAGGCGTTCGACGCGGCGAAGAACGACGACTACTTCTACCTGCCGCCGGAAGCGTTCGACAACCCCGACTTCCAACGTGGCCTGGAGATCTTCCTGTCCCCGGACGGCAAGGCGGCGCGGTTCTTCGTCACCTTGGACGCCGATCCGGCCACCCCGGCCGGGATCGCCTCGGTCAAACCGGAGTTGGAGACCGCCCGTCACGCGGTGAAGGGCACCCCGTTGGCCGACGCCGAATTCTTCCTGACCGGAACCGCGGCCATATACAACGACATTCAGTCCGGCTCCACCTACGACATCGTGCTGGTCGGATTGGCGGCACTGACACTGATCTTCATCGTGATGCTGGTCATCATCCGCTCGTTGGTGGCGGCCTTGGTGATCGTGGGCACGGTGGTGCTGTCACTGGGCGCGGCATTCGGACTCTCCGTGCTGGTGTGGCAGCACATCCTCGGGCTCGAACTGAACTGGATCACACCGGTGTTCGGGGTGATCGTGTTGCTCGCGGTCGGCTCGGACTACAACCTGCTGCTGGTGTCCCGATTCAAAGAGGAGATCGGTGCGGGTCTCAAGACCGGCATCATCCGGTCGATGGGCGGCACCGGTGGTGTGGTCACCGCCGCGGGGCTGGTGTTCGCCTTCACCATGATGTCGATGGTCGCCAGCGATCTGCGCTCGATCGGACAGGCCGGCAGCACGATCGGAATCGGGTTGCTGTTCGACACGTTGATCGTCCGCTCGCTGATGACCCCGTCGATGGCCGCGCTGCTGGGACGCTGGTTCTGGTGGCCACAGGTGGTGCGACCCCGCCCGGCGAGCACCATGCTGCGGCCCTACGGTCCGCGCCCGTTGGTGCGTGCACTGCTCGGCGAAAGCGCCCCACACGCGCAGACGGTCGATGACATGACCTGAGACGATCAGCAGGCGATCACCCGTGTGGTGCAACGGCCGGACAACGCATCGGTCACTGCCGCCGACCGGTATCCACCCCTGAGGTCAGCACGCTCTGAATCGCCGGCGCAACAATGGCCACGACCGATTCGACATCCGCCTCGGCAAGGACGGGCACTTCGACGATGCGTCGCCCGACGACGATGCCGACCAGCATTGCCGACGCCAGTCCGGCGCGCCGTGCGGCGTCGTCGTGGTCGGCGGCGCGTGAGCCGATGCCGTCGAGCAGGTGTGCCTGAATGAATTCGCGCAGCCGTTCGCGTGCCTGCTCGTTGACCATGGCGCCGCGCAGCATCGCCGTTAACGGCTCCGAATCGTAAGGCGGCCCCTCCCACGCGCTCAGATAGGCGCGGACCACCCGTTCGCCGAGATGGTCCTCGGGGCCCTCGAAGACGGTGTTGAAGCGTGCCAGCGTATCCGGCGATATCGACATCACCGCGGCGAAGAGCCCGTTCTTCGATCCGAAGAACTGCATCACCAGCGCCGGGTCGACTCCGGCGTCGCGCGCTACCTGCCGGATCGTCGTCGCAGCAAAACCGTCGTCGGCGAACCGGGCCCGGGCCGCATCCAGGATGGCCTGCCGTGTCCCACTCGGGCCCGGCCGACGACCGCGGCGCGGGCCGGTCGATGGTGTGCCGCTCACGACCCATGACCTTACCGCCACCGACATCGATATCAACGTATGTTGATTTAATCTCGGGTGGCTTCTACCATCGCGATATGACCCAGGTGCAGAAAGTGTTCGTGCCGTCGCAACCGTTGGAGCCGGGCGACCGGTACGGGGTGCTGAGCGGGTACGACCCGGGGGTGCGGACCCTGCCGGCCGGGTTTCGACTCGCCCCGCCGTTTCGTGAACTGCCCATCGACATCGTGCTGGACAAAGACGTCGCGGTCACCCTGCGTGACGGGGTGACGACCTATGTCGACATCCTGCGCCCCGCGGGCGCCCAGAAGGTTCCGGTGATCGTGGCATGGAGTCCCTACGGCAAAGGCGAGGGCAGCGCTCCGGCCGCGATGGGCGTGTTCGACCTGGTCGGTTTGGACAACGCCATCGTGTCGGGACTGCAGAAGTTCGAGGGGCCTGACCCCGCGTATTGGTGCGCCCACGGCTATGCGATCTGCAACCCCGATGTTCGCGGCGTCGCCGATAGCGACGGCGACAGCGTGTTGTGGGACCGGCAGGAGGGTCGGGACTCCTATGACCTGATCGAGTGGCTGGCACGCCAGCACTGGTGCACCGGGAAGGTCGCGATGAGCGGCACCTCGTATCTGGCTGTCGCGCAGTGGTTCGCCGCGGCGGAGCAGCCGCCGCATCTGGCGGCGATCAACCCGTGGGAGGGTGTCAGCGACGTCTACCGCGACCTGGTGATGCGGGGCGGCATGCCCGACACCGGTTTCGCCCGGCAGCTGCGGGACCACAGTTACTGGGGCAACGGGCGTAAGGAGGACATCCTCGCCGAGGTGGAGCGGTATCCGCTCATCAACGAGCTGTGGGAGCAGAAGATCCCGGCCTTCGAACGGATCACCGTGCCGGCGTACGTCGTGGCCAGCTACTCCAACACGCTGCACACCGCCGGGACGTTCCGCGCGTGGCGCCGCATCGGGTCGTCGGCCAAGTGGCTGCGCATCCACAACAGCCAGGAGTGGCCCGACTACTACGACGAAGCGAGACGCGACGATCTGCGCCGGTTCTTCGATCATTTCCTCAAAGGCGAGGACAACGGTTGGGATCAGACTCCCCGGGTCCGCTACGCCGTTCTTGATCTCGACGGCGGCGACCGGGTCGACGTCGCGGCCGACGAGTTCCCGCCGCCGGAGGTGACCTACCGCAAGTACTACCTCGAGGCGCGGCAGCGCACCCTGGTCACCGAGGCGCCCACGCAGGAGGCGACCGCGGACTACGACACCGGGGCGACGGCGAACCTGGTGTCGTTCCTCGTGCGTTTCGCGCAAGAAACCACCGTGGTCGGTTATCCGAAGGTGCGGCTGTGGGTGCAGGCCGACGGCGCCGACGACATGGACCTGTTCGTCGTTGTTCAGAAGCTCAACGCCCACGGCACGCCGTTGCAGGTGTTCACCGTGCCCAACCGGAGCGCCAGGATCCACGATGCCACCGAGCGGGGTGCGTCGATTCTGCGGTACAAGGGCTCGCAGGGGCGCCTACGGGTGTCGATGCGACACCTGGACCCGGTGGTGTCGACCGACGAGGTTCCCGCCCACAGCTTCGACCGGGTCCAGAAGTTGAGCCCCGGTGAGGTCGTCGACGTTGAAATCGATCTGTTGCCGGTCGGGTTGGTGTTCCGTGCGGGCGAGCAGCTGCGGCTCGTGATCAGTGCCCGGGACCCGTTCGGGCCGTGGATGCCCGGTCTGCGCGAATACCGCCCACGCAACAGTGGGCGCCACATTGTGCACACCGGGGGAGCGCGTCACTCGTATCTGCAACTGCCGATCACGGCGCGGTGAAGGCGCGCAAAATACGCCCCGGCGCACGGCGGCGGGGACACACCGCGCACACGCAGAAAGCGCCGCTTGCCTGAGCAAACGACGCTTCCCGCATCGGGGTGGCTGACGGGGCTCGAACCCGCGACATCCAGGATCACAACCTGGTGCTCTACCAACTGAACTACAGCCACCATCGCCGCCGGCCGGTCACCCGGCAGCGGCTCCCCATACTAGCCGTTGGAGTGCCCGGGGGCCGAATCGGTTTTGCCCGGCGCCTCCGCGGGCGCGCCGAGCTGCGCGCTGACCGCGGTGATATCGCTGGTAGACGGCCCGGGTGGGGGCACGAACGCGGTGCGCCGATAGAACTGCAGTTCCCGGATGGACTCGCGGATGTCGGCCAGGGCCCGGTGGGCCAGCCCCTTGGCGGGCTGACCGAAGTACACCCGCGGATACCAGCGCCGGCACAGCTCCTTGATCGAGGAGACGTCGACCATCCGGTAGTGCAGAAACGCGTCGAGCTCGGGCATGTCGCGGGCGATGAAGCCGCGGTCGGTGGCGATCGAGTTCCCGGCCAGCGGCACCGTCTTGGCGTGTTTGACGTGTCTGCGCAGGTAGTCGAGGACCCTCTGCTGCGCGGTCGCCACGTCCACGGTGGAGGCGCGGACCTCCTCGATCAGCCCGGAACGGGTGTGCATGTCGGTGACGACGTCGATCATCGAATCCAGCGCCGCGTCGTCGGCGTGGATGACGATGTCGATCCCCTCGTCGAGCACGTTCAGGTCGCTGTCGGTGACCACCGCGGCGATCTCGATCAGTTTGTCCGAGCTCAGATCCAGACCGGTCATCTCGCAGTCGATCCACACCAGCTCATCGCGCATTGCACTCACAGTAGGCCCACGGTAGCCGCTGTCCTCCCGGCGCCCGCCCGCGGCCAAGTAATGTTCTCGATTGCCCCGGCTTCGGGGCGGCAGCGCACCGATCACGAACACGAGTCGAGGACACGGGTCAATGAGCACTGAATCGAGCGCCGGCGAGGCTCAGCGGATCGCGGCCGGCTACACCTCCGAGGGCGCGGCGCTGGAGATGGGCACCGTCGTCGTCGACGGCGCCGTCGACCCGGACGCGCGGGTGCGCATCCCGCTGGCCACCCTCAACCGCCACGGGCTGGTCGCCGGGGCCACCGGCACCGGCAAAACCAAGACCCTGCAGGTCATCGCCGAGCAGCTCTCCGCGGCGGGGGTGCCGGTGCTGATGGCCGACATCAAAGGGGATCTGTCCGGGCTGGCCCGTCCCGGCGACAGCGGCGAGAAGATCACCGCGCGCGCCCGTGACACCGGTGACGCCTGGTCGCCGGCGGCGTTTCCGGTGGAGTTCGTGTCGTTGGGCACCGGGGGCATCGGGGTGCCGGTGCGCGCCACCATCTCCGGTTTCGGGCCGATCCTGTTGGCGAAGGTGCTCGGGCTCAACGCCACCCAGGAGTCCACGTTGGGGTTGATCTTCCACTGGGCCGACCGGAACGACTACCCGCTGTTGGATCTCAAAGACCTGCGGGCGGTGATCAGCCACCTCACCAGCGACGCCGGTAAAGCCGACCTCAAGGGACTCGGTGGGGTGTCGAAGGCCACCGCCGGGGTGATCCTGAGGGCGTTGGTCAACCTGGAGGCCGAAGGTGCGGACACCTTCTTCGGTGAGCCCCAACTGGACCCGAAGGATCTGCTGCGGGTCGACTCGACCGGCCACGGCGTCATCACCTTGATGGAGTTGGGCGATCAGGCCGGCCGACCGGTGCTGTTCTCCACGTTTTTGATGTGGGTGCTCGCCGAGCTGTTCACCCTGCTGCCGGAGGTCGGCGACGTCGACAAACCCAAGCTGGTGTTCGTGTTCGACGAGGCGCATCTGCTGTTCACCGACGCCTCCAAGGCCTTCCTCGACCAGGTCGAGCAGACCGTCAAACTCATCCGCTCCAAGGGGGTGGGGGTGTTGTTCTGCACGCAGCTGCCCACCGACGTGCCCAACGCGGTGCTCTCCCAACTGGGGGCGCGCGTGCAGCACGCGCTGCGGGCTTTCACCCCCGACGACCAGAAGGCGCTGAGCAAAACGGTGCGCACCTACCCGAAAACCAAGGTCTACGACCTCGAGTCGGCGCTGACCTCGCTGGGCATCGGTGAAGCGGTGATCACCGTGCTCTCCGAGACGGGGGCGCCGACCCCGGTGGCCTGGACGCGCCTGCGCGCCCCACGGTCGCTGATGGCCGCGATCGGTGACGACGCCATCGGGCAGGCGGCGCAGTCCAGCAGCCTGCAGGCGCGATACGGCGAGACCGTCGACCGGGATTCGGCCTATGAGCGGCTCAGCCGACGCGAAACCCCGCCGGAGGGCTCGCTGCAACGGCCGAAACCGGACAAACCCGGGTGGTTCGCCCGCTTGATGGAGAGCCGCGCGATGAAAGCCTTCCTGACCACCTTGGCCACCGTTTTGGGTCGGGAGTTGGCGCGCCGGGCCGGGGGTAAGGGCAGCTCGCGGCGCCGGCGCTGATCGGCGCGCGGATCAGGCGCCGCCGAGTTTCTTGTAGAAGCTGCCGACGATCGGGGCGACGACGGCGCGCGGAACATAGCCGGCGGCCACCGACATCGCCTTGGAGGTGACCCCGGGCACCACCCGCATCTTGTTGCGCTCCAACGAATCCAGCGAGAGCTTCGCGGTGTGCTCCACCGAGATCCACAGGAAATCCGGCACCAGTTTGTCGACCAGCGACGCCTGCGCCGGGTCGGGCGCCTCGGCGCGCACCGGGCCCGGTGCCAGCAGCGTGACGTGCACCCCGCTCTTTTTCAACTCGCCCCGCAACGATTCGCTGAAGGTGTTGACGAACGCCTTGCTCGCCGCGTAGGTGGCGTTGTTCGGTATCGGGGAGTTGCCCGCCGCCGACCCGGAGATCAGGATGCCGCCTGCGTGGCGCGCCACCATCCCGGGCAGCACCGCCAACACCAGATCGTGCACCGCCACGGCGTTGAGTTGCACCTGGGCGCGCTCCTCGCCCGGGTCCAGGCCGGCGACCGGCCCGAACGTGGCGGTACCGGCATTGGCGCACAGGATCGAGATGGGGCGTTCGGCGAGCTCGTCGACGAGCCCGGAGCGCGCGGCGGGATCGGCCAGATCCACCGCGCGGATCTCGACGGTGACCCCGTAGCGCTCGGTCAACCGGGCCGCCAGCGCCTGGAGCACCTCCGCGCGGCGGGCGGTGATGATCAGGTGGTGGCCGCGCGCGGCCAACTCGGTGGCCAGGGCTTCACCGATGCCCTGCGAGGCGCCGGTGACGACGGCGCGGGCGTCCGGGCTGGGGGTGGGGACGGGCATGCGTTGATCCTAAACAGCGGCTAATGTTCGCCGACATGGGCAACCCGGAGGCGCGGCCGCAGCGTGCCCGGGTGGTGGCCTGGGCGTTGTGGGACTGTGGCTCGGCCGGGCTCAACGCGATCGTGGTCACGTTCGTGTTCTCGGTGTATCTGACCAGCACCGTGGGGGCCGAGCACCCCGGGACCACCGCGTCGGCCAGCTGGCTGGGCCGCGCCATGACCATCGCGGGGCTGATCGTGGCGGTGCTCGCCCCGGCGATCGGGGTCTGGGTCGAGGCCCCGCACCGGCGCCGCACCGCGTTGAGCGTGCTCACCGCTGTGGCGGTGGCGCTGACCGCCGCGATGAGCCAGATCCGGGCCGATTCGGCCTACCTGCTGGCCGGGCTGGCGTTGCTCGCCGCCGCCGCGGCCTGCGGGGACCTCGCCGGGGTGCCCTACAACGCGATGTTGCGCCAGGTGTCCACCCCGGCGAACGCCGGGCGGGTCTCCGGATTCGGCTGGGCCACCGGCTACGCCGGTGCCGTGGTGTTGTTGCTCCTGGTCTACGTCGGGTTCTTCGTCGGCGACGGCGACACCCGCGGGGTGCTGGCGCTGAGCACCGGCGACGGCCACAACGTGCGGATGGCGATGCTTCTGGCGGCGGCGTGGCTGGCCGTGTTCGCGGCGCCGCTGCTGGTGACCGCCCACCACCTCAGCCCGACCGCGCCGCACCCGCCGCCGCGGCTGGGGCTTTTCGGCGGCTACCGCAAGCTCGCGGCGGATCTGCGCGCCGAGTGGCGCCGCGACCGCAACCTGGTCTATTTCCTGCTGGCCAGCGCGGTCTACCGGGACGGGCTGGTGGGGGTGTTCGCGTTCGGTGCGGTGCTGGGGGTCAACGTCTACGGCATCTCGTCGGCCGACGTGCTGCTGTTCGGCGGGACCGCCTCGGTGGTGGCCGCCGTCGGGGCGGTCACCGGCGGGCTGCTCGACGATCGGGTGGGCTCCAAACCGATCATCGTCGGGTCGCTGTCGGCGATGATCGTGGTCGGGCTCGTGTTGCTGGCCTCGTCGGGCCCGCTGGTGTTCTGGGTGTGCGGGTTGGTGCTCTGCCTGTTCATCGGCCCCACCCAGTCCGCGTCGCGCACGCTGCTGCTGCGGATGGCCGGCAAGGGCCTGGAAGGGGTGGCGTTCGGCCTGTACACCATGACTGGGCGGGCGGTGACGTTCCTGGCGCCATGGCTGTTCTCGGTGTTCGTCGACGTGTTCGCCACCGATCGGGCGGGGTTGGGCGGGCTGTGCGCGGTGCTGGCCGCGGGGCTGCTGGCGATGACGGCGGTGCGTACGCCGCCGCTCAGCCGGCCGCCGCGCAGATCGTGAGGAACGCCCCACTGTGTCGGCGCACCTGCTCGCCGTCGACGCTGAGCGAGCAGGTGACCTGGGTGCCCGCGGTGATCACCGTGACCATCGCCGCATCGGAGACCGACGCGTCGAGGCTGACCTGCATGCTCCACGGCAGCACCACGTTGAAGTCGGTCTGCAGCACCCCGCCGCTGTCGATGTAGGCGATGCTCAACGCCTTACCGCTGCCGCTGACCTGGTAACTCACCGCCTGGGTGGCTCCCGGCGGGGGCGTGGACGTCGGTGGCGCCGGGCTGGTCGGCGACGGCGGTGTGGGACCCGGGGAGGTCCGGGTCGGCGGTGGGGGGACCCGGGGGCGCTGCGGGGCGGTCGGCACCGGTGAGGACGGCGTGAGCGTCGGGGTCAACGGGGGCACCGCGGTGCGGTCGGAGTCGGAGGTGCCGGTGATCACCAACGCCACGACCAGGCCCACCACCAGCAGGACCGTGGCCCCGGTGAGCAGCCACAGCCATCGTGGGGTCCTGGGCGGTTCGGGCGGCGGTGGCGGCCGGCTCGCGGGCGGCTCACCCGGTGGCGGTTGCCAGTACCCGGTGGGCGCCGGGGGCGGTGCCGGGACGCCGGGGACGGTGTAGCCGGCGGTGTACGGCTGCTGTTCGCCGGCGTAGGCCGGATCGGGGTAGAGCGGATAGTCGACGACGGTCGGCTCAGCCCACTGCGGCGGCGGACTGTCCGGCCCGGAACCCGCCCGGGTGTACGGATCGTTTGCCCACCCCATGGAGGGTCAGCGTACCCGCGCGCGGCGACCGCCCGGGCGATGCAGGGCAGCCAGCGTCATCGTCTGCATCAACGCCCGTGCCCGGTGGGTGTCGCCGGCCTTGGTGCCGATCGACTTCATGCTGTGCGGGGTCGAGTTCAGCAGGCCGAACGCCGCGTGTGCCATCAGCCGGGCATCGGCTGCGGTCAGCGTGGCGTCGAGGTCGCGGAGCACCGCCGCCCAGATCTCGACGTAGCGGCGCTGCGCCCGGCGCACCTGCCGCAGCGCGGTCGCCGGCAGGTGCGGCAGGTCGCGGTCTTGGATACGGATCAGGTTGGGTTCGCTGAACACGAAATCGAGGTGGAAGTCGACCAGCTGCGCCAAGGTGGCGTCCGGGGCGTCGCCGTGGGCGCGCAGCGCCTGCGCGCCGGCCAGCAGCCGGGCGCTGATGCCCACCAGCAACTCCACCAGCAGCGCCTCCTTGTTGGGGAAGTGGCGGTAGATCGCCGGTCCGCTCACCCCGGCGGCCGCGCCGATGTCTTCCAGGCGCACCGCCAGGAAGCCGCGCTCGGCGATGAGCCGCTCGGCCGCCCCCAACAGCTTGTTGCGGCGATCCGATTTGCGCTGGCTGCGTTGCCCGGCCGGCGTCACAGCGCCGTCGTGGTCACGCACCGCGGGCACCGCCATCGTCTCCCCCTGGACACTCCAGTTAATTACCATTAACCTACCATGAGTTAGTCATCGTTAACCCAGATCGTTATTTGCGAGCCGTTGGCGCGCGACGCGTCGACAAGCCGGGAGGCACTGTGGCAATCGACAAGGTGGTGGGGTCGGCGGCCGAGGCGGTCGCCGACGTGTCCGACGGGTCGTCGCTCGCGGTGGGCGGGTTCGGGCTGTGCGGGATCCCCGAGGGGTTGATCGTCGCGCTGCTGGAATCCGGGGTCAAAGACCTCGAGACGGTGTCGAACAACTGCGGTGTCGACGGCATCGGGTTGGGATTGCTGCTGGAGCACAACCGGATCCGGCGCACCGTGAGTTCCTACGTGGGCGAGAACAAGGAGTTCGCCCGCCAGTTCCTCGCCGGTGAGCTCGAGGTGGAGCTGACCCCGCAGGGCACGCTGGCCGAGCGGTTGCGCGCGGGCGGGGCGGGGATCCCGGCCTTCTACACACCCAGCGGGGTCGGCACCCAGGTGGCCGACGGCGGTCTGCCCTGGCGCTACGACTCCACCGGAGCCGTGGCGGTGGCGTCCCCGCCGAAGGAGACCCGCGAATTCGACGGGCGCACCTACGTGCTGGAACGCGCCATCTGCACCGATTTCGCGTTGGTGCACGCGTTCCTCGGCGATCGGCACGGCAACCTGGTCTACCGGGAGGCCGCGGCCAACTTCAACCCGGAGTGCGCGGCGGCCGGGCGGATCACCGTCGCCGAGGTCGAGCACCTGGTCGAACCCGGCGACATCGACCCCGCGCAGGTGCATACTCCGGGAATCCATGTGCATCGGGTGGTGCACAGCCCCGACCCGGTCAAACGAATCGAGCGGGAGACGGTGCGCCGATGACCACACCGGCAGGCAACGACGGCAGGGCAGGAGGATGGTACTGATGGCCCGGACCCGGGAGGAACTGGCCGCGCGGACGGCCGCCGAACTGCGCGACGGGCAGTACGTCAACCTCGGCATCGGACTGCCGACCTTGATCCCCAACCACCTGCCCGACGGGATCAGCGTCGTCCTGCATTCGGAGAACGGAATTTTGGGGGTCGGACCCTACCCGCGGCGGGAGGACCTCGACGCCGATCTGATCAACGCCGGCAAGGAGACGGTCACCGTGCTGCCGGGGGCGTCGTTCTTCGGCTCCTCGGCCTCGTTCGGGATCATCCGTGGCGGCCACCTCGACGTCGCGGTGTTGGGGGGCATGCAGGTTTCGGCGGCGGGGGATCTGGCCAACTGGATGATCCCCGGCAAGATGATCAAGGGCATGGGCGGTGCCATGGACCTGGTGCACGGCGCGCGACGGGTCCTGGTCATGATGGAGCACACCGCCCGCGACGGCAGCCCCAAGATCGTCGACCACTGCAGCCTGCCGCTGACCGGGGCGCGCTGCGTCAATCGGATCATCACCGACCTGGCGGTCATCGATGTCACCGCCGACGGCCTGGTCCTGGTCGAAACCGCGCCCGGAGTCGGCGACGATGAGGTGATCGACAAGACCGAACCCCCGCTGCGGCGTGCGGTGTCGCCATGACAGCGACGCCCACCGGCAGGCGGGACGGGTATGCCGGCGAACACCTCCGGCTCGTCGAGGAGCTGACCAACCGGTTGACCGCGGTCGCCGAGGCGGGCAGCGAACGCTCCCGGCGGCGCCACGTCGCGCGCGGCAAACTGCTGCCCCGCGACCGGGTGGATCGGCTGCTGGATCCGGGCAGCCCCTTTCTGGAGCTCTCCCCGCTGGCTGCCGGCGGGATGTACGACGACGAATGTCCGGGTGCGGGGATCATCACCGGGATCGGGCGGGTCTCCGGGCGGCAGTGCGTGATCGTGGCCAACGACGCCACCGTCAAGGGCGGCACCTACTACCCGGTGACCGTCAAGAAGCACCTGCGGGCCCAGGAGGTGGCACTGGCGAACCGGCTGCCGTGCCTGTACCTGGTCGACTCCGGCGGGGCGTTTTTGCCGCGCCAAGACGAGGTCTTCCCCGACCGGGAGCATTTCGGCCGGATCTTTTACAACCAGGCGACGATGAGCGCGGCCGGAATCCCGCAGGTGGCCGCGGTGCTCGGCTCCTGCACCGCCGGTGGGGCCTACGTGCCGGCGATGAGCGACGAGGCGGTCATCGTCCGGGATCAGGGCACCATTTTCCTCGGGGGTCCGCCGCTGGTGAAGGCGGCCACCGGGGAGATCGTCACCGCCGAGGAACTCGGCGGCGGTGACCTGCATTCGCGGGTCTCCGGTGTCACCGACCATCTGGCCGACGACGACGAGCACGCGCTGCGGATCGTACGGCGCATCGTCACCACCTTCGGGCCGGTTACCCCGCCGCCGTGGGAGATCGCCGCCTGCGTCGAACCGCTGCACCGCGCCGAGGAGCTCTACGACGTGGTGCCGCCGGACCCGCGGGTGCCCTACGACGTCCACGAGGTGATCGCTCGGCTGGTCGACGGCAGCCAGTTCGCTGAGTTCAAGGCCGAGTACGGCAAGACGCTGGTGACCGGCTTCGCCCGCATCCACGGCCATCCGGTCGGGATCGTCGCCAACAACGGCGTGCTGTTCAGCGAGTCGGCGGTCAAGGGGGCCCACTTCATCGAGCTGTGCGACAAGCGGTCCACCCCGCTGCTGTTCCTGCAGAACATCGCCGGTTTCATGGTGGGCCGCGACTACGAGGCCGGCGGCATCGCCAAACACGGTGCCAAGATGGTCACCGCGGTGGCGTGCGCCCGAGTTCCGAAACTGACCGTGGTGATCGGGGGATCCTATGGCGCCGGCAACTATTCGATGTGCGGTCGGGCCTACTCGCCGCGCTTTTTGTGGATGTGGCCCAACGCCCGGATCTCGGTGATGGGCGGCGAGCAGGCGGCCTCGGTGCTCGCCACGGTGCGCGGTGATCAGCTCGACGCCGCGGGCCGTCCGTTCGACGCCACCGAGCAGGAGGAGTTCAAGGAACCGATCCGCGCGCAGTACGAGGAGCAGGGCAACCCCTACTACTCCACCGCGCGGCTGTGGGATGACGGCATCATCGACCCGGCGCAGACCCGAACGGTGCTGGGCCTGGCGCTGTCGGTCTGCGCCAACGCCCCGCTGGAACCGATCTCCTACGGCGTCTTCCGGATGTGAACCACCGATGACCCCGACACCGTTTCACACCGTTCTGGTGGCCAACCGCGGCGAGATCGCGGTCCGGGTGATCGCCACGCTGCGGCGGCTGGGGATCACCGCGGTGGCCGTCTACAGCGACGCCGACGCCGACGCCCGGCACGTGCACGAGGCCGACACCGCGGTGCGATTAGGGCCGGCCGCGGCGCGGGACAGTTACCTCAACATCGACCGGGTGCTGGCCGCGGCCCACGCCACCGGTGCCCAGGCGATTCACCCCGGCTACGGGTTCCTTTCGGAGAACGCCGCATTCGCCGCGGCCTGCGAGCGGGCCGGGGTGGTGTTCATCGGGCCGCCCGCCACCGCCATCGAGGTGATGGGCGACAAGATCTCCGCCAAAAGCGCGGTGGGCGCCTTCGACGTGCCGGTGGTCCCCGGGGTGGCCCGGCCCGGGTTGAGTGACGCCGACCTGATCGCGGCGGCCGCCGACATCGGCTACCCGGTGCTGGTCAAACCGTCGGCGGGGGGAGGCGGCAAAGGCATGCGCCTGGTGGAGGACCCGGAGCGGCTGGGCCCGGCGCTGGTCAGCGCGCGCCGGGAGGCGGGCGCGGCGTTCGGCGACGACACCCTGTTTCTGGAACGGTTCGTGCGCCGGCCCCGGCACATCGAGGTGCAGGTGCTCGCCGACGCGCACGGCACGGTGGTGCATCTGGGGGAGCGGGAGTGCAGCCTGCAGCGCCGTCACCAGAAGGTCATCGAGGAAGCGCCGTCGCCGCTGCTGGACGAGGCGACCCGCGCGCGCATCGGTGCCGCGGCGTGCGACACCGCCCGCAGTGTGGACTATGTCGGGGCGGGCACGGTGGAGTTCATCGTCTCCGCGGACAGGCCCGACGAGTTCTTCTTCATGGAGATGAACACCCGACTGCAGGTGGAACATCCGGTCACCGAGGCGATCACCGGACTCGATCTGGTCGAATCACAGCTGCGGATCGCCGCCGGAGCGGCGTTGACGCTGCGCCAAGACGACGTCGAGTTGGTCGGCCACGCGATCGAGGCCCGCATCTACGCCGAGGACCCGGCTCGCGACTTTTTGCCCACCGGCGGGCCGGTGCTCGACGCCGCCGACCCCGACGTAGCCGGGGTGCGGGTGGATTCGTCGCTGCGGGTGGGAACGGAGGTCGGCAGCGAGTACGACCCGATGCTGGCCAAGGTGATCGCCCACGGCGACGATCGGGCCGAGGCGCTCGCGCGGTTGGACCGGGCACTGGCGCAGACCGTGCTGTTGGGGGTCGGGACCAACATCGAGTTCCTGCGATTCCTGCTCGCCGATCGGCGGGTGGCGGCCGGGGATCTCGACACCGGCCTGCTCGAGCAGCGCTGGGCGGACTTCGACGCCGCCCCCGCCCCCGACGACGTGCTCGCCGCCGCCGGGCTCTACCGGCAGGCGGTGTTGGCGCGGCAGGCGGGCGGTGAGCTGTGGGCCGACCCGACCGGGTGGCGGCTGGGTGCCCCGGCCCCGGTGCGCACCGCGATGCACACCCGGTCGCGATCCGAGACCGTCTCGGTGTGGGGTACGCCGGCGGTGGCCCAGGTGCAGGTCGGTGCCGGCCCGATCCAGCCGGCACACGCCGAGCTGGTCGGCGGGCACCTCGGCGTCACCGTGGCCGGCCGGCGTCGGTGCTACCGGGTGGCCGCCGACGACCGGCAGGTGTGGATCGCCGACGTGCGCGGGACCTGGGCCGTCCGTGAGGCCGACGAGGTCCGCATCCGGCGCACCCACCAGCCGCGGCAGGCCGACATCGTCAGCCCGATGCCCGGCGCGGTCATCGCGGTGGAGGTCGGCGCCGACGCCGAGGTCACCGAGGGCGCCCCGGTGTTGGTCGTCGAGGCGATGAAGATGGAACACACCCTGGCCGCACCGGTCGACGGCCGGGTCGAGGTGCTGGTGGCGGTCGGGGACCAGGTCGCGGTCGATCAGGTGCTGGCCCGGGTGACACCGGGGTCGGTGGGCGAGCGGCCCGAGACAACGTCGGAGGAACAGGAACCAGGCAGATGAGCACAGATTTCGTGGCGGCCGAGCTGTCCAGCGAATACCGTCAGTTACGCGATACGGTCGCCGACTTCGCGCGCACCGTGGTGGCTCCGGTGGCCGCCCAGCACGACGCCGAACACAGCTTCCCCTACGAGGTGATCGCCAAGATGGGGGAGCTGGGGCTGTTCGGTCTGCCGTTCCCCGAGGAGTACGGCGGGATGGGCGGGGACTACTTCGCGCTGGCGCTGGCGTTGGAGGAACTCGGAAAAGTCGACCAGTCGGTGGCCATCACCTTGGAGGCGGGGGTCGGTCTGGGGGCGATGCCGATCTACCGGTTCGGCACCGAGGACCAGAAACGCACCTGGCTGCCGGAGTTGCTCGCCGGCCGGGCGCTGGCCGGTTTCGGGCTGACCGAACCGGGTGCGGGATCCGATGCCGCGAGCACGGCGACCACCGCGCGACTGGAGAACGGCCAGTGGGTGATCAACGGAAGCAAACAGTTCATCACCAACTCCGGCACCGACATCACCTCGGCGGTCACCGTCACCGCGGTCACCGGGACCCGCGGCGACGGCAAAAAGGAGATCTCGACGATCATCGTGCCGTCGGGCACCCCGGGATTCACCGTGGAACCGGCCTACAACAAGGTCGGTTGGAACGCCTCGGACACCCACCCGCTGACCTTCACCGATGCGCGGGTCCCCGAACAGAACCTGCTCGGCGGGCGGGGCAGCGGCTACGCCAACTTCCTGTCCATCCTCGATGAGGGCCGGATCGCGATCGCGGCGCTGGCGACCGGGGTGGCGCAGGGCTGCGTGGATGAGAGTGTCCGCTACGCCGGGGAACGGCACGCCTTCGGTCAGCCGATCGGCTCCTATCAGGCGATCGGCTTCAAGATCGCCCGGATGGAGGCGCGCGCCCATGTCGCCCGCACCGCCTACTATGATGCGGCGGCGAAGATGTTGGCGGGCAAGCCGTTCAAGAAGGAGGCCGCCATCGCCAAGATGGTCAGCTCGGAAGCCGCGATGGACAACGCCCGTGACGCCACCCAGATTCACGGCGGCTACGGGTTCATGAACGAGTATCCGGTGGCCCGGCACTACCGCGATTCCAAGATCCTCGAGATCGGTGAGGGCACCACCGAGGTGCAACTGATGCTCATCGCGCGCTCGCTGGGGTTGTCATGAGCGGGGCGGAACCGGCCGGCCGGACCGTGGTGCAGCGTGGACTGTGGTTCGAGGAGTACCAGGTCGGCACCACCTATGCGCACCGGCCCGGACGCACCCTGACCGAAGCGGACAACGTGCTGTTCACCACCGTGACGATGAACGTCCAGCCGCTGCACCTCGATGCCGCCTGGGCCGCGGAGCAGCCCGGCTTCCGCGGGGAGCGCCTGGTCAATTCGATGCTCACGTTGTCCACACTGGTCGGTCTCTCGGTGGCCCAGCTGACGCTGGGCACGATCGTGGCGAACCTGGGCTTCACCGAGGTGAGCTTCCCGAACCCGATGTTTCACGGCGACACCCTGTACGCGGAGACCGTGTGCACCGGGACACGCGAGTCGAAGAGCAGGCCCGGGGAGGGCATCGTCACCCTCGAGCACGTGGGGCGCAACCAGCACGGGGCGGTGGTGGCCCGCGCCGTGCGCAGCACGCTGGTGCGCAAACGCCCCGCCGACGAGCCGACCGGAGAGCCGCGATGACGCCGAACACGCAGGGCCCGGCCTGGTTGTTCTGTCCGGCCGACCGTCCGGACCGCTACGAGAAGGCGGCCGCGGTCGCCGACGTCGTGATCCTCGACCTCGAGGACGGAGCCGGGGACAAGCAGGCCGCTCGGGCGGCGTTGGTGGACACCCCGCTGGACCCGGCTCGCACCGTGGTCCGAATCAACCCGGCGGACAGTGCCGAGCAGGACCGTGATCTCGCCGCGTTGGCCGACACCGCCTACACCACCGTGATGCTGCCCAAATGCGAGGACGCCGCGCAGATCACCGCGCTGGCCCCGCGCCCGGTGGTGGTGATCATCGAATCCCCGCTCGGCGCGCTGATCGTGGCCGAGGCGGCGCGCGCCGACAACGCGATCGGTCTGATGTGGGGTGCCGAGGACCTGTTCGCGGTCCTGGGCGGCACGCAGAATCGATTCGCCGACGGCAGCTTCCGTGACGTCGCCCGCCACGTCCGCTCCCAGACGTTGCTGGCGGCCAAGGCCTACGGCCGGCTCGCCCTGGATTCGGTCTATCTCGACATCGCCGACCTCGACGGGTTGCGCGGCGAGGTCGACGATGCGGTCGCGGTCGGATTCGACGTCAAGGTCGCGATCCACCCCAGCCAGCTGTCGGTGATCCGGGCCGGCTACACCCCGACCGTCGAGCAGGTCGACTGGGCGCGAAAGGTGCTCGCCGCTGCCGCGCGGCAACCGGGAGCGTTCGCTTTCGAGGGCATAATGGTGGATGCGCCGGTGCTGCGGCGAGCCGAACGGATCGTGCAACTCGCGCCGGACCGTTAGCGGCCCGGACCCGCGCTGACCGCCGCTGCCGGCGCCGACACGAAGGAGGCGGGGTGGCTGGCAGCACCGCGGCACCGGTGACACCGGAGTCCGTCGACCCGAACCCGGTCCAGCTCATCGGTGCCGACGGGGCCCCGGCCGCCGGCCCGGTGGCCGACCGCTACCGGCTTGACCTGCCCGCCGAGGTGCTGCGCCGGCTCTACGCGCTGATGGTCCTCACCCGCGAGTTCGACGCCGAACTGGTCAACCTGCAACGGCAGGGCGAGATGGCGCTGGTCGCGCCGTGTCGTGGCCAGGAGGCCGCCCAGGTCGGAGCGGCCGCCGCGCTGCGCGACACCGATTGGCTGTTTCCGCAATATCGTGAGCTCGGGGTCTTTCTGACCCGCGGGCTCACCCCGGCTCAGATGGCGCCGGTGTGGCGAGGCGGCTGGCACGGAGGGATCGGGTTCACCGACAAACACTGCGCGCCGGTGTCGATTCCGATCGCCACCCAGACCCTGCACGCGGTCGGTGCGGCCATGGGGGCCCAGCGCCTGCGCGACGAGTCGGTGACGGTGGCCTTCCTCGGCGACGGCGCCACCAGCGAAGGCGACACCCACGCCGCGCTGAACTTCGCCTCGCTCTACCGGGTGCCCTGCGTGTTTTACGTGCAGAACAACCAGTGGGCGATCTCGGTGCCGCTGCACCGACAGGTGGCCGGGCCCTCGATCGCCCACCGGGCGATCGGCTACGGCATGCCCGGCGTCCGCGTCGACGGCAACGACGTGCTGGCCTGTTACGCGGTGATGGCCCAGGCCGCCGCCCGGGCGCGCGCCGGGCACGGACCGACCCTGATCGAGGCCGTCACCTACCGGCTCGGACCCCACACCACCTCCGACGACCCGACGCGGTACCGCGACGACGCCGACGTCGAGGCGTGGAGCGCCCGCGACCCGCTGCCGCGCTACCGACGCTATCTGCAGCGATGCGGGCTGTGGACCGAGGAGTTCGACGACCGCGTCCACACCGAGGCGGCGCGGTCGTGCGCCGAGCTGCGTGCGGAGGTCGCCGGGGCCGCCGATCTCGATGTCACCACGATGTTCGACACCGTCTACGCTCAGCCCACCCCGGACCTGTCGGCCCAGCGCGCCCAGCTTCTCGAGGAGCAGGAGAAGGAGGGCCGGCCATGACCCAGATCGTCGAACACGCCACCGCGGCGAGCGCGGCGCCGGACACCGGCATGACGATGGTCGCGGCGATCAACCGGGCATTGCACGACGCGATGGCCGCCGACGCCGAGGTGCTCGTCTTCGGCCAGGATGTCGGTGCCCTCGGCGGGGTGTTCCGGGTGACCGCCGGCCTGGCCGAGACGTTCGGGGAGAGCCGCTGCTTCGACACCCCGCTGTCGGAGTCGGGGATCATCGGCATCGCGATCGGGTTGGCCATCCGCGGGTTCGTTCCCGTGCCCGAATTGCAGTTCGACGGCTTCTCCTACCCGGCGTTCGACCAGATCGTCAGCCACCTGGCGAAATACCGGATGCGTACCCGCGGCGACGTCGCGATGCCGGTGACGGTGCGCATTCCCTCCTTCGGGGGCATCGGTGCGGTGGAACACCATTCGGAGTCCACCGAGACCTACTGGGTGCACACCGCCGGGCTGCACGTCGTCACCCCGTCGACCCCGGCCGACGCCTACTGGCTGCTGCGCCACGCCATCGCGTGCCCGGATCCGGTGATGTACCTCGAACCCAAGCGACGCTACTGGACGCCGGGCCCGGTCGACCTCGCGACGCCGGCACCCCCGATCGGGCGGGCGGTGGTGCGTCGCCCCGGTGACGATGTGACGGTGCTGACCTACGGCGGGCTGGTGACCACCGCGTTGTCGGCGGCGGCGCTGATGGCCGAGCAGCGGGGGCCGAGCCTGGAGGTGGTCGATCTGCGCAGCCTCAGCCCACTGGATTTCGCGACGGTGGCCGACTCGGTGCGGCGCACCGGGCGGGCGGTGGTGCTGCACGAGGGTCCGCGCACCCTGGGGTTCGGCGCCGAGTTGGCGGCCCGGATCGCCGAGGAGATGTTCTATGAACTCGAGGCACCGGTGTTGCGGGCCACCGGGTTCGACACCCCCTATCCGCCGGCCCGGCTGGAGAAGGCCTGGCTGCCGGGGGTGGACCGGCTGATGGACTGTGTGCAGCGCGTGATGGAGGCACCGTGAGCCCCACCGCCGAGCGGGTCGAATCGTTTCTGGTCCCCGACCTCGGTGAGGGCCTGCTGGAGGTGACGATCGGCGACTGGCATGTCGGTGTGGGCGACGATGTTGAGCTCAACGCGCCGCTGTGCACCGTCGAGACGGCCAAGGCCGAGGTGGAGATCCCCAGCCCCTACCGCGGACGGATTGTGGAGATCCGCGGCGCCCCCGGTGACGTGCTCGACGTGGGATCGCTGCTGGCGCGCATCGCGGTGACCGGCGGCGCCGACGACGCAGCGCGGCACGATGCGCCGCAGGGACGCACCGCTGCGCCGCGGCCGCCGGTGCTGGTCGGGTACGGCACCGACGACGGCCTCGACACCAGCCGCCGTCCGGCTCCGCCGCGGCGGCCTCGGGCGCAACCGGCGGCTCGCAAGCTCGCCGCCGAACTCGGTGTCGACTTGACCACCGTGGCCCCCGGGCCGGCCGGGGTGATCACCACCGAGGCGGTGCGCGATGCCGCCGACGTCGGTGACTCCGACGGGGAACTCCTCGCACTCGATGCGGTCGAGGCCACGATGGCCGAGCGGATGACCATCGCGCACAATCAGATTCCCGATGCTTCGGCGACCGTACAGGTGGATGGAACTCGGTTGCTGCAGGTGCGCGATCGCATCGGCGACCCGGAAATCACCGCGTTCACGTTGACCTTGCGGCTGACGGCTTTGGCGTTGACCCGCCACCGCAGACTCAACGCGACGTGGTCGCCCGGGTCGGCCGGGCCGCGGGTGCGCTGTCACCGGGGCGTGCACCTGGGGTTCGCCGCCGCCACGCCCCGCGGCCTGGTGGTTCCGGTGGTCCGCGACGCCGGGCACCGGAGCACTCGCGAGCTCGCCGCCGAGGTCACCCGGCTCACCGACGGCGCACGGCGCGCCACGCTGAGCCCGGCCGAGCTGCGGGGATCGACGTTCACCGTCTCCAATTTCGGTGCCCTCGACCTCGACGAGGGCACCCCGATCATCAACCCGCCGGAGGCCGCGATCCTGGGGATGGGGTCGCTCAAACCCCGTCCCGCGGTGCGCGACGACACCCTGGTGATCGCCCCGCAGATGACGCTGACCTGTGTGTTCGATCACCGCATTCTCGATGGGGCGCAGGTCGCGGCGTTCCTCACCGAGGTGCGGGATCTCATCGAGGCACCGGCGACCGCGTTGGCCGATCTCTAGAGTCCCGGTGGGGTTAGCGGCGTTTCGCGGCGGCGAGGCGAGCGGCGAATTCCGGCGCGCGAACCGAGGCGGCCTGCGGCCCCAGTTCGGCACGCATCGCGGCCCGATGGGTGTCGGTGTCGACCGCGCCGGGGCTGGCGGTGGCCCGCATCGTCGCCTTGGTGGCCACTACCACCTCCCGCGGCGCGCCCGCGGGGCCGGCCGCCAACTGCAGCGCGGCGGCCACCGCGTCGTCGGCGCGTTGCAGCGCCAGCCCGTGACGCACCGCCGCCTCGGCGTCGAAACGCATGGAGAACAGCAAAGCGGCGCGCGCCACCTGCGGGCCCACCGCGCGTTGCAGCATCCACGTGGCACCCCCACCGGGGTGAAGGCCGAGTTGCTGGAACCGGGCGTCAAAGAGCGCATGCGGACCGGCGATGCGCACGTCGGCGGCGAGTGCGAGGTTGAGCCCCGCGCCGACCGCGGCGCCGTTGACCGCGGCGATCGTCGGCAGGGTGCATCCGCCGACCGCCATGAACCCGTCGTAGAGCGCCAACAGCCCCTCCTCCGCGGCGTCGCCGAGCGCGGAGAGATCGGCACCCGCGCAGAACGCCTTGCCGGCCCCGGTGATCACCACCGCGTGCACGTCGGGATCGGATTCGGCGCGTTCGATCGTCGAACGCAGCTGCGCCGACATGGCTGCGGTGACCGCGTTGCGACGGTCCGGGTCGTTGACGGTGACCAGTGCGACGCGGTCGCTGACGTGATAGCGAACCAGATCGGGTCGGCTCATGGGATGCTCCGTGTCGTCGAGGTGGGCGGCACGGTCAGCCTAAAGGTGCTGTGAGCGTGAGCCAGTTCCAGGTTCTGCCGGCGACGCGACGCATCGCGGTGCCGCGCCCGGCGCCCGGTGCCCGGGGCTATTTCAGCATGCTGCCGGCATCGACCGTCAACGGCAGGCCGGTGACGTAGCGAGACTCCTCGGAGGCCAGGAACAGCACGGCGTTGCTGACGTCGTCGGGCTCGACCCACCCCACCGGCAGTGTGTGCATGAACTGAGCGGCCACCGCCATGTCGTCGGGGCCCGGGCTCTCCAGGTCCGGGCGGAAGAGTTTCATGGTGCCCTCGTTCATGAACATCGGGGTGTTGACGTTGGTGGGATGCACCGAGTTGACCCGGATGAAGTGCTGGCCCAGCTCCACGGCGAACGCGCGCATCAGCCCGACCACCCCGTGCTTGGCGGCGATGTAGTGACCGGTGTTCGGATACGCCTTGAGGGCGCCGACCGAACCGGTCAAGATGATCGATCCGCCGTTGCCGCCGGAGATCAGGTGCGGTACAGCGGCCTTGACGGTCTTCCACACCCCGGACAGGTTGACGCCGATCATGTCGTCCCAGTCCTCGGCGGAGGTTCGATCCAAGGTGTGACCGCCGTTGCCGATACCGGCGTTCGCCACGATCACGTCGAGGCGACCCAATTGCTCCACGCCCCCGTCGACGGCGGCTTTGAGTGCGTCGAAGTCGCGCACGTCGACTTCGGCGGTGACGACCCGCCGGTTGTGCGCTTTGACCAGATCCGCGGTGTGGGCGAGGTCGTCGGGGGTCGCCGGCGGGATCGGGCTGTTGGCGCTGATCGGTGCGCAGATGTCGACCGCGATGATGTCGGCACCCTCCTGGGCCAGTCGCACCGCGTGACTGCGGCCCTGCCCGCGTGCCGCGCCGGTGATGACCGCAACCTTGTCCGTGACCCGTCCGCTCATAGGTGTTCCTCGCTGCCGTGGAGTGCGTCGGTTTGTACGCCCGCTCGATGTTGGTCGATCGATCAAAACGATCTCATGGTGTGGCCGTGTCGTCAACCGTCGGCGGCGGTGGGGACGTGCCGGCGGGGCAGGCCGGCCTAGCGCGGGCCGTCGCCGGCGGCCGGAGCCGGTGCCCGCAGTCGACCCAGTTGGCGCTCGACGAAGGCGCGCAGCTCCTCGTGGCCCTGGGTGACGCCGACGATGCTTTCGTTGCACAGGCTGCGCGCGGTCTGGGTGATGAGCATGGCGACCGCCACCGGAGGGTGTTCGGTCAGGTCGACGCCGTTGGCCCTCAGCACCAGGGTGACCGCCGCGGTCTCGATATCCCTGACCCGCTCGGCGTAGGTCTTCAGCTCGGCGCCGATCGCCTTACGATGGTTCGCCAGCGCCATGAACTCGGCATTCAAGCCGGTCAGTCGGGTGTCGCTATTGATTTCCCATAGGGCTCGGACCGGATCGTCATCGGTGAGCGCGGCGCGGATCCGGTCCAGGGCGGCGTCGGCCCCGGCGCGCAGCACGGCCAGGAACAAATCGTCCATGGTCGGGAAGTAGTAGTAGACCAGCGCCTGCTTGACGCCGGCCCGCGCCGCCACCCGGCGTGATGTGGCGGCGGCGTAGCCCTCTTCGCGCATGATCTGCGCGGTGGCCTCCATCAGCTTGCGGCGGGTGCCGCCGTCGCCGGAGCCCGCCGCGCGGGCCGATTGCTGACCGGTCGTCATGCGCTCCTCCGTCCACGTTGCCCGACCGGTGTGGACGTCGCTGGGGGCTGTTGACCACCGGCGCAGCACGTGGTAGGCATACGGCATCGTAGCAGTTTGATCGATCGATCAGCACAGCCAGGCGCTTTCTTCGATCCGAAAGGTGTTGAGTCCATGACCGACCTGAGCACGGTCGACTACTTCTCCGACCCCGCGATCGCGCAGGACCCGTTCGAGTACTGGGACTGGCTGCGCGGCCGGGGACCGGTGTTTCGCGAACCGCACCACGGGGTGGTGGCGGTCACCGGGCACGAGGAGGTCTGGGCGGCGTTCAAGGACTGGCAGACGTTCTCGGCGGTCAACGCCATCGGTGGTCCGTTCCCGCCGTTGCCGTTCACCCCGCAGGGCGACGACATCAGCGACCAGATCGAGGCGCACCGCCACGAATTCCCGATCTTCGAGCACATGGTGACCATGGACCCTCCGGACCACGAGCGGTCCCGGTCGTTGCTGCAGTCGCTGTTGACCCCCCGTCGGCTGCAGGAGAACGCCGACTACATCTGGCGACTGGCCGATCGGCAACTCGACGAGTTCATCGACCCGGCGGCCACCGAGGGCGGGTGCGAGTTCCTCGGCGAGTTCGCCAAACCGTTCGCCACGTTGGCGATCGCCGACCTGCTCGGGGTGCCGGAGGAGGACCGTCCGGAGATCCGCCGCAACCTGGGCGCCGGATCCGCGCCCGGCACCCGGGTGGGGGCGTTGGACCACGAACCGGTGGGCATCAACCCCCTGCAGTACCTGGACGAGTTGTTCAGCGGTTACATCACCGATCGGCGCGCCGCCCCCCGTGCGGATGTCCTGACCGGCCTGGCGTCGGCCACCTACCCGGACGGCTCGACGCCGGAGATCATCGACGTGGTGCGCCCGGCGACATTCTTGTTCGCCGCCGGTCAGGAGACGGTCACCAAACTGCTCAGCTTCGCGGTGCAGGTGCTCGGGGACCGCCCCGAGTTGCAGGAGCGCCTGCGCGTCGACCGCAAGCTGATCGGGCCGTTCCTGGAAGAGACGCTGCGGATGCAGAGCCCGACCAAGGTCGACTTCCGGTTGACCCGTCGGACCAGCACGCTGGGCGGCGTGCACATCCCGGCCGGCACCGTGGTGATGCTGTGTCTGGGCGCGGCCAACCGCGATCCTCGGAAGTTCGAGAACCCCAACGAGTTCCGACTGGACCGCAAGAACGTGCGCGAACATCTCGCCTTCGGCCGCGGTATCCACACCTGCGTCGGCGCCCCCCTGGCGCGGGTGGAAGGCAAGGTCACCATCGACCGGCTCCTGGAGCGGACCCGCGACATCCGGATCAGCGAGGCCAAACACGGCCCGGTCGGCCACCGTGACTACCGCTATGAGCCGACGTTCCTGTTGCGCGGCCTGACCGAACTGCACATCGAGTTCACCCCGGCGCCCACGACGTCGTGACCGGTGCCACGTCGAGTCGTGCCCCCGGGCGGACTCGAACCGCCGACCACGAGATTAGAAGTCACGCGCTCTATCCAGCTGAGCTACGGGGGCGATCGCGCAGGTCAGTCTAATCAACACCGCGCCCGTCCCGATGATCGGACGCGGGGCCGCCCACCACGCGTGTCGCCCACCGCAGGCGCGGCGCGCGACCGGCCGGGCGACGCGGCCGCGGCTTCTCCGGCTCCCGGGGTGCGGAGTTCGCGGCCTGCTCAGAGGCGCCCAATCGGCCAACGCGATCGGCCCAACCCGACTAGCGTTGTCGGCACGGGCAAGCGCGGATCGGAAGGGGTCGAGGGTGGTTGTGCATCGGACCGGCAGGGCGGGTGTGCGACGTGGGTAAGGAGGTCAACGCCGCCGGCCTGCCCGTCGAGCTGAGCGCGGTGGACTACCTGCTGCATCGCGGCGAGGCCAACCCCCGGACGCGATCGGGCATCTTGAGCCTGGAGATCCTCGACACCACCCCGGACTGGTCGCGGTTTCGGGCCACCTTCGAGGCCGCGTCCCGCAAGGCGCTGCGGCTGCGCGAGAAAGTGGTGGTGCCCACCCTGCCGACCGCGCCGGCCCGCTGGGTGGTCGACCCGGATTTCAACCTCGACTACCACGTGCGGCGGTTGCGGGTGGCCGAGCCGGGCTCGCTGCGGGAGCTGCTCGACCTGGCCGAGCTGATGCTGCAGGCGCCGATGGACACCTCCCGGCCGCTGTGGACCGCGACGTTGGTCGAGGGGCTGGCCGACGGCCGGGCGGCGGCCCTGCTGCACATGAGCCATGCGGTCACCGACGGTGTCGGCGGGATGGAGATGTTCGGCCAGCTTTACGACCTCGAGCGTGATCCCCCGGCGCGACGGATGGCGCCCATGCCGGTGCCCAAGGATCTGTCTCCGGAGGATCTGATGCGCGACGGCATCAACCGGTTGCCGGTGACGCTGCTGGGCGGCCTGCGCGGGTTGGTGACCGGCTCCGCGCAGATCGCGACCCGGGTGGTGGAGAACCCGCTGGGTGCGGCGGCCGGGGTCGTCGACTACGCCCGGTCCAGCCTGCGGATGATGCAGCAGGCCACCGCCCCGTCTCCGTTGCTGCGCCGGCGCAGCCTGTCGAGCCGCACCGTCACCCTCGATATCGACCTGGCCGACCTGCACCGGGCGGCCAAGGCCGCGGGGGGATCGATCAACGACGCCTACCTGGCCGGCATGTGTGGGGCGCTGCGTCGCTACCACGTCGCGCTCGGGGTGCCGATCGCGACGTTGCCGATGGCGGTCCCGGTCAATCTGCGGACGGGCACCGACCCAGCCGGCGGCAACCGGTTCACCGGGGTGAATCTGGCCGCGCCGATCGGGGAGGGGGACCCGGCGGCACGGATCGGCAAGATCCGAGCCCAGATGACCCAGCGCCGCGAGGAGCGGGCCCTGGGTCTGCTCGGCGTGATCGCCCCGGTGTTGAGTGTGCTGCCGACCCCCGCCCTGGAGTCGCTGGAGGGATCGGTGATCGCCGCCGACGTGCAGGCGAGCAACATCCCGATGTATCCCGGAGAAACCTATCTTGCCGGAGCGAAGGTGTTGCGCCAGTACGGGTTGGGGCCATTGCCCGGGGTTGCGGTCATGGCAGTATTGTTGTCGCGCAACGGGTTGTGCACGATCAGTGCGCGATATGACCGAGCGGCGATCACCGATGAGGCACTGTTCGCGCGCTGTCTGCAGGACGGGTTCGACGAGGTGCTCGTGCTGGCCGGGGATCCCGCGCCGCGATCACGGCCGGCATCCATCCCTTCCCCGACCGGATCGGAGCGAGCATGACAACGCAAGGCGATATGCGCCTACCCGGCTCGGTGGCCGAGGTCGCCGCCAGCGCGCCCGGGCCCAAGATCGGCGCCTTCTTCGACCTCGACGGCACGCTGGTCGCCGGGTTCACCGGGGTGATCTTGACCCGGGAACGGTTCCGTCACCGCGACATGGGCCTCGGCGAGCTGGTCAGCATGCTCGCCGCCGGGGTGAACCACCAACTCGGCCGCATCGAATTCGAGGGGCTGATCAACACCGCCGCCGCGGCGCTGCGCGGGAGGCCGTTGAGCGACGTCACCGAGATCGGCGAGCGGATGTTCACCCAGAAGATCGAGCCGCGGGTGTACCCGGAGATGCGCGAGCTGGTGCGCGCCCACCTCAACCGCGGCCACACCGTGGTGCTCAGTTCTTCGGCGCTGACCATCCAGGTCGATCCGGTGGCCCGGTTCCTGGGCATTCCCAACACATTGACCAACCGGTTCGAGACCGACGAGAACGGCGTGCTCACCGGCCGTGTGGTCGAACCGATCCTGTGGGGGCCGGGCAAAGCCGATGCGGTACAGGGGTTCGCCGCCGCGCACGACATCGACTTGAAAGACAGCTATTTCTACGCCGACGGCGACGAAGACGTGGCGCTGATGTATTTGGTCGGCAACCCGCGGCCGACCAACCCGGAGGGCAAGATGGCCACGGTCGCCAAGAAGCGGGGCTGGCCGATCCTGCGGTTCTCCAGCCGCAGCGGTGTCGGGTTCACCGGTGCGGTGCGCACCCTGGCCGGCGTCGGCTCTCTGGTGCCGATCGCCACCGGCGCTATCTGGTGGGGTCTGTTGACCCGCAGCCGGCGTCGCGGGGTGAACTTCTTCACCGCCAACTGGCAGCGGATGGTGCTGGCCGCCGGTGGGGTCGGCCTCAACGTCCTCGGTGAAAAGAACCTCACCGCACAGCGACCGGCGGTGTTCATCTTCAACCACCGCAACCAGGTTGATCCGCTGATCGTCGGGGCGTTGGTGCGGGACAACTACACCGGGGTGGGCAAGAAGGAACTCGCCAGAGACCCGGTGCTCGGTGCGCTGGGCCGGGCTCTGGACGTCGCGTTCATCGACCGCGACGACAGTCAGGCGGCCGTCGAGGCGCTGCATGAGGTCGAAGAACGCGCCCGCGACGGGCTGTCGATCGTGATCGCCCCGGAGGGCACCCGGCTGGACACCACCGAGGTGGGGCCGTTCAAAAAGGGCGCGTTCCGGATGGCGATGGCCACCGGGCTGCCGATCGTGCCGATCGTCATCCGCAACGCCGAGCAGGTCGCCTCGCGGGATTCGATCACGATGAACCCCGGCACGGTCGACGTCGCGGTCTTCCCCCCGATCTCGGTGTCCGACTGGACCTTGGGCGATCTCGACGACCGGATCGCGGCGGTGCGCCAACTGTATCTGGACACCATCGCCGACTGGCCGGTCGGCGAACTTCCCGACGTCGACCTCGACGGTGCCGCACCGCGGGCCGCCGAGCGCACCGCCGCGAAACCGCGGGCGAAAAAGACGCCGACGAAACCGCCGGCCAAAAAGACCCCCGCCAAAAAATCGGCGGGTGCTGCAACGAAGGGAGCGACAAAGCGGGCGGTGAAAAAGTCGACGCCCAGACCCTCGCGCGCAACGACCGACGGCCCCGCCGACAGGGCCCGGCCCCGAGGCCGCTCATGAGCGCAGCGCTGCCCAATCCGGCGGGGTTCACCACCACCACCGACGCGCTGGTGCTGGCCTCGGTGACCTCCCCGGTGGAGGCCGACCTGATCGCCGAGTGGCTGCGGACCCAGCGGGCCGGCCATCCGGAGACACGGGTCGACGTGGTGACCTTGACCGGCGACGACGGCGACCGCGGTCCCGATAGCGGCAACGCCGACATGGCTCGGCTGGTCAACCAGCTCGCCGCCGACGAGCAGCGCCCCGTCGTCCCGGTGCGGGTGTTCTGGATTCCGCGTGCCAACGCCTCGACCCTCAACCGTGTGGTGGCCCTGCTGCCCGGTCAGGACCCCTACCATCCCAGCGACCGGGCACAGCGGCGCATCCTGCGCACCGACCCGAGCCGGGCCCGTGTCGTCGCCGGCGAATCGGCGACGGTCGCCGAGCTGCGCCGACAGTGGCAGGAGACCACCGTGGGGGGCAGCCCCCGCGACTTCGCCTATTTCGTGTATCGCCGTGCCGAGCTGGCCTTGGAGCGTGCCGAATACCGGATCTTGGGCCCGCAATACAAGTCGCCGCGCCTGGTGACCCCGGAGATCTTGGCGTCGAGCCGGTTCCGCGCCGGGCTGGAGAAAATCCCCGGCGCCAATCTCGACGAGGCCCGCAAGATGCTCGACGAGCTGTCCACCGGATGGAGCCGCGTCTCGGTCGACCTGGTCGGTGTGTTGACCCGGGCGATCAGCCGCGGCTTCGACCCCGAGATCGACTACGACGAGTATCAGGTGGCGGCGTTGCGGGAGGCACTGGAGACCCACCCCGCGGTGCTGCTGTTCTCCCACCGCTCCTACATCGACGGCGCGGTCATCCCGCTGGCGATGCAGGAGAACCGGCTACCGCCGGTGCACGTGTTCGCCGGAATCAACCTGTCGTTCGGCGCGATGGGACCGCTGCTGCGCCGGGCCGGGGTCATCTTCATCCGGCGCAACATCGGCGACAACCCGCTGTACAAATACGTGCTGCGCCAGTACGTGGGCTACGTGGTGGAGAAACGGTTCAATCTGAGCTGGTCGATCGAGGGAACCCGGTCGCGGACCGGCAAAATGCTGCCCCCCAAATTGGGGTTGATGAGCTACGTGGCCGACGCCTACCTCGACGGGCGCAGCGACGACATTCTGCTGCAGGGAGTGTCGATCTCCTTCGATCAGCTCCACGAGACCGACGAATACGCCGCCTACGCGCGCGGAGGGGAGAAAACCCCGGAGGGCGTGAGCTGGCTCTACAGCTTCATCAAAGCCCAGGGTGAGCGCAACTACGGCAAGATCTATGTCCGTTTCCCCGACGCGGTGTCGATGCGCCACTACCTGGGGCCGGCCGACGGTCCGATCGGGGCCGACCTGGACGCCAAACGGTTGGCGATGCAGAAGATGGCCTTCGAGGTGGCCTGGCGGATCCAACGGTCCACCCCGATCAACGCGACCGCGCTGGTCTCGGCGTTGCTGTTGACCACCCGGGGTCAGGCGTTGACCCTCGGTCAACTGCACCACACCCTGCAGGATTCGCTGGACTATCTGGAACGCACCGAGACCCCGATGACCAACAGCGCTCTGCGGTTGCGCACCCGCGACGGGGTGCGGGCGGCCGTCGACGCACTCTCCGGCGGCCACCCCATCACCCGCGTCGACGGCGGGTGGGAGCCGGTGTGGCGCATTGCGCCCGAAGACGAGCATGCCGCCGCCTTCTATCGCAATTCGGTGATCCACGCCTTCTTGGAGACCTGCATCGTGGAGTTGGCGCTGGCACACGCCTGTGATGCCGAACCCGCTTCGGGGGACCGGTCGACGGTGTTCTGGGAGCAGGCGATGCGGGTGCGTGACCTGTTGAAATTCGAGTTCTACTTCGCCGACTCCGCGGCGTTTCGGGAGCACGTCGCCGCGGAGATGGGATGGCAGGACGGGTGGGAGGCCCGGGTGCGCGACGGTGGTGAGCAGATCGAGGAACTGCTGCGCGCGAAACGCCCGCTGATGTCCAACGCCATGCTGCGGGTGTTCTTCGAGGCCTACGAGGTGGTCGCCGACGTGTTGCGCAGCGCCCCCACGGCCATCGACGCCGAGGAGCTCACCACCCTCGCGCTCGGGGTGGGGCGCCAATACATCGCCCAGGGGCGGGTGCGCAGCGCCGAACCGGTCTCCACCCTGCTGTTCGCCACCGCCTGCCAGGTGATGGGCGACCAGGGTCTGCTGGTCGGCGCCGACGAGCAGGTCGATCCCGCCGAGCTGACCGAGCGCCGGGTGGCGTTCCACCGCGAGCTGCGCGGCATCCTGGCCGACATCGACCGCATCGAGCGGATCGCCCGAGAGCAGTTCTTCGCCCGGGAGGCCCGACGCCGGGCCGCCGCGGGCCGGCGTCGGCCGCGGTAGCGGTCGCTGCGGTGTCCGGGCCGGACCGGTGCGCGTCCTACCCTGGTTGAGTGAGCCTCACCCGCACCCCCGCCCACCCGCCCGTCGCCCCGCTGCTGCTCGGGGTCGCGGTGCTCGCCGGTGCGGTCGCCGCCGGGATCGGCGCGCTGTCGGTGGCCGCGGCGCTGACCGCGACCGGCCTACCCGACCCGGGCACGGTCACCACCGTGGGGCTGCCGTTCGTACGGGCCGCCGGCGAGGTCGCCGCCGCGGTGACCGTGGGGTCGTTTCTGCTGGCGGCGTTCCTGGTCCCGCCGCAGACCAACGGGGTGCTCGACGCCGCTGGCTATCGGTCGTTGCGGATGGGCACCGTCGCCGCCGGTGTCTGGGCGGTCTGCGCGGCGCTGCTGGTCCCGTTGACGATCTCGGATGTCTCCGGTCAACCGATCACCGAGCATCTCAACCCGGCGCAGCTGTGGTCGGTGGCCGGTTTGGTCGACATCGCCTCGGCCTGGCGGTGGACCGCGATCCTGGCCGCGGTGCTGTGCCTGGCCAGCCTGGCGGTGCTGCGCTGGGCGTGGACCCCGGCGCTGCTGGCGGGGGCGCTGGTCACCCTGCTGCCGCTGGGGCTGACCGGGCATTCGGCCGCCGGCGGCTCCCACGACCTGGCCACCAACAGCCTGATCATCCACCTGCTGGCCGGGGCGCTGTGGGCCGGTGGCCTGCTGGCGTTGCTGGTGCACGCGCTGCGCGGCGGTGAACACGCCGACCTGGCGGCCCGACGGTTCTCGGCGGTGGCGCTGTGGTGCTTCGTCGCGATGGGTCTCAGCGGTGTCGTCAACGCCGGGGTGCGGGTGCTGCCGTCGGATCTGTTCACCACCGACTACGGGCGGCTGGTGGTCGCCAAGGCGGTGGCGCTGGTGGGGCTGGGCGTCCTGGGGTGGCGGCAGCGTCGCAGCGGGGTGGCCGCTCTGCAGGTCGATCCCGGCGCCCGCGGCGCGCTGATCCGGCTGGCGTTGACCGAGGCCGTCATCTTCGGGGTCACCTTCGGCGTCGCCGTCGGTCTGGGACGCACCCCGCCGCCTCCGCCGCCGATCTTGAACCCGTCGGTGCCGGAGGTGCTGATCGGCTACGACTTCGCCGGCCCGCCCACGGTGGCCCGCATCCTGTTCGACTGGCGTTTCGACCTGGTGTTCGGCACGATCGCGATCGTCATCGCCGCGGTGTACTTGGCCGCGGTGTGGCGGTTGCGTCGCCGCGGCGACAGCTGGCCGCCCGGCCGCACCACCGCCTGGCTGCTCGGCTGTTTCGTCCTGCTGTTCGCGACGTCGTCGGGGCTGGGCCGGTACATGCCGGCGATGTTCAGCGCACACATGGCCGCGCACATGCTGCTGTCGATGCTGATCCCGATCCTGCTGGTGCTCGGCGCGCCGACCACCCTGGCGTTGCGGGCGCTGCCGACCGCCGGCCGCGGCCAACCGCCGGGACCACGCGAATGGCTGCTGGCCGGCCTGCACAGCAAGGTGTCGATCTTTTTCACCAATCCGATCGTCGCCGCGATCGTCTTCGTCGTCGGCTTCTACGGGTTGTATTTCGGCAGCATCTTCGATGCGGTGGTGTCCAACCACGCCGGCCACGTCGCGATGAACGTGCACTTCCTGCTCAGCGGCTACCTGTTCTACTGGGTGGTGATCGGCGTGGACCCCACGCCGCGGCCGGTGTCACATCTGACCAAACTGGTCGTGGTGTTCGCCTCGCTGCCGATGCACGCCTTCTTCGGGGTGTTGTTGATGGGCCGCCACACCGTCATCGGGGAGACGTTCTACGCGGCGCTGGGCCTGCCCTGGCACACCGATTTGATCGGCGATCAGAAACTGGGTGGCGGGATGGCGTGGGCGGCCGGTGAGCTGCCGCTGGTGATCGTGATGATCGCGCTGCTGGTGCAGTGGCATCGCAGCGACGACCGCGCCGCCAAACGGATGGACCGCGCCGCCGACCGCGACGACGACGCCGAACTGACCGCCTACAACGCGATGCTCGCCGAGTTGGCCCGCCGCGACGGCGGCGGCTGAGCATCGGGGCGCCGCGTCGTCCCCAGTGACCGGTTTGTCCCCAACAGCCGGCGCTCGGCCGGGCCGGTGACGGTGCGGTGTCGGTCTCGCAGCGCTCAATGGGGGGCACACACCCGCATCGAGTCAGGGAGACACCCACATGTTCGAAACCCCGTTGACCGTGGTCGGCACCATCGTCGCCGACCTGCGCCGACGCCACGTCGGCGAGCAGGAGGTCATCAGCTTCCGGCTGGCCAGCAATTCGCGCCGGCGCACCCCGGCCGGCGAGTGGGAGCCGGGCAATTCGCTGTTTCTCACCGTCAACTGCTGGGGCCGGCTGGTCACCGGGGTGGGGGCGACACTGGGCCGCGGTGCCCCGGTGATCGCCGTCGGTCACGTCTACACCAGCGAATACGACGACAAGGAGGGAGTGCGCCGCTCCTCGCTGGAGATGCGGGCCACCGCCGTGGGCCTCGACCTGTCCCGGGTGATCGCCCGGATCGAGAAACCCGGCTACACCGGCATCGCCGCCCCGCCCACCGAACCGGCGCCGACCAGCAGCGACGGCGCCCAGACCGGTGCCCAGACCGGTGCCGAGGGCGACGGGATGGCGCTGAGCGCGTAGCGTCGGCGGTGCGCCATCTCGACGCGCTCCCGGAGCGCGGCAGGCAGACCCACCTAGGATGGTGCGCGAGTAACCCACCCCGTACGACCAGGAGGCATCACCGCGGCATGGCCGAATACATCTACACGATGAAGAAGGTCCGCAAGGCCCATGGCGACAAAGTCATCCTCGACGACGTCACCCTGAGCTTTCTGCCCGGCGCGAAGATCGGTGTGGTCGGTCCCAACGGGGCGGGAAAATCCAGCGTGCTGCGCATCATGGCCGGCTTGGACACCCCCAACAACGGCGAGGCGTTTCTGGCCAACGACGCCACCGTCGGCATCCTGTTGCAGGAGCCGCCGCTGAACGAGGACAAGACCGTCCGCGGCAACGTCGAGGAGGGCCTCGGCGAGATCAAGGTCAAGCTCGACCGGTTCAACGAGGTCGCCGAACTGATGGCCACCGACTACACCGACGAGTTGATGGAGGAGATGGGCCGGCTGCAAGAGGAGCTCGACCACGCCAATGCGTGGGACATCGACTCCCAACTCGAGCAGGCGATGGACGCCTTGCGCTGCCCCCCGCCCGAGGAGCCGGTGACGACCCTGTCCGGCGGGGAGCGCCGCCGGGTGGCGCTGTGCAAGCTGTTGCTGTCCAAACCGGATCTGCTGCTGCTCGACGAGCCCACCAACCACCTCGACGCGGAGAGCGTGCAGTGGCTCGAGCAGCATCTGGCCGCCTACGAGGGCGCGATCCTGGCGGTCACCCACGACCGGTACTTCCTGGACAACGTCGCCGAGTGGATCCTCGAACTGGACCGCGGCCGCGCCTTCCCCTACGAGGGCAACTACTCCACGTACCTGGAGAAGAAGGCCGAACGCCTCGCCGTGCAGGGCCGCAAGGACGCCAAGCTGCACAAGCGCCTCCAAGACGAACTCGCCTGGGTGCGCTCGGGCGCCAAGGCGCGGCAGGCCAAGAACAAGGCCCGGCTGCAGCGCTACGAGGAGATGGCCGCCGAGGCCGAGAAGACCCGCAAGCTGGACTTCGAGGAGATCCAGATCCCGGTCGGCCCGCGGCTGGGCAACGTCGTGGTCGAAGTCGAACACCTCGACAAGGGCTACGAGGGACGCACCCTGATCAAAGACCTGTCGTTCACGCTGCCGCGCAACGGCATCGTCGGGGTGATCGGCCCCAACGGGGTCGGCAAGACCACGCTGTTCAAAACGATCGTCGGACTCGAAGAACCCGACAGCGGCACCGTCAAGGTGGGCGAGACGGTCAAGCTCAGCTACGTCGACCAGACCCGTGCCGGGATCGACCCGGACAAGACGGTCTGGCAGGTGGTCTCCGACGGGCTCGATCACATCGTGGTGGGCCAGACCGAGGTGCCCTCGCGGGCGTACGTGTCGGCGTTCGGATTCAAAGGCCCCGACCAGCAGAAGCCGGCCGGCGTGCTCTCCGGCGGGGAACGCAACCGGCTCAACCTGGCGCTCACCCTCAAGCAGGGCGGCAACCTGATCCTGCTCGACGAGCCCACCAACGACCTCGACGTCGAAACCCTCGGCTCGCTGGAGAACGCGCTGGAGAAATTCCCCGGCTGCGCGGTGGTCATCTCCCACGACCGCTGGTTTCTGGACCGCACCTGCACCCACATCCTGGCGTGGGAGGGCGACGCCGACAACGAGGCCAAGTGGTTCTGGTTCGAGGGCAACTTCGGCGAATACGAGGCCAACAAGATCGAACGCCTCGGAGAGGATGCGGCGCGTCCGCACAGAGTCACCCACAGGCGGCTCACCCGCGATTAGAGTTGGCCGTGTGACAGTGCCGAGTCGGTGCTAGGACAGGAGCGGTCGGCGTGCAGGAAGATCCCGAAACCGGAAATGTCTGCAGCCTGAACGCTGACACCGCCCTCACCCGAGACGACGACATCCCCGACTGGATCACCACCGCCTACACCGAGACCTACCGCGGTCCACGCACCGAGACCCCCGATCGGCGTCACCAGCGCGAGCCCCCCGCCGCGGCGACCGTCAGCCCGGCGATGGTCACCGCGCACTGCCGACTCGGCCGGCAGCGCCGTCCCGACGACATCCGGGTGGCGGTCTATCCCGCCGACGACCCGGTCGGTTTCGGTCCGGCGCTGCAGGTGGTGACCGGGCACGGCACCATGTTGATGGATTCGGTTGCGGTGCTGCTGCATCGGCTCGGGGTGGGCTACAGCGGGATCATGAACCCGGTGTTTCGGGCGCGGCGGGACAGCGACGGCAACCTGCTGAGCATCGAAAAACCCTGGCCCAAGCCCGATTCCACGCTCGACACGGACGAAACTTGGATTCATGTCCAACTCGCGCCCGATGTCGACGCCCGGGTGCTGACCGAAACCGAACACCTGCTGCCCACCGTGCTCGCCGACGTGCGCCAGGTCAACCTCGACGCCACCGCGATGACCACCGCGTTGACGGGTCTGGCCGACACCATCGACGCCAATCCGCAGGGGCGGTTCTCCGCCCCGGACCGCGCCGATGTCGCCGCCTTGCTGCGGTGGCTGGTCGACGGTCATTTCGTGATGCTGGGACACCAGCGCGGCGCGGTGCACGACGGTCGGGTGACCGTCGACCCCGACAGCCGGTTGGGGGTGCTGCGGCTGCGGCAGGCGACCCGCGCCCGGCTCGCGCCCGACGGGGCGCTGCTGGCGCTGGCCCAGGCCACCGTGCCCAGCTACCTGCGGTTCGGCTCCTACCCCTACATCGTGGTGATCCGCGACACCACCGCCGATCAGGTGATCGAGCACCGGTTCATCGGGCTGTTCACGGTGGCCGCCATGAACGCCAACGTGCTGGAGATCCCGGTGCTGTCGGGCAAGGTGCGCCGCGCGTTGGAGCTGTCCGAACGCGACCCGAGCCATCCGGGGCAGTTGCTGCTCGACATCTTCCAGACCGTCCCGCGCTCCGAGTTGTTCGCGATGAGCGCCGAGCAGTTGCTGACGATGGCGATGGCGGTGGTCGATTTGGGCACCCGGCGGCGGGCGCTGCTGTTCGCGCGCGCCGACCAGCGCGGACGCTTCGTGTCCTGCCTGGTCTATCTGCCTCGCGACCGCTACACCACGGCGGTGCGGTTGGCCATGCAGGACATCCTGGTGCGCGAATTCGGGGGCACCAGCCTGGAGTACACCGCGCGGGTCAGTGAGGCGCCGTGGGCGCTGGTGCATTTCGTGGTGCGGCTGCCGGTCGGTGACCAGCCGTCGACCCCGGTGGACACCTCCGAGGCGAACCGGTCGCGCATCCAGGCGCTGCTGACCGAGACCGCCCGCACCTGGGCGGATCGCCTGCTCGGCGCGGCCACGCGGACGGCGCTGCCCACATCGGTCGCCGAGCACTATGCGGGTGCATTCCCCGAGGTCTACAAGCAGGCCGTCGGCCCCGACGAGGCGATCGCGGACATCGCGCTCATCGAGGAGCTCGCGGTCGACTCGGTCAAACTGGTGGTCGGCGACGACGAGGGCGGCTCCCCGCAACTGACCTGGTATCTGGGCGGACGCGGCGCCTCGCTGAGCGAGCTGCTGCCGATGCTGCAGTCGATGGGCGTGGTGGTCTTCGAGGAGCAGCCGTTCACCGTCACCCGTCCCGACGGTCTGACCGTCTGGATCTATCAGTTCAAATTCGAGCCGCTGCCGACGATCGACCGGAGCCCGCCGGGACCCCGACGCGCGGCCGCCGACGCGCGGTTCGCCGACGCGGTGACCGCGATCTGGCAGGGCCGCGCCGACGCCGACCGGTTCAACGAGCTGGTGTTGCGCGCCGGGCTGACCTGGCAGCAGGTGGCGGTGCTGCGCGCCTACGCCCGATACCTGCGCCAGGCTCGTTTCCCGTACAGCCAGACCCACATCGCCGCGGTGCTCAACGAAAACCCGGGCACCGCAGCCGCGTTGGTGGCGCTGTTCGAGGCGTTGTTCGACCCGGAGTCCGGCCGTGTCGGCCGCGACGCCCATGCGGCGGCCGCGGCGGTCGCCGCCGACATCGATGCGCTGGTCAGCCTGGACACCGATCGAGTGTTGCGGGCGTTCGCCTCGTTGATCCAGGGCACCTTACGCACCAACTACTTCGTCGACAATGCCCGCTCGGCGCGGGCCCACGACGTGTTGGCGTTCAAACTCGACGCATCGCGCATCGACGAACTGCCTTTGCCGCGGCCCAAATTCGAGATCTTCGTGTACTCGCCGCGAGTGGAGGGGGTGCATCTGCGGTTCGGCTACGTCGCGCGCGGCGGTCTGCGCTGGTCGGACCGGCGGGAGGATTTCCGCACCGAGGTGCTCGGACTCGTCAAAGCGCAGGCGGTGAAGAACGCGGTGATCGTGCCGGTCGGCGCCAAGGGCGGCTTCGTGGTCAAGCAACCCCCCGCCCCGACCGGCGACGCGGCCGCCGACCGGGACGCCACCCGGGCCGAGGGGGTGGCCTGCTACCGGCTGTTCATCTCCGGGTTGTTGGACCTGACCGACAACATCGACCACGCCACCGGGGTGACCAGCCCGCCGCAGGTGGTGCGCCGCGACTCCGACGACGCCTATCTGGTGGTCGCCGCCGACAAGGGCACCGCCAGTTTCTCCGACATCGCCAACGAGGTGGCGACCTCCTACGGGTTCTGGCTCGGCGACGCCTTCGCCTCCGGCGGGTCGGTCGGCTACGACCACAAGGAGATGGGCATCACCGCGCGGGGCGCGTGGGAGAGCGTCAAACGGCATTTCCGGGAGATGGGGATCGACACCCAGTCGCAGGACTTCACCGTCGTGGGCATCGGCGACATGAGCGGCGACGTATTCGGCAACGGCATGCTGCGCTCGCCCCACATCCGGCTGGTCGCCGCCTTCGACCACCGGCACATCTTCTTAGACCCCGATCCCGACGCGCAGCGCGGCTTCGTCGAACGCCGGCGCCTGTTCGCCCTGCCCCGGTCGAGCTGGGATGACTACGACACCGCGGCGATCAGCGCCGGCGGCGGGGTGTACTCGCGCGCCCAGAAGTCGATCCCGATCACCGAGCAGGTGCGCGCGGTGCTGGGCCTGGGCGAGGAGGTGAGCGCGCTGTCGCCGCCGCAACTGATCCGGGCGATCCTGCGGGCGCCGGTGGACCTGCTCTACAACGGCGGCATCGGCACCTACATCAAGGCCGAACCCGAATCCGACGCCGACGTCGGCGACCGCGCCAACGACGCGGTGCGCATCAACGGAAACCAGGTGCGTGCCAAGGTGATCGGTGAGGGCGGCAACCTCGGGGTCACCCCGCTGGGACGCATCGAATACGACCTCGCCGGAGGGCGCATCAACTCCGACGCGCTGGACAACTCGGCCGGAGTGGACTGCTCGGACCACGAGGTCAACATCAAGATCCTCATCGACGCGTTGGTCAGCGCCGGTGAGGTCAACAGCGACGAACGCGCCGCGCTGCTGGCGTCGATGACCGACGAGGTCGCCGAACTCGTGTTGAGCGACAACGCCGCCCAGAACGACTTGATGGGCACCAGCCGCGTCAACGCGGCCAGCTTGCTGCCGGTGCACGCCCAACAGATCCGCACCCTGGTGGCCGACCACGGTCTCGACCGGGAGTTGGAGGCACTGCCCTCGGAGAAGGAGATCCGGCGGCGTCGGGACGCGGGGCTGGGTTTGACCTCGCCGGAACTGGCGACGTTGATGGCCCACGTCAAGCTGGCGCTCAAGGCGCAACTTCTCGACACCGACCTGCCCGAGCAGGACGTGTTCGCCGCCCGGCTGCCCGACTATTTCCCCGCGCCGCTACGGGACCGGTTCCCCCAGGCGATCCGTGCCCACCAACTGCGCCGCGAGATCGTGACCACGATGACCGTCAACGACCTCATCGACACCTGCGGGATCGCCTACGCCCACCGCATCACCACCGACGTCGGGGTGGGGGCCGGCGACGCGGTGCGCGCCTACGCCGCCACCGACGCGATCTTCGGCGTGGGCCGGCTGTGGCGGCGCATCCGCGCGGCGATCACCGAACAGAACATCGCGGTCGCGGTCTCCGACCGGATGACCCTGGATCTGCGCCGGCTCATCGACCGGGCCGGCCGCTGGCTGCTCAACAATCGTCCCCAGCCGCTGGCCGTCGGTGCCGAGATCAACCGGTTCGCCCAGACGGTCCACGTGCTCACCCCGCGCATGGGGGAGTGGCTGCGCGGCGATGACGCCGCCATCGTCACCCAGCACGTCGGCGAGTACACCGCCGACGGCGTGCCCGAGGATCTGGCCCGCGACATCGCCGTCGGGCTGTACCGCTACAGCCTGCTCGACATCATCGACATCGCCGACATCATCGAGCGCGACAGTGTCGAGGTGGCCGACACCTACTTCGCGTTGATGGACCGGCTGGGCACCGACGGGCTGTTGACCGCGGTGGCCGGCCTGCCCCGCGACGACCGGTGGCGCTCCCTGGCCCGCCTGGCCCTGCGCGACGACATCTACAGTTCGTTGAAGTCGCTGTGCATCGACGTGTTGGCGGTCGGCGAGCCCGACGAGGACGGTATGACCAAGATCGAGGAGTGGGAACACATCAACGGTTCACGGGTGCTGCGGGCACGACGCACGCTGGCGGAGATCGCCGAGACCTACGGCTCCGGGGAACTCGATCTGGCGGCGCTGTCGGTGGCCGCACGCCAGATCCGGTCGATGACCCAGGCGGCGCGGCGGGGCACCGTCGGATGAGCGGCGAGGTCTTCGTCACGCCGGTGCAGGTGCGCTGGTCGGACATCGACATGTACCAGCACGTCAACCACGCCACCATGGTGACGTTGCTCGAGGAGGCCCGGATCCCGTTCCTCACCCCGGTGTTCGGTGCGGAGATCATCACCACCGGGCTGCTCATCGCCGACGTGCGGATCTCCTACAAAGGCCAGCTGCGGCTCACCGACTCGCCGCTGCAGGTGAGCATCTGGGTGTCGCGGCTGCGTGCGGTCGATTTCACCCTCGCCTACCAGGTCCGCTCGGTGCGTGCCGCCGCCGATGCCCGCCCGGCGGTGACCGCCGAGACCCAGCTGGCCGCGTTCGACATCGACGAGCAGCGCCTGGTGCGTCTGTCCGCCGAGCACCGGGAGTATCTGCAGCGCTTCGTGCGGTGAAGCGCCGTCTCCCATCCGGTGCTTTCCGCGGGGCGACGGCCCGGCCGCATCGTTGATTGGCGCGTTGATCGTCAGCCACGTCAGCCACATCAGCCACGTCAGCCACCGCCTGGTTGTGCTGCTGTCGGCGCCGGTCGACAGCGGCGTCAAATCAGCCAGGCGGCGGCATCGGGCGCCAACGCGCCGCCCTCCGGTGCCGCGCTGGCCACGATCACCCGACCCGCCGGCAGCGCCACCGGCCGTTGACCGGTGTTGAGCAGGCACACCAGCGCGCCGCGGCGAAACGCCACCACATCATCCGGTGCGCCCAACCAGTCGATCTGATCGTCGTCGAACTCCGGCCGGGTGCGACGCAATTCAAGGGCGCGCCGGTACAGCGTCAGCGTCGACGCCGGGTCGCGGTGCTGGCGCTGCACGGTCAGCTCCGCCCAGTCGTCGGGCATCGGCAGCCAGGTCCGCGGGGTGGTGGAGAATCCGAACGGCGGAGCGTCACCGGACCACGGCAGCGGCACCCGGGCCCCGTCGCGACCGGGCTCGGTGTGCCCGGAGCGCTCCCACACCGGGTCCTGGCGGGCCGCGTCGGGCAGGTCGGCCTCCGGCAGCCCCAGTTCCTCGCCGTTGTAGACGAACACCACCCCCGGCAGCGCCAGCAGCACCAGGGCCATCGCCGCGGCGCGGGCGCGGCCCACCGGGCCGCCGCCGTAGCGGGTCACCGTGCGCACCACGTCGTGGTTGGCCAGCGTCCAGGTCGGCGGCGCGCCGGCCAGCGCGGCCGCGGCCAGCGAGTTCTCGATGGCGTCACGGATCTGCGCGGCGTCGAAGTCGGCCTGCACCAGCCGGAAGTTGAACCCCAGGTGCAGCTCGTCGGGGCGCAGATAGGCCGCGAACGCGGTGTTGTCGCGCACCCACACCTCCCCGATGGTCACCGCGTCGGGATAGTCGTCGACGACGGCGCGGATCGCCCGGTGGATCGCGTGCACCCCGGGCTGGTTGAACCGCGGATCGTCGTCGCGGTGGGCCAGCAGCCCGATGTCGGTGGTCGGCATGTCCGGCAGCCCGGGCGGTTTGGCCATCCCGTGGGCGACGTCGATGCGGAACCCGTCGACCCCGCGCTCCAGCCAGAACCGCACCGTCGTGGCGAAATCGGCCACCACCTCCGGGTTGGCCCAGTTCAGATCCGGCTGTTCGGGGGCGAACAGGTGCAGATACCACTGGCCGGGGGACCCGTCGGCCTCGGTCACCCGGGTCCAGGCCGGGCCCCCGAACACCGAGATCCAGTTGTTGGGCGGGCGTGCACCGTCGGGCCCGCGGCCGTCCCGGAAGAAATACCGGCCGCGCGCCGGGCTGCCGGGCGCGGCCGCCAACGCCTCGACGAACCACCGATGCGCGGCGCTGGTGTGGTTGGGCACCACGTCCATGACCACCCGGATCCCGCGGGCGTGCGCGGCCACCAGCAGCCGGTCCAGCGCCGCCGCCCCGCCGAACAGCGGGTCCACCGCCCGCGGGTCGGCCACGTCGTAGCCGTGGTCGACCATCGGCGAGACCGTGACCGGGTTCAACCAGATCGCGTCCACCGTGAGCTGCTGCAGATGGTCCAGGTGCGCGGTGACCCCGTCGAGGTCGCCGACGCCGTCGCCGTCGCTGTCGGCGAACGAGCGCGGATAGAGCTGGTAGAACACCGCGTCGGTCCACCAGTGCGAACCCATCAGTACGGCGAGTTGACCAACGTGTGCGCCGCCATGTCCAGATAGTCGAGCAGTTCCCGGCGGTGCTCATCGTCGAGGGTGTGGCCGTCGATCTCGTCGATCGCCACCCGCATGCACCGCAGCCAGGCGTCCCGCTCGTCGGGGCCGATCCGGTAGGGGACGTGGCGCATCCGCAGCCGCGGATGTCCGCGCTGCTCGGAGTAGGTGCGCGGCCCGCCCCAGTACTGCTCGAGGAACATCCGCAGCCGGTCCTCGGCGCCGTCCATGTCGTCCTCGGGATACAGCGGCCGCAGCAGGTCGTCCTCGGCGACCAGCTGGTAAAACCGCGCCACCAGCGTACGGAAGGTGTCGGCTCCGCCGACGGCGTCGTAAAACGTCTGCTGCGCCGAAGTCATCGCCTCCATTGTGCACGGTGGAAAACACCACCGGATTGGGCAGCCGACACCGGCCGAAATCAGATGCGGACGGCGCCGAATCGTGGTGAACTGTTGCGCGGAGGATTCATGGCGCAGCACACGAACCGCCGCGGCCACCGCAGTTCGGGTGCCGCAACCGGCCGGACCGGGGCCACCGGCGTGGCTCTGCGCAGCGTGCCCGCCCCCGTCGCGGCGTCGGATCCGTGGGGGCGCCGGCGGGTGCTGTTGCTCAACGCCTCCTACGAACCGTTGACCGCGTTGCCGATGCGTCGGGCGATCGTCATGCTGGTCTGCGGCAAGGCCGACACCGTGCACGAGGACACCTCCGGCGGGCCCGCCGGCCCGGTCATCCACTCGGAGACCCTGGCGGTGACGCTGCCGTCGGTGATCCGGTTGCGTCACTACGTGCGGGTGCCCTACCGGGCGCGGGTGCCGATGACCCGTGCGGCGTTGATGCACCGCGACCGGTTCTGCTGCGCCTACTGCGGCTCCCGCGCCGACACCGTCGATCATGTGGTGCCCCGCAGTCGCGGCGGGGCGCACGGCTGGGAGAACTGCGTGGCGTGCTGCTCGACGTGCAATCGGCGCAAAGCCGACCGACTGCTCAGCGAGCTGGGATGGTCGTTGCGGCGCCCACCGACCACGCCCATCGGTCAGCACTGGCGGCTGCGGGCCGCGATCACCGACCTCGACCCGGCCTGGAGCCGTTATCTGGGGGAGGGCGCGGCCTGAAACCCGGCCGAACGGTGTCGGTACCGGGTAAATCGCCTGACCTGCTGCACCGGCCCACGACCGGTGGGATACGGTTTGCATCGTGAGCATGGCAGAGATCCACCTCTATTTCGTGGGCATCCCGCTGGGGCTGACGCTGCTGTTGGCACTGTGGATCTGGTCCCACAAGGGCGCGCACGCGCCGACCTACCGGATGTCGGAGCCGTGGACGCACCCACCGGTGCTGTGGGCGGCCACCGACGAGGCCGTCGGCGCGCCCGCGCACGGTCACGACACCGCCGAGTTCAGCGTGGGAGGTGGCGCAAGTGGCAAGTGGTGACGTCGCGACGGTGGATCCCGCCGGCCTGCCGGCCGGCTCGGTGATCACCAGCAGCGGGCGGGTCTCCGGAGTCACCGAGCCCGGTGCGCTGTCGGTGAACTACCCGTTCCCGATCAAAGACCTGGTGCGCCTCGACGACGCGCTGACCTACGGGTCGCGGGGCGCGCAGGCGATGTTCGCCGTCTACATCGGCGACCTCGGCTCCGACACCGCCGCCCGCGCCCGCGAGATCCTCGGATCGGTGCCCACCCCGAACAACGCCGTGCTGGTCGCGGTCTCCCCGGACCAGCGCGCGGTGGAGGTCGCCTACGGCGCCGGACTGCGCGGTCGGGGTGCCGAATCGGCCGCGCCGCTCGGTGTCGCGGCCGCCGCGGCGGCGTTCGCCGAGGGCAACCTGATCGACGGGCTGATCAGCGCGGTGCGGGTGATCAGCGCCGCCATCTCCCCGGGCTGAGCGGCACCATCGGCGCCACCACGCCCCGGGCATGAGCGCCTCGGCGTTGCACCGGAAATGGTTGGCCAACGCTGAACGGCGCCGCGTCGATCCGGCGACGATCGACGCGATCGGTGCGCACTGGCGGCTCGGTCCCGAGGGTTTCGCGGCGCTGGCGTCGATGGTCGAGCTCACCGATCCGCACGGCAAGTCCTTCTTTCTGCTGCCGGCCGACACCACCGCCGCCCGGGCCCGCGCGGCGGCGCTGCAGACCTGTCTGCTCAACGCCGGCACCGGCTACGGTGACGCCGGCGCGCCCACCGACTTCGCCCCCACCGCCTACTCGCTGGGCGAGCTCCGCCGCGTCGCCGCGCGCCAGCAGGCCAACCGGTGGAGCTACGGCGCGGTGCGCCCGCTGTTGGGGTCCGGCGGCGCCCTGGTCGCCACCCCCAACGGCATCCTGATGGGCCTCGGCGGCAGCGGGGCGCAGACCCGGCTCGTCCGGCGCGGCGGCACCACCTACGGTGACCTGTTCCTGATCAACCTCGATCCCCGGCTGGGCGCCGGGTGGCAACTGCGGGTGATCGTCGAGTCCGGCCGGATGTGGTACCGCGGTGACGGCGCCCCGGTGCGCGGTGGGCTGGATCTCGACCGGGTTCTGCACCATGAGGAGCGGCACTGTCGGCAGTGGGCGCGGCTGGGACCGATGCGCATGGTCGGTGCCTATCTCGGCGCCGAGGCCCGAGCCCGGTGCAGCGGTGGGGTGAACCGATTCGAGGCCGAGGCGGGGCTCGCCGACGGCGGCTATCGCTGAGCGGCGGTTAGCCCGCGTCGGCCGCGCGGGCGCGCAGCGCGCGCTGCACCCCCGCCTTGCCCTCGGAGACCAGCCGGCGCAGCGCCGACGGCACCTGCGGATCGGCCAGGAACGACTCGGCCGCCGCGACCCCCTCGTCGCTGATGTCCCACGCCGGGTACAACCCGACCACGACGGTCTGGGCGACCTCGCTGGAGCGCCGCTGCCACACCCCGCCGATGTCGGCGAAGTACCGGGAGGTCAACGGGGTGAGCAGCTCGGCCTGGCCGGGCTGCACGATGCCCGCGATGATCGACCGACCGGTGATGTTGGCCAGCGTGTCGTCCTCGATGACCCGCTGCCAGGCCTGCTGTTTGACCGTGGACTGCGGCCGCGCGGCCGCGGCCTGCGCGGCGGCGCGCCGGCCGGCGGCCGTGGCGTCCCGTTCGGCCTCCGCGTCGATCTCGGCGGTGTCGACCCGGCCGGAGCGGGCCAGCGCGGTCAGCATCCGCCAGCGCAGGTCCGCATCGACGGTCAACCCGGCCAGGCCTTGGCCGGCCGGGTCGCCGGCCAGCAGTGCGGCGAGCACGTCGGTGTGGCGCTCGGCGAGCACCGAGGCACACAGGGCGTTGACGAACGCCAACTGGTGGTCGGACCCGGCGTCGGCGTCGCGGGCCAACTCCAGCAGCCGGTCGGCGAAGGCCGGCCATCCCTGCGCCGCGGCCCACCCCGGCTCCGCGTAGGAGCCCAACGCCGTCTGGGCCTGCAACAGCAGCCGTTGCGCCACCCCCACCTCGGTCTCGGCGGCGATCCCGCGCGACACCAGTGCCACGAAGTCGCGGGCCTTCAGCTCCGCCTCCCGGGTCATCTCCCAGGCCGCCGACCACACCAGTGTGCGCGGCAGCGGCTCGGCGATGTCGCCGATGCGGTCCAAGGCGGTGGCCAGCGAGTCGGCGTCCAGCCGCAGCGAGCAGTAGGTCAGGTCGTCGTCGTTGACCAGGATCAGCTTGCCGCGCGGCACCCCCACCAGGGCCGCCACCTCGGTGCTGGCGGCGTCGATGTCGAGTTCCTCGCGGTGGGTGCGCACCAACCGGCCGGTGTCGTCCTCGTCGTAGATCCCGACCGCCAACCGGTGCACGCGGGTCTCCCCGGCACCGGGCGCCGCACCGGACTGCAGAATCGCGAACCGGGTGAAGCGGCCGTCGGCGTCGACGTCGAAATCCGGTCGCAGCGTGTTGATGCCGGTGGTCTTGAGCCACTGGGCGCCCCAGCCGGACAGGTCGCGTCCCGAGGCCCGCTCCAGCGCGGCGAGCAGGTCATCGAAGGTGGCGTTGGCGAAGGCGTGCTTGGCGAAGTAGTCCCGCAGCCCGGCGAGGAACTGCTCCAGCCCGACGTAGGCGACCAGTTGTTTGAGCACCGAGGCGCCCTTGGCGTAGGTGATGCCGTCGAAGTTGACCTCCACGGCGGCCAGGTCGGGGATGTCGGCGGCGATCGGATGGGTCGAGGGCAGCTGGTCTTGGCGGTAAGCCCACGACTTCTCCACGTTGGCGAACGTCGTCCAGGCCTGGGCGTATTCGGTGGCCTCGCTCTGGGAGAGCACCGCGGCGAACGTGGCGAACGACTCGTTGAGCCACAGGTCATCCCACCAGCGCATGGTGACCAGGTCGCCGAACCACATGTGCGCCATCTCGTGCAGCAGGGTCTCGGCGCGCCGCTCGTAGGAGGCCCGGGTCACCTTGGACCGGAAGACGTAGTCCTCCAAAAAGGTGACCGCGCCGACGTTCTCCATCGCCCCCGCGTTGAACTCCGGGACGAACAACTGGTCGTATTTGCCGAAGGCATACGGGGTGCCGAAATGGCGGTGGTAGAAGCCGAATCCCTGTTTGGTCTCGGTGAACAGCCGCTCGGCGTCCATGTGCTCGGCCAGTGACGCCCGGCAGAACAAACCCAGCGGGATCTCGCCGTGCTCGTCGCGGTAGACGTCATCCCAGCGCGCGTACGGCCCGGCGATCAGCGCCACCAGGTAGGTGCTCATCGGTTGCGTGGTGGCGAACGTGTGGACCCCGTCGCGTACATCGCTGGTGGCACCGTTGGACACCACCTGCCAGTGAACGGGGGCGGTGACCGTGATCGCGAAGGTGGCCTTGAGGTCGGGCTGGTCGAAGCAGGCGAACATCCGTTTCGCGTCGGCGGTTTCGAACTGCGAATACAGGTACACCTCGTCATCGACCGGGTCGACGAACCGGTGCAGGCCCTCGCCGGTGTTGGAGTAGGCGCAATCGGCGTCGACGTGCACCACGTTGTGATCGGCCAACCCGCGCAGGGCAATGCCGGTCGACTCGTCGTAGCCGGACACGTCGATGTCGACACCGTTGAGGGTGGCGCGATGCACCCGCGTCGCCGCGAGGTCGATCACGGTGTCGGCCCCGGCCAGTGCGTCGAACGTGACCGTGGTGGTCGACCGGAAGGTGCGCTGTCCGGGTCCACCGGCTCCGTCGGTGAGGTCCAGGGCGATCTGATAGCCCTCGACAGTCAGCAATGCGGCGCGCTCGATGGCCTGGTCGCGGGTGAGGTTCGGCAAAGTCACCTCACCCAACTTACTGGTCGGCATACCGGTCGGCGCGCCGGTCGATGTCGCATGCCGGGGTGCCTGCTGAAATCGACGCCTGAGCGGACATACTCCCCGTCTGTGGCGGTTGTGTGTCCGCTCAGGCGTCGATCTCAGCAGCAGCGGGGCTGCGGGGCCGTGCGGGGGGCCGTGCTGAGCGTCTCGGCGGCTACGGTGGTGTCGCAGCAGGAGCTGGGACGCTAGGGGAAAGGACCGCGCCATGGCCGAGAAATCACAAGCCGACTTCTGGTTCGATCCGCTCTGCCCGTGGTGCTGGATCACCTCGCGCTGGATCCTCGAGGTCGAAAAGGTCCGTGATATCGAGGTGCACTTCCACGTGATGAGCCTGGCGGTGCTCAACGAGGACCGCGATGACCTCTCCGAGGAGTACCGGGAAGGCATGGCGAAGGCGCTCGGGCCCGTGCGGGTGGCGATCGCCGCCGAGCAGCAGCGCGGAGCGCAGATCCTCGCCCCGCTGTACACCGCGATGGGTACCCGCATCCACAACGAGGACAACAAGGACTTGCCGGCGGTGATCGCTGCGGCCCTCGATGAGGTGGGTCTGCCGGCCGAGCTGGCGGACGCGGCCACCTCCGATGCCTACGACGCCGCGCTGCGCGAAAGCCACCACGCCGGCATGGACCCGGTCGGCAAGGATGTCGGCACCCCGACCATCCATGTCGACGGGGTGGCGTTCTTCGGTCCGGTGCTCTCCCGCATTCCGCGCGGTGAGCAGGCCGGTGTGCTGTGGGACGCCTCGGTGACGTTCGCGGCGTATCCGCACTTCTTCGAACTCAAACGCAGCCGCACCGAACGCCCCGAGTTCGACTGAACCGGCAGAGGGCCGCCGGGGCGTGGGGCAAGCCCGCGGGCCGCCGGCGGCGTTCTGACACAATGACCGGCATGCGTGTCTACCTCGGCGCCGACCACGCCGGCTACGAACTCAAACAGCAGATCATCGAGCATCTCGCCGGCGCCGGGCACGAGCCGGTCGACTGTGGGGCGTTCGGCTACGACGCCGACGACGACTACCCGGCGTTCTGCATCGCCGCGGCGACACGCACCGTGGCCGACCCGGACAGTTTGGGCATCGTGCTCGGCGGGTCGGGCAACGGCGAGCAGATCGCGGCCAACAAGGTCCCCGGCGCGCGCTGCGCGCTGGCGTGGAGCGTGGAGACCGCCCGGTTGGCCCGCGAGCACAACAACGCCCAGTTGATCGGCATCGGCGGGCGGATGCACACGGTCGACGAGGCGTTGGCCATCGTCGACGCCTTCCTGGCGACGCCGTGGTCGAACGCGGCCCGCCACCAACGGCGTCTCGACGTCCTGACCGACTACGAGCGCACCCACGAGGCGCCACCGGTGCCCGGCGCCCCCGGATAGCCGTGCCCGAGGGGCACACCCTGCACCGGTTGGGCCGGCTGCACCACCGTCGTTTCGCCGGTGCACCGGTGGTGGTGACCAGCCCGCAGGGCCGGTTCGCCGACGGGGCCAAGCGGGTCACCGGTCAGGTGTTCGCCCGTGCCAGCGTGTGGGGCAAGCACCTGTTCCATCACTACGCGCACGGCCCGATCGTGCACATTCATCTCGGCCTGTACGGCACGTTCGCCGAACAGCGCACTCCGATGTCCGAGCCGGTCGGCCAGGTCCGGATGCGGCTGCTCGGCGCCGACTACGGCACCGATCTACGGGGTCCGGCCGCCTGTGAGGTCGTCGACGAACTGCAGGTCGCCGACATCATCGCGCGCCTCGGCCCCGATCCGCTGCGCAAGGACGCCGATCCGGGGTTGGCGTGGAAACGAATCACCAAGTCACGCAGGTCGATCGGTGGACTGCTGTTGGACCAGTCGGTGATCGCCGGAGTCGGCAACGTCTACCGCGCCGAGCTGCTCTTTCGTCACCGCATCGCTCCGCAACGGCCGGGCACCAGCCTCGACGAAGCCGAGTTCGACAGCGCCTGGGCCGACCTGGTGGCGCTGATGAAGGTGGGGCTGCGCACCGGCAAGATCATCGTCGTGCGACCCGAACACGACCACGGCGCACCCTCCTACGGACCCGGCAAGCCCCGCACCTACGTCTACCGGCGGGCCGGCGACCCGTGCCGGATATGCGGGGACACCGTGCGCACCGCGGTCATGGAGGGGCGCAACGTGTTCTGGTGTCCTGGCTGCCAGCGCTGAGCGGGCGCCGGGCGGTCTGCGGTGTCCGGCCGCGGTCAGTCGGTGATCACACCCAGGGTGCGGTAGATCTCGTTGGACAGCGCCACGCTGCGCGGGTCGGCGTTGGCCTTGGTCTCATCGAACCGGTTCATCACGTAGGCGTAGCCGATCCGATGCTCGAGGTCGACGAACCCGAAGGAGCCGCCCAGGCCACCGTGGCCGAAGATGTGCGGGTTGGGCCCGTTGACGCAGCGCTGGTTGAGCATGTAACCCAGCCCCCAGCCGTGGTCGGCGACCCGCGGCCCGAGCACCAGGTCGGTGTCCGTCCCGCCCTGGCAGACCCGGATGAGATCCATGTGCGCGCGGCTGAGCAGCTTCTCCTGGGCCAAGGCGTTGTAGAACGTCGCGGTGCCCAGCGCCGAGACCTGTCCGTTGGTGCCGGGGAACTCCAGCTGCCGCCAGAGGGGCAGATCGTTGGTGGCGACCTCGTCGTCGGGGGCGAAGCCCATCGCCACCGCCAGGCCGGCCTTGGGATGGTCGGCCAGGCTGGTCGGATGCGTCGGGGCGTTGACCGACCCCAGCATCTGGCGAATGGTCGGCTTGTCGACCGGATCGGCGCAGCGGCGCGGCTGTGCGTCGGCGGGCACCCCGATGTGGATCTCCGCGCCGAGCGGACCGGCGATCTCGGCCCGCAGATACTCCCCGACGGTGCCTCCGGTGACCCGGCGCATCACCTCGCCGATGATGAACCCGTAGGTGGTCATGTGATACCCCTGGGCGGTGCCCGGCGCCCACCACGGTTCGGCGGCCGCGATGCGGGTGCAGACCAGATCCCAGTCGGTGACGTCCTGCCAGGGCATCGGCGCGCGCGGCCCGATCACCCCGGAGCGATGGCTGAGCACCATGGCCAGGGTGATGTCGGCCTTGCCCGCCTGGGCGAACTCCGGCCAGTAGCGGGCGATCGGGGCATCGAGCTGCAGTTGACCGCTCTCCACCAGGTGGTGCACGCAGGTGCTGGTGAGTCCCTTGGTGCCGGACAGGACGGTCGACAGGGTGTCGTCGCGCCACGCCCGGGTGCCGGCGGGGTCGATCGAGCCGCCCCACAGGTTGACGACGAGCTCACCGTCGACGAACGCCGCCACCGCCGCGCCGAGCTCCCCGCGGGCGGTGAAGTTTCGCTCGAACTCTTCAGCGACCCGCTGGTACGCCGGGGCGTACGAGCCGTGGATGTCGACGGCGCTCACGTCGCCTCCTGTCAAGGAGCGGCCCTCCCTCGAGCGGGCGACGGGAATCGAACCCGCGTAGCTAGTTTGGAAGACTAGGGCTCTACCATTGAGCTACGCCCGCATGCATAACCAACGCCCGACTGTACCGGCGCGGTGGAGGTCAAATCCAATCGCGATGCCGCCCGGGTGTCGGTGCGGGGTTGGCCGTAGGATCGCCTGGTCAGCCGCGGGGTGTAGCGCAGCTTGGTAGCGCATCCGCTTTGGGAGCGGAAGGTCGCAGGTTCAAATCCTGTCACCCCGACCAGCAGCGACCGCCAGACCGCCGGAAATCGACCCGAGGAGTACACCGGAATGAAGAGCACCGTCGAACAGTTGAGCCCCACCCGGGTTCGCATCAACGTGGAGGTGCCCTTCACCGAGCTCGAGCCCGACTTCACCCGCACCTACCAGCAGTTGGCCAAGCAGGTGCGGTTGCCCGGCTTCCGGCCCGGTAAGGCGCCCGCCAAGCTGCTGGAGGCCCGGATCGGTCGGGGTGCGGTCCTCGATCAGGTGGTCAACGAGGCGCTGCCGGGGCGCTACACCCAGGCGGTCACCGAGCTCGAACTCAGCCCGCTGGGCCAGCCCGAGATCGACATCACCAAGATCGAGGACGGCGACGAGCTGGTGTTCACCGCCGAGGTCGACGTGCGCCCCGAGATCGCGTTGCCGGACCTGTCGGCCCTGCAGATCCAGGTCGACCCGATCGAGGTCGCCGACGACGAGGTCGACGCGGAGCTGCAGTCGCTGCGGGCCCGGTTCGGCACCCTGACCGGGGTGGAGCGCCCGGTCGCCGACGGTGACTTCGTCTCGATCGATCTGGCGGCCACCGTCGACGGCGCCGAGCTGGCCGAGGCGACGACCGAGGGGCTCTCGCACGAGGTCGGCTCGGGTCAGCTCATCGAGGGGCTCGACGAGGCGATCATCGGGCTGAAGGCGGGGGAGAGCGCGACCTTCACCACCACGCTGACCGCCGGTGAGCAGGCCGGCAGCGAAGCCGAGGTCACCGTCACCGTCGGATCGGTGAAGGAACGGGAACTGCCCGATCCCGACGACGACTTCGCGCAGCTGGCCAGCGAGTTCGACACCATCGGGGAACTGCGCGAGAGCCTGACCGACCAGGTGCGCCGCACCAAGCGGGTCGAGCAGGCCGAGAAGATCCGTGACGCCGCACTCGAGCAGCTCGTCGACAGCGTCGAAGTGCCGCTGCCGGAGTCCATCGTGCAGGCCCAGGTCGACGACACCGTGCACAACGCCGTCCACGGTCTCGACCACGATGAGGAGAAGTTCGCCGAGCAGCTCGCCGAGAAGGGCTCCTCGCGCGAGGAGTTCGACGCCGAGACCCGGGCGAACGCCGAGAAGGGAATCAAAACCCAACTGCTGCTCGACGCCCTCGCCGACGATCTGGACATCCAGGTCGGCCAGGACGAGCTCACCGAGCGGCTGGTGATGATGTCGCGCCAGTACGGCATCGAGCCCCAGCAGCTGGTGAGCTACCTGCAGCAGAACAACCAGCTGCCGCAGGTCTTCGCCGACGTGCGGCGCGGGCTGACCATCGCCGCGGTGGTGGAGGCGGCCACGGTCACCGACACCGCCGGCACCACGATCGACACCAGCGAGTTCTTCGGCCGGCCCGCCCCGTCGGACGCCGAGACCGAGACCGCCGAGACCGAGACCGACGAGGCCGACGCTGCCGGCGGGCCCGGCGACGCGGCCGACGAGACCGAGTGACGCTGTCAGCGAACGCACCGCGTTTGACCGCCGGTGCGTGCTCGCGGTTCGTTACTGTCGGAGCAGACGGAAAAGAGAAAGCAGGTACTCCACGGTGAGCGGTATGACTGACATGCGGTCGGACGGGCTGGGCTTCAACCTGACCGACTCGGTCTATGAACGGTTGTTGCGTGAACGCATCATCTTCCTCGGATCCCAGGTCGATGACGACATCGCCAACCGGTTGTGCGCACAGATTCTGCTGCTGTCCGCCGAAGACCCCACCAAAGACATCTCGCTGTACATCAACTCCCCGGGCGGGTCGATCAGCGCCGGGATGGCGATCTACGACACCATGACGCTGTCGCCGTGCGACATCGCCACCTACGCGATGGGGATGGCGGCCTCGATGGGCGAGTTCCTGCTCGCCGCGGGCACCAAGGGCAAACGGCACGCCCTGCCGCATGCCCGGATCCTGATGCACCAGCCGCTGGGCGGGGTGACCGGGTCGGCGGCCGACATCGCGATCCAGGCCGAACAGTTCGCCGTCATCAAAAAGGAGATGTTCCGGCTGAACGCCGAGTTCACCGGCCAGCCCATCGAACGCATCGAGGCCGACTCCGACCGCGACCGGTGGTTCACCGCCGAGGAAGCGCTGGAATACGGCTTCGTCGACCACATCATCACCCGCGCCCACGTCAACGGAGCCTCCTCATGAACCCTGAAACCACCCCCCAGGCGCGCTATGTGCTTCCGCAGTTCAGCGAGCGGACCCATCTCGGGGAGCGCATCGTCGACCCGTACGCGAAGCTCTTCGACGAGCGGATCATCTTCCTCGGCGCCCAGGTCGACGACGTCTCCGCCAACGACGTGATGGCGCAGCTGCTGGTGTTGGAGTCCCAGGACCCCGACCGCGACATCACCATGTACATCAACTCGCCCGGCGGCGGGTTCACCTCGCTGATGGCGATCTACGACACGATGCAGTATGTGCGTGCCGACATCCAGACCGTCTGTCTGGGCCAGGCGGCCTCGGCGGCGGCGGTGCTGCTGGCCGCCGGCACGCCCGGTAAGCGCATGGCGCTGCCGAACGCCCGGGTGCTCATCCACCAGCCGCAGTTGGCCGGGGTGATCCAGGGGCAGTTCTCCGACCTGGAGATCCAGGCGGCCGAGATCGAGCGGATGCGCACCCTGATGGAGGTCACCCTGGCCCGGCACACCGGCAAGGACCCCGAGGTGATCCGCCGCGACACCGACCGCGACAAGATCCTCACCGCCGAAGAGGCCAAGGACTACGGGATCATCGACACCGTGCTGGAGTACCGCAAGCTCTCGGCGCAGAACGCCTGAGACCTCCCCGGTCGCGCACCGACCCGGCGCCGCTTGTTTCGCCGCCGTCAGCCGGTGGGCGTCGCGGTGCCGCCCGCGGCGGGGTCGGCGAGGCGATCGGCGAGCGCGGCGATCTGTGCGGGGCCCACCCGGCAGCAGCCGCCGACGAGGCGGGCGCCGGCGCTCACCCAGCCCGCCGCCCGGTCGGCGGTGAACGTCGGGCGCCCCGACCAGCGCGTGCGCTCCCAGCGCTCGCCGCTGTTGGGGTAGACGATCACCGGTTTGTCGGTGACCCCGGCCGCGATGTCGATCGCCGCGGCGACGTCGGCCGGGTCGCAGCAGTTCACCCCGACCGCGCAGATCTGGGGCGCCCCGGCGGCCACCGCGAACGCCTCGGCCAGCGGCTGGCCGGCCCGGGTGCGCCGCCCGTCGATGGTGTAGCTGAGCCAGGCCGGTACATCGAGGTCGGCGAGCAGACCCACCAGCGCCTCGGCCTCGTCGACATCGGGGACGGTCTCGCAGGCCAGCACGTCGGCACCGGCCGCGGCCAACACCTCCAGGCGGGGCCGATGCCAGGCGGCCAATTGCGCCACGCTCAACCCGTAGCGGCCCCGGTACTCCGCGCCGTCGGCCAGCGCCGCGCCGTAGGGTCCGACCGAGGCGGCCACCCAGCGCCGTCGCCCCCCGACGTCCGCGGCGGCGGTGCGGGCCAAACCGACGCTGCGGTGCAGCATTGCGGCCGTCTGGGCCGCATCGACTCCCCGGGCGGCGAAGCCGGGGAAAGACACCTGGTAGCTGGCCGTGGTGGCGATGTCGGCGCCGGCGCGGAAAAACTCCCGATGCGCCGCGGTGATCGCCGTGGGGGCGTCGAGCAGCAACCGCGCCGACCACAGCGGGTCGGACAGGTCGAAACCGGCGGCCTCCAGCGTGGTCGCCAGACCGCCGTCGGTGACCAGCGCGGTAGTGTTGGGCACGGCGAACCGCACGGTCTCACTGTAAAGGGCCCGGGGCCGCGGCATCGGGTTCTCGATCCGGTCACGGCCGTGACACGCCGCTGACACGGCGGCGCGTCCCACCGGTCGGCGGCCGGGTCAGGGGATAGGTTCGACGGACACGCATAACCGGCGGCGCGATTCGGCGTTATCAGTCGCGTGGCGGCGCAGCAAGCGGGTAGCGTCGGGGCCAACGCCCGGCGCACCCGAGACCGACGGCGAACAGGAAAGTGGGAGCCCAACACCATGGCACGCATCGGAGATGGTGGTGACCTTCTCAAGTGCTCGTTCTGCGGGAAGAGCCAGAAGCAGGTCAAAAAGCTCATTGCCGGCCCCGGGGTCTACATCTGCGATGAGTGCATCGACCTGTGTAACGAGATCATCGAAGAGGAACTCGCCGACGCCGACGACGTCAAACTTGACGAGCTGCCCAAACCGGCCGAGATCCGGGATTTCTTGGAGAGCTATGTCATCGGCCAGGACACCGCCAAGCGCACCCTGGCGGTCGCCGTCTACAACCACTACAAGCGTATCCAGGCCGGCGACAAAAACCGCGACTCCCGCTCGGGGGAGGTCGTGGAGCTGAGCAAGTCGAACATCCTCATGCTCGGGCCCACCGGGTGCGGCAAGACCTATCTGGCGCAGACACTGGCCAAGATGCTCAACGTGCCGTTCGCCATCGCCGACGCCACCGCGCTCACCGAGGCCGGCTATGTCGGTGAGGACGTGGAGAACATCCTGCTCAAACTCATCCAGGCCGCCGACTACGACGTCAAACGCGCCGAGACCGGCATCATCTACATCGACGAGGTCGACAAGATCGCCCGCAAGAGCGAGAACCCCTCGATCACCCGCGACGTCTCCGGCGAGGGTGTGCAGCAGGCGCTGCTGAAGATCCTGGAGGGCACCCAGGCGTCGGTGCCGCCGCAGGGCGGACGCAAGCACCCGCATCAGGAGTTCATCCAGATCGACACCACCAACGTGCTGTTCATCGTCGCGGGGGCGTTCGCCGGCTTGGAGAAGATCGTCTCCGACCGGATCGGTAAACGCGGGTTGGGCTTCGGTGCCGAGGTGCACTCCAAGGCCGACGTGGACACCACCGACCACTTCGCCGAGGTGATGCCGGAAGACCTGATCAAATTCGGCCTGATCCCGGAGTTCATCGGCCGGCTGCCGGTGGTCGCGTCGGTGACCAACCTGGATCAGGAGTCGCTGGTCAAGATCCTCTCCGAACCGAAGAACGCCCTGGTCAAGCAGTACACCCGGTTGTTCGAACTCGACGGTGTGGAGCTGGAGTTCACCGGCGACGCGCTGGAGGCGATCGCCGACCAGGCCATCCACCGCGGCACCGGCGCCCGCGGGCTGCGCGCCATCATGGAAGAGGTCCTGCTGCCGGTGATGTACGACATCCCCAGCCGTGACGACGTCGCCAAGGTGGTGGTCACCAAGGAGACTGTCGAGGACAACGTGCTGCCCACGATCGTCCCGCGCAAGCCTTCGCGCACCGAACGCCGCGACAAGAGCGCCTAGAGCGAGCGGTGGGTGACGCGCGTTAGACGCGCACCCGGTCGGCGCGACTGTAGACGTTCATCGACTCGCCGCGCAGAAACGCGACCAGCGTCACCCCCGCCTCGGCGGCCAGGTCCACCGCCAACGACGACGGTGCCGAGACCGCCGCCAGCACCGGCACCCCGGCCATCACCGCCTTCTGGGTCAGCTCGAACGAGACCCGACCGCTGACCAGCAGCACCGTGCCGGTGAGCGGGATGCGATCGTGTTCCAGCGCCCAACCGAGCACCTTGTCCACGGCGTTGTGCCGACCGATGTCCTCGCGCACCACCACCGGGGTGCCGTCGGCGTCGAACAGCGCCGCCGCGTGCAGCCCGCCGGTGCGGGCGAACACATTCTGCTCGGCGAGCAGCCGCGGCGGCAGCGTGCTCAGGGTGCGCGCGCTGACCGTGACCGGGTCGGCCGCCGGCCGGTGCCGGCTGGTCAGTCGCACCGTCTCCAGCGAGGATTTTCCGCACACCCCGCACGACGAGGTGGTGTAGAAGTTGCGGGTCACCCCGGGGTCGGGGGCCGCCACCCCGGGGGCCAGCGTCACATCGAGCACGTTGTAGCTGTTGACCCCGTCTGCGCCCTCGCCGCGGTCGGCTCCGGCGCAGAACTGGGCCCGCTGCACGTCCTCACGTGCACCGATCACGCCTTCGGTCAGCAAGAAGCCCTGCGCGAGTTCGACATCGGACCCGGGGGTGCGCATCGTGACGGTCAGCGGCGCTCGACCGACCCGGATCTCCAGCGGCTCCTCGACGGCCAGGGTCTCGCTGCGTTCGGTGTCGCCGTGGGGGTTGAGGCGCCGGATCCGCCGGCGCGCGGTCAGCCGACCCATCGCCGCGGGGCGGTGGCCGGGATCGCCGGGTTTACCGGACACGCGAGGCGCAGGGGCATGGTCTCCATTGTGGTCGTCGGCGCGCCGCGGGGCGACGCGGGGCCGCACCGGCGCGGGCCGCGCCGATCGCTAGCAAATGTTACTTGCGGGTAGACCGGTTTCTTAATCTTTGACGCCGCACAAACGTGACCAAAACCACACCGAGGAAAAAATCGGACGCCGATCGCCGAGCTGAACTGGAGGTTTGCTGAAAGTTCGTCGGCGTGTCCCGGGGGGAGGGCATCGATTCAACCCTAAGAAGAATGCAATAATCGGTACCGGCAGTGACATAAAAACCTGGCGAGCACCCTCCGGCGGCGCGGATGAGCGCCTGTGAAGCCGGATGTTCGCGCGTGGACCAGCAGGAAAGGCAGCGGCGTGGAGCCGAACATCGACAGCGGAGCCAACGCAACCAACGGGTCTGGGACCGCGTCGTCCGCGACGCCGAGTCGGCAGAAAATCGAGAAGGTCGTCATCCGGTTCGCCGGGGACTCCGGTGACGGGATGCAGCTCACCGGTGACCGGTTCACCTCCGAGGCCGCGCTGTTCGGGAACGACCTGGCCACCCAGCCGAACTATCCCGCCGAGATCCGGGCTCCGCAGGGCACCCTGCCGGGGGTGTCGTCGTTCCAGATCCAGATCGCCGACTTCGACATCCTCACCGCCGGGGACCGTCCCGACGTGCTCGTCGCGATGAACCCGGCCGCGCTGAAGGCCAACATCGATGACCTGCCGCGCGGCGGCATGGTGATCGCCAACGCCGACGAGTTCACCAAACGCAACCTCGCCAAGATCGGCTACGAGGCCAACCCGCTGGAGACCGAGGAGCTCTCCGACTTCGTGGTGATCCCGGTGGCCATGACCTCGCTGACCCTCGGGGCCGTGGAATCGATCGGGGCGACCAAAAAGGACGGCGCCCGCGCCAAGAACATGTTCGCGCTGGGCCTGCTGTCGTGGATGTACGGCCGACCGATCGAGACCAGTGAAACGTTCATCCGCGAGAAGTTCGCCAACAAGCCCGACATCGCCGAGGCCAATGTGCTGGCGTTGAAGGCCGGCTGGAACTACGGCGAGACCACCGAGGCGTTCGGCACCACCTACGAGGTGTCGCCGGCCAAACTCGCCCCCGGCGAATACCGGCAGATCTCGGGCAACACGGCGCTGGCCTACGGTGTCGTCGTCGCCGGCTACCTGGCCGACACCCAGGTGCTGCTGGGCACCTACCCGATCACGCCGGCCTCCGACATCCTGCACGAGCTGTCCAAGCACAAGAACTTCAACGTCATGACCTTCCAGGCCGAAGACGAGATCGCCGGCATCGGCGCCGCCCTGGGGGCGTCCTACGGCGGTGCGCTGGGGGTGACCAGCACCTCGGGCCCGGGGCTCTCGCTGAAGTCCGAGGCGCTCGGGCTGGGCGTGATGACCGAGTTGCCGCTGCTGCTCATCGATGTGCAGCGTGGCGGCCCGTCGACGGGCCTGCCCACCAAAACCGAGCAGGCCGACCTGCTGCAGGCCCTCTACGGGCGCAACGGCGAATCGCCGGTGGCGGTGCTCGCCCCCGCGACCCCGTCGGACTGCTTCGCGGTGGCGATCGAGGCGGTGCGGATCGCGTTGACCTACCGCACGCCGGTGATCCTGCTCTCCGACGGCGCGATCGCCAACGGATCCGAGCCGTGGCGCATTCCCGAGATCGCCGACCTCGCCCCGATCGAGCACACCGTCGCCCGGTCCGGTGAGCCGTTCGAACCCTACGCGCGCGATCCGCAGACGCTGGCGCGGCAGTTCGCGGTGCCGGGCACCGCCGGCCTGGAGCACCGCATCGGCGGGCTGGAGAAACTCAACGGCACCGGCGACATCTCCTACGACCCGAACAACCACGACCTGATGGTGCGGTTGCGTCAGGCCAAGATCGACGGCATCGACGTGCCCGACCTGGTGGTCGACGACCCCAGCGGCGACGCCGAGCTGCTCATCCTCGGCTGGGGCAGCTCCTACGGGCCGATCGGGGAGGCGTGTCGACGCGTCCGGCGCAGCGGCACCAAGGTGGCCCACGCCCACCTGCGCTACCTCAGCCCGTTCCCGGCCAACCTCGGCGATGTGCTCCAGCACTACCCCAAGATCGTGGCGCCGGAGATGAACCTCGGCCAACTCGCGCTGCTGCTGCGGGGCCGTTACCTCGCCGATGTGCAGTCGGTGACCAAGGTGGCCGGCCGGGCGTTCCTGGCCGACGAGGTCGAGGACATCATCACCGCCGCGCTGGACGGGACGCTGCGCGCGCAAGAGGACGAGAAGGCCGACCTGGCGCGAGCCGCGGCCGTCACCATCGAGAGTCAAGAAGAAGCCGCGGAAGCGCTAGGAGCGAAGGCATGACCGACCTGACCGAGCGGGACCTGCCGCTGACCGCCGTCAGCGGCGTGCCGACCACGGACGAACCGCAGAAGGGCAAGGACTTCACCTCCAACCAGGAGGTGCGGTGGTGCCCCGGCTGTGGCGACTACGTCATCCTCAACACCATCCGTAACTTCCTGCCGAAGCTCGGGTTGCGACGGGAGAACACCGTGTTCGTCAGCGGGATCGGCTGCTCGAGCCGGTTCCCGTACTACATGAACACCTACGGGGTGCACTCCATCCACGGTCGCGCGCCCACGTTCGCCACCGGGCTGGCCACCGCCCGCGAGGACCTGTCGGTGTGGGTGGTCACCGGCGACGGCGACGCCCTGTCGATCGGCGGCAACCACCTGATCCACACGCTGCGGCGCAACGTCAACCTCACGATCCTGCTGTTCAACAACCGGATTTACGGGCTGACCAAGGGTCAGTACTCGCCGACCTCGGAGGCCGGCAAGGTCACCAAGTCCACGCCGATGGGGTCGCTGGACAACCCGTTCAACCCGGTCTCGCTGGCGATCGGGGCGGAGGCCACCTTCGTCGGCCGCGCCCTGGACTCCGACCGCAAGGGTCTGACCGAGGTGCTGCAGGGCGCCATGGAGCACCGGGGGTCGGCGCTGGTGGAGATCCTGCAGGACTGCCCGGTGTTCAACGACGGTTCCTTCGACCTGCTGCGTAAGGAGGGCTCGGAGGACCGGTTGATCCACGTCCGCCAGGGCGAGCCGGTCATCTTCGGCACCAACGGCGAGTACTGCGTGGTCAAGGCCGACTACGGGTTGGAGGTCGCCAAGACCGCCAATGTCGCCGCCGACCAGATCGTGGTGCATGACGCGACCCTGGAGGACTCCTCGTACGCGTTCGCGCTGTCGCGGCTCTCCGACCAGCACCTGGCCCACTTCCCGATGGGGATCTTCCGCCAGGTCAGCAAGCCCACCTACGACGACGAGGCGCGCGCGCAGGTTGCGGCGGCCCGCGAGGCCTCCCCGCACGATGCCGTCGCCCTGCAGTCGCTGTTGCGCGGGCGCGACACCTGGACCGTCGACTAGTTTCGGCGGTGAGGCCCCCGCCGCGCGAGCCGGGTGTGCCCGCGGGGATCGTGCTCGCTGGCGGCGCATCCCGGCGGATGGGGACCGACAAGGCGACGTTGCCGGCGCCGGCCGGTGAGACCACCATGGTGGAGCAGACCGTGGCCACCGTGGGATCCCGCTGTCGTCCGCTGTTCGTGGTGGCCGCCGCCGACCAATGTCTTCCCGCGCTCGAGGCCCGGGTCCTGCGTGACCGCGAGCCCGGCCTGGGGCCGCTGGCCGCAACCGCCGCGGGGCTGCGGGAGGCCGCCGACGCCGGCGCCGTCTGGGCGCTCGTGGTTGCGGTGGACCTGCCGTTGCTCACCGGGGCCCTGCTCGACCGGGTGATCGGCACGGCCGCCGGGCTCGACGCCGAGGTCGTGCTGCCCTGGGACGGTCGCGATCACTACCTGGCCGCGCTGTACCGCACCGCGCTGTGCGAACGGGCCGGCGCGCTGGTCGCCGCCGGGACCCGCAGCATGCGGTCGCTGGTCGACGCCGCCGACGCCCAACGCGTCGTGGTGACCCCGCCCGGAGCGGTGGGCGACGGGATTCCGGAGCTGACCAACGTGAACTCCCCGGCCGAGTTGCAGGCGTTGCGGGCCCGCCCCGCAACCCCGCCGGCAAACCGGGCAAATTGACAGAGCGTTAATACCACCGGCGTATCACCGATTTTATGGCGGCCGAAGAAACGCGCTAATTACATGGAATTGGTCGGCGTGAAGTAATTCACGCTTTATGAAAGCGTTATTCGTAAACGACGAATATCAGCGGTCGGGATGGCGTGCGCGCTCCATCGATCGTGAACAGCCTCTAATCATGGTGGGGCACAGCCGTTTTCTCCTCCTCGGCTACGGCGTGGTCGACGTTTTCGCCGAACTGGCCCGTTTTCGCGGCGAATTGCGGCCCTGGTGGCGGACCCGCGGGTGAGCGGTGTGCCGGCGGGGCGATGGCGCGGTCCGCCGGGGGCTTTCGGGTCGGGCCCGGGCAAACGGGTCGCCGCGCCGCGGTGACGGTAAACCCGCAGTACAACACCGGCGGGGCGGGTGCAGGGCGTGATGGCGCCCCGGGCGGATCGCAATCCTGCGGCCGGGGCGCGCGTGGCGGTGGGCCAGGTCACAAAATCACGGTGAGTTGACTCACAAAAAGGTTTCGGCGTGTCAACGAAGCCGCGCCAGATGAACCCCCGGCTGACCAGCAGAGATCGTCCGATGATCGATCCGTGATCACGTCGTTATCTGTTCGAGATATCCGTGTCGGCGGGATGACGAACGGCGTGCTGTTCTTCTACCGTCCCTCTCGTTCCGATTTGGAGCAAATGAAAACTAAATCCACGGATCCGCGTGTGAGCAGGGCTGTGCACCGTCAGCCACCTGCCGGCGAGCCTCCTTGGGTGCCCTCGAGCAGTGCCCTCGAGTTCCTCGCCCGGGGGTGTGCAGCCGCCGGGCGGCGTCCCGGCGGGCCGCGCCCGCCCCTGCTGCCGTGCCCGACCGAGACGGCACGTCCCGCCCCTTCCCGCCCGGCCCCGGGCAGCGGCGCACGCCCCCGCGAAAGGAACGATGTTGAAGAACCTCCGCAAGACCCTGACCGTCGCCGCGTTCTCCGGCGGCATGGTGTTGGCCCCGCTGGCCCTTTCGACCGCCACCGCTCACGCGGACGTCGACTGGGACGCGGTTGCGGCCTGCGAGTCCGGCGGTAACTGGGGAACCAACACCGGTAACGGCTACTACGGTGGGCTGCAGTTCGCGCCGGGCACCTGGTCGGCCAACGGCGGCAGCGGGCTTCCGCACAACGCCAGCCGCGAAGAGCAGATCCGGGTGGCCGAGAACGTGCTGGCGACCCAGGGCATCGGCGCCTGGCCGGTCTGCGGCGGGCAGGGCTGACCTACCACCGACGAACCTCACGACGGTGCCGGACCCCGCGAGGGTCCGGCACCGTTTTTCATCGCCGCGCGGGGCGCCCGATCGCGGCGGTGACGGCGACCGGCTCGGTGCCCTGGCGGTAACGTCGGCGCCATGCCCGATTCGCAGCGTGAATTCGACCTGGTGCTCTACGGCGCGACCGGCTTCGTCGGCAGACTGACCGCGCAGTATCTGGCCCGCGCCGGTGGACAGGCACGCATCGGGTTGGCCGGGCGCAACGGCGAGCGGCTCCGTGCCGTTCGCGAGGAGCTGGGGGCGGCCGCCCGCTCGTGGGCGATCCTGCACGCCGACGCCTCGGCGCCGACCACCTTGACCGAGATGGCCGAGCGCGCTCAAGTGGTGGTCAGCACCGTCGGGCCCTACACCCGCTACGGTCTGCCGTTGGTGGCCGCCTGCGCGGAGGCCGGCACCGACTACGCCGACCTCACCGGGGAGGCGATGTTCGTCCGGAACAGCATCGACGGCTACCACAAACAGGCCGTCGACACCGGGGCGCGCATCGTGCACGCCTGCGGGTTCGATTCCATCCCCTCCGACCTCAGCGTGTACGCCCTGCACCGGCAGGTGGTGGCCGACGACACCGGGCAGATGCTCGACACCGACTTCGTGCTGCGCCGGTTTCGCGGCGGGCTCTCCGGGGGCACGATCGCCTCCGGGATGGAGATGATGCGCACCGCGTCCAGCGACCCCGAGGCGCGCCGCGCGGTCGCCGACCCCTACACGTTCAGCGCCGACCGTGCCGCCGAGCCCCGGCTGGGCGCCCAGCCGGATTTCCCGTGGCGGCGCGGCGCCGAGATCGCCCCCGAACTCGCCGGCATCTGGACCGGGGGCTTTCTGATGGCCCCCTACAACACCCGGGTGGTACGCCGCAGCAACGAGCTGCTGGGCTGGGCCTACGGTCGGCGATTCCGCTACAGCGAGCAGATGAGCGTGGGCTCCTCGATGCTGGCGTCGGCCACCGCGGCGCTGGTCACCGTCGGCAACAAGGCGGCCGTGGAACTGGGCAGCCGTTACTTCCGGCTGCTGCCCCGCCGCTGGGTCGAGCGACTGGCCCCCCAGCCCGGCACCGGACCGAGCGAGACCCAGCGCGACCGGGGCTTCTACCAGGCGCAGACGTTCACCATCACCAGCACCGGCGCGCGTTACCGGGCCGGCATCGCCCAGCAAGGCGACCCCGGCTACAAGGCGACCGCGGTGCTGCTGGGCGAGAGCGGCCTGGCGTTGGCGCTGGACCGCGACCGCCTCTCCCCGCTCACCGGGGTGCTCACCCCCGCGGCGGCGATGGGCGACGCGTTGCTGGACCGCTTCCCGGCCGCCGAAGTCGTGCTCGAGGTCACCCGGTTGGGCTAATGTCGTCGGCAGGGCCGCGACGACGTGCCCGAGATTTCTCCCCGACGAAAGTAGGCGCAGCATGGCCGCGTTGGACGACCTGTTCGCTCAGATACCCACCCAGGAGATCGCGGCCAAACTCGGCGCCGACGAGGGCGAGGTCGACACCGCCATCCAGACGCTGGTGCCGGTGCTGGTCGGTGGCCTGCAGCAGAACGCACAAGGCGACGACCACGCGTCGGCGATCGAGAACGCGGCGAGCAACCACGCCGCGCGCGGGCTGCTGGATGCCGGTGTCTCGGTCGAGCAGGTCGACGAGGCCGACGGCCAGAAGGCCATCGCGAAGATCTTCGGCGGCAACGGTGCCGGCGAGGTCGCCAGCGCGCTGGCCGGCGGTGACGCCGGCAACAGCGACCTGATGCAGAAATTGCTGCCGATCCTCGCACCGATCGTGCTGGCCTACATCGGCAAGCAGCTCGGCGGCAAGACCGAAGCCGCGCCGGAGCCCTCCGGCGGACTCGGCGAGGTGCTCGGCAGCATCCTCGGCGGCGGCAACAACAATACGTTGGGCAGCATCTTGGACAGTGTGCTCGGCGACAACAAGGGCGGTGTGCTCGGCACCATCCTGGGCGGACTGCTCGGCGGCAAAAAATAATCCGCCCCAGCCCGGGTGGCCGGCCGGGTTGAGCCGGCTTCCTAGAATCGGTCGGGTGACCGTCAGCTCAGACACCCCCACCGCCGAGGACGCCGCCGCCCTGCCCAAATCGTGGGACCCGGGCGCGCTGGAGGACGCCATCTACCAGCGGTGGGTCGAGGCCGGGTACTTCACCGCCGACCCGGACAGCGCCAAACCCGGGTACTCCATCGTGCTGCCGCCGCCGAACGTGACCGGCAGCCTGCACATGGGCCACGCGCTGGACCACACGTTGATGGATGCGCTGACCCGGCGCAAACGCATGCAGGGCTACGAGGTGCTGTGGTTGCCCGGGATGGACCACGCCGGGATCGCCACCCAGAGTGTGGTGGAACGCCAGCTCGCCGCCGACGGCACGAGCAAGGAGGAACTGGGCCGCGATGGCTTCATCGAGCAGGTGTGGTCGTGGAAAAACGAATCCGGTGGCGCCATCGGCGAACAGATGCGCCGACTCGGCGACGGTGTGGACTGGAGCCGGGAACGGTTCACCATGGACGAGGGCCTGTCGCGTGCGGTGCGCACCATCTTCAAACGCCTCTACGACGCCGGGCTGATCTACCGGGCCGAACGGTTGGTCAACTGGTCGCCGGTGCTGCAGACCGCGATCAGCGACCTGGAAGTCAAATACGACGACATCGACGGTGAGCTCGTCTCGTTTCGGTACGGCTCGCTCGATGACGCTCAACCCCACATCGTCGTGGCCACCACCCGGATGGAGACCATGCTCGGCGACACCGCGATCGCGGTGCACCCCGATGACGACCGGTATCGGACCCTGGTCGGCACCACGCTGCCGCACCCGTTTTCGGACCGTCAGATCCCGGTCGTGGCCGACGAACACGTCGACCCCGAATTCGGCACCGGGGCAGTCAAAGTCACTCCCGCGCACGATCCCAACGACTTCGAGATCGGGCTGCGTCATCAGCTGCCGATGCCGTCCATCCTCGACACCAAGGGTCGAATCGCCGATACTGGAACACAATTCGACGGTATGGACCGGTTCGAGGCGCGGGTCAAGGTCCGCGAGGCTCTCGCCGCGCAGGGCCGTATCGTCGCCGAGAAGCGGCCCTACGTGCACAGCGTCGGGCACTCCGAGCGCAGCGGTGAGGTGATCGAGCCGCGGCTGTCGCTGCAATGGTGGGTGAAGGTTTCGGCGTTGGCCGCCGCCGCCGGTGACGCCGTGCGTCACGGCGACACCGTGATCCATCCGGCGAGCCTGGAGCCGCGCTGGTTCGCCTGGGTCGACGACATGCACGACTGGTGCATCTCCCGGCAGCTGTGGTGGGGTCACCGCATCCCGATCTGGCACGGGCCCGGCGGTGAGGTCGTCTGTGTCGGCCCCGACGAGACCCCGCCGGACGGTTACGAACAAGACCCCGACGTGCTCGACACCTGGTTCTCCTCGGCGCTGTGGCCGTTCTCCACGATGGGCTGGCCGGAGCGCACCCCGGAGTTGGCGAAGTTCTACCCGACCAGCGTGCTGGTGACCGGCTACGACATCCTGTTCTTCTGGGTGGCCCGCATGATGATGTTCGGCACCTTCGTCGGCGATGACCCGACGATCACCGCCGACGCCGCTCCGGCCGAGCGCCCGACGGTGCCGTTCGAGAATGTGTTCTTACACGGGTTGATCCGCGACGAGCACGGCCGCAAGATGAGCAAATCGCGGGGCAACGGCATCGACCCGCTGGACTGGGTGGCGCGGTTCGGCGCCGACGCGCTGCGGTTCACTCTGGCCCGCGGCGCCAACCCGGGCGGGGACCTGTCGATCGGCGAGGACCAGGCCCGCGCATCGCGCAACTTCGTCACCAAACTGTTCAACGCCACCCGGTTCGCGTTGCTCAACGGCGCGTCGACCGCCGTGCCGGCCCCCGCGCACGCCGACCTGACCGACGCCGACCGCTGGATCCTCGGGCGGCTCGAACAGGTGCGCGGCGAGGTCGACGCCGCGCTGGACGCCTACGAGTTCAGCAAGGCCTGCGAAGCGCTGTACCACTTCACCTGGGACGAGTTCTGCGACTGGTATGTGGAGCTGGCCAAGGTGCAACTCGCCGGCGGTGCCGCCCACACCACCGCGGTGCTGGCCACGGTGCTCGACACGCTGCTGCGGTTGCTGCACCCGATGATCCCGTTCGTCACCGAAACACTCTGGCAGGCGCTGACCCGGTCCGGTGGTGGCGACGCCGACTCGCTGGTCATCGCGGCCTGGCCGCAGGCCTCGGGGATGGCGTCGGATCCGGTGGCCGCCCAGCGGATCGCCGACGTGCAGAGGTTGGTGACCGAGGTGCGCCGCTTCCGCAGCGATCAGGGGCTCGCCGATCGGCAGAAGGTGCCGGCCCGGCTCGGGGGAATGGCGCAGGCGCAGCTGAGCGAGCATCTCGCGGTGGTGCGGGCCCTGGCCTGGCTGACCGATCCGGTCGACGGGTTCGAGCCGTCGGCGTCGGTGGAAGTGCGGTTGGCCCACGGCACCGTCGTGGTCGAGTTGGACACCTCCGGCACCGTCGACGTGGCCGCCGAGCGTCGCCGGCTGACCAAGGATCTGGCCGCGGCGCAGAAGGAACTGGCCACCACCACCGCCAAACTGCAGAACCCGGCATTCGTGGACAAGGCGCCGGCTGCGGTGGTCGCCAAGATCCGCGACCGGCACCGGCTCGCCCGGCAGGAGACCGAGCGGATCACCGCCCGGTTGGCGGGAATGGCGGAGTCGCCGTGAGCGACGCCGACGACCCCGGGCCGGGGCGCACCGAGCCGACGCCCGACGAGATCGCGGCGCTGCTGCAGGTCGAGCATCTGCTCGACCAGCGCTGGGGGGAGACCCAGATCGAGCCGAGCCTGACCCGTATCAACGCCCTTCTCGACATGCTCGGATCGCCGCAACGCGGCTACCCGTCGATCCACATCGGCGGCACCAACGGCAAAACCTCGGTCGCGCGGATGGTCGACGCGCTGCTGAGCGCACTGCACCGGCGCACCGGTCGGCTCACCAGCCCGCACCTGCAGTCGGCGGTCGAACGGATCTGCATCGACGGCGCCCCGATCAGCCCCGCCCGGTACGTGACGACCTACACCGAGATCGAGCCGTTCATCCAGATGGTCGACGAGTCCTCGCGGGCCGCCGGGGGACCCGCGTTGAGCAAATTCGAGGTGCTGACCGCGATGGCGTTCGCCGCGTTCGCCGACGCGCCGGTCGAGGTGGCCGTCATCGAGGTCGGCATGGGCGGGCGGTGGGACGCCACCAACGTGGTCGCCGCACCGGTGGTGGCGATCACCCCGATCGGGATCGACCACGTCGACTATCTCGGACCCGACCTGGCCTCGATCGCCGCGGAGAAGGCGGGGATCATCCACCAAGCCGGCGACGACGCGCAGGTGGAGACCGTCGCGGTGATCGCCCGCCAGCAGCCTGAGGCGATGGCCGCCCTGATGGATCAGGCGATGCGCACCGAGACGGCCGTCGCCCGCGAAGACTCCGAGTTCGCCGTACTGGACCGCCGGGTCGCCGTCGGTGGGCAACTGTTGACCCTGCAGGGCCTCGGCGGGGTCTACGACGAGGTGTTCGTGCCGCTGCACGGCGAACACCAGGCCCACAATGCGGCGGTGGCGCTGGCGGCGGTCGAGGCGTTCTTCGGTGCCGGCAAGGACCGCCAGCTCGACGTCGACGCGGTGCGCGCCGGGTTCGCCGCGGTGACCAGCCCGGGGCGCCTGGAGCGGGTGCGTAGCGCGCCGACGGTGTTCCTCGACGCCGCCCACAACCCGGCCGGAGCCGCGGCGTTGGCCGAGGCGTTGAGCGCCGAGTTCGACTTCCGCACCCTCGTCGGGGTGCTCGCGGTGCTCACCGACAAAGACGTCGACGGCATCATCGCCGCCCTGGAGCCGGTGTTCGACCAGGTGGTGGTCACCCAGAACGGGTCGCCGCGGGCGCTCGACGTCGAGGAGTTGACCCTGGCGGCGCAGCAGCGGTTCGGCCCCGAACGCGTCACCGCCGCGCCGACCCTCGCCGACGCGATCGAGGTGGCCACCGCGATCGTGGAGGAGGTCGGCGACGCCGGGACGCTGTCGGGCGCCGGCATCGTCATCACCGGCTCGGTGGTCACCGCCGGGGCCGCCCGCACCCTTTTCGGAGGTGAGCCGCAGTGACCGCGCAACCGGTCGACCCGTGGAAGAGTTTCCGCGGGGTGATGGCCGCCACGTTGATCCTCGAGGCCATCGTGGTGCTGCTGGCGATCCCCGTCGTCGCGATGGTCGGCGGCGGGCTGACCGTCGGGTCGCTGAGCTACCTGATCGCGGTGGCGGCGGTGCTGATCGTGCTCACCGGTGTGCAGGGCCGGCCCTGGGCGATCTGGGTGAACCTGGCCGTCCAGATGGCCCTGGTGATGGGGTTCGCGGTGTACCCGGGGGTGGGGTTCGTCGGGGTGTTGTTCTTGGTGGTGTGGGTGCTGATCGCCTACTTCCGCGCGGAGGTCCTGCGCCGACAGCGTCGGGGGTTGCTTCCCGGCCAGCAGACCGACCCCGGCCCGGGCCCGGTGGACGGCGCCGCCTGAGCGGGTGCCACGTCGGTTACGCTGTGCGCCGTGACGCGGCCGCGACCAGCGCGGCACGTCGGGGGGATGACCTGAGCTTTTGGGGGAGAAGGAGTGACGCACGGTGACTGAGCGGACCCTGGTGTTGATCAAACCCGACGGTGTGCAGCGCCGGCTGGTGGGTGAGATCCTGCGCCGGATCGAGAACAAGGGCCTGACACTGGCCGCGGTCGAATTGAGAAACGTCTCCGACGAGGTGGCTCGTCGCCACTACGCCGAGCACGACGGCAAGCCGTTCTTCGCGTCGCTGCTGGAGTTCATCACCTCCGGGCCGCTGGTGGCCGCGGTGGTCGAGGGGCCCCGCGCGGTCGCGGCGTTCCGGCAACTCGCCGGCAGCACCGATCCGGTCGAGGGGGCGGCACCGGGCACGATCCGCGGTGATTTCGGCCTGGAAATCCAGTCCAACCTGGTGCACGGCTCCGATTCGGCCGAGTCGGCACGCCGTGAGATCGACCTCTGGTTCCCCGGTCTGTAGCGCCGGGTTGGTCGTCTTGGTCCGGTCCCGCACCGCAGTGTGGGATACTGGCCAGTGGTGAACGACACCGAACCGGCGTCTGACACCCGGATGACGGCTGAGACAAGCGCGACCACCGCGACCCGCGATGCGGCGCGCCCTGTCGAGGTGATCATTCAGCCCAGGCACTGAGTGGGTTCCACCCGAGCCGCTCGGAGCGAGACCACCACAAGCCCGGGGATGTGACCCGGGCGCATAACGGAAGCCCCCGTGCAGGCCGCGTTGATACACGCGCCCGGGGGCTCAAGGAGACTTACGTGACCGATGATGTTCAATCCACAGATCCGTCCGAAAACCCGCAACCGGGAGAGCTCCCCGAGAAGCTGAGGGTGCACTCCCTGGCGCGGGTGCTGGGGACCACCAGCCGCCGCGTGCTCGAGGCGCTCGCCGAGCTCGACGGGCGCATGCGTAGTGCCCACTCCAGCGTCGACCGCGGCGACGCGGTGCGAGTGCGCGACCTGCTGGAGGCGGCCGCTGCGCCGACGGCCGCAACCGAGTCCGGCGGGGCGCCCGGGGTGGTCGCCGGCGACGCCGTCGAACCGGAGTCGCGGCTGATGCTCGAGACCCACGAGACGCCGCAGACCGGGGTGACCGACCAGCCCGAATACATGCCGCTGTTCGTGGCGCCGCAGCCGGTCACACCGTCCCGCGGTGGCGACGACGCCGACGGCGAGACCACAGAGAGCGACGACGCCGGCGACCCCGGCGGCGGGGACGACCCCGAGGGCGACACCGACAGCGACCGCCCCTCGGGCCGGCGGCGGCGCCGCGGCCGGCGCGGGCGCGGCCGCGGGCGCGGCGAGCAGAACGGCGCCGACGACGCCGACGGCGACGACAGCGGTGAGGGCAGCGACGACACCGACGGCGACGACAACGGCCAGGGCGACGGTGAGGGCTCCGACGACAACGGCGGTTCGGAGAGCAGCAGTCGGCGGCGCCGGCGGCGCCGCCGCCGCAAGAACGGCTCCGGGGACGGCGCCGAGGACACGGCGTCCGACGACCCGCCGAACACCGTCGTGCACGAGCGCGCCCCCCGCGGCGCCTCCAAGGACTCCGAGATCCAGGGCATCAACGGCTCCACCCGATTGGAGGCCAAACGGCAGCGTCGTCGCGACGGCCGAGACGCCGGGCGCCGTCGGCCCCCGGTGCTCTCCGAGGCCGAGTTCCTCGCCCGCCGCGAAGCGGTGCAACGCACCATGGTGGTCCGCGACAAGGTGCGCACCGAACCGCCGCACGAGGGCTCGCGGTACACCCAGATCGCCGTGCTCGAGGACGGCATCGTCGTCGAACACTTCGTCACCTCGGCGGCGTCGGCCTCGCTGGTGGGCAACATCTACTTAGGGATCGTGCAGAACGTGTTGCCGTCGATGGAGGCCGCGTTCGTCGACATCGGCCGCGGCCGCAACGGCGTGCTCTACGCCGGCGAGGTGAATTGGGAGGCCGCCGGCCTCGGCGGGGCGAACCGCAAGATCGAGCAGGCCCTCAAACCCGGCGACTACGTCGTCGTGCAGGTCAGCAAGGATCCGGTGGGACACAAGGGGGCGCGGCTGACCACCCAGGTGTCGCTGGCCGGCCGCTACCTGGTGTACGTGCCGGGAGCGTCCTCGACCGGGATCAGCCGCAAACTGCCCGACACCGAGCGTCAGCGTCTCAAGCAGATCCTGCGTGAGGTGGTCCCACCGGAGGCGGGGGTGATCATCCGCACCGCGTCGGAGGGCATCAAGGAAGACGACATCCGCGCCGACGTGGCCCGCCTGCAGGAGCGGTGGAACCAGATCGACGCCACCGCCGCGCAGACCAAGAAGAAGGCCGCCGGCGCCGCGGTCAGCCTGTATGAAGAACCCGACGTGCTGGTCAAGGTCATCCGTGATCTGTTCAACGAGGACTTCTCCGAGCTGATCGTCTCCGGCGACGACGCCTGGACCACGATCACCGACTACATCAACGCCGTCGCTCCCGAACTGATCGACAAGGTCACCCGGTATGCGCCGCCGTCCGGCCCGGACGGCCAGCCCGGCCCGGACGTGTTCGCGGTGCACCGCATCGACGAACAGCTCACCAAGGCGATGGACCGCAAGGTGTGGCTGCCGTCGGGGGGCACCCTGGTGATCGACCGCACCGAGGCGATGACGGTGGTCGACGTCAACACCGGCAAGTTCACCGGTGCCGGCGGCAACCTCGAGGAGACCGTCACCAAAAACAACCTCGAGGCGGCCGAGGAGATCGTGCGCCAGCTGCGGCTGCGCGACATCGGCGGCATCGTGGTCATCGACTTCATCGACATGGTGCTGGAGTCCAACCGGGATCTGGTGCTGCGGCGGCTCACCGAGGCGCTGGCCCGTGACCGCACCCGCCACCAGGTCTCCGAGGTGACCTCGCTGGGCCTGGTGCAGCTGACCCGCAAGCGGCTCGGCACCGGGCTCATCGAGGCGTTCTCCACCTCCTGCTCGCACTGCGCCGGGCGGGGCATCACCTTGCACGCCGACCCCGTGGACTCCACCTCGTCGGGGGGGCGCGGATCGGGCTCCGGCGGGCGGCGCAACCGGCGGTCGCGCAAGGGCCGTTCCGACGAGCCCGTGGTGGCCAAGGTCCCGGCCCACACCGCCGGGGAGCACCCGATGTTCAAGGCGATGGCCGCCGCCAACCAGGCCGACGAGGCCGACGAGGACGGTGCGACCGGCGAGGACGGCGCGGGGGCCCGGGGCGAGGCGGCGGTGACCGCGCAGGCCGAACGCGAGGCCGACGCCGCGGTCAGCGACATCGACGAGGCCACCGCCGGGGCGCGGGGCGGCGCCGCCGGGGCGCGACGCACACCGCAGACCGCGTTCACCGACGAGGCCGACGAGGTCGACGAGGTCGATGACGTCGACGAGGCCGACGAGGCCGACGACGATGAGGACGACTACGACGACGAGGCTGATGAGGCTGATGAGGCTGACGATGGCGACGAGGACGAGTTCGACGAGGACTATTCCAGCGACTTCGACGAACTCGACGACACCGACGACGACTACGACGACCGGGACGACCGGGACGACCGGGACGACCCAGACGATCAGGACGAGGACGAGTTCGCCCCGACGCGGCCCCGGCGGCGTCGTGCCGCGGCCCGCCCGGCCGGCCCGCCCGCGCACGACGGCTGAGCACCGACCGGTTTGACCCCGTCCGCGCTGGTCACGTACCCTTGAGCAGTTGTCGCCAGGCCCGTCCGACGACGCTGTGCCGCCGGAGCGCTTCCCGCAGGGGAGAATCCGAGGACCGCATCCGACGAGGGGCATCGCCGTGGCCGGCACATCCCAGACCCCGCCCGCGCACCCCCGGGTTGCGCGCGCACCGATGAGCGAAGCAGAGGAACACACACGATGGCGACGTACGCAATCGTCAAGACCGGCGGCAAGCAGTACAAGGTCGCCGTCGGGGACGTGGTCAAGGTCGAGAAGCTCGACGCGCAGGCCGGCAACTCGGTCTCGCTTCCGGTCGCACTCGTCGTCGACGGCGCCACCGTCACCAGCGACGCCAAGGCGCTGGAGAAGGTTGCGGTCACCGGTGAGGTCCTCGAACACAAGAAGGGCCCCAAGGTGCGTATCCACAAGTTCAAGAACAAGACCGGTTACCACAAGCGGCAGGGGCACCGGCAGCAGCTGACCGTGCTCAAGGTCACCGGAATCAAGTAGCAGGAGTCAACGACATGGCACACAAGAAGGGTGCGTCCAGCTCGCGCAACGGGCGGGACTCCAACGCACAGCGCCTCGGGGTGAAACGCTTCGGCGGCCAGGTGGTCCGGGCCGGCGAGATCCTGGTCCGGCAGCGCGGCACCAAATTCCACCCCGGCGTCAACGTCGGGCGCGGCGGCGACGACACCCTGTTCGCCACCGCCGCCGGCGCGGTGCAGTTCGGCGTCAAGCGGGGCCGCAAAACCGTCAACATCGTTCCGGCCGGCGCCGCCGACTGAGACCGGGGAGCGCCGCGAGCGTGCACCCACCGCGATATTCGGCGCCGATCGTCGCCGTGCGTGCACACTCGACGCACGAGAGCGCGACGCACGAGAGGTAGTGCCCGATGGCCCGGTTCGTTGACCGTGTGGTCATCCATGCGCGGGCCGGTTCCGGCGGGAACGGGTGCGCCTCGGTGCACCGGGAGAAATTCAAACCGCTCGGCGGGCCCGACGGCGGCAACGGCGGGCGCGGCGGCAGCATCGTCTTCGTGGTCGACCCGCAGGTGCACACCCTGCTGGACTTCCACTACCGTCCGCACGTTCTCGCACCCTCGGGCAAACAGGGCATGGGCGGCAACCGGGACGGGGCCGCGGGCGCCGACCTGGAGGTCAAGGTGCCCGACGGCACCGTCGTGCTCGACGAGCACGGCACCTTGCTGGCCGACCTGGTCGGCGCCGGCACCCGGTTCGCCGCGGCCGCCGGCGGCCGCGGCGGGCTGGGTAACGCCGCGTTGGCCTCCCGGGCCCGCAAGGCGCCCGGGTTCGCGTTGCTCGGTGAGCAGGGCCAGACCCGCGACCTGACCCTGGAGCTGAAGACCGTCGCCGATGTCGGGCTGATCGGATTCCCCTCGGCCGGCAAGTCCTCACTGGTGGCGGCCATTTCGGCGGCGAAACCCAAGATCGCGGACTACCCGTTCACCACGCTGGTGCCCAATCTCGGTGTGGTCTCCGCCGGCGGGCAGACCTACACCGTCGCCGACGTGCCGGGCCTGATCCCGGGCGCCTCGCGGGGGCGCGGGCTGGGCTTGGATTTTCTGCGCCACATCGAACGCTGCGCGGTGCTGGTGCACGTGGTCGACTGCGCCACCCCCGAGCCCGGCCGTGACCCGGTCTCCGACATCGACGCGTTGGAGGCCGAACTCGCCGCCTACACCCCGACCCTGCAGGGCGACTCGACGCTGGGGGATCTCGCCGAGCGCCCCCGCGCGGTCATCCTGAACAAGATCGACGTTCCGGAGGCCCGTGAACTGGCCGAGTTCGTCCACGACGACGTCGCGGCCCGCGGCTGGCCGGTGTTTTCGGTCTCGACCGCCAGCCACGAGGGGCTGCGCCCGCTGACGTTCGCGCTGGCCGAGCTGGTCAGCGCCTACCGGGCGGCGCAGCCGGCGGTGGTGCCGCGTCGGCCGGTGATCCGCCCGGTGCCGGTCGACGATTCCGGGTTCACCGTCACCGCCGCCGGCCCCGGCCGGTTCGTGGTGCGCGGCGCGCGACCGGAGCGCTGGATCCACCAGACCGATTTCGACAACGACGAAGCCGTCGGCTACCTCGCCGACCGGCTGGCACGGCTGGGGGTGGAGGACGAGCTGGTGCGGCTGGGCGCCGAGCCGGGTGCCGAGGTGACGATCGGGGCGATGACCTTCGACTGGGAGCCGGCCACCGCCGCGGGGGTCGACGTGCCGTTGGCCGGGCGCGGCACCGACCCGCGGCTGGAGTCGTCGGACCGGGTGGGAGCCGCCGAACGCAAGGCCGCCCGCCGGGCACGGCGGGAGCCGCGGCGGTGACCGACACGCGCGCGCGTGTGCGCGCCGCCCGCAGCGTGGTGGTCAAGGTCGGCACCACCGCGTTGACCGGGACCAACGGGATGTTCGACGCCGGGCGGCTGGCCGCGCTGGTGGCCGCGATCGAGGGGCGCATGGCGGCCGGATCCGATGTCGTCATCGTGTCCTCCGGGGCGATCGCCGCCGGGCTCGAACCGCTCGGGCTCGCGCGCCGGCCCAGCGACCTGGCCACCAAGCAGGCCGCCGCCAGTGTCGGCCAGGTGGCGCTGGTCAACGCCTGGAGCACCGCCTTCGCCGGCTACGGCCGCACCGTCGGGCAGGTGCTGTTGACCGCCCACGACATCGCCCGCCGCGCCTCGCACACCAACGCCCAGCGCACCCTGGACCGGCTGCGTGCGCTGCACGCGGTCGCCATCGTCAACGAGAACGACACGGTCGCCACCAACGAGATCCGCTTCGGCGACAACGACCGGCTCTCGGCGCTGGTCGCCCACTTGGTCGGCGCCGACGCGCTGGTGCTGCTCTCCGACGTCGACGGCCTCTACGACGCCGACCCGCGCCGATCCGAGGCGCGTTTCATCGCCGAGGTGAGTGGGCCTGCCGATCTGGCGGGGGTGGTCGCCGGGGAGGGCAGCTCGCTGGGCACCGGGGGCATGGCCTCCAAGCTGTCCTCGGCGCTGCTGGCCGCCGACGCCGGGGTGCCGGTGCTGCTGGCCGGGGCTGTCGACGCGGCGGCCGCGCTGACCGACGCGGCGGTGGGCACGGTGTTCACCGCGCGGCGCAACCGGATGTCGGCGCGCAGATTCTGGGTGCGCTACGCCGCCGACACCGCCGGGAAGCTGAGTTTGGACGCCGGGGCGGTCACCGCGGTCCTCCAGCGGCGCGGGTCGCTGCTCGCCGCCGGGATCACCGCGGTGACCGGCGCGTTCACCGGCGGCGACGTCGTCGAACTGTGCGGCCCCGACGGTGCGGTGGTCGCACGCGGGGTGGTCGCCTACGACGCCGCCGAGTTGGCCGCGATGGCGGGGCGCTCCACCACCGAGCTACCCGCCGACCTGCGGCGGGCCGCCGTGCACGCCGACGACCTGGTCGCCGTGTAGCCGCTGTGCCGGTGCGTAGAGTGCCCCGCGGACGACGGCGGTCAGCGTCGTGGCGAGCTCGGCGTCGTACTCGGGGGGTCGACTCGGCAGCTCCTGTTGGCAGGTGCGTTCCACCATCCAGGTCAGCGCGCTGGCGGTCACTTCGGCCGACACCGCGGCGTCGATCGACCCGTCGGCTTGTCCGGTGGCGATCACCGTGGTCAGTTCGCCGGCGATCCCGGCCAGCAACCCCCGATAGGTCTCGGCGACCTGCGGGTCGTAGCCGGACATCTCGCTGAGCGCGATCAGCAGCCGTTGGTGTCGCCGGTAGCCGGCGATGATGCCGGCGATGCCGCGGTGGATGTCGGCGGGGTCGTTGCGCCACGCCACCTGCCACCAGCTCTGCGCCGCCTCGGTGAGATCGCCGAACACGTGCCCGGCGAGTCGGCGCAACAGATCGCCCTTGTCCGCGAAGTAGATGTAGAAGCTCGCCCGCGAGATCCCCGCCTCGGCCGACAGCCGGTCCACGCTCAGCTCGGTGAAACTGGCTCCCCGGCTCATCAACCGCTCGGTGGCCGCGAGCAGCCGGCGTTCGATGCGACCGCGGCGGGCCTCCCGGCTCGCCTGCGGTTTGCGGGTCACCGAGGCCATGGCTCAGCCTAACCCGGGAATTGACATCTTGACTAGACACTCTGTCTAACCGTAGCGTCGGTGTGGTCCCCGTCACGTGTCTGGAGGTTCTCATGGTCGCGTCGCCCGTCGTCGAACGTCAATACGATCCGGTCGACCTGTCATCGCAGGCGTTCTGGTCGATGACCGCCGCCGACCGGGAACGTTCGTTTGCGGTGCTGCGCGCCGAGCGGCCGGTCAGTTGGCACCGCCCGGTCGAGGACTCCATGCTGGAAGACCCGGACGATCCCGGGTTCTGGGCGGTCACCCGCCACGCCGACATCGTCGAAGTCAGCCGCACCAACGAGGTGTTCCTCTCCGGCAAAGGGGTGATGTTCGAGAACTTCCCCGAGGAGACCCTGGAGACCACCCAGTCGTTCCTGGCGATGGATCCGCCCCGGCACACCCGGTTGCGCAAACTGGCCACCGCCGCGTTCACCCCCCGGCAGGTCCGGCGGATCGAAACGGCGATCCAGACCAGTGCGAAGGACATCGTGGCGGAGTTGCGCGCCGCCGGCAGCGGCGCCGACTTCGTCGAACACTGCGCCAAGGAGTTGCCGCTGCGCACCCTGTCGGCGATGGTGGGGATCCCCGAGTCCGACCGTGACCGGGTGGCGCACGCGGCCGACGCGTTGGTCTCCACCAACGACCCGATCTACCTCGACGGCCGCAACCCGCTTGAGGTCATGATGGAGAACATCGTCTATCTCCACGAGGTGGCCGGCCGGTTGGCCGCCGAGCGGCGCGGATACCCCACCGACGACCTGTTCAGCAGTCTGGTCAACGCCGAGGTGGACGGCGATCGCCTCACCGACGCCGACGTGGCCGCCTACTTCGTGTTGCTCTGCGTGGCGGGCAACGACACCACCCGCCAGACCACCAGTCACGCGCTCAAGGCGCTCACCGACTTCCCGGACCAACGTGCCTGGCTGATGGCAGATTTCGACGCCCGGATCGGCGCCGCGGTCGAGGAGTTCATTCGCTGGGCCACCCCGGTGATGACGTTTCGGCGCACGGCCGCCGTCGACTACGTGTTGGCGGGCCAGCAGATTCGGGCCGGTGAGAAGGTGGCGATGTTCTACTCCTCGGGCAACCGTGATGCGACCGTCTTCGCACACCCCGAACGTTTCGATCTGAGTCGAGACCCCAACCCGCACGTCGGATTCGGTGGCGGGGGAGCCCACTACTGCCTGGGCACGCACGTGGCGCGGGCGCAACTGCGGGCGATCTTCGGCGAGCTGCTGCACCAGCTGCCCGACATCGCCGCCGGCGAGCCCGCGTACCTGGCGGGCAACTTCATCCACGGGATCCGCACCATGGCCTGCACGTTCTGACGGGCGTTAAGTGGGCGGCGGGGGTGACCCGGTGGTCGGCGGTGTGAACTCGCGACCCGTGGCATCCGGGCCGATCGCGGTGAGCGCCAACACCGCCAGCAACACCGGGACGACCGTGAGCGCCAGCGCGGTCGGATAGCCGTGGGAGCCGGCCAGATGCTCCTGGATGGGCAGGTTGAATGCCGCGAACAGATTGCCCAGCTGGTAGGTCACCCCCGGGTACAGGCCCCGGATCGCATCCGGGGAGAGCTCGTTGAGGTGTGCGGGGATCACCGCCCACGCGCCCTGCACGACCACCTGGATCAGGAAGGCGCCCAGACACAGCAGCCCCGCGGTCGGCGAATAGGCGAACAGCGGCACCAGCGGCAGCCCCAAGCTCACGCACCACATCACCGTGAGGCGCCTGCCGTACCGGTTGGAGAGCGCGCCGAACAGCAGGCCGCCGAGGATGCCGCCGACGTTGTAGACCACCGCGATCCACTTGGCGGTGCTCGGCGCCAGACCCGCCCCGGCGTGCTCGGTCGCCGCCAGGAAGGTCGGGTACATGTCCTGGGTGCCGTGGCTGAGGAAGTTGAACGCGGTCATCAGCGCCACCAGGTAGCCGAACCGGCGGATCACCCTGGCCTCGGTGAGCACGTCGCGGATCCGGGTGTGGGTCAGTCGCATCCGGTCGTGGGTGGCCTCCCAGGCCTCGGACTCCTCGACGCGGTAACGGATGATCAGACTGATGGCGGCGGGCAGGATGCTCAACGCGAACAGCCAGCGCCACGACAGCTGCCACCAGTCCATCATCACCAGAGCGGCCAGGGTGGCCAGCAGGTAGCCGAACGCGTAGCCCTCCTGCAGCACCCCGGAGAAGAACCCGCGGCGCGCGGCCGGCACCTTCTCCATCGCCAGGGCGGCGCCGAGGCCCCACTCGCCGCCCATGCCGATCCCGAACAGCATGCGCAGGATCACCAGAACGGTGAGATTCGGGGCGAACGCGCAGAGGAACCCGGCGACCGAGTAGAAGACCACGTTGACCATCAGCGGCAGCCGGCGGCCCACCCGGTCGGCCCACAGCCCGAACAGCAACGCCCCGACCGGACGCATCACCAGGGTCGCGGTGGTCAGAAACGCCACCGTGGTCTTGGAATGACCGAAGCTCGCGGCGATGTCGGCGTAGACGAACACCACGATGAAGTAGTCGAACGCGTCCATCGTCCAGCCGAGGAACGCCGCGATGAACGCGTTGCGCTGATCGGGGGTCAGACGTTGCCGGGACACCGCAGCATCGTGCCACGACACCGGACGGGCGAGCCGATACGCTGGGTCGGACCCACTGCGGAGCTGCCGAAAGGAACACCGGATGCCCACTGCCGCTGACGGCGAGGCCGCCCGGCGCACGCGAGCGTTCGCCCGGGTGATCGGCCCGTTCCTCGCGGTGGTGACCGCGGTCGTCGCGGTCCGTGCCTCCACGCTCTCCGGCCAACTCGCCGGTTTCGCCGGCGACCCGATGTGGCCGTGGGTGCTGGGTGCGCTGCTGTTCGGCTTCGGCCTGGGGATTGTGGCGTTCCACCAGTACTGGCGCAGCCTCGCCGCCGTGCTGATCTCGCTGTTCGGGTGGTTTCTGCTGCTGCGGGGTCTGGGGCTGCTGGTCGCGCCGGGGCTGATCACCGAGGCGGCCCAGTCCGCCAGCGACACCGCGGTGGGTGCGGTGCGTGCCGGCTTCGGTCTGCTCGCCGTCTGCGGGCTGTATCTGAGCTACGTCGGCTGGGTGCGCCAACGCGACTGAGCCACCAGGCCGCCGACGGCGCCGGCCGCGAGTTCACCGGCCAGCAGGGTCAGCAGCGGCGAGCAGCCCCCGTCGACTTTCACCGTCGCCAACGCGTCGCCGCGGGTCGGGCCGCGGTTGATGATCGCGACCGGGATGCCGCGGGCGGCGGCGTGGCGGACGAACCGGTAACCGGAGAACACCGTGAGGCTCGACCCGGCGATCAGCAGCGCTTCGGCGTCATCGACGAGAGAATAGGCTTGCCGAACACGGTTTTTGGGGACGTTCTCACCGAAGTAGACGATGTCGGGTTTGAGGATTCCGCCACACCTCGGGCAGTCGAGGAACCGGAACGCGGCGGTGTCGGCGACAACCGCGTCGGCATCGGGGGCCACCGCGATCCCGCCGACCTGCTCGGCGGAGTCGAGAAAACCCGGATTGAGGGCCTCGAGATGGTCGGCGAGGCGGGCGCGGCTCAGCGCGTGCCCGCAGCCCAGACACACCACCTGCGCGTAGTTGCCGTGCAGGTTGATCACGCGGCGGCTTCCGGCCCTGGTGTGCAACAGGTCCACGTTCTGGGTGATCACCCCGGTCACCACCCCGGCGTGTTCCAAGGCGGCCAGCGCGCGATGCCCGGCGTTGGGCGCCGTGGCGGCCATGTGCCGCCACCCGACGTGGTTGCGGGCCCAGTAGCGTCGCCGAAACGCCGCGTCGGAGGTGAACTGGCCGATCGTCATCGGGTTGGCCGGAGGCGAGTCCGGCCCGCGATAGTCGGGGATGCCCGAATCGGTGGAGATGCCGGCGCCGGTGAGCACCGCGAGACGCCGCCCGGCGAGCAGCGCAACCAATTCCGGGGACTGTGCTGCGGTGCTCACCGTCTCGAGGGTAGCGGCCCGTCGAGGCAGCGCGCGGCGCTCGTCAGCGTGGCGGCCATGTTGCGGTGCATCGTCTGCAGCGCCGCGTGGGCCAACCCGGCGTCGATGTGGGCGACGGTGTCGGTGGGCACCACCACCTCGAGGTGGCGCACATAGGCGTCCAGCGCGCTGTAGAGGATGCACTGCTCGGTGACCTGGCCGGTCACGATCACCCGTCGGGTGCCGTCGCGTTCGAGCAGATACTCCAACGGAGTGGCGTAGAACGCGCTGTGGCGCACCTTGGTGAGCATCGCGGTCCGTTCGTCCGGCACGATCGGTTCCACCAGATCCGGGCGCCGGCCGGCCAGCGCCGCCTCGATGAGATCGGTGAAGCCCGCGGTGAAATCCCCGTAGTTGTCGTTGACGTAGACCACCCGGACATCGTCGCGGCGGCGCGCACGGTCGAGCAGATCGGTCAACGGACCCAGGATCTGCGCCACCTGGGGCATGAGCAGATCAGCGTCGGGATGGCGGTAGGCGTTGACCATGTCGATAACCAGCACAGCGGTGTCGCTCATGGTTGTCTGATACCCAATGGCTCCGCGACCACACCGCCGGGGGGAGAATACGGAGACGATGAGCTTCTACAACGCCTATCGGCACGGCTATGCGCGGGTGGCCGCCTGCACGATCACCACCGCCCTGGGCGATCCGGAGGCCAACGCCGCGGCCGTGCTCACCGTGGCGCAGCGCTGCCACGACGACGGGGTGGCGCTGGCCGTCTTTCCCGAGTTGACCCTCTCGGGCTACTCCCTCGACGACATCACGCTGCAGGACACCCTGTTGGCGTCGGTCACCGCGGCGCTGGGGTCGGTGGTGGCCGGCTCGGCCGATCTGCTGTCGGTGCTGATCATCGGCGCTCCGTTGGCGCACCGCAACCGGGTGTACAACACTGCGGTGGTCATCCACCGCGGGGTGGTGCTCGGGGTGGTCCCCAAGTCCTATCTTCCGGCCTACCGCGAGTTCTACGAGCCCCGCCAGTTCGCCGCGGGCACCGGGGAGCACGGCACGATCCGCCTCGGCGACCGCGACGTGCCGTTCGGCACCGATTTGCTGTTCGGCGCGGTCGATCTGCCCGGTTTCGTGGTGCACGCCGAGATCTGTGAGGACATGTTCGTCCCGGTGCCGCCGAGTGCGCCCGCGGCGCTGGCGGGGGCCACCGTGCTGGCGAACCTGTCGTCGAGCCCGGTCACGATCGGGCGCGCCGAGGAACGCCGGTTGCTGGCCCGCTCCGCGTCGGCGCGGTGCCTGGCGGCCTATCTCTACGCCGCCGCCGGGGCGGGAGAGTCCAGCACCGACCTGGCCTGGGACGGCCAGACCGGCATTTTCGAGAACGGAGCGGTACTCGCCGAGAGCGAACGTTTCCCCGACGAGGCCCGGTGCAGCATCGCCGATATCGACCTGGGTTTGCTGCGCGCGGAACGCATGCGGGTCAACACGTTCGACGACAACCGGATCCACCACAGCGTCGATCCGTTCCGGCGCATCGATTTTCGACTGCGTGCCCCCGAGGGTGACCTCGGGCTGCTCCGCACGGTGGAGCGGTTCCCGTTCGTTCCCGCCGATCCGGCTCGGCTCCAACAGGACTGTTACGAGGCCTACAACATCCAAGTCGCCGGCTTGGAGCAGCGCCTGCGGGCGCTCAACCACCCGAAAATCGTTCTGGGTGTCTCCGGCGGACTGGATTCGACACACGCGCTGATCGTGGCCGCCCGGGCGATGGACCGGGGCAACCGGCCCCGCAGCGACATCCTGGCGTTCACCATGCCGGGCTTCGCGACCTCGGCGCACACCAAGGACAACGCGCGCGCCCTGAGCGAGGCGCTGGGGGCGACGTTCGACGAGATCGACATCCGCGACAGCGCCCGCCTGATGCTGGCCGAGATGGGCCATCCGTTCGCTCGCGGGGAAGCGGTCTACGACGTCACGTTCGAGAACGTGCAGGCGGGTCTGCGCACCGACTACCTGTTCCGCATCGCCAACCAGCGGGGCGGCATCGTCTTGGGCACCGGAGACCTCTCGGAGTTGGCGTTGGGTTGGTCCACCTACGGGGTGGGCGACCACATGTCCCACTACAACGTCAACGGCGGAGTGCCGAAAACCCTGATCCAGCACCTCATCCGTTGGGTGATCTCCTCGGGGCAGTTCCCGGCCGACGTCTCCCGGGTGCTGGCCTCGGTGTTGGACACCGAGATCAGTCCGGAACTGGTGCCCGCCGCCGACGAGCACGCCGTGCAACGCAGCGAAGACACCGTCGGACCGTACGCGCTGCAAGATTTTTCGCTGTTCTACGCGCTGCGCCACGGATTCGGTCCGGCCAAGATCGCGTTTCTGGCCTGGCACGCGTGGCGGGCCGTCGACGCGGGACGCTGGCCGCCCGGCTACCCCGAGACCGACCGGCACGCCTACACGCTGGCCGAGATCCGGCACTGGCTGACGGTGTTCGTGCGCCGGTTCTATGCGTTCAGCCAGTTCAAGCGCTCCGCGCTGCCCAACGGCCCCAAGGTGTCCGCCGGAGGCTCGCTGTCCCCGCGCGGGGACTGGCGGGCGCCCTCGGACCTGTCGGCACGGATCTGGCTGGACGCGATCGATCGGGAGATCCCCGAGGAGTGACGGCGCGGAGCAGCGGCGGTCAGCGGCGAACGCCCGCCACGGCCGCGGCGTCCTCGCCGGCCAGCACCCGGTCGACGGCGGCCGCCGACGGGGCACACCCGCCCGCCCCGGGCACCAGGGTGGCCAGCGCCCCGGCGGCGCAGGCCCGGCGCAGCGCCGGTTCGGCCCCGCGGCTCCACCCGGCGGCCAACACCCCGGCGAACACGTCGCCGGCCCCGGCGGTGTCGAGCGCGGTGACCCTCGGCGCCGGCACCGACAGGGTGGCCCCGCCGCCGCGGTAGCGTGCCCCGGCCGCGCCTGCGGTGACGACCCGGTGGGCCACCGGCCAGCGCCAGCGGTCCGCTTCGGTCTCGTTGACCACCACCACGTCGACGCGGTCGGCCAGCTGCGCCAGCCCGTCGCACCCGCCGTCGAGCGGGGAGGCGTTGAGGATCACCGCGGCGCCGGACGCGCGAGCCTGGTCGGCGGCGGCGACCGCGGTGGCCACCGGGGTCTCCAACTGCATCAACAGCACCGTGCAGTCGGCGACAGCGGCGCCCATCGCCGCGGTCGGGACCACCCGCTCGTTGGCGCCGGGGGCGACCACGATCGCGTTCTGCCCGGTCGCCTCCACCAGCACCACCGCGGTTCCGCTGGGACCGGCCGTCGTGGTCAGTGCGGCGACGTCGACGTCGTGGTCGCGCAGGTGCGCCCGCAGCAGCGGACCGGCGGCGTCGTCGCCGACGGCGCCGACGAAGCGCACGCGGGCGCCGGCGCGGGCGGCGGCCACCGCCTGGTTGCCGCCCTTGCCGCCCGGGGTGTGCCGGGCCGCGGTGGCCAGCACGGTCTCACCGGGCGCGGGCAACCGGCGCACCGACAGCACGGTGTCGAGGTTGAGGCTGCCCACCACGCAGACCCGGCTCGCCGCCATCACCCGAGGTTAGAACACGGCGGCGTGGCTCGTGTGTCCCACGACGCGGTCCCGGCGGCGCCCCGGCACCGCGGACCCTCGGGCACTCCGCACGCCGGTCACCGGCACTGGCCCGATACCCTAGAGCAATGAGTTCGCAAGTGTCGCCCACCGCCGGCACGGCTCCGCACCGGGACCCGGACCTGCGCCAACAGGTCCACGACGCGGCCCGACGGGCCCGGGTGGGCGCCCGGGTGCTGGCGTCGCTGCCGACGGCGGTCAAAGACCGCGCGTTGCACGCCGCGGCCGCGGCCATCGAAACCCACAGTGAGAAGATCCTGGCCGCCAACGCCGAGGACGTCGAGGCCGCCCGCGCCGCCGGCACCCCGGAGGCGATCATCGACCGGCTGGCGCTGAACCCGCAGCGCGTCGACGGCATCGCCGCCGGGCTGCGCCAGGTGGCCGGGCTGCCCGACCCGGTCGGGCAGGTGCTGCGCGGCTACACCCTGCCCAACGGGTTGATGCTGCGCCAGCAGCGGGTACCGCTCGGGGTGGTCGGCATGGTCTACGAGGGCCGGCCCAACGTCACCGTCGACGCGTTCGGGCTGACCCTCAAATCCGGTAACGCCGCTCTGCTGCGCGGCAGCTCCTCGGCGGCGAAATCCAACCAGGCGCTGGTCGACGTGCTGCGGGAGGCGCTGATCGCCGAGGATCTGCCGGCCGACGCGGTGCAGCTGCTCGACAGCGCCGATCGGGTCAGCGTCACCCACCTGATTCAGGCCCGCGGGCTGGTCGACGTGGTGATCCCGCGCGGCGGCGCCGGGCTGATCGAGGCGGTGGTGCGCGACGCGCAGGTGCCCACGATCGAGACCGGGGTGGGCAACTGTCATGTCTACATCCACGAAACCGCCGACGTGGATCTGGCCGAGCGCATCCTGATGAACTCCAAGACCCGCCGGCCCAGCGTCTGCAACGCGGCCGAATCGGTGCTGGTCGACGCCGCGATCGCCGAGTGGGCCGTGCCGCGGCTGGTGGAGGCGCTCACCGACGCCGGGGTACGGGTGCACGGGGCGGACCGCGAGGTCGGCGACGAGCAGCTGCGCGCCGAATTCCTGTCGCTGGATATCGCGCTGAAGGTCGTCGACGGTATCGACGCGGCCATCACCCACGTCAACGAGTACGGCACCGGGCACACCGAGGCGATCGTCACCACCGACATGGCGGCGGCGCACCGGTTCACCGAGCAGGTCGACGCGGCAGCGGTGATGGTCAACGCCTCGACGGCGTTCACCGACGGGGAGCAGTTCGGGTTCGGCGCCGAGATCGGGATCTCCACCCAGAAACTGCACGCCCGCGGGCCGATGGGGCTGCCGGAGCTGACGTCCACCAAATGGATCGTGTGGGGTGAGGGCCACACCCGTCCGGCCTGATCGCATGAGGAGCCTGCCATCGTGAGCCTGCCCGCCCGCCCGGCGGCACTGTTCGCCGACATCGACGACGTCGCCACCCGACTGGCCGAGACCGGGTATCTGCCCGACACCGCCACCGCCACCGCGGTCTACCTCGCCGATCGACTTGGCAAGCCGCTGTTGGTGGAGGGACCGGCCGGGGTCGGTAAAACCGAGCTGGCCCGCGCGGTGGCCCAGGCCACCGGATCGGGGCTGGTGCGGCTGCAGTGCTACGAGGGGGTCGATGAGGCCCGAGCGTTGTATGAGTGGAACCACGCCAAACAGATCCTGCGTATCCAGACCGAGTCCGGCGACTGGGACGCCACCAAATCCGACGTGTTCTCCGAGGAGTTCCTGCTGTCGCGGCCGCTGCTGACCGCGATCCGGCGCACCGAGCCGACGGTGCTGCTCATCGATGAGACCGACAAGGCCGACATCGAGATCGAGGGCCTGCTGTTGGAGGTGCTCTCCGACTTCGCGGTCACCGTGCCCGAGCTGGGCACCATCACCGCCGAGCGGGCGCCGTTCGTGGTGTTGACCTCCAATGCCACCCGCGAACTCTCCGAGGCGCTCAAACGGCGCTGTCTGTTTCTGCACATCGATTTCCCCGACCCCGACCTGGAGCGACGCATCCTGCTGTCGCGGGTACCGGATCTGCCCGAGCATCTGGCCACCGAACTGGTGCGCATCATCGGGGTGCTGCGCGGCATGCAGCTGAAGAAGCTGCCGTCGGTCGCCGAGACCATCGACTGGGGACGCACGGTGCTCGCGCTGGGGCTCGACACGATCGACGACGCGATGATCGCCGCGACCCTGGGCGTGGTGCTCAAACACCAATCCGACCAGGTCCGCGCCGCCGGCGAACTGCACCTGAATTGAGCTGAGATGGTCTCCCGCCGCACCCGGCCCCCGCAACCGCTGGCCCCGCACGGGATCCCGGGCCACCTGGTGGGGTTCGTCTGCGCGCTGCGCGAGCACGGGATCGCCGTCGGACCGTCGGAGACCGTCGACGCCGGGCAGGTGCTCACCGTGCTCGGTCTGGGTGATCGGGAGGTGCTGCGCGAGGGTCTGGCGTGTGCGGTGCTGCGCCGGCCCGACCACCGCGGCACCTACGACGCGCTGTTCGACCTGTGGTTCCCCGCCGCGCTCGGCGGGCGCACCGTCGTCGGCCCGGGCGAGACCGACGACCCCACCGGCGTCGGGATCGTCCCGCTCGAGGACGCCGAGGAGATGCGGGCGATGCTGGCCGATCTGCTGGCCGCCCACGAGGACCTGTCGGATCTCGATGAGCGGCTGGTGGCGATGATCGCCCAGATCGTGCAGGCCTACGGGCGCTACACCTCCAGCCGCGGCCCGTCGTACTCGTCGTACCAGGCGCTCAAGGCGATGGCGCTCGACGAACTCGAGGGCCGGTTGCTGGCGGGGCTGCTCGCCCCCTACGGCGAGGACCCCACCCCCACCCAGGAGCAGATCGCCAAGGCGGTGGCCGCCGACCGCATCACCCGCCTGCGCACCCTGGTGGAGCAGGAGACCAAACGCCGCACCGCCGAACAGCTCGGCCGCGACCACGTGCAGATGTACGGCATCCCGCAGCTCGCCGAGAACGTCGAGTTCCTGCGCGCCTCCGGCGATCAGCTCACCCGGATGCGCCGCGTGGTGGCGCCGCTGGCCCGCACCCTGGCCACCCGGTTGGCGGCTCGCCGCCGCCGCGCCCGGGCCGGGGCGATCGACCTGCGCAAGACACTGCGCAAATCGATGTCGACCGGCGGGGTGCCCATCGACGTGGTGTTGCGCAAACCCCGCCCGGCGCGCCCGGAACTGGTGGTGCTCTGCGACGTGTCCGGGTCGGTGGCCGGGTTCAGTCACTTCACCCTGCTGCTGGTGCACGCGCTGCGCCAGCAGTTCTCCCGCGTGCGGGTCTTCGCGTTCATCGACACCACCGACGAGGTCACCCACCTGTTCGGCCCGGACGCCGACCTGGCGGTCGCCATCCAGCGGGTCACCCGCGAGGCCGGGGTGTACACCGTCGACGGGCACTCCGATTACGGGCATGCGCTGACCTCGTTCGCCGAGAATTTCCCGCACGTGCTGTCGCCGCGCAGCGCGCTGCTGGTGCTCGGCGACGGCCGCAACAACTACCGTGACCCCGCCCTCGGCGTGCTCGCCCACCTGGTCAGCGCCAGCCGCCACGCGCACTGGCTCAACCCCGAACCCAAACACCTGTGGGGCAGCGGCGACTCGGTCGCGCCGCGCTACGAAGAGCTCATCGCCATGCACGAATGCCGGTCGGCCAAACAACTGGCGGCCGTGATCGATCAGCTGCTACCGGTCTGAGCGGCTCACGTAGGCTGGCCGGCATCCGTGAAACGGGCGGCCAGATCTGCCGCTCGCGACCCAGGGGGCACCTGTGACGACCATCGACCCGCAGGCCCCGGTGCTGGTCACCGGCGCCAGCGGCTACATCGCCAGCTGGATCGTGCGCTACCTGCTCGAGGACGGCCACCGGGTGCGCGCCACCGTCCGAGACCCGGACAAACCGCGCGGCCTGGAGCACCTGCACGCGCTCGACCGCGCCCACCCGGGGCAGCTGACCCTGCACCGCGCCGACCTGCTGGAGCCGGGGAGCTTCACCGCGGCGATGGACGGCTGCCAACTGGTCGTCCACACCGCCTCCCCGTTCCTGCTGGGCGCGATCCGCGACCCGCAGCGCCAGCTGGTGCGTCCCGCGTTGGAGGGCACCCGCAACGTGCTGGCCGGTGTGAACGACACCGCATCGGTGGACCGGGTGGTGTTGACCAGCAGCGTGGTCGCGATCTACGGCGACAACGCCGACATGGCCGGCAAGGACTGCTTCACCGAAGCGGACTGGAACACCACCAGCAGCCTCGACCACCAGCCCTATCCCTACTCCAAGACGGTGGCCGAACGCGAGGCCCGGGCGATTCAGGAGGCGCAGGACCGCTGGGACCTGGTCACCATCCACCCGTCGCTGGTGTTGGGTCCGGCACTGACGACCGTCAGCGCGTCGGGCAGCATGACCACGATGCGCCACTTCGTGGACCTGTCGATGGCGGCGGGGGCGCCGGCGCTGCAGATGGGCGTGGTCGACGTGCGCGACGTGGCGCGCGCCCACATCGCGGCGGGCTTCACCCCGACTGCGCACGGGCGCTACGTGGTCAACTCCGAGATCGTCAGCATGCTCGACCTGGCCACGATGCTGCGGCACCGGTTCGGCCGCCGGATCGGGTTCCCCACCCGGGAGTTGCCCAAATTCCTGGTCAAGCTGGCCGCGCCGGCCGCGGGTCTGACCCGCCGCTACGTTGACCGCAACGTGGGCTGGCCGCTGTGTCTGGACAGTGCCCGGGCGCGCACCGAACTGGGGGTCGAGTTCCGGGCGGTGCAGGAGTCGGTCGTCGAGCACTTCCAACAGATGATCGACGACGGGTTGGCGCGGCGCTGAGGGCGAGACCCGCAGCGGGTCCGCGCGGGCGTGACTCCAGTAAGCTGGCCAACCGTGCAGACGCGACGTCGGTTGGGGGTGATGGGCGGCACCTTCGACCCCATCCACCACGGCCACCTGGTCGCCGCCAGCGAGGTGGCCGACCGGTTCGCCCTCGATGAGGTGCTGTTCGTCCCCACCGGTCAACCCTGGCAGAAAAGCCGGCACGTCACCGCCGCCGAGGACCGTTACCTGATGACGGTGATCGCCACCGCCTCCAACCCCCGTTTCTCGGTCAGCCGCGTCGACATCGACCGCCAGGGCCCCACCTACACCAAGGACACCCTGCACGACCTGCACGCCGCCAACCCCGATGCCGAGCTGTACTTCATCACCGGCGCCGACGCGTTGGCGTCGATCCTGTCGTGGCAGGACTGGGAGGCGCTGTTCGCGGTGGCTCGGTTCGTCGGGGTCAGCCGCCCCGGCTACGACCTCAACGGTGATCACCTCGGCGAGGTGTTGACCACGCTGCCCGCCGATGCGCTGACCCTGATCGAAGTGCCGGCCCTGGCGATCTCGTCCACCGACTGCCGGCGCCGCGCCGCCGGCGACCGCCCGATCTGGTATCTGGTGCCCGACGGTGTGGTCCAATACGTCGCCAAGCGCCGGCTCTACAGTGACCACACCGACCACGCCGAGGGGGTGCGCCGATGACCGCCACCGCGGAGGCAATGGCGTTGGCGCGGACCGCGGCCGAGGCCGCGGCCGGCAAACTCGCCGACGACGTCGTCATCATCGACGTCTCCGGGCAGTTGGTCATCACCGACTGCTTCGTGCTCGCCTCGGCCGCCAACGAACGCCAAGTCGGTGCGATCGTCGACGAGGTCGAGGAGAAGATGCGCCGTGCCGGCGCGAAACCGGCCCGACGGGAAGGCACCCGCGAGGGACGCTGGATCCTGCTGGACTACGTCGATGTCGTGGTCCATATCCAGCACCGCGACGAACGGGAGTTCTACGCGCTCGACCGGCTGTGGCGGGACTGCCCGATGACGCGCATCGACACCGGCGCGCCGGGCGCGGCCCCGGAGGACACGCCGTGAGGGTGCGCCGGCTGATGATGCTGCGGCACGGCCAGACCGAGTTCAACGCCGGCAGCCGGATGCAGGGCCAACTCGACACCGAGCTGAGTGAGCTCGGCCGCGCCCAGGCGGTGGCCGCCGCCGACGTGCTCGCCAAACGCCGGCCGCTGCTGATCGTCTCCTCGGATCTGCGCCGCGCCTACGACACCGCGGTCACCCTCGCCGAGCAGGCCGGGCTGGCGGTGCGCGTCGACGCCCGGTTGCGCGAGACCCACCTGGGGGACTGGCAGGGGCTCAGCCACACCGAGGTGGATACCCGCGCGCCGGGCGCGCGCCGGGCCTGGCGCGACGACGCCACCTGGGCCCCGCACGGCGGGGAGTCCCGCATCGATGTCGCCGAACGGAGCCTGCCGCTGATCGAGGAGCTGCTCGCCGAGCAGACCCAATGGGGTTCCGACGATCCGGACCGCCCGGTGGTGCTGGTCGCCCACGGCGGGCTGATCGCGGCGCTGACCGCGGCTCTGCTGCAGCTCCCGGTCGCCAACTGGCCGGCCCTCGGCGGGCTCGCCAACGCCAGCTGGGTTCAGCTCAGCGGGCATCGCCTCGACGACGACGCGCCGATCGGGTGGCGCCTCGACGTCTGGAACGCCTCGGCGCAGGTGGCCAACGATGTCCTCTGAGACCGTCCGGCGCCCGACGCTGCTCGTCTTCGCCGACTCGCTGTCCTACTACGGGCCCAGCGGCGGTCTGCCCGCCGACGATCGGCGCATCTGGCCGAACCTGGTGGCCGACCACCTGGGCTGGGAGGTGGATCTGATCGGCCGGATCGGCTGGACCAGCCGCGACGTCTGGTGGGCGGCGACCCAGGACCCGCGGGCGTGGGCGGCGCTGCCGCGCGCCGGGGCGGTGATCTTCGCGACCAGCGGGATGGACTCGTTGCCCTCGGTGCTGCCGACCGCGCTGCGGGAACTCATCCGGTACGTGCGTCCCCCGTGGCTGCGCCGGTGGGCCCGCGACGGATACGGCTGGGTGCAGCCGCGACTGTCGCCGGTCGCCCGCGCCGCCCTGCCCCCGCACCTGACCGTGGACTACCTCGAGCAGACCCGTGGGGCACTGGATTTCAACCGCCCGGGCATCCCGATCGTGGCGTCGTTGCCGTCGGTGCACATCGCCGACACCTACGGACGCGCCCACCACGGCCGCGAAGCCACCGCAGCGGCGATCACCGAATGGGCGAGCTCGCACCGGATTCCCCTGGTCGATCTGAAGGCCGCCGTGGGGGAGCACATCATGGCCGGCCGCGGCAACCCCGACGGCATCCACTGGAATTTCGACGGCCACCAGGCGGTGGCCGAGCTGATGCTCAAGGCGCTCGCCCAAGCCGGCGTGACCGGCGCACCCCCGGATCGTGAGCCGCGTTCGTGACGGTCGTGGTGGTCACCGACTCGGCGGCCCGGATTCCGCGGGGGTTGCGGCAGCGGTGGGGGATTCGCCAGGTGCCCTTGCACATCCTGGTCGACGGCACCGATCTGCGCGATGACGTCGACGACCTGCCCGACGATCTGCTGCAGCGCCGTGAGCTGGGTACCGCGGCCGCCAGCCCCGAGGAGCTGCGCGCCAGTTACCGGGCGGCGTTGGCCGCCAGCGGCGGTGACGGTGTGGTCGCCGTGCACGTCTCGGCCGGCCTGTCGGGGATGTTCGGTGCCGCCGAGATCGTGGCCGCCGACACCGATCCGCGGATCGTGGTCGTCGACTCGCGGTCGACGGCGATGGGCACCGGGTTCGTGGCGTTGGCCGCCGCGCGTGCCGCCGCCGACGGCGGCGATGTGGCCGCGGTGCGCGACGCCGCGACGGCCGCGGTCGAGCGCAGCCACACCTATGTGGTGGTGCACCGTCTGGACAGCCTGCGCCGCAGCGGCCGTATCAGCGGTGCCGGCGCCTGGCTGGGCACCGCGCTCGCGCTCAAGCCGTTGCTGCACATCGATGACGGCAAACTGGTTCTGGCCCAACGTGTCCGCACCGCCGGACGGGCGGTCGCAGCGATGATCGACAAGGTTGTGGCCACGGTCGGCCAACGCCCGGCGACGGTGGCCGTTCATCACGTGGGAAACCCCGACGGGGCGGCCGATCTGGCCGACCGGCTGGCTCAGCACCTTCCGCAGTGTGACCCGCCGATCCTGGCCGAGCTGGCTCCGGTGCTGGCGCTGCACGTGGGCACCGGCGCGCTCGGTGTCTGCCTCGACGTGCACTGAGCGGCCGGTCGGTCAGCCGGCGAACCGGCCGGTGATCGGCGGCAGATCGGCCAGCGTGACGATGCCCGGCGCGGCGGCCACCACCGCCGGCACCGCGTTGGTGACCGGCATCGCGGTGTAAATCGAGCCGAGGCCCTCAAAACTGGGCTCATCCCAGTCTTTCGGCGGAAGACAGTGCAGCACGGTACGCATGTTGGGTATCCCGAAGACCTGGATGACGTGGCCGTGGGCCAGCGGCTTGGGCGGGGTGACCTGATCGCCCATCGTCCAGTTGAATCCGACACTGACCACGTTGCGTTCGCCCACCCAGCCGCGGTGGTAACCGTAGACGCCGGCCACCGTTCCGGCCGGGATCGTCATGAACCCCAGATCGCTGTCGCCGGTGGCCGCGGTGAACTGCACGTCGAAGGTGATGTCGTCGAGCCGGGCGCCGATCGCGTGGGCCATCATCGCCGCCGACTCCGCGAAAACCTCGCTCTCGACGCGGACGCTCTCGGCCATCCCCGGGGTGTCGGGGTCGCGGCCGAACCCCATCGCCGCCATGGTGTCAGCCGACTCGTAGGTGGAGCAGTCCACCGACTCGGTGATGCGGATCTCGTCGACCCGCCGGCACGCCCCCGACAGCGCCATCCCGATCAGGTTCGTCATACCCGGGTGCGCCCCGCTGCCGAACATCGTCGACTTCCCGTCCCGGCACGCGTCGCGGATACGGTCCAGATCGGTGCCGGACTGTTTAGCGCCGGTGATCCACGCCGCGCTGGCGCACACGTTGATGCCGTCGGCGAGCAGGGCGACCAGCTCGTCGACGTTCGGCCACAACGGGTTGTAGCAGCAGGCGTCGGGCCGCAACGCCAGCAGCTCGGCGACGTCGTTGGTGGCGGTGACCCCGGTCGGCCGCGGCCAGCCGGCCAGCTCGGCGGCATCGACGCCGACCTTGTCGTCGCTGTGGGCGTACACCCCGACCAGCTCCATGTCCGGGCGCTCGAGGATGGCGTACAACGACCGTCGGCCGATATTGCCGGTGGTCCACTGGATCACCCGCAGGGGTGTGCTCATCGCGGTCTCCTGGGTCGGTGCCGATGTGTGAATCCGCCCGCGCTGAGACGGGCGGGGGCGCGGGCCTACAGCGCGGCGACGTCGTAGTCACCGATTCGCCCGGCCAACACCCGCAGCTGGTCGCCGGCCGACCCCAGGGTGTGTTCGATCGCGGTGAGCCGCGCAGCGTAGTGGCCGACCGGGTATTCGGCGGTCATCCCGATCCCGCCGTGCAACTGGATGGCCTCCTGGGCGATGTGGCGCCCGGCGCGGTCGATCTGCAGTTTGGCCCGCGCCGCGATCACCGGGTCGACGGTGCCCGCCGCGATCGACATCGCCGCGTACAGATTCATGCTGCGGGCCAGCTCCAGCGAGACGTACATGTCGGCGGCCCGTTGGGTCAGCGTCTGGAACTTGTTGAGCGTCACCCCGAACTGTTTACGCGTGGTCAGATACTCGGTGGTCGCGCGCAGCGCCTCCTCCATCACCCCGACGGCCTCGGCGCAGAGCGCCGACTGGGACCGCACGAGGGCCGCGGCGACGGTCGCGGTGGCGTCGGTGGCCGTGCCCAACGGCTCGCCGGGCGCCTCGGCCAGGTCGATCTGGGCCCCGTGCAGCCCGTCGAACGTCCGGTAGGGCTGGCGGGTCACCGCGTCGGCGTCGACCACGAACAACCCGGTGCCGCCGTCGGGCAGGGCGGCGCTGACCACCAGGGTGTGCGCGCAGTGTCCGGCCGGCACCGGGTTCTTGCATCCGGTCAGCGTCCAGGTCTCACCGTGCCGGGCCGCGGTGGTGCGCACCGTGGCCGTCGCCCCCCGCATCCCGGGCTCGGTGTGGGCGAACGCCAGCAGCCGGGATCCGCCGGCGACCTCGTCGAGCAGGGCGCGTTGGGTCTTTGTGCCGTGTTCGGCGATGAGCGCCCCGGGGCCCAACGCGGCCGTCCACACCGGTTCGGGGGCCAACGCCCGGCCGATCTCGGTGAGCACCACCATGATCTCCAGCTGACCGCCGGAGTCGGCGTCGAACCCCAACCCCAGGATCCCCGTCTCGGCGAGCTGTTGCCACACCCCCGGGGTGTAGCCGGTGTCGGTGTCGATGACCCGGTTGCGGGTTTCGGTGTCGTAGGCACGCGTCAACAGGTTGCGGGTGGTGTCGCGCAGCAGGGCCTGTTCGTCGTCGAAGTGAAAGTCCATGCCTGCCTCACAATCCCAAGATGGTGGACGCGATGATGCTGCGCTGCACCTCGTTGCTGCCGCCGTAGATCGAGGTTTTGCGGTAGTTGAGATAGTGCGGCGCGCTGCGCTGAGCCCAGGCCGGCGACGTGATGGTCGCACCGGCGGCGACCGGCAGGCAGTCGGCACCGGCGACCTCGACCAGCAGCTCGGTGGCGGTCTGCTGCAGCTGGCTGCCGCGCAGCTTCAGCACCGACGACGCGGGGTTGGGTTTGCCGTCGGCGGAGTCCGACGTCACCCGCATCTGGGTGAGTTCCAATGCCAGCAGATCGTTTTCGGCTTCGGCCAGCCGCGCGGCGAACAGCGGATCGTCGAGGAGTCCGGTCTCGCGGGCGCGTTGTTTGACCTCGGCCAACCGCACTTTGGTGCGGCCGATCTGGGCGATGCCGGTGCGTTCGTTGCCGAGAAGGAACTTCGCGTACGTCCAGCCCTGGTTCTCCTCACCGACGAGCTGATCGGCGGGGACCCGCACATCCTCGAAGAACACCTCGTTGACCTCGACGCCGCCGTCGATCAGCTTGATCGGCCGCATCGTGATCCCCGGGGTGTCCACCTCCATGAGAAGAAACGAGATGCCCGCCTGCTTCTTCGGCGCCTGCGGGTCGGTGCGCACCAGACAGAAAATCCAATCCGCATACTGGCCCAGCGTGGTCCAGGTCTTCTGCCCGTTGACGACGTAGCTGTCGCCGTCACGGATCGCGGTGGTGCGCAGCGACGCCAGATCCGAGCCGGCCTCCGGCTCGGAGAACCCCTGACACCACCAGATGTCGAGGCTCGCCGTCGGCGGCAGGAACCGCTGCTTGGTCTGCTCCGACCCGAACTCGGCGATCACCGGCCCGACCATGCGGGCGTTGAACGTCAGCGGCTCGGGCACGCAGGCCAACTGCATCTCGTCCTGCCAGATCTGATGCTGGGTGGCGGTCCAGTCCTTGCCGCCCCACTCGACCGGCCAGTTGGGGACCGCCAGGCCGTGCTCGTGCTGGATCTTGTGGCTGGTCGCGATGTCGTCACGATGATGGCCCAACCCCAGCCGGGTGCGTTCGCGGATCTCGGCGGGGATCTCGGTGGTGAAAAAGCGGCGCATCTCGTCACGGAATGCCGCTTCCTCGTCGGTGAGCGCCAGTTGCATCCCGGCCTCCTTCGGTGGGTGATCGCTGCGAAGCACCATAACGTGCCGGGCTGGCGCGGCGCGGGGCTTGGCCGCCGCCGGCCATCCCCAGTGCGCCGATGCTCCCCAACCGGCGGTGATCGCGAGGCCGCGTCGCCGGCGGGGGTCCCCACCGGCGGTTAGCGTCGCGGCCATGCGAGCGGATCTGTCCACCGAACGGCTACACCGTCGGCTCCTCGGTGCACCGGGGAGCGCCGGTCGCGTCGGTGACGCCGGGCGTCTCGACGACAGCGGGGTCCACGATGCGGATGACCTCGACGATCAGGATCCGGCCTCGCTGCTGGGGGGCTGGCAGCCGCAGGAATCGCCGGGCTGGGCCGACCGGGTGCGCGCCGACCCGGGCCGTGCCGGCGTTGCGCTGTTGACGCTGATCGCCGCGGTCGCGGTGATGATCACGGTGTTCACGATGCTGCGGGACCGATCCGAGCCGGTGGCGGCGGTGCCGTTGCCGCCGGTGCAGATGGCGACCTCGGCGACCGCGGCACCAACGGCATCGACCTCGTCGGGCCCGCCCGGCGCCGACGCCGAACCGGTGGTGGTCAGCGTGGTCGGACTGGTGCACGCCCCGGGGCTGGTCACGCTGGCGCCGGGGGCGCGCATCGCCGACGCGCTGCACGCCGCCGGTGACCCGCTGGACGGTGCCGACACGGTCGGGTTGAATCTGGCGCGGCGGGTCGCCGACGGCGAACAGATCGTCGTCGCCGCCACACCCCCGCCGGGGGCGCCGCCGGAGTCGGGCAGCTCGGTGAGCCCCGGAGCGGCCGCCATCGCAACCACCCCGGCGCCGGGCACCGCGGCGGCCCCGGCCGCGGCGGTCGACCTCAACACCGCCACCGTCGCGCAACTCGACGCGCTGCCCGGCGTCGGGCCGGTGACCGCGGCGGCGATCGTGGCCTGGCGCGAGACCCACGGCCGGTTCACCACCGTCGACCAGCTCGCCGAGGTCGACGGGATCGGCCCGACCCGGCTCGCCCGGCTGCGGCCGCTGGTCCACATCTGAGCCGATGACCCCGCCGGGTGTCGTCGACGATGCGGACCCGCTGGATCTGCGGCTGGTCCCGGCGGCGCTGACCGCCTGGCTGGTCAGTGTGCTCGGCATCCTGTGGCCGGCCACCGCCGGACCGGTGGTGGCGATCGCCGGATGCACCGCCGCGGCGGCGCCGGCCGCCCGCCGCTTCGGCGTTCCCCGCCCGCTGGTCACCGGGGCGTGGGCAATCGCCGTGGTCGCCGTCGGCTTCGGGGTGACGGTGGGGCTGCGCAGCGAGGCGGTGGCCCACCATCCGCTCACCGCCGCGCAGGGTGCGACCGTGGCGGTGACGGTCACCCCGACCGAGAGCCCCGTGCCGGCGGGCAGCACCCGGGTGATGTTCCGCGCCACCCTGCGGACGCTCGCCGGGCAGCGGGCCTTCGGGCGGGTGGTGGTGTTCGCCGCCGGCGCCGAATTCGACGCGGTGATGGTCGGCCGGCCGATCTCGTTTCGGGCGCGGGTCGGCCGGCCGCACCGCCGCGATCTCAGCGTGGCGGTGCTCACCGCGACCGGGTCCCCGGTGGCCGGCCGGGCGGGACCGGTGGCGCGCGCCGCCCATGCGGTGCGGCACCGGTTCATCGACACCGCCCGGCAGGTGCTGCCCGCCGAGCAGGCCGCGCTGCTGCCCGGGCTGGTGCTCGGCGACACCACCGCGGTCCCGCCGCCCACCGCACGGGAGTTCCGGGCGGCCGGGCTGACCCACCTGATGGCCGTCTCGGGAGCCAACGTGACCATCGTGTGCGGCGCGGTGTTGCTGTCGGCGCGGCTGGTGGGCCCGCGGGGCGCGGTGGGTCTGGCCGCGGTCGCGCTGGTGGGCTTCGTGATCGTGGTGCAGCCGACCGCCAGTGTGCTGCGCGCCGCGGTGATGGGGGCGATCGCACTGGCCGGGGTGGTCTCGGCGCGCCAGCGTCAGGCCATCCCGAGTTTGGCCGCCGCGGTGCTGACGCTGTTGGCGGTGGCCCCGCAGCTGGCGGTCGACGTCGGTTTCGTGCTGTCGGTGACGGCCACCGCCGCACTGGTGGTGGTGGCGCCGCGCTGGTCGCGCCGGCTGGTCGGGCGTGGCTGGCCCAAACCGGTCGCCGACGCCACCGCGATCGCGCTGGCCGCTCACCTGGTGACCGCGCCGCTGATCGCCGGGATCTCCGGACGGGTCAGCGTGGTCGCCGCCGGGGCCAATCTGGCGGTGGCCGCGCTGATCGCCCCGGTGACCGTGCTCGGCAGCGCCGCGGCGGTGCTGTGCGGGCCGTGTCCGACGGCGGCGGCGGTGCTGATCCGTTTCACCGGCCCGGAGGTGTTCTGGGTGGGTGCGGTGGCCCACACCGCCGGTGGGTTGGCGGGGGCGACGCTGCCGGTCCCCGACGGCACCGCCGGGGCGCTGACCGTGGCCGCGGTCAGCGCGGCGCTGCTGGTCGGGTGGCGCTGGCGCTGGGGCCGTGCCGCGGTGGGCGTCGGGGTGCTCGCGGTCGTGGCGTGGTCGCTGGCCGGGCTGCTGGACGGGTGAGTCGCCGCGGTGTCGGCCCGCCGTGACACGATGCAGTCGTGGGCCAATCCGAGTCAGCGCTGCACCTGGTGTTGGGCGACGAGGAGCTGCTGGTCGAGCGCGCGGTCGCCGGCATCCTGCGCTCGGTGCGCCGGCAGGCCGACGGCGATGGTGAGGCGGTGCCGGTGAACCGGATGCGGGCCGGCGACGTCAGTGCCAGCGAGCTCGCCGAGCTGCTCAGCCCGTCACTGTTCGCCGACGAACGGGTCGTGGTGCTCGAGGCCGCGGGCGAGGCCGGCAAGGACGCCGCGGCCATGCTCGCCGCGGCCGCCGCCGACATCCCGCCGGGCATGGTGCTGGTGGTGGTGCACTCCGGGGGTGGAAGGGCCCGAGCCCTCGCCGACCGGCTGCGCAAACTCGGTGCTCGCGTGCACCCGTGTGCGCGCATCGTCAAGCCCGCCGAGCGGGCCCGGTTCGTGCGTGACGAATTCGCCGCGCTGCGTGCCCGGGTCGACGAGCAGACGGTGACCGCGCTGCTCGACGCGGTCGGCTCCGATGTGCGCGAACTCGCCGCCACCTGCTCGCAGCTGGTCGCCGACACCGGCGGGCGGGTCGACGTCGCCGCGGTGCAGCGCTACCACAGCGGAAAAGCCGAGGTGAAAGGCTACGAGATCGCCGAGAAGGCGGTCAGCGGGGACCTGGCCGGGGCGCTGGAGTCGCTGCGGTGGGCCATGCTGCGCGGCGAGCCGCACGTGGTGCTCGCCGACGCGCTCGCCGAGGCGGTGCACGCCATCGGCCGCATCGGCCCGCTCTCCGGGGACGCCACCCGCCTGGCCGGGGAGCTGAGGATGCCGCCGTGGCGGGTGCAGAAGGTGCAGCGGCAGGCGCGGCGCTGGTCGCGCGAGACCGTGGCGACGGCGATGGTGGCGGTGGCAGCACTCAACGCCGAGGTGAAGGGGGCGGCCGCCGACCCGGATTTCGCCCTGGAGGCGGCGGTGCGCACGGTGGCCGACCTGGCCGACCGTTAAGGGCTCAGAGCTTGTTCAGCGCGCGCGCCAACGCCGACTTCTTGTTGGCGGCCTGGTTTTTGTGGATGACGCCCTTGCTGGCGGCCTTGTCGAGCTGACGGCTCGTCGAGGCCAGCAGTTCGCCGGCCTTGTCCTTGTCACCGGCCGCGGCGGCCTCGCGGAACCCGCGGACCGCGGTGCGAAGCGACGACTTGACCGACTGGTTGCGCAGTCGGGCGCGCTCGTTGGTGCGATTGCGCTTCTGCTGCGACTTGATGTTGGCCACGCGTCGGATCCTTCGTCATTTCTCGGCTGGGAAGTGTGGTGGCTGCCCGGCGCGACACGCCGCGGCAGCGACTGTCGAGGTTACCAGCCACGGCGGTGATCCCCCAAAGCGGAGCCCGGCGACCTGCGGTGCACCGGCTAACCGTGGTCGCCGACGACGACCCGGTGCAGATCGTCACCGACGTCGATGCGACCGCCGAACTCCGCGGCGGCCAACGCCCGCCACTCGTCGTGGCGCCCGGGCGCCGGCGCGGGCACATAGTGGGTCAACACCAGGGTGTGCGCCCCGGCGCGTGCGGCCGTCGCGGCGGCCTGCTGCACCGACGAGTGGTAGTCGCAGATGTCGACGATGCGCTGCTGGGGCAGAAGGCGGATCAAATCGGGGCGGATCACCGTGTGCACCAGCGCGTCGGCACCGGCGGCCAGCCGATCGAGACCGGCGCACGGCACGGTGTCCCCGGCGAGCACCACCGCCGCCCCGGCGTGCTCGAGGCGGAACCCGATCGTCGGGGCGACCGGCCGGTGATCGGTGGGCGCCACCGCGATGCGCACGCCGTCGCGGTCCCAGACCGACCCGTCGGTGTGCTCGTGCACGGTGACCGGCGGCGGTGCGGTCAGATCGTCGTGGTGGGCGATGCGGTAGCCGATGTCGGGACCGAACGCGCGCAGCATCGCCTCGACCACCGCGGCGGTGCCCGGCGGGCCGATGATCGGCAGCGCCGCCGGGTCCGGGCCGAAGGTGCTCACCCACCGGGTGATCAGCACATCACCGAGGTCGGCGATGTGGTCGCTGTGCAGATGGGTCAGCAGCAGCGCGGTCAGCTGGTTGGCGGCCGCGCCGGCGGCGGCCAGCCGCTGCAGCACTCCGCGGCCGCAGTCGGCCAGGAACACCTGATCGGCGGCGCGGAGCAGGGTCGCCGGCCCGGCCCGGTGCGGATCCGGGATCGGGCTTCCGGTGCCCAGCAGGGTGATCTCGATGGTCATCCTCCAGGTATGCCAGAGATCGGCGCGTCCCGTCGGCGCAACCGGCGAACTCGACCGTGCAGCCCGCCTCGGGCTGCGGAGATCGGCCTCGGGCTGCGGCGATCCGCGCTAAGCTGATGTGAAGTTGCTCACACGCGGTGGAGGGCGCCATGCAGATAGCGGATGTGCTGCGCAACAAGGGGTCGGCGGTGGCCACGATCACCCCGGACGCCACGGTCCGGGATCTCCTGGCCGGGCTGGCCGAGCACAACATCGGGGCGATGGTGGTCGCGGACCCCGACGCGGTCCACGGCATCGCCTCCGAGCGCGACGTGGTCCGCAAGCTGCAACAACGCGGTGCCGCGCTGCTCGACCGCCCGGTGGCGGAGATCATGACCGCGCTGGTGGCCACCTGCACCCCCAGCGATCAGGTCGACGACCTCAGCGCGCTGATGACCGAGAAACGGGTCCGGCACGTCCCGGTGCTCGAGGGCGGGCGCCTGACCGGGATCGTCAGCATCGGCGACGTGGTGAAAACCCGGATGGAGGAGCTGCACAACGAGCGCGAACAGCTCCACGCCTACATCACCGGCGGCTGAGCGGCGCGCTCACCGCCACGAATAGTCCGCGCGCAGCCGAGCCGCCACCACATCGAACGCCTCCCGGTCGATGACCGCGCCTTGCCGCCGGATGCTCTCCTCGGGGACGTCGAGCACCCGGTCGATGCGCACCCAGCGCAGCTGCTCGTCGAGATCCCAACCGCCGCCGTCGATGCGCACCCAGTTCGGATCGCCGTTGCTCGGGTCGTCGCGCTGCTCGCTGCCCGACAGCATCAGCGCGAGCAGCGTGTGTCGGTCCCGCCCGACCACCAGCACCGGGCGGTCCTGGCCGCGGCTGGGGTCGTCGGCGTAGACCACCCAGGTCCAGACCACCTCACCGGTCTGGGCGCGGCCGGTCAGATCCGGGCCGTAACTCAGCCTGCGGGCCCGCTGGGCGGTCGGCACGCTGGTGTCGGTCACCGGCCGACCCGCCGGGATCTGCGGGCGCGGCTCCGCCGGCCCGCCGACGACCAGGTCGAACCCGAGTTGCAGGCCACGCTGCAGACCCTGGTGCAGCGACGGCGACTGCTGCAGGGCACGGACAACCTTGGGCGCCTCGGTGAACACCAGGTTCTCGGCGAACCGTCGCCAGAGTTGCCACTGTGTCTTCCGCGGGGAAGCCATGCTCGCCAGCTTAGGTCAAACCGATACGCTGGGTGCCGCGCCACGGTCCTCCCGGCGCCTCGCCCACCCTTTGTGACCAGGAGATTCCCATCAGTAGTTTCGCCGACCGGACTTTCACAGCGCCGGCGCAGATCCGGAACTTCTGCATCATCGCGCACATCGACCACGGCAAGTCGACGTTGGCCGACCGGATGTTGCAGCTGACCGGTGTGGTCGACGAGCGGTCGATGCGGGCCCAATATCTCGACCGCATGGACATCGAGCGGGAACGGGGCATCACGATCAAGGCGCAGAACGTGCGGCTGCCCTGGACGGTCGGCGACGGGGAGAACAACGACTATGTGCTGCACCTGATCGACACCCCCGGCCACGTCGACTTCACCTATGAGGTGTCGCGGGCGCTGGAGGCCTGTGAGGGCGCGATCCTGCTGGTCGACGCCGCCCAGGGCATCGAGGCGCAGACGCTGGCCAACCTCTACCTGGCGATGGACCGGGACCTGGAGATCATCCCGGTGCTCAACAAGATCGACCTGCCCGCCGCCGACCCGGACCGCTACGCCGCGGAACTGGCCCACATCATCGACTGCGACCCCGCCGATGTGCTGCGGGTCTCGGGCAAAACCGGGCAGGGCGTGGCCGAACTGCTCGACGTGGTGGTGACCAAGGTGCCGCCGCCGACCGGCGACGCCGACGCGCCGGCCCGGGCGATGATCTTCGACTCGGTCTATGACATCTACCGCGGCGTGGTCACCTACGTGCGGGTGGTCGACGGCAAGATCACCCCGCGGGAGAAGATCGTGATGATGTCCACCGGCGCCACCCACGAGCTGCTGGAGGTCGGGATCGTCTCCCCGGAACCCAAGGCCACCGCCGGGCTGGGCGTCGGCGAGGTCGGCTATCTGATCACCGGGGTCAAAGACGTGCGCCAGTCGAAGGTCGGTGACACCGTGACCACCGCCCGCCACGGCGCCCGCGAGGCGCTGACCGGGTACCGCGAACCCAAGCCGATGGTCTACTCCGGGCTCTACCCGGTGGACGGCTCCGACTACCCGAACCTGCGCGACGCGCTGGACAAACTGCAGCTCAACGACGCCGCGCTGACCTATGAACCCGAGACGTCGGTGGCGTTGGGGTTCGGATTCCGCTGCGGCTTCCTGGGGCTGTTGCACATGGAGATCACCCGCGAGCGGCTGGAGCGCGAGTTCAATCTCGGCCTGATCTCCACCTCGCCCAACGTGGTCTACCGCGTGGTGCGCGAAGGCAAGGGGTCCCACATCGAGGAGCTCGTGGTGACCAACCCGTCGGACTGGCCCGAGGGCAAGATCCGCACCGTCTACGAGCCGGTGGTCAAGGTGACGATCATCGCGCCGAGTGAGTTCGTCGGCCCCATCATGGAGTTGTGCCAGTCGCGCCGCGGCGACCTCGGCGGCATGGACTACCTGTCTCCCGAGCGGGTCGAGCTGCGGTACACGTTGCCGCTGGGCGAGATCATCTTCGATTTCTTCGACGCCCTGAAATCGCGGACCCGCGGATACGCCAGCCTCGACTACGAGGAGGCCGGTGAGCAGGAAGCCGACCTGGTCAAGGTCGACATCCTGCTGCAGGGCGAGGCCGTCGACGCGTTCAGCGCGATCGTGCACAAGGACGCGGCGTCGACCTACGGCAACAAGATGACCACCAAACTCAAGGAGTTGATCCCGCGCCAGCAGTTCGAGGTGCCGGTGCAGGCGGCGATCGGATCGAGAATCATTGCCCGCGAGAATATCCGCGCGATCCGCAAGGATGTGCTCTCCAAGTGCTACGGCGGTGACATCTCACGGAAACGCAAACTGCTGGAGAAGCAGAAAGAGGGCAAGAAGAAGATGAAGACGATCGGCCGGGTCGACGTGCCGCAGGAGGCGTTCGTCGCCGCGCTGTCGACCGACGCGCCGGTCGACAAATCCAAGAAGTAGCCTCCGAGAAGGAGCCGCGCCGACGCCGCCGGGCTACATCGGGGCGTTGGCCGGCTGGAAGTCCCCGGTGCTGTCGGACTCCTCCTCGGCGCGGATGACGTGCACCACCGCGTTGATCAGCGCCAGGTGGGTGAACGCCTGCGGGAAGTTGCCCAGATGCCGGCCGGTGCGCGGTTCGATCTCCTCGGCGTAGAGGTGCAGCGGGCTGGCGAACGACAGCAGCCGTTCGCACAGGTGCTTGGCACGGCTGATCTCACCGATCTCCACCAGCGCCGACACCAGCCAGAACGAGCAGATCGTGAACGCGCCCTCCTCGCCGGACAACCCGTCGTCGGTCTCCTCGACCCGGTAGCGCAGCACCAGCCCGTCGACGGTGAGCTCGTCGGCGATCGCCAGCACGGTGTTGCGGACCCGCGGATCGCTCGAGGGCAGGAACCGGGTCAACACCGCCAACAGCAGGGAGGCGTCCAAGGCGTCGTCGCCGTAGCGTTGGACGAGCACCCCGCGCTCGTCGACCCCGTGCTCGAGCACATCGGCCTTGATCTCCTCGGCGATCGCGCGCCACTGCTGCGCGTAGCTCTTCTCGCCCTGCACCTCGGCGAGCTTGGCGCCCCGGTCCAACGCCACCCAGCACATGATCTTCGAGGAGGTGAAGTGCTGGGGCTCGCCGCGCACCTCCCAGATGCCGCGGTCGGGTTCACGCCAGTGTTTGATGGCCTCCTCGACCTGTTGTTTGAGCACCGGCCACAGCGCCTCGGGGATCTGTTCGCGCGAGCGGGCGTGCAGATACACCGAGTCGAGCATCGTGCCCCAGATGTCGTGTTGACGCTGGTTGTAGGCGCCGTTGCCGATGCGCACCGGGCGCGCGTTGTCGTATCCGGAGAGATGGTGCAGCTCGTCTTCCTCCAGGTGGCGTTCCCCGCCGACGCCGTACATCACCTGCAGCGGATGGCGCTCGCCGTTGTTGGCCCCGGAGACGTCGGCGATGAACGCGAAGAAGTCGTCGGCCTCGCGGTCCAGGCCCAGCGTGTAGAGGCCCCACAGCGCGAACGTGGAGTCCCGGATCCAGGAGTAGCGGTAGTCCCAGTTGCGTTCCCCGTGCGGGGTCTCCGGCAGCGAGGTGGTCGAGGCGGCCAGCAGCGCCCCGGTCGGCGAGTAGGTCAGCCCCTTCAACGTCAGCGCGCTGCGCTGCAGGTACGAGCGCCACGGGTGGTCGGGGAAATCGCCGATGTTGATCCACTGCCGCCAACACTCGGTGGTGTTCCACAGCTTCTCGGCGGCCTCCTCGTAGGTCTGCGGAGCCGGATGCTTGCTCCAACTCAGCGCCACGAAGACGTTGTCGCCCTCCTTGAGCCGGGTGCGGGCGCGCGCCTCCCGGCCTTCCAGGCCGATGCGCAGGTTGGTGGTCAGTCGCAGCATCGGGTGGGCGTCGGGATTGGTCTTGGCCCGGGCCACCGCCTCGCCGTAGGCGCTGGCCGAATACTCCCAGCACGCCCCGATGCGGTGGTAGTCGAAGGCCGGTTCGCAGCTCATCATCAACTCGACCGTGCCGCTGACGCAGCGCACGCTGCGCAACAGGATGTGTTCGGCGTCCCAGTCCATCGGGGTGCGCCGGTGGGTGCGCGACCGGGTCTCGATGTCGTGCCACGGCCCCATCACCAACGCGTCGCGCACGATCAGCCAGCCGGTGTGGGTCTGCCACGTGGTCTCCAGGATGAGGCTGCCGGGAAGGTAGCGCCGCGCCGACGGCACCGACACCCCGTAGGGGCCGATCCGGAAATGCCCGGCGCTGCGATCGAGCATCGCGCCGAACACGCTGGGGGAGTCCGGACGGGGCACACACAGCCACTCCACCGACCCGGCCGCCGAGATCAGGCAGGTCGTCTCGCAGTCGGACAGGAATGCGTAATCGGCGATCGGGGGAAACGGGTTGCGCAGCCCGGCGCCGGCGTAGGGAACCGGCTCGGTGACCGTGTGCGGCGCGGGCGGGGCGTCGTCGGCAGGCTGAACGTGGGTGACCATGCCGCCATCATCATCTGTGCCCCGGCTCCGCGTCCACCCGTTGACCGAGCCGGCGGTCAGCCGATATCCACTCGAGACCGCGGGTGTGCGCCGCAGCACCCCCGCACCGGTGCTTAGGGTGGGGGTGTGGACGGCTTGCTCAATTGGTGGGACGGCGTGGAGCTGTGGCTGTCCGGGTTGGGTTTCGCGCTGCAGACCGTGCTGGTGATGCCGGTCGTCCTGCTGGTGTCCTACGGGCTGGCGGTGGTGCTCGACGGTGTATTGGGCAACGGGATCAGGCTGATGCACCGCGACCGGCGCACCGACGAGACGCACACGCCGTCATGAAACCGATGCCGCGGTCGCGGGTGACGTTGATCCTGGTGATTCTGATCCTGTTGGTGATCGGCACCTGGCTGCTGGCCCGCTGACGCGGCCGGACAACGCCCCAGCCCGATTCTGTTAGGCTTCCCGCCATGGACGCAGCGTCTGGCCTTGCACCGTGGCCCGTGGCGGCGCCGGCGGCCCCCGCGCGCTGTGTCGTCACCGCCGTGGACTGTTGTCGCTGACCGACAGCCCCGTTCGCGGTCTGATGTTCTCGGTCCGGCCCGCCCCGTTCTGATCCCGCGCCGTCGTCCGAGTCACCACAGCCGCGTGTCTCCGCTCCGAAGCCACCCGGAAAGGCCCTCGATGTTCGCGTCCCGGATCACCGCACTCGCCCTCACCGGCGCCTTGCTCGCGGCCTGCGGCGGCGGACCCAGCGACGAGGTGGGCGCCACCTCCCGCAGTGACGCCGAGACCGGGATCACCCTGGTCACCTACGCGGTGACCGAACCCGGCTGGAGCAAGGTGATCCCGGCGTTCCACGATTCGGAGGCCGGAGAGGGCATCGAGGTGACCGCCTCCTATGGGGCCTCAGCCGACCAGTCGCGCGGCGTCGCCGACGGCAAGCCCGCCGACGTGGTGAACTTCTCGGTGCAGCCCGACATCACCCGACTGGTTGATGCGGGGAAGGTCTCGTCGTCCTGGAACGCCGACGTCACCAAGGGCATCCCGTTCGGGTCGGTGGTGACCCTGGTGGTGCGCAAGGGCAATCCGCTGAACATCCACGACTGGGACGACCTGTTGCGCCCCGGCCTGGAGGTCATCACCCCCAACCCGTTGAGTTCGGGTTCGGCCAAATGGAACCTGTTGGCCCCCTACGCCGCCAAAAGTGACGGCGGCAAAAACCCGCAGGCCGGACTGGATTTCATCGCCAGGTTGGTCAACGACCACGTCCGCTTGCGGCCCGGGTCCGGCCGTGAGGCCACCGACGTGTTCACCCAGGGTTCCGGCGACGTCCTGATCAGCTACGAGAATGAGGCGATCGCCGCCGAGCAGCAGGGTAAGGACGTCGAGCACGTGCTGCCCGCGCGGACCTTCCGGATCGACAACCCGGTCGCGGTGATCACCACCAGCCGGCATCTGGACGCGGCCACCGCGTTCAAGAACTTCCTGTACCTGCCGAAGACCCAGCGACTGTGGGCACGAGCCGGGTTCCGGCCGGTGGATCCGGCGGTGCGCGCCGATTTCGCCGCGACGTTCCCGACGCCGAGCACCCTGTACACCATCGACGACCTCGGCGGATGGGAGAGCGTCGACCCGCAGCTGTTCACCAAGACCACCGGCGCGATCACCCAGATCTACCTGGAGGCCACCGGATGAGCGTCCCGGCGGCACGCGTGGCGGACACGCCGGCGCCCCGTGCGCCGCGGGGTCTGTCCGATCGTCGCCGCGCCGGAACCGGGTTGCGCGTCGGGATGGCCACCGGGTGGCTCTCGGTGATCGTGCTGCTGCCGTTGGCGGCGATCGTCTGGCAGGCCGGCGGCGCCGGCCCGCACAGTTTCATCGCCGCCGTCACCTCGCACGCCGCGGTGGAGTCCTTTCGGGTGACCGTGACCCTGGCGGTGGCGGTCACCGTGCTCAACGTGGTGTTCGGGCTGCTCATCGCGTGGGTGCTGGTGCGCGACGAGTTCGTCGGTAAACGACTGGTCGAGGCGATCATCGATCTGCCGTTCGCGCTGCCCACCATCGTCGCGAGCCTGGTGATGCTGGCGTTGTACGGCCCGCAGAGCCCGGTCGGTCTGCATCTGCAACACACCGGATGGGGGGTCGCGCTGGCGCTGGCTTTCGTCACCTGCCCGTTCGTGGTGCGCACCGTCCAGCCGGTGCTGTTGGAGGTCGACCACGAGGCCGAGGAGGCGGCGGCGTCGCTGGGGGCGACCAACCTCACCGTGTTCCGTCGCGTGGTGCTGCCGTCGCTGGTTCCCGCGCTGTTCACCGGTGCGGGCCTGGCGTTTTCCCGGGCGATCGGCGAGTTCGGGTCGGTGGTGCTGATCGGCGGTGCGGTGCCGGGCGAGACCGAGGTGTCCTCGCAGTGGATCCGGACCTTGATCGAAAACGATGATCGCGCCGGTGCGGCAGCGATCTCCATCGTGCTGCTCGCGATCTCGTTCACGGTGCTGGTGGTGCTACGCCTGGTCGGCACCCGGGTCGCCAAACTCGAGGAGCAGCAGCGGTGAGCCCCTCGCTTCCGGTGCGGCGGCTGCTGCGCTTGCTGGCCCTGGGCTATGTGGCGGTGCTGTTGGTCGTGCCGGTCGGGTTGATCCTGTGGCGGACCTTCGCCCCGGGGCTTTCTCAGTTCATCGCCTACATCAGCACACCGGCGGCCATCGCCGCACTGGATTTGTCCCTGCTGGTCGTCGCGATCGTGGTGCCGCTGAACGTGCTGTTCGGGGTGCCGACAGCACTGGTCTTGGCCCGCAACCGGTTTCGGGGAAAGGGACTATTGCAGGCACTGATCGACCTGCCGTTCGCGGTGTCGCCGGTCATCGTGGGTGTGGCGCTGATCGTCTTGTGGGGTTCGGCCGGCGCACTCGGCTTCGTCGAGAACAACCTCGGGTTCAAGATCATCTTCGGTCTGCCCGGGATCGTGTTGGCCAGCATCTTCGTCACCTGCCCGTTCGTGGTGCGGGAGGTCGAACCGGTGCTCCGCGAACTCGGCACCGACCAGGAGGAGGCCGCCGCCACGTTGGGGGCCACCTCGTGGCAGACGTTCTGGCGCATCACGCTGCCCTCGATCCGGTGGGGACTGACCTACGGCATCGTGTTGACGGTGGCGCGCACGCTCGGGGAGTACGGGGCGGTGTTGATGGTGTCATCGAACCTTCCCGGAACGTCACAGACGCTGACGCTGTTGGTCTCCGATCGCTACAGCCGCGGCGAGGAGTACGGCGCCTACGCGCTGTCGACGTTGCTGATGGCGGTGGCGGTGCTGGTGCTCGTCGCCCAGGTCGTGCTCGATGCCCGGCGGACGCGGACGACCCAATGACCGAGGAACGAAAGGAGGCGGCGGTGGACGCGGCGATCACCGTGCGCGGTGCCAGCAAACGTTACGGCGATTTCGTCGCCCTCGACAACGTCGATTTCACCGTGCCGGCGGGCTCGCTGACCGCGTTGCTGGGTCCGAGTGGATCGGGCAAGTCGACGCTGCTGCGGGCGATCGCCGGACTCGATCACCCCGACAGCGGCACGATCACCATCCACGGCCGTGAGGTCACCGGGGTGGCGCCGCAGCAGCGGGGGATCGGGTTCGTGTTCCAGCACTACGCGGCGTTCAAACACATGACGGTGCGTGACAACGTGGCGTTCGGCCTGAAGATCCGGCACCGTCCCAAGGCCGAGATCGCCTCCAAAGTCGATAACCTGCTGGAGGTGGTGGGGCTCAGTGGGTTTCAGACCCGCTATCCCAACCAACTCTCCGGCGGGCAACGCCAGCGTATGGCGCTGGCCCGCGCGCTCGCGGTGGATCCGCAGGTGTTGCTGCTCGACGAGCCGTTCGGTGCACTCGACGCCAAGGTTCGCGACGATCTGCGGGTCTGGCTGCGCCGCCTCCACGACGAAACCCACGTCACCACGGTGCTGGTCACCCACGACCAGGCGGAGGCGTTGGACGTGGCGGGCCGCATCGCGGTGCTCAACAACGGACGTATCGAACAGATCGGTACTCCTGACGAGGTGTACGACCAGCCCGCGAACGCGTTCGTGATGTCGTTTCTGGGGCCGGTGTCGTCGCTGAACGGCACCCTGGTGCGCCCGCACGACATCCGGGTCGGCCGCAGCCCGGAGATGGCGGTCACCGACGGCGATGCCACCGCCGCGGCCGCGGTGCTGCGCGCCACGGTGAACCGGGTGGTCATGCTCGGGTTCGAGGTGCGGGTGGAGTTGACCAACGCGGCGACCGGGCACGCGTTCACCGCCCAGATCACCCGCGGTGACGCCGAGGCGCTGCAATTGGTCGCCGGCGACACCGTCTACGTGCGGGCCACCCAGGTGTCGACGCTGGCCGCCGGCGCTCGTTGACCCGGGCCGGCGCCGGGGTGGGCCTGCGTCGGGGTCGCCCACGGTGCCGCTTGCGCCGGCGCGTTCACCCAGCCGCACGTTTGCGTGCGTTCGGGCGACCAAACCGCACCGAAACGTGCGGCTGGGCGCACGGCGCTAGGCGGCCGCTGGGCGCACGGCGCTGGGCGGCCGCGGGGCGCAGCGTGTCAGGCGACCGCGGGCCGGCTGGCCAGGAGGTCTTCGACGCGGTCGAGCACGGTGGCGGCCACCAGGCGGTGTGCACCCAGCGGCTCGGCCATCGCCAGATTGTGGCCGGCGGCGAATCCGGCGACCCGATCGGTGATCCGTCCATGCGCCAGGAACCACGGCGCGACCACCAGGCGGGTGGCGCCCCGCGCGTACAGGTGCTCGGCGGCGGAGTCGAGCGAGGCCGCCGGTCCGGTGACGAACCCGACCTCCGCTGCGGCCCAGCGGGTGCCGCGGGTCAGCCGCTCGGCGACCCGCGCGGTGCGGGCATTGGCGTCCGGGCAGGAGGATCCGACGGCGACGACCAGCACCCCGAGCCCGGCGTCGAAGCGGGAGACCCCGAGCTCGCCGAGCCGCTGGCGCATCACCTGCAACAGTCGCTCGTCCTCGCCGAGCACGGCGGCCTGCCGAACCCGGGCCCCGGCTTCGGCGATGAGGGCCGGGATGTCGGTGTGGGCGTGGTAGGCGCCGGCGAGAAGGAACGGGGCCACGATCACGTCATCGTGCGCACCGCGCAGCGCGGTGCTCAGGTTCGGCGTGTTGTGTTCGCAGAACGCCACGCGCACATCGAATTCCGGCGCCACCCGACGCAGATGGCCGGCGATCGCCTGGGTGTTGGCCGGCGAGCGCGAGTCAGCGCTGCCGTGCGCGGTCAACAGCAACGTGGTCACGAGGCGTGCAACCCGCACTCGATCTTGGCGTTGCCGGCCCAGCGCCCGCTGCGCGGATCGGCACCGGCCGCGGGTTTGGCGGTGCACGGTGCGCATCCGATCGACGGATAGCCCTCGTCGATGAGCGGGTTGACCACCACATTGTGCTCGGCGATGTAGTCATCCATGTCCGCATCGGTCCAGGCGGCCAGCGGATTGACCTTCACCAGCCCGAACGACTCATCGAAGCTGATCAGCGGCGCGTTGGCGCGGGTCGGCGCCTCCACGCGGCGAATCCCGGTCACCCAGGCCGCGTAGCCGTGCAGCGCCCGGGTCAGCGGTTCGACTTTGCGCAGTCGGCAGCAGAGGCCCGGATCACGGGCAAACAGATCCTTGCCGTGCGTGGCGTCTTGCTCGGCGACGGACTGCCCGGGTGTGACGTTGAGGATGTGCACGTCGTACATCGCCTCCACCGCGTCACGGGTGCCGATGGTCTCCGCGAAGTGGTATCCGGTGTCCAAGAACAGCACCGGCACCCCGGGGCGCACCTTGGCGGCCAGATCCACCAGCACCGCGTCGGCCATGTTGGAGGCCACCACGTAGTCGGCACCGTCGTGGCCGCGCCCACCGTCCCGGCCACCGAAATGCTCGTCGGTCCAGGCGAGCAACTCGGTGGCGGTGGCTCCGTCGAGTTCGACCGCGCCGCGGGCGGCCAACTCCCGCAACTGCGTTTCGGTCCGCCCGCTCATCGGAGGTCGTCCTCCTCGGCGCGCACCACCCACTGGGCGAACCGCTCCCCGTCGGTGCGCTGCTTGATGAAGTTGCGCACCAGGCGCTCGATGTAGTCACCGAGTTCGTCGCTGGTCACCTTGTGTTGACGCAGTTTGCGTCCGAAGCCGCTGTCGGCGCCGAGGCTGCCGCCCAGATGCACCTGGAAACCGGGCACCGGGTTGCCCGTGCCGTCGTCGATCATCTGGCCCTTGAACCCGATGTCGGCGACCTGGATGCGCGCGCACGAGTTCGGGCAGCCGTTGAGGTTGACCGTGACGGGCACCTCCAACAGCGCGTTGAGATCGTCCAGGCGACGCTCCAACTCGGGCACCAGAGCCTGGGCGCGCACCCGGGTCTCGACGAAGGACAGTTTGCAGAACTCCAGACCGGTGCAGGCCATCAGGTTGCGTCGCCAGGGTGAGGGGTTGGCGGGCAGGCCCAGGGCGTCCAATCCGGCGAGCAGTTCGTCGAGCTTGTCGTCGGCGACGTCGAGGATGATCAGCTTCTGGTACGGGGTGAACCGGGCGCGGTCGGAGCCGGCCTGCTCCATCAGCTCGGCCACCTTCGTCAACGTGGTGCCCGACACCCGGCCGGAGACCGGAGCCACTCCGACCGCGTTGAGGCCGTTTTTGGTCCTCTGCACCCCGACGTGGTCGACGGTGGCGGTGGGCTGCACCGGGGCGGGGCCGTCGAGCAGCTGGCGTCCCAGGTACTCCGTTTCGAGAACTTCCCGGAACTTCTCCACGCCCCAGTCCTTGACCAGGAACTTCAGCCGGGCCTTGGAGCGCAACCGTCGGTAGCCGTAGTCGCGGAACAGCTTGGTGACCGCTTCCCACACGTCGGGCACCTCGTCGAGGGGCACCCACGCGCCGAGGCGCTGGGCGAGCATCGGGTTGGTCGACAACCCGCCGCCGACCCACAGGTCCAGGCCGGGGCCGTGTTCGGGGTGCTCGACCCCGATGAACGACACGTCGTTGATCTCGTGGGCGACGTCCTGCAGCCCCGAGATCGCGGTCTTGTACTTGCGGGGAAGGTTGGCGTACTCGGGGTCGCCGATGTAGCGGCGCACGATCTCATCGAGCGCCGGTGTGGTGTCGAGCACCTCGTCGAGGGATTCGCCGGCCAGCGGCGAGCCGAGCATGCCGCGCGGGCAGTCGCCGCACGCCTCGGTGGTCTGCAAGCCCACCGCGGCCAGCCGGTCCCAGATCTCGGGGACGTTCTCGATCTCGATCCAGTGGTACTGCAGGTTCATCCGGTCGGAGATGTCGGCGGTGTCGCGGGCGAACTCGGTGGAGATCGTGCCCAGGGTGCGCACCGCGGCCACCGACATCGGCTTGCCGTCGCAGCGCACCCGCATCATGAAGTAGGGCGCCTCCAGCAGGTCGGCGTTCTCGTCACCGGTGAAGGTGCCGTCGTAGCCCTGGGCGCGTTGGGTGTAGAGACCCATCCAACGGAACCGGCCACGCAGGTCGGTCTTGTCGATCGAGTCGAACCCCTGCTTGGAGTAGGTGTCGAGGATCCGGGCCCGCACGTTGAGCGCCGGGTCGTCGCGCTTGAGTTCTTCGTTGGGGTTCAGCGGGTCGAGGCTGCCCAGCGCCCACTGGCCCTCGTCACGGGTCTTTTTCGGCCGGGCTTTCGGCGCGGCGGTCGAGGCGGTGGTCATCGGCTGCTCCTTCGTCGCGGAGCCACCGGAGGATGCGCAGGCCAGCGGGGCTGTCCGGTCGCGCAGATCCGGCGGCCAGCTGGGGTGTCAGTGGGCGGGTCTACGGCGTCAAGGCAGACAACAACAGCTGCAGACGCGCTTGAGGTCGACGTGGCGCCGCGCCACCAGGGCGATGTCGAACGGGGTGCGGCGAGCAACAGTCACGGTGGCCATTGTGCCATGCGAACCCGAAAACGCCCTAACCGGGTGAAATTTCTGCTCACCGTGAGTAAAAGTCGCCGCCGGTCCACGACCTGAGCGGTCGCTGTGCGGGCCGCTGTGTGTCTCCGGGGCATCGCGGTGTCGGCCCGTGTCGTGACGCCGTCACCGCTGCTCGTGACGCGACCATCGGGTTACCCGGCGATCCTGGAGAGGCCTAGAGGATGTCTGAGACACAGGTCGCGCCGACCGCGGCCCACCGCGACAGCGCCGCGGGCCGCGCGCGTCGGCGCCTCGCCCCGGCGGTGATCGTGCTGCTGCTGGTGGTGGTGGCGTACGGCGGGTGGCGGACCTATCAGCGGCACCGCACCGACGTCGCCGCCGCGCAGGCCCTGAGTGCCGCCGAGCGCTACGCGCTGACCCTGACCAGCATCGACGGGGAAGACCCCGAGCGGTATTTCGCCGCGGCGCGCGACGGCGCCACCGGTGCGCTTCAGGACATGTATGCGACCTCGACGCCACGGCTGCAGCGGCTGTTCGCCGACAAGGCCGTGGTGGCCCACGGCCGGGTGATCGACTCCGCGGTCAAATCCGCCAGCCCCACCCACGTCACCGTGTTGTTGTTCGTCGACCAAGCGGTGACCAACGCCGAGGACCCCGATCCCCACCTCGACCGCAGCCGGGTGGACATCACGATGGAGAAGGTCGACGGTCGGTGGCTGGCCAGCCGGATGGAGACGCCATGACGCCGCGCCGCCGGTGGGCGGCGGCACTGCTCGCGGGCACCGCGCTGGTGGCCCCCGCGGTCGCCGCCGGGGATGGCGTCAACTGGGAGGCGGTCGCTCAGTGCGAGTCCGGCGGCGACTGGTCGGCCGCTACCGGCAACGGCGACTTCGGCGGCCTGCAGATCAGCGAGAGCACCTGGCGGGCCAACGGCGGCGCCGAGATGGCCGCCAATCCCGCCGACGCGAGCCCCGCCGAGCAGGTCGACGTGGCCAAACACATTCTGGCCAGCCAGGGTCCGGATGCCTGGCCGAGCTGCCTGTCATCGAGCCGCGATGCCGCCCCGACGGGCTCGCTGAGCCACCTGATCACCGAACTGTGGAACGATGCCGGCGGCTACCGGGGGCCGCGCTGAGACGATGCGCTTAGAGTCGACGGTATGGCGCCTTCTGCGCTGCCGACCCTGCAGCTTCGCCCCGGCACCCCGTTCGGGCTGTATCTGCACGTGCCGTTCTGCCTGACCCGCTGTGGTTACTGTGATTTCAACACCTACACCCCCGCCGAACTGGGCGGAGTCAACCCGGATACGTGGCTGGCGGGGCTGTGCGCCGAGTTGACGATGGCGGCCGAGCACCTCGGCGGGCCGGTCGCCGACACGGTGTTCGTCGGCGGGGGCACACCGTCGCTGCTCGGGGGCACCCGGATGCGGGTGATGCTCGACGCGGTGCGCGACAGCTTCGGGTTGGCGCCGCAGGCCGAGGTCACCACCGAGGCGAACCCCGAATCGACCTCGCCGGAGTTCTTCGAGGAGATCCGCACCGCCGGCTACACCCGGGTGTCGCTGGGCATGCAGTCGGTCGCACCCGGGGTGCTGGCGACGTTGGATCGGGTGCACTCGCCGGGCCGGGCCCAGGCCGCGGCCGCCGAGGCGTTCGCGGCCGGATTCGAACACGTCAGCCTCGACCTGATCTACGGCACCCCGGGGGAGACCGATGACGATCTGTGCTCCTCGGTGGAGGCCGCCGTCGCCGCCGGCGTCGACCACGTCTCGGCCTACGCGCTGATCGTCGAGGACGGCACCGCGCTGGCTCGCCGGGTGCGCCGCGGGGAACTGCCCGCTCCCGACGACGATGTGCTGGCCGCGCGCTACGAACTGGTCGACGCGATGCTCGCCGACGCCGGACTGCACTGGTATGAGGTGTCGAACTGGAGCCGCCCGGGCGGGCAGTGCCGCCACAACCTCGGCTACTGGGACGGCGGCCAGTGGTGGGGGGCCGGACCCGGCGCGCACGGGCACATCGGCGATATTCGGTGCTGGAACCTCAAGCACCCCACCGCTTACTCTCGCGCCATCGATGAGCGGGCGCTGCCGGTGGCGGGATTCGAGACGCTCTCGGCGGTCGACCGGCACACCGAAGAGGTCATGCTGGGCCTGCGGCTGCGCCACGGGTTGGCGACCGCGCTGTTGAGCGCCGAGGAACGCCGCCGCGCCCAGACCGCCGTCGGCGACGGGCTGCTGGTCGCCGAGGGGGAGCGCCTGGCGCTCACCGACCGCGGCAGGCTGCTGGCCGACGCGGTGGTGCGCACACTGCTGGGTTGACGCCGTCGCCCGGAACAACCCGAGACCACCCCGGCGACCGCTTCCGCGGCCCTGGCGCGCGGACCGACCAGCATCTGCGGAGAAAATACGGTTGAGAAACCGTATGTGAGATTATTCATCCGCTAGAAATCCGATTTTACGGAGAAAAACGGTTAGTATTCCTGCGGATGCGGAGAGCTGGATGGTGCGGCCGGGGGGCCGGCTGGTCAGCGGGACCGGTCCCGCCTGGCGGTGACAACCGCCGATTCGGATGTCGTTGAGAAAAGGACGGGTCTGCATGGTCAAGGGGTCCCCGAATAGGGCAACGCCGGAGAACCGGGTCCACCGGGTGGGCAACCGGGCGCTGCTGGCGTTGGGCCGCCAGGAGTGGATCGACCGGCCCAGTTACCGCTTCGAGAACGTGCTCACGTTCGTGTTCAACGCCTTCGGCGGCGCGCGCGACCGGCTCACCAACCTGCTCAACGGGGTGTGGCTGGGCCACCCGGTGCATCCCCCGCTGGCCTCGTTCACCAGCGGAGCGATCGGGACCACGGTCGCCCTCGACGCGCTCAGCGTGCTGCCCGGCAGACCCAGGACCGAGGTGCTCGACGCCTCCCGGTTCGCCCAACGTGCCCTGGGGGTGGGGATCGCCGCCAATCTGGCGTCGGCAGTCACCGGTGTCGCCGACTGGCAGCACACCCACGAGCAGGACCGCCGCATCGGCGCCGTGCACGGGATCCTCAACGTTGTCGCCACCGGTCTCTATATCCAGTCGTGGTGGGATCGGCGTCGGGGACGGCACCGGCGGGGGATCGTGACCAGCGCCGTGGCCTACGGAATCACCACCGGCAGCGGGTTTTTGGGTGGTGCGTTGGTCTTCGGATCCGGGATCGGGCTGGACCAGTCGGGTAACCGGCTGCGGATCGCGCAGTGGACCCCGGTCGCCCCGGTGGCCGAGCTGCCGGCCGGAAAACCCACCCGCGTCGAGGTCGACGGGGTGCCGGTGGTGCTCTGCCGCACCGGGGACACCGTGGCCGCGCTCGGCGGGCTCTGCCCGCATTTGGCCGCGCCGATGGAGGACGGGTGGCTCGACCGGGGCCGCATCGTGTGCCCCTGGCACGGTTCCCAATTCGCCACCGCCACCGGCGAGGTGGTCCGCGGCCCGGCGGCCGCCCCGCTGCCGTGCTATCAGGCCCGGGTGCGAGGCGGCACCGTCGAACTGCGTGACGGCGCCGACCATCCGGTCGGGTCGGGACGCCACACCCCGGTGTCCGCGCTCGGCGCCACCGAGACCACCACCGAGGAGGCCAGTCTGTGAGCAACGCCTACGACGTCCTGCGGGAGCACCACGACGTGCTGCGCGGCCTGGGTACCCGGCTGAAGGCGGCCCCGGTCGGCTCGGCCGAACGTCAGCGCATCCTCGATGAGCTGTTGGTGGAGTTCGACATCCACATGCGCATCGAGGACGACATCTACTACCCGGCGCTGGCCGCGGCGAGCCGGCTGATCGCGATCGCCCACGCCGAACACCGTCAGGTCTACGACGCGCTGGCCACCGCGCTGCGCACCCCCACCACCTCGCCGGACTACGAGGACGAATGGAATTTCTTCCTCACCGTGTTGGAAGCGCACGCCGATGAGGAGGAGCGCGACCTGATACCGCCGCCGGCGCCGCTCTCCTTCACCGACGAGCAGTTGGAGGATCTCGGTGCGGCGATGAGCGCGCGGATGACCAAGCTGCGCAACTCCCGCTGGGAGCACTGGCATGTCAAGAGCCGGGCGGCGTTGCTGCGCGCGATGTAGCCCCGCGCTACGTCCACCTGTTGGCGTGCCCGAGCACCCGCTCGCCGTCGCCGATGCGCTCGACGAGCGCGATGTCGTCACGGCCGGACTGATTCATCGCCCAGCGCAGTCGGTCGAGGCTGAAACTTCTCGCGCGCACCACCGTTCGGTACGGCAGGTCGGTGAGCACCTCGTTGTCGCGCACCGGCATGGGCGTCGGCGGCGCATCGCGGCCCGCCGCACCGATCTCGACGGTGCCGCGGGCGTCATCGGCGGCGATCACCACCTCCGAGATGTCTTTCCAGCGCACCAACGTGGCGCGAAACCGCAACCCCGCCACGTCACCGATGAACAGCGTCGAGGTGGCCAGGTGATAGCCGAGACCGGCCACCACCGCCAGCGCCAGCACCAGCTTCAGCGCCTGCCATCCCCACGTCAGTCCCACGACGTGGGCGAGTTGGCCCATGGCCCAGATCATCACGACGCCGCCGACCACGATGGCGAGCAACCGCAGGCCCGCCAGGGCCACCGCGATGCGGTAGCGCATCTGCCGGATGGCGTTGCGCGCCCCGACGGCCGCGGCCACGGCCACCACCGCCGCGACGACGACCACGGTCCACGCCACGGTCGCCGACCGGCCGGTGATGACATACGGCAACGCCACCAGCAGCGTCAGCCCGGCCAGGGCGGCCATCACCAGAAACGATTTGTACGGGGTCTGCGCCGCGCGTCGGCGCGCCAGAGCCTCGGCCCGGGTGACAGGCTGCAGCGAATACGCCATGGAAGAACGTCCCTCTTTGAAGTCGGGGCCGCGCGGGCGGCGCATCCACGATAGGCGGGGGCCGTGCCCACGCTGCGGGAGCCACCCCGGATGTAACACCGGAGCCGGTATGGACGACAACTGCAGTATCGGAGCGTTTCCCTCGGAGCCGATACCCCAGCGAAAGGATCAACCGTGACCGTGAAAACCCTGACCACCGGTGTGGCCGCCGTCGCTGCGATCGGAGCCGCCGCGCTCGGCGTGAGCACCGCGCTCACCCCCGCGCCCGCGTCGCAGGTGCAGCTCGCCGCCGTGGGTGCGCCGCTGCCGCTCAACCCCGCCGAGGTGCTGCCGACCGCCGACCAGCTGATCGGGCTGCTCAACAGCCTCGCCGACCCGGGGGTGTCCTTCGCCAACAAGAGTTCCCTCATCGAGGGCGGCCTGGGTGGTGCCGAGAGCGCCGTCGCCGACCACAAGCTGCGCAAGGCTGAGCGCAAGGGCCAGCTGCCGTTGGCGTTCAACGTGAACAACATCACGTCGGCCGGCCCCGGTTCGGCCAGCGCCGACGTCACGGTCTCCGGGCCGCAGTTGGCCGCCCGCACCATGAACCTCACCTTCGTTGACCAGGGCGGATGGGAGCTCTCCCGGGCGTCGGCCAACGAACTGATCCAGGCCGCCTCGGCGAGCTGACCGGCGGTGAGGCGACGGGGGAGTTTCGCTAGAAGATAGGTTAGGCTACATTTACTAACCGTGACCGAGGTTAGTGTTCAAGCCCCCGTCGCCGCGGCGGATCTCGTTGAGATCCCGCCGGGTTTCGACCCCGCCGACCTGGCCGCCGAACTCGCCGCGGTGCTGCCCGAACGGGACGGCGAGGATTATCAACTCTACGAACGTGGCGGCATCTGGACTCTGGCGATCGGGGTGCGCGCCATGGTCGAGTTGGACAGCGACGAGTTGCGCGTGGTCGATGACGGCCGTGTCGAGCGTCGCGGCTGGTCCGGCCGACCCGCCGCGGTGCTCGCCGAGGCCGTCGACGCGATGCTGCTCGAGGCGGATCAGGCCTTCGGCTGGGTGACCTTCGAGTTCGCGGCGCACCGCTGGGGGCTGCAGGACCGACTGGACCCCGGAACGCCGCTGGCACGGGTGTTCTGTCCGCGCATCCGCATCGTCGTCACCGCCGAGCATGTCCGATTGTGCGACGCCGACGCGCGCTGCCGTGCCGCGTTGGCAGAGCTGTTGAGACAGGAGCCGACGCCGGCGCCGACGCCCTCCGCGGTGAACGTGGGCTTGGATACCAGTGGCTTCTGCGACCGGGTCGCCGGTGCGATCGGGGAGATCGAGGCCGGTCGCTACGAGAAAGTCATCCTGTCGCGCCGCGTCCCGTTGCCGTTCGCGGTGGATTTTCCGGCGACCTACCGGCTGGGGCGGCGCAGCAACACCCCGGCGCGCTCGTTTCTGCTGCGAGTGGGCGGGATTCGCTCGTTGGGGTTCAGCCCGGAGCTGGTCGCCGCGGTCCGCGCCAACGGTGTGGTGCTCACCGAACCGTTGGCCGGGACCCGGGCGCTGGGCCGTGGTGCCGCCCCGGACCGACAAGCCCGCGAGGACCTGGTCTCCGACTCCAAGGAGATCGTCGAGCACGCCATCTCGGTGCGTACCTCGATGGCGGAGATGGCCGAGGTGGCCGAACCGGGCACCGCCGCGGTCACCGACTTCATGACGGTGCGCGAGCGCGGCAGCGTGCAGCATCTGGGCTCGACCGTGCGCGCCCGCCTGGCACCCCGGTGCAATCGGATGGACGCGCTGGAGGCGTTCTTTCCGGCGGTCACCGCCTCCGGGATCCCGAAGGGCGAGGCGCTGGACGCCATCATGCGCCTCGATGAGGGGCTGCGCGGGCTGTATTCCGGAGCGGTGGTGATGTTCGGCGCCGACGGTGAGATGGACGCCGCCTTGACGTTGCGCGCCGCCTACGAGCGCGACGGGCAGGCGTGGCTGCGCGCGGGTGCGGGGATCATCGCCGCCTCCACCCCGGAGCGAGAATTCGAGGAGACCTGCGAAAAGCTCGCGACGGTGGCACCGTACCTGGTGGCCGTCGCTGGACAGGCCGAGCGACGTTAGGCGTTCGGCGGCGCCAGCACGTCACTCAGCAGGGATCCGACCATGGATTCGATGGTCGACTCGATCGATGAGGCCAGTGTCGCGGTCACCGATGCCACCGCCTGGGTGCGGAAACGCACCAGCATCGTGATCAACTCGGCGATCTCGGTGTCCTCGGGCAGCGCCTCACCGGGGTTGATGCGGCCGAGAACATGGTCGGCACCGGCGCGGACCAACAGGTCACTGACGGCGTCCAGGTGCGGCAGGATCTGTTCGTGCAGGTCGATCAGCGTCTCGATGTCCACCCCGTAGCCACTGATCTCCCGAAATGCCGCAATGAGTTTGGGGCGGGTGATCGTCGCGGACATCCCGTCGACGCGGATGATCTCTAAGTCCACCAGACGGGTGAACGCCGCCGGATTGGCGATGAGCGCTTCGGCGGCGCGCCGCGACATCGTCTCGGGATGTTCGGTGGTCCAGGTCCCGGCGATCGCGGACTCCAGTCCCAGCACATCGGCGAGACTCTTGCCGTTCTCCCAGGCGGCGAGCATCTCCTTGACGTGGGCGATGTTGTAGCCGCGATCGAGCATCGAGGTGACCAGGCGCAACCGGGTCAGATGCGTGTCGTTGTAGAGCGCGATCCGCCCCACCCGCAGCGGGGCCGGCAGCAGCCCCCGGTCCCGGTACACCCGGATGTTGCGGGTGGTGGTGCCGGCCAGCCGGGCCAGCTCCTCGATGCGGTACTCCCCGGAGTTCGCCGCGCCCGGATCGCGGGCGGCGGCGTCGAAGAGCTGGCTCACCGCGGCTTCGATCACGTCGCGGGACCCCCGGCGCAGTCGCCGCGGGGCCCGCCGCAGGTTGGCCAGGATCCCGGTGACCGTGCCCGGTTCGGCGCGCGAATCGGCCGTCACGCGGACACGACGGCGCGGGCCGGTGACCGCCGGGGCACCGCGAGATAGTCGGACATTCGGAACGAGCGCATCTGTCGAAGATACTGGGTGGCGAAACCGGGATACATGGCCGCGTTGAACCCGTCGTCGGTCAGATACCAGCTGCGACACCCCGACATCCACGTCGTCTTGGCCAACCGGCGCTGCAGCCGGATGTTGTGGCGGCGTTGGACGTCGGCGAGCACGTCGAGGTAGCGCAGGTCGTCGCGCACGATCGTGGAGATCGCGCGCACCGCGTAGTCCAGTTGGCCCTCGACGTAGACCAGCAGCGAGTTGTGCCCGGGCCCGGAGTTGGGCCCGGTCATGAAGAATAGATTGGGATAGCCGTGGGCCTGGATGCTCTTGTAAGCCTGCCCGCCGCCGGCCCACTCGTCGGCCAGGCTGCGGCCGTCGAGACCGGTGACCGGGAACGGCGGTCCGCTCAGGTGCACGTCGTAGCCGGTGGCGAACACGATCGCATCCAGGTGGTGCTCCACCCCGTCGCTGGTACGGATTCCGGCCGGGCTCAGGGTCGCGATCGGCCAGTCGATCAGCTTGCAGTTGGGGCGCTGCAGGGCGGGGTAGTAGTCGCTGGAGAGCAGCATGCGTTTGCAGCCCGGGGTGAAGCCGGGGGTGAGTTGGCGACGCAACCACGGATCGGCGACCGCGGCGCGCAGGTGGGCTCGGCCCAGCCGGGCCACCAACCCGCTGAGCGGTGTGTCCCACACCAGCGCGCCGGCGGTGATCTCGTGGCCCCAGAACAGTGCCTGGCGGGCCAGCTCCTGGGCGGCCGGGACCCGGGCGAACAGGTCCTTGACCGCGGCGGGCATGGCGACATCGACCCGGGGCAGCACCCATCCGGGGGTGCGCTGGAACACCTTGACGAAGTCGGCCTTGTTGACCAGTTCGGGCACGATCTGCACCGCACTGGCGCCGGTTCCGATGACCGCGACCCGTTTGCCGGTGAAATCGTAGTCGGCGTCCCAGCGCGCGGAGTGGATGACATGACCGGTGTAGCTGTCGAGGCCGCGCATATCGGGCAGACTGGCGTCGGTCAGTGGACCCGACGCCAACACCACGGTGCGCGCCCGAAACCGTCGCCGCCCCGCCGCGACGGTCCACACCCCGGTGGCGTCGTCGAAGCGCAGCCCGGTGACCTCGTGGCCGAACCGGATCCGGTCGCGCACCGTGAACTGTTCGGCCATGGCCTCGATGTGGCGGCAGATCTCCTCGGCGGGGGAGTAGGCCCGCGACCACGACGGGTTCTTGACGAACGAGAAGGAGTACAGCAGCGACGGGATGTCGCAGGCCGCACCGGGATAGCGGGTGTCTCGCCAGGTGCCGCCGACGCGGTCGCTGCGCTCCAGGATGAGGAAGTCGTCGAGTCCGGCCCGGTCGAGTTTGATCGCCGCCCCGATGCCGGTGAATCCGGCGCCGATGATCAGGGTCTGATAGAGGCGTGGCTTGGGCATGATCAGGCCGCCGGCTCGTGGGTCAGTTCCTTGAACCAACTGGGAATCGGTTTGAGCAGCCGACGCGGGTAGAGGTCGGAGAGCCAGACCGTCGGGTTGGCCAGCAGGTGATACCGGCTGTCGGGGTTGGCGAACATCTTGGCGTAGCCCTTGATCAGTTGGTAGGCGGGCACTTTCTGGGTTTTCTCGCCGCGGTCGCCGAACTGCTGAAAACGCATCAGCGCGGTGTAGAGGCGCTGCGGGTCCATGCCCATCCCGATGATCTCGTTGCGCACGCGGTTGAACAGCGGAACCGCCATCAGCGCCCCGACGATCACCCCCGGTGAGGCGATGTTGCCGACGAACTCGATCATCAGCTTGCGCGTCGTGCTGTGTCCGATGAGTTCCAACACCGCGAAGTCGACGGCGATGTGCCGGGATTCGTCGTTGTTGATCTTCTCGAACACCTGGTGGCAGACCGGGTCATCGACCTCGTCGAGCAGAAATTTCAACAAGGCCCCGTCCAGGGCGACCTCCAGCATCGGAATGACGGTGCCCAGCACCGACAGCGGCATCTCGTCGGCGTAGTCGTCCAGCCACTGCATGGCCAGGCGGATGTTGACGTTGGGTTCGGGCATCTCGGCTTCGTCGAGCATTCCCCAGCGCTTCATCAGTGCCAGTTCGGCATTGGCGTGGCGCTGTTCCTCGGCGTGGAAATAACGGTAGATCTCGGCCAGCGTCGCGGTGGGCGCCTTGCGCGCCATCGCCGCGAACCCGCGGGCGCCGATGTTCTCGATCCAGCACAGGTCGGCCATGAAGGCCTTCAGCTTGGGCCGCATCGCGGCGGTGATGGTCTCCGCGCCCGGGGCCTCCCAGTCGATGTCGGCCAGCGCCCACTGGCGGTCCTTGATCTTGGTGAGCATGACGTCCATGTCGATGGTCATCGCCGGTCCTCCAGGTGGTGTGGGTGTTCAGTGCGGCCCGGTGCGGGAGACCAGACCGATGCCGCGGGTGTATATCTCGGGGGCGAACCGTTTGATGCCCCACCCGATCTTGGCGTCCAGTTGGGGCATGCAGTACAGCGATCCGCGATCGTGGGTGTCCAGACAGGTGCGTGCGACCCGGTCGGCGGAGAACCCGGTCCAGCGCATCAAGCGGCCAGCGAGCTCGACCGATTGCGCGGTGATCCGGCCGGCATCGACGATGTTGGTCTTGACGAACGTCGGGCACAACACGGTCACACCGATCCCGGTGCCGGACAGTTCGGCGGCCAGGGTCTCCGAGAGCGACAGCACACCCGCCTTGGAGACGTTGTAGGCGGCCATGTTCGGTGCGGCGCCGAACGACGCGGCCGAGGCGACGTTGATGATGCCGCGCGGTTGGTTGCCGTGCGCGGCACGCAGGACCGGGGTGAACACGTGGCAGCCGTGGATGGGGCCCCACAGGTTGACCCCGAGGGTCCAGGTCCAGTCGTCGATCGGCATCGTCCCGATCGAGGTGCCGCCGGCGCCGACGCCGGCGTTGTTGACGACCAGGGTGGGCGGGCCGTCGAACCAGCCCTGGGCGTCGGTCGCCAGTTTCGTCACATCGGCCACCTGGGACACGTCGCAGCGCAGCGCGGTGGCCCGCCCGCCGTCGGCGGTGATCGCCGCGGCGGTGCGTTCGGCGCCCGCCTCATCGATATCGCTGCAGACCACCGCCCCGCCGCGGCGAGCGAGCTCGCGGGCGAACGCCGCTCCGATGCCGCTGCCGGCGCCGGTCACCACCGCCGCCGCCCGGTGGCTGCGTCTGGGGGACCGGCCGAAGAGCATGCAAGCTAGTCAACAGCCAATGGTGACATTAGTCAATGGCAACATCCGGGTTGGCGTCGAGTCGTCGCCGACGGGTCGGGCCTCCCGCCCCAGGGGGGTGGAGCGGGAGGCCCGGGTCGGTGTTACCCGAGGAACATCGAGGTGATCATGTCGATGAACCACATGGGGTTGAACAGGTCTCCCAGACCGCTGAGCATGTCGCCGCCGAGCAGCTCGGTGAACATCCCGGGGTCGAAAAGCTCGCCGAGGCCGCCGAACAGGTCACCGGTGAACAGGTCGGTGAACATACTGGGGTTGACCAGCTCACCGGCGCCGTCGAAGAGGTTGCCGTCGAACAGGCCGTTGAGCAGGTCGCCGTCGAACAGGCCGCCGAACAGGTCCCCGTACAGGTCAGCGTTGAACACCCCGTTCAGCGGGTTGGCGGCGGCCAACTCCTCAAGTCCCACGGCGTCGAACATCTTTTCCGGGATTCGGACCAACAGCTGATCGAGCAACCCGCCGCTGTTCAGCAGGCCGGAGAACGGGTCATTCCCCGAGAACGCGTAGCCGCTGAAGAAAGCTTCCGCGAGCGCTCCGGGCAGGTCGGTGATCTCTCCGAACGCGGTGCCGAATTCGCCGCCCGAGAACGCCTCCCCGATGGCGCCAGCGGATTCGCCGAGTTGGAACGCCACCCCGATCTCCGGTGACATGACACCATTGGCCAGCCCCTTCCACGTACCGAAGTCGGAGAAGACACTCCAGAGATCGCCCACGTTGTTCAACGGGTCGAAACCGGTCGCATCGCCGAGATCGGCGAAGAGCATGCCGGGAATGCCCGTTATACCGTTGACGAACTCACCGGTGCCGCGAACGGTGTGGTCGAACAGCGGCTGGAAGATGCCCTGCATGTCGAAGAGCAAGTCCCAGTTGAGGATCTGGACTACCTCCAGCAGATCCCCGTTCTGCAGTGCGTCGGCGATCATCGGCGCCATGCCCACCAACCCATTGGAGGGGCCGTTTCCGCCGATGACGACGTTCACCATGCCCTGAAGTGAGCCCTGCAGACTGTCGGTGACGACCTGACTGTAGGTGCCGAAATCGCCGAACAGGTCTTCCACGGCGGTGAGATTCACCGCCCGCGCCTGCACGTCGGGGAGCACCGGCGACGCCGGGTTCGCGATGATCAACCCGGCGCCCATGATGGCGGCGCCGGCCGCCACAAGCGGACGGGTCCGGGTGGCGTCGGGCGAGGGGTCCCGGCCCGCCGTTGGACGAAGTGCCAGTTGCACAGTGTCTCCGTTCTTTGGTTGTTACTGCTGTGTTGCCACTGAGGGCGAGATGGAGGTTACCTGAGCCTAACCTAAGATACAATAGGGCTGCCTAACCTAAAATAGGGCATCCTAACCCGACCCTGGTGAAGAGGTAGCCGGGCTCGAAACAAGCGGCAATATCGGAGGATTCAGCGTTACCCCGGGATCTGCAGGGAGCCGGACGCGCCGCCATCATGACCTAAGAGCGAGGTGAGCCTAACGCATCTTTTCGACGTCAGGTTAGCCCACCCTCACTTACTCCGGTACGCTCGCTGTCGACATGACCGACACCGCACCGATCCTGCCGCGCGAACTCACCGATGACCTCACCGACGCCGTCCGGGCGGTGCCCGGCCCCCCGATTCCGCGGTTGGCCGAGCCGTTCGCGATCCGCGTGGTCGACCCCGACGCCGACGCCCCGATGATCGCCGAATGGATGAACCGGCCGCACCTGGCGGAGAGCTGGGAGTACGCCTGGCCGGTCGACCGTTGGCACCGGTACCTCAGTGCGCAGCTCGCCGGGACCTTCTCGCGTCCGTTGCTGGTCAGCTTGCGCGGGAAAGACCAAGGCTACGTCGAGGTCTACCGGGCGGCGAAGGATTCCATCGGCCCGCGTTACGACGCCGACCCCTACGACGTGGGGATCCACGCAGCCATCGCCGACGTGGCGATCATCAACCGGGGGATCGCGCCGTTGCTGTTGCCGCGCATCGTGGCCAGCGTGTTCGACCGCGACCCGCGGTGCCGGCGGATCATGTTCGACCCCGATCATCGCAACACCGTGGTGCGGCGGATGTGCGAGTTCGTCGGCTGCACCTTCCTCGGCGAACACGACATGGCCAACCGGAGGATGGCGCTGTATGCCCTTGCGCGCCCGGCCGAGGGCGACGCGGCGAGCGCTCAGTCCGACGGGGAGGCCCCGAACAACTCGGCGTAGCCGTCGTGGTCGGGGCGCATACCGGCGGCGACCAGCTCCCAGAGCACCTCGTCGGTGCCGCCGCCGACCCGGGCCAGTTTCATGTCGCGCCACCACCGGCCGAGCGGGGTCTCGTCGATCAGATAGCCCGAGCCGCCGAAGATATGCATGCATTCGCCGATCACCTCTTCGCCCAGCCGGGCGGCGCTGACCTTCACCGCCGCGGCGGCCCGCAGATCCAACCGGCCCTGGGCGGCGATGCCGTGTAGGCCGTGGCGGAGCAGATCGACGCGGGCCTGCAGATCGGCCAGGCGCAGCCGCAGCGCCTGGTGCTCGAAGAGGGTGGCGCCGAATTGGCGGCGGTTGACCATGCGGGCGTGGGTGACCCCCAACACCAGTTGGCACGAGGAGGCGACCTGCCCGGCGATCGACATGCGTTCATGGGCCAGTCCCCAGGAGATCGCGGCCAGCCCGGTTCCCGGGCGCGCGATGAGCGCGTCGGGGCGAACCCAGGTGTCGATGTGCACCGCGGCGGTGTCCAACGGTCCCGCCCCGACCTTGCGGTAGGGCTGTTGGACGTCGACCTGCGCGGTGGGCACCGCGATCACCAGCACGTTGCCGTGCCGGCTGTTCGGGTCGCCGTCGACGCTGCGGGCCACCACCATGATGTGGTCGGCGATCGGGGACAGCGAGACGAACTTTTTGACCCCGCGCACCCGGTAGCCGTCGCCCTCGGTGTGGACCTCGGTCTCCACGATCTGCAGATCCGAGCCCCCGGATTCCTCGGACGCGCCGATGCAGAGCACCGCCTGCCCGCGGATCGCCTGATCGGCGAGGGTGCGCAGATACTCCGAGCGCCCGAAGCGTCGCAGGATCGCGATGGCCGAGTCGTGCAGGCTGACTCCCACCCCGATGCCGGCGGACCCCGTGCGGCCCAGCGCGAACGCCAACTCGATCAGTCGGGCCACGTTCGGCTGGGTGTCCTCGCCCCACTTCTGGGCGAACACCCCGCAGTCCCCGAGGTATTCGATCAGCTTGCGTGGAAACCGTTCACTGGCTTCGGCTTCGGCGGTCCAGTCGGTGACCCGCTGATCGAACACGTCGTCCAGCAGGGCCCGGTAATCGGTGATCGCGGCGGTCATGAGTGCACTGCTTCCAGATTGTTCTTGACTTCGAGCCGGCGCAGCTTTCCCGACGAGGTGCGGGGCAGTGTGCCGGGGGAGACGAACACCACGTCGGCCGGCACCACACCGCATTCGGCGGCGACCCGGGACACCAGTTGGCTGCGCGCACCGGAGGCATCCCGGCCACGAAACTCGGCGGTGATCACCAACCCGGGACGCTCCCCGTCGGCGGCCACGGCCACGACGGCCCCCTCTCGGACCCCGCGCACCTCGGCGGCCACCCGTTCGATCTCGGTGGGGAAGACATTGCGTCCGGCCACCGAGATGACCTCCTTGGCCCGCCCGCAGACGACCAGCCCGTCGTCGGTGAGATATCCCAAATCACCTGTGGCAAACCAGGAGTCCGGATCGAGTGGCGCTTCGCCGAGGTAGCCGGTCATCATCGACTCGCCCCGGATCTCGATCTCGCCGACCTCGCGCCCGCCGATGTCGCGGTGCTCGCCGCCACGGGCGATCCGGACCTGCAGTCCCGGGATCGGGGTGCCCAGGACCGCGTGGCGCCGGGCCGGAGTGCCCGGTTCGTCAGCGGGAACGTCGTCGTAGCGCAGGCCTTCTCCGGGGACGGGCACGGTCACCGCGCAGGTGGCCTCCGCCAGGCCGTAGGACGCACAGACCGCCCCCGCGGAGAAGCCGAACCGCGCCATTTCGGTGCAGAAGCGGTCCATGCCGGTGCAGTCGACCGGTTCGCCGCCGTTGATGGCCATGCGTACGCTGCTCAGATCCACGTCGGGAACCCGGCGGGCGTATTTGCCGATGACGTTGTAGGCGAAGTTGGGCGCGGCGGTCAGGGTCGCGCGACTGTCGTGGAGCCACTGCAGCCAGCGAAACGGTGAGGCGGCGAACGCGGTGGTGGGCGCCAGCCACACCGGGATGCCCGCCAGGGCGCTGGTGAGCAGAAACGTCAGCCCCATGTCGTGGTAGAGCGGGAGCCAGGAGCAGCCGACGTCGACCCCTCGTACGACATCGACCCGCTCGATGAGCCCCCGCAGGTTGGCCAGGACCGCCTCCGGGGAGAGCTGCGCGGTGCGCGGGGTCCCGGTGGACCCCGCGGTTCCCTGCAGCACCGCCGCCACCCCGGGGGCAGCGGGCACCGGAGTGACCGTGCGCCCCGTACCGGCCGCTTCGGCGACATCGAGAACCGGAAGCGACGGCTGTGCGGCGCCGAGCAGGTCCAACGCGGTGCCGTTGCTGAACACGACCCCGACCCCGATCCGGGTGAACCGGTCCAACGTCGAGCGGGCCCATTGCTCGGTGTCGGCGCCGCGGACCGGCCCCGGCAGCACCGAGACGCTGCGGCCGGCCAACCACGCCCCCTGGATTGCGGCGACGAGATCGGCGGTCGGCTCGCCCACCAGGCCGACGGCGTTGCCGTCGTCGACGTCGAGGACACCGGCGGCGACACTGGCGGCCCGCGCGTGCACCAGCGGCCAGGGGTGGCGAATCCAGTCGCCGGTGTCGCGGTCGAGGACCATCAGGTCGTTCGGTGAGGAACTCATCGCCCGGGTGAGGGCGTCGGCCAGCGCACTCACTGGGCGGCGGGCACCTTGGCCGCGATGGCCGCCTCGAGTTCGGCCACCGTGTCGCAGGTCAGCAGATCCTCTTCGCTGAGGACCGCCCCCGTTTTGTCCTCGATGGCCACCATGCCGACCGCGAAGGCCACCGAATCCAACCCGACGTCGTCGATGAGCCGGGATTCCGGTGTCACCCGGCTGACATCGACGTTGAGATCGTCGCGAAGAATCTCGTGCAGCGCGCTGCGTACGGTGGCGGGAGTAGACGAAGTCATGGGCAGCGACGGTACACGCTCAACCAAGGCAAGGCTAGGCTTACCCGGTGTTGGGTCGCTCACCGGTCGCCGGCCGGCTCGGTGTCGACGCTGATCAGCCGGACAATGGCCTTCTTGTCGACCTTGCCGACCGCGGTGGTGGGCAGGGCCGCCATCGCCACCACGGTGTCCGGTCGCGCGTGGGCGGCCACCCCGCGGCCCTCCAGGTGGTGGTGGAGTTGGGTCAGCGTCAGCGGGTCTGCGTGGAAAACGACTGCGGCGCAGATCTGTTCGCCCAGGTAGGGGTCGGGCAGGCCGACTGCCGCCGCCGCGCTGATCGCGGGGTGGGCCAGCAGATGGACCTCGAGCTCTTCGGCGGCGACGGTCTCGCCGGCCCGCTGGATCACGTCCTTGATCCGCCCGGTGACCTCGAGGTATCCGTCCTGCCGCAAGCGCACCTGGTCGCCGGAGCGGAAAAAGCCGTCCGGGTTGAATGCTCGTTTGTTGACCGCCTCGGCGTTGTAGTAGCC